>JAEUWD010000020.1 GCA_016786485.1 Bacteriovoracaceae bacterium | reverse complement strand
ATGCTGACCTGAAAATTATTTTTAAAAAATTAAGCCCACACTTCGCGACCCCGGGGTGTCCGAAAGTCACAACTGAAGAGACGGAAAAAACAAAGAAAAAACAAAAAGCCAAAAAGATCACTTATGGGGAATACAATCCTTTAAGCAAAAATATTCGCATTCACGACAACTTCATCGAACACATTTTAAAAGGACCGGAAGCGGCCCAGACATTTGAGTGTGGTTACGGCAATATGTATACGCAGACACAAGCGACTTTTATTCATGAGTGGTCACACTATCTAGATGATATTAATGATTTCTCGGATAAATTTCAGTTTAAGCGTTTAGCGGGGTTCGATCGCTCCAATCATTGGTTTTATTATCTAAGTACCTTTGGTCTCTATAAAGGTCCCTGGCGCTCAAAAAATAAACTCGAATCAAGAAGTGTGAATCCTTACGAATTTAAAAATTTGAAAGAAAATTTTTCAGTTAATTTTGAAAATTATGTTATAAATCCAAGCTATGCTTGTCATCATCCTGACTACGCTAAATATTTTCAAGCAAACTTTGGTGAAAATAAAATTCAAAAAGCGGAGTGTTCGTTCTCTACGCAAGTTTTATTCAATTCGCGTAACCCTCAATACGATTTGAGATTTAAAGTCGATATTGATCCAAAACGCGTGGCCGAAATTCACTATTTCTTTGCTGACGAAGGTGATGCGATAATGAGTCGTTGGGGCCATGCGATGTTCCGTCTTATTGTTTGTTCACCTCTCCGTGAGACGGTGGGACCGGATTGTCGAAAAGATGTCGCTCATCACGTTATTCTCAGCTACCGCGCTAACATTCAAGACATAACAGTTAATAGTTTTAAAGGTTTGATGGGTAAATATCCGTCACGGCTTTATCTGTTGCCTTTGCCTGAAGTTGTCACAGAATACACCAAAGAAGAATTACGTAATTTGATCAGTCTTCCGATCAAAATGAATGAAGCGGAAAAAGAAAACTTTATCTGGACCACACTTCGAAATTATTGGAGTTACGAAGGTAGTTATAAATTTATCGTTAATAACTGTGCCACTGAAGCTGCCCATTTACTGGATGCAGGACTGGAAGAAAATAATTATATAAAAACGCTTTCACCTAAAAAAATGTATAAATCGTTAATCAAAAATAAACTTATCGACCTACAACTGCTTGAAAACAAATCTCAAGCTACCGCTCAAGGTTTTTACTTTGCTTCTAAGAAAACTGAATTTGAACAAGCTCTAAAAATTTTAGACGTAAAAGTAGAATATTGGTCAACAATAAAAGCGAGTGAACGTTACACGGCCGTGCTTGAAAAAATCAAGCAAGAACCTACTAAGAAAACCTCATTTGCTGCTGCAGCTTTTGTCATTGAATCCAAATTATTTTTTAATCTAGGAAAAGAATTAGAACGAGAAATCCTCAAGGCCGTCCAAAACAATAAAAAAGTTGAAGCAAATTCTGAATTAAAGGCCCATTTCGATATGGCCCGCATGAATTTACAACGGCCACCCCAGTGGACCCTCACTAAACAAAATGGGAACGGAATTCCAACTCAGAACGAATTTGATGAAATTTATGAACTCATCTTGAACAACCAAGTTGAATTAGACAAGGGTGTTCAAGAGATTTTAAGTAAATGGCTTGAAACAAACTTCCGTGACTTGATGAGCGAACTTAAAAATTCGACTATATACAAAGAATATTATCGAAAAATTATTTTAGAGAATTAAGCTGGCCGCAAGCTGCTAAGATCTCGTCCCCTTTCGTGACACGAATGAGGGTTGGAATTTTATAGGTATCTAAAACCGCTTTAAAATTAATAATACTTTCTCGTGAAGGGCGCTGGTATTTATCACCAGGATAAGGATTAAATGGAATCAAATTGAGATAAGCTTCTTTTCCTTCGAGTAACTTCCCCGTCGCATGTGCATCTTCTTCGCTATCGTTAAAGTCTTTGGCCAATAAATATTCGTAAGTGACAAAACGTTTACGATCCAATGGGATTTCATTAATGACCTTGAGCACTTCTTCTAACGGGTAACGCTGGTTTAGCGGAATTAATTCATTTCGTTTTTGGTTGAAAGGCGAATGTAAAGAAAGGGCCAAGTTCACATTCGGCATTTCATTTTTCCATCGCAACAATCCTGGTAAATAACCCGCTGTTGAAACAGTAATTTTATGACAAGCAATACTCAGACCGTGTTGGCTCAAAAAAATCTCGCAAGCATTTTTAACGGCATCAAAATTATGTAAAGGTTCCCCCTGCCCCATAAAAACAATGTTTAATACTCGATCATCTTCCGGGCGATTTTGCGTTAACCACTTCTGTGCTCCCAAAAATTGTCCTACGATTTCATCCGTGCTCAAGTGACGCTTGAGTCCTTGGGTGCCGGTAAAACAAAAATTACACTTCATAGCACAGCCGACTTGCGACGAGAGACAAACGGTATATTTTCCGTTGAACGGAATAAGAACCGTTTCAACTTTCTGACCATCATGTAATTTGAATAAAAATTTGACTGTTTTATCCTCAGATAATTTCACCGTATCAATTTCTGGCAAATCGAAAGTCAGATTTGAACGTAAAAAAACCAATGACATCTTCGCCACATCCACCTGACACATTTCAGTTTGGCGTTTTTTATAATGCCAATTAAAAAGCTTGGAAGGTCCTGAAGGCGGTAATTTATGTTGGCCGAAAAGCTGCTGGAGCTCAAGCAAGGTGTATTGGTAAAAGGAAGTCTTCATAGAGAAACGTTTACCAACTGTAATGAGATAGTGGAAGTGGTTTCTGAAACTAATAGTTAATGGATCAATGGTTTAACAGATGCGCCGGGTTAAGAATAATTAACTCAGCTTATGTCTAACCTAGGTTATTAAAACTTTGAGTATACCGAGTAAGTGGTGTCGAAGTCTTTTTATTAGTTACGGAGGTTACAGTGGCCTTAAAAGTTATTTTGGCTGAACCTGACGATACCTTCGCAGGCGAGCTGACAGCGCAACTAAAAAACAAAGGTTTTGAAGTCCTACATGCCCCGGATGGTAAAGAAGCACAGTTAGCGCTCTATGAAACAAAAAAAGTCATGGCGATTATTATCGATCATCAAATTCAGAAAAATTCAAGCTTTGAAGTTTTAAAATATACTCAATTTAATTATCCCAACGTAAAAGTCATTTTCACTTTTGCCGATAAAAAAAACTTAAAAGATCTAGATTTTACTGAAGAAGAAATGTTCAGCTTAGGTGTCGATAAGATTTTATATAAACCATATCCTTGCGATAAGCTGATTAATCTTCTTGAAGAAAGTCATCAACATGAGAATTGGAAAAAGATTTCAGAAAATCCTGAGCAAAAAACTAAAACTGAAACAGGTTCACCAGAAAATATTCCGGATGAACAATTTACTAAAATTATGATCAACGAATTCGTCTCGGGTAAAAAAACAATTTTTGATCACTACGTAAGGCTCTCAAAAAATAAATATATTAAGGTTTTGCATAAGGGTGATAGCTTCGATAAAGAACGCATTATGACGTACTTAGAAAAAGGCACTGACGCGCTATATTTTAAAACAAAAGATCGTGGGACCTACATTAATTTTATTAATGCCACTCTTAAAAAATTAATCGATAAAGAAAATATTCGCTCTTCCATTAAGGTTGCGGCCACCAAAAGTGCTGTCGAAAAGTATTTAGAAGAGGTCAGCTCTTACGGATTAAAACCGCAGATTATCGATGAAGGCAAAAAACTTTGTGATAATGTTTTCTCTATCATCAAAAAAGAAAAAGATCTCTACAAATTAATGTGCAACTTCGAAGAAGTGAATCCTGCAAACTATTCTCATCAATTTCTTATTTCATTTTTTGCTTCGGCCATTTGTACAAATCTACGCTGGAATAGCCCGGTGACTACAGAGACGGTAGTTATGGGGGCTATGCTGCATGATCTTGGGAAACTAAAATTGCCACCAGAATTACAAAAAATGGCTCCAGAATCAATGAATAAGGTCCAGCTCGCCAAGTACCAAGAGCACCCACGCTTGGGTTATGAAATGCTCGATAATTACCCGCTCATTAATGAGCCGGTAAAACTGATTGTTTTACAACATCATGAATATATTAATGGTGAAGGTTTCCCTCAGAAGCTGACCGGAATTAAAATTTATCCTTTGGCCAAAATTGTTTCGCTGGCCAATTATTTTGTCGATATTATTGCTCAACAAAAAATTATGCCACTAGACGGCCTTCGTACCGTGATACCACAGCGTGAATTTACCGTAAAATTTGATCCTGATGTTATACGCGCTTTTGTCAAAAGTTTTTGTGACCCGAAGAAGCTGAAGCATGACCAATAATAAAAAAGTTGCCCTTTATTATGGTAATGATGATGAGTTCTTTGAAATTATGCAAAGATTTTATAAAACGATCGACCCGAAAGCATTCTCGGTACACAAACATTCTTTTGACAATAATTTTTATTCGGCGATAGTGAAAGAGCATCCTCACCTAGTTGTTTTCGACTTTGTGAACTTCAAGCATGATCTTGGACACTTCGCCCAGGCACTTAATTTTTTAAGAAAAAATCGAGAACTGCGCTCGATTCCTTTCGTCGCTCTTTTTAAATCCAAGGAAGAACTCGAACAAAATCTTTTTTTACTGGATAGTGGGATTGTTTATACGTTTATTAAGGGGCTAGATGTCGATATTTTTTTGACCGATGTTTTTTTTATGGCCTTTGAAGATCCGATTCGATTTCGACAATTCGCGACAGCTCCAGGAATTGACTGTGAAGCCAATATTCAAGTTTTATCCAGTATTGTTTCGGTGAACGCGGATAAACTCAGTATCGATACAGACATTGAATTTGAAGATGATGCGCTTACCATTCAATCCAATTTGTTTGAAGGTTTTTATTTGAAAAATATTAATAGTTATTTTCTCAATCAAAATGCACGGGTCTATGATCATATTTTCAATATAGACTTCTTATTACCTTATCCTGGCCCATGGGACACTCCGACAGAGGAGCACTTGCGGCGAGATACGGTGGAAACTTGGATAGAAAATTTTAAGCCACAGTTTAACCCTAAAGTGGGAAGCATTTGTATTGTTGACCATCGTTTAGACTCAACTGAAAAGATTATTGAACTTAATTCGAAAGTTCCTTGTCATGTGAATTTCATTAGTGAGTTTACAGACAATCATAATATTGTCGTCATGGATAGACCTTCAATTATCTTTTATCAAACTGGCTATGAAGAACATGGAAAGAAAAACACACCACAAGACCTAAAAATTATTATTGATCAAATAAAACATATGGGCGACTACGAACCGATTATATTAATGTTCAATAACCCTTCGAAATCCGAAGCCGTGAGACAAGCTTTTGGTTATCAACATATGCTGTCCGATGCTCAGTCTATCGAGCACAGTTTAATTCCTGAGTTTTTAAAAATTCATGAAGCAAAAAGAACCGAACAAAATAAGGCCGCTAATGAATATAAATTTCAAATTCAAGATAATCACCGTTTGGTCGAAATCGATTATAAAGTAAAAATTTCATCGCTTAGTGAGCATGTGGTGACCTTCTATTCCAAAAGGAAAATTCCACTGTACGTCGTTTTAGTTTTTAACTTCCCTATTCGTTTTTTCGTTTCGATTATTCCACCGATTTATGAAATTCATAATTCCCCTTACGGCAATCAATACATGGGCTTTATTCACGGTTTGGATGATAAAGACTTAAGTATTCTGCGTAAATTTGTGAATAAACTGATTCCAAGTCCGCATGACGTATTTCAACAATTTCTCGATACTAAAAATAATAAAACTGAAGATATTGTAGAAAATGCGGATGATGTTACATCTGCTGATAAAGCTGTGGCCGATAATGAAGCAGCAGAACAGCCATCAATACCACAACGAACAATGGTGGTAAGAAAAAATCCGTATAAAGGCAAGTCAAAGTTATAGGAGCTGATATGGGAAATAAAGGTGTTTTACTTTTGGTAGAAGATGAAAAAGATGTAGCAGACAATATTCGCGACATGCTGACTGATTTAAGCGAAAAAATTTTAATGGCAGAGAATGGAGCAGCTGCAATCGAAATTTTAAACAAAACCAAAGTGGATTGTGTCATCACTGATATTCGGATGCCCATCATGAATGGTGTCGAGTTTTTAAAACAAGCACGTAAAAACAAACATCAAATGCCTTTTATCGTTTTCACGGGCCACGGTGCTGAAGATTTAATGTTAGAAGTTATGCAATATGGGGCCTTCGATTTTATCAATAAGCCAGATCTCCGTGGTCTAGAAAAAGCTGTCTCCTTAGCGCTCAAAGAAACTAAAAACAAAATGAAAAGTGACTCAAAAGAGATGATGAGCGATTACAAGAAGATGGTAGAAACACAAAGCACGAAGAAGAAGACCTAATCACTACACCACTACAAATATTCCATGTTTTTTTGTTCAGTATTTGTTAAAATTTAAGAGAAGATAAATTGTAACAACGAGAAAAACATGAAGTTTTTTGTTAACGCGGCATGGATATGCCTCGTGTTCGTTTGCCAGTTGGCGCACGGACAGGTCCTTAAACACTGGAATAATCCTTATTTCCAGAAAATCCTCGTCTATTCCCAATATGATCAAGAAAAACTTAAAAACATCGATAATCACCGTGCCATCGTCGAAAATAAGTCTGGCATGCGTCTGGATTTGATCGTGGATGACTTTATTGATCAGGTCACACTGGTCTTACAAAAAAACCGATATGAAAAATATCAAAGCATCCTCAATATTGTGAAGCACAATTCCGTCGAAAACTTTGCGAATTTTTTAAAAGAACTTGAAAAAACGGCTGCTGCTGACAAAGATTTCAAAAAACAATTAAATCGTATCGATGTCATTGAATATTCACTCTACGGCACGGCGATGGCCATGAAGCCAAAACTTTTAAAAAATGGACGTTGGGATAGACTGAAAGATATTCAACACATTCAAAAATATAATCTATTAGCGACTTTGCCAGAAGGTCGCAGCGTGCTCGAACACTTTTCAAATTTAATTGTGGAACCGTTCATTACTAAAAATTTCACTGCAACTAAGTTTCAAAAACTCAATAAAAGTCGTGTGCGTCGGATGTTAGTGGATTATAACTATGAATATCTTGAGCTCCTCGCTAACCAAGAAGTTGCCGACCGCGAGCTCTATCAAACTGACGGTTATTTTGACTATACACTTCGTCCGCGTAAAAAAAAATTGATCAAGATTTCACCAGATGTGGATGTTGAAGAAATTGCCAACAAAACCGTTCCTCTCTATAACACGATTCAAAAGCTCTCCTATAAAATTCCTTTTTTAGATTTTCTGAATCATCAATTGCAAAATAAAATCCCTACCGGACAAATTGAATATGGCACAAAAGTCTATTTATTAACGCCTTCGTTTACTCATCATTATCGCGATGAAATATTTGAAGCTCTTCGCGAGTTCCAGTTTAACAAACTGATCAGTGAGGAAGATGATCAAATGCTTCAGGCCATGCGACATTGGGTCAATAAGAATCAGGACTTGGTAGAGAGCAAAATTGGTTATCAGTTCAAAAGAAAAATACCAACTCGAACAGAAATTATTGAAAACGCCGAAAAAATTTCAGACGCTTTCACGGATAGACCTTGGTTAAATGGAAAAACTTTCTTTAACAAAGGAAATAAAGAAATTCGTTATGGAGATTCTAAAAACTTAAGAGCACTCCATCAGAGCTTTCAATTTTTTAAAACGACCTTCACTCCTGAAAGCTTGGCTGGATTAGCTGTCGGAACAGCAAGCACTATCATCACTGCCAATCCTTACGCTGGCGTCATTGGCTATTCTCTTACTTACGATAGTATTCACGCTCTTCGTTACGGCAAAAAATGGAGTCAACAAGTTGTTAATAATTCACCTCGAAGAATTTTACTTAGCTCAATCATGGCGAGCAGTATGGTGGCCGGAGAACTTCAACATGCTGTCACTCTCGGTGCTCTTAGCGGTGCCACACAAAGTGTCTTAACCGGACGCCCTCTCGCTCTAGGTATTATGGTCGGCGGTGTCGTTGATGGGGCCTTGGTTTATTTGCCCAAAGAATTTTCTCAGCTAGTGGTCAAAGGCATGGATAAAAATTTAGAAAATGGTTTGATAGAAATCCTGCAGACTTCTGCTAAAACGAGCTTTAGAGGTTTTATTATTGCGGTACTTGACGATGGTGATGGGATTAAAGGTGCAAAAGAAGGGGCCGTCTACGGTGTCGGTGAAAGTTTATTTAAAATTTTAGTTTTAGGTTTCCGCTACGACCCCACTGACTTGGTAACAGAAGAAGATATTCAAAAATATTTAGAAAAAGAACACAATCCCGTTTTAACCGAACGCGCTTATAACGGGAAGCCGATGGAATGGAACAAATCTGATTTTAATCGTTTTGTTTTTAGAAAAAATGCACCTTTAAAATACACAAAAATTTATAAAGTCTTTCACGACCCGAAGATTAGTCACGAGATTGCAGGAAACGGCAGTATGGCACCTGGTGACGAAGCTGATGTGGACACGTTAATCCATGAGTCACTGCATTTTGCGCAGGAAGAAAAGTTTGGTTTTTTACATTTCATTTTTAAATATATAAAATCAACCCTACAATACGATGGGAAAAGTATTTACGAAGATTATGTGAGTATTTAAAATGCAACAGACAATCACTCAAAATAAAAATTTTCATTGGCTGGACGTCATTGGGCCGACGAAAGATGAATTGGATGAAATTGCACTAAAATATAATCTTCACCCTACTTCCGTACAAGACTGCCTTGATCCTGTGCATTTACCAAAGTCTGAAAAAATTAATGATTTAGGTTTTATTATCTTACGTGCATATGATGAAAATTGTAGCGAAGAAGGTGATAGCTTTCGCGAACTCACACGTAAAGTTGCCATTTTTTATAGTGATACTTTTGTCATTACCATTCATCGCAAAGATCAATCCTATATCACAAAATTAAAACAAAAATGGCAAGGCACTGAAGCCCCGACCAAAAATATGATTCAACATTTGGTGAGTGATTTGATTTTAGGCGTTCTGCATTCTTATGAACAACCCATTCAAAATGCGGAAAATCTTTTTGAAGAATTAGAAATGGGAGTTTTTGAGGCCCATGGAGCGAAACCATTTATGATCGAAGATGGTTATTATCTCAAACGTCGTGCTGCGATTTTTAAACGTATGTTGAGTATGACTAGAGATCTGCTGACAAAAATCAGTACTCATCTGGATTTCAGTCCTCCCCACTATCAAGATATTCGTGAACGCTGCGAACGGCTCTACTTTTACACCGATGAATTACTCGAAAGCATGAACAGTTTACTTAATATGTATGTTTCGCTTAATACACAAAAAACGAATATGGCGTCGAATCGCTTAAACGAAGTCGTTCGCGTCTTAACCATACTCTCTGTTTTCCTTTTACCCTTAAACCTTATCACCGGTATCTACGGTATGAATTTCGCTTTTATGCCTGAACTCAGTTGGAAATGGGGCTACCCCTTAAGTCTACTCACCATGCTCAGTGTGGTCATTGGCGTTTTCTTATGGTTTCGAAGCAAAGGTTGGCTTCGCTAAATCTATAAACACGCTTTTAATTGTTTCTTCGAAACATTTTGTTCTGCCCATTCGCTCCAAACTAATCCACGATCACGGTAACGAGCGCGAACAGTATATTCATCAGCGGCAAGCCATTTTGGCCATGTGAGACGGTTATAGATTTTGCCGGCCATGGTATCGCGATCTTCGTGTACGCTCCAACCTGGACGAGAGGTATCACCGTTGTAAATATTTTCGTGATTGAAAAGTGTTTCAAAGAAAGTTGAAGAAGGTTGTGAGAAGAGGACTCCACCTGAAGCCACGATAGGATAATCAAAAGTGCTAATTTGCCACTGCACACTTTGATATTTATCACCATCGAGGTCGATGAACTCTCCAGAATCTAAGTAACAAGATTTTTCATCTTTCACTAAATTAATAATCGGCTTATTGGGAGCAATGTTATATTTGCGATAATAAAATTCATCCTGGAGTTCATTGGTTTTTTGAACGTAATCATCACCCATACTGAATCTTTGAATTTTAAAACTTGGGTTTGGGCCTGTTCTTACTTCAATAATTGAATAACCGTATTCATCATAAGATTTTTGAAAATCAGCATAATCTTTTTGTTCATCTTCGCCCCAGTAATCGAGATTTCCGCCGGCACTAGCAATGTTAACATAATAAATCGGCTGGTCAGCATTTTGACCGCGCGAATAAGCATGAGTATGACCATTGAAAGCGGCTCCTGCCTTCCCACACTTTCTCAAGTGACGTTGCATCTTATTCATCACCAGTTTGGTATAAGGAGTATTCCCATCAAGCCACATTTCTGAATGCCAAGGGTGGTGATAATACGCAAAAACAAAATCGACATCTTTTTCACGACAAGCTAAGCGCATCACGCGATCAACCCAAGCCAACTGACCAATTTTGAGAAAACCTTTATCCGTATTGATAGAAAGAAAACGCGCATTCAAATATTTATAAGTGTACCAATGCTTGCGCTCCTTACCAAATCCATTATCGGGCAAATCAAAATAAAAAAGAAAATTCTTGTAGTCTCGGTCATGATTACCGGCCGCAGGAAAATACGGAATACTTGCTTGAAGTTTTTTAGCAGGATCAAAATAAACTTCCTTAAATTGATGATAGTCTTTACCGTTATTGACTAAGTCACCAGCGACAATTGCAAAATCAAGATTCTCATAAAAAGCACCGACGAAATTTTCTTCCAAATGAGGAATGACTCCCTCTTCGATCAATCGCTTATGAACTTCAGGATGCTCCTGGGTATCACTAATGGCCAAGAATCGAAAAACATCTTTATCTTTAAAACTCACACGTGCTCGAAAACTTACAGTGTCGGTAACCGCTTGTTCATTTTCATAAATGGCATATTGATAGATTTTATTACTGGCAAGTTTCTTCATGACGGCCATATAAACAAAGGTCCCTATCGGGCTTTTGCGAATATCAGGTTTGGCGACTAAATCAAGGTTACCATCCCCCCATTTCAAAACCATTTCTTTACGCTCTTTGGTTTCCCATTTAACTGACATGGAATCTTCAGTTTGAGATTCAAGATAAGGTCCCATGAAAAGTTCAGTGGAATAAGCTAAGAAGGAACAGAATAGTGACAACACTACCAATGTGAATTTAATCATATAAAACATCCTTGTTTTAAGAAATTATTTCAAAGATAAATCGGAAATTCTACTCTTTTTTAATAAATTTAAGTATTACTGCTTAGCATCGCGTTTGTAATAATAAATAGGCACACCATCTTCATCTTTATCGCAAGAAAAAAGCATCTCAGTGTCTAAGTTTTTAACCACTAATTTATTATCTGCATATTTATACTCAGCATAACCTAAAGCTTGCGTTCCATAAGCTTTCTTTCTTAAATAGCCTGACCAGGCATCAGCGTTACATTTAGCATCGGTTAATCTTAGCTCGCCATAATATTCATTTGCTTTAGTGTATTTGAAGGTTCCATAGTTGGTTTGAGTGCAATTTAAAATAAACGACGCCCAATCATTGGTCTTCGCACTGACTGTCATCCACATTTCATCGGCCTTAACTTTAAGTTTAATATCGTAACTCATAAACTTACCACCAAGCTTAAGTCCCTGTTTGCCTTTTTCACATTCGATTTTTTCAATCGTATAATTGCCATCTGGAATGATCGCAAAACTGCTAAAATTTAAGAAAAGTGCTAAAAACAACATCATAGAAACTCCTAGAAATTCGTTATTTGATATTCTAAACCAAGCTTAATACTTCGACCTGCGTCCGGTATAAATGAAGCGTGTTTTCGGTAATCTTTGTTCGTCATATTATCCACTCTGAGACTTAAATTAAAGTCTTTCATGATTTTTTTATTCATAAATACACTGTGAATAAAATATCCCGGCGTGGCCGTGGTTCGCTCTATCGTTTGGGGATTCACTTTATTCTGTGCCATGGTCATAATGCCAAGATATCCCATGGTAAGTCCGTATTTATCTTGATGCATTTTAACATCAAAAAGGTACTGATTGGCCGGCATATCTGAAAGATATATCCCCAGCGTTTCGTTATAACCTTTAGCAGTGGTGTAAGCGACTTTCACGTCCCAAATATTTTGTAAATATTGCGCAGAAATTTCGCTACCTTCAATATCAGCATCGGGAATATTAATAAACTGAGTGGTCCCATTTGTTCCACTCCCCGCCATTTGATCAATTTTTTGTAGATATATATAATCTTTCATCTGACCTACATAATAATTATAAGAAAGCTTGAAGGAATCATCCATAAATCCCATGACAAAACCTGCCTCGTAAGTTTGAGAGGTTTCATGTTCGAGATTAGGATTGGGAATAAAATAATTATCTGCGACGATGACTCCATCACCACGGTGGTGCAAACCATCCGGATAGGCATATTGAATTCGAGGAGCATTAAAACCTTCAGTATAATTGGCATGTATGACGGTTGATTTGGAAACTTGAAATTGATTTAACAATTTTTTGGTCAATGCTGTCGCTTGATTGGTTGGCATGTTCGCATCGCTCGGCTTGAGTTCATAGGAATTTAATCTCACACCTGGAGACATTAACCATTGACGATGAGGACGAAATTCCAATTGAGTATAAGCGCCAAAAACATTACTTGTCCCGCCTGGATACGAGGCCAAATTCGCATTGGCCAACTGACCTTTAAGGGCATCTTGATTGAAATCTAAACCCGTTTGAATGCTTACCTTTTCAATTTCTGAAATTTTCTTAGCATTAAAACCTGACGTCGTTATTTGTCGTAATTCTTCGTCACCACTGTCTTTATGTTTTTTATTTAATTTATAGTCATTCACAAAAACTTTCGTTTCAAAACTTCCCGCTTCAAATCCCACATCGTAAGTTTGTCTCTCACCCAAATTATCTGAATAAAGATCAGTGAAAGTTCCTGGGGGATTTAAGGTTGGATTAATGGGAGCTTCGTCTTCTCGCTGGAAATAACTCGCGGCCAAAGTCAGTTTTTTATTGGCCGACAATTGAGTATTCACTTTCATCTGTGCAGTTAAATCATTGTAGCTGGAATTATTTAGTTCTTTCCCATTTCCCAGTTCCGTATTCTCCGCTTCGCGGTTAGTAAAACCAAACATGAGATTGGTCTTTTTGCGTTTTTCGTAAATTTTAGCATTGATCAATTTTTCATTATTAACAGAATCAAAACCGGTTTTTACGGTAGCGCCATTGACTTGATTTCTTTGAAGATAATCTTCCGGGTCTTTAGTCTTTAAAACTAAACCTCCACCAATCCCCCCTGAAAACTCAACCGAACTATTGGATTTAAAAACTTGAACCTCTTTTAATTCACTCGAATCAATCGGCACCATGGTTGAATGATCGGTTCGAAAATTATGTTTAACCCCATCGATATAAAGAAAGAGTTTACTTGAATCAAGACCACGAATTTGTGGCGCTTCCGATGTACTGCGTGGACCACCTTGTGTAGTAACGGCGGTGGTACTTTTTAAAACGTCGTCCATTGATGAAGCTTGCAAAGCATTTAATTCTTCTGTGGTAATGATGGCATCTGAAGGGGCCACTTTTTTATTTGGGATATGGCCTTCGACAACTTCCAATTGTTCCAAGTACCAAAGCTCCTGAGCGCTGGCAGAAAATGAAATAAAGATCGCGATGAACCACTTCATAAATTAAATCAGCTTAAAGTCAATCGGCACAACCAGCGTTAGTTTTTTAGTCTTTAATTCTTCCGGTATTGGCGGAAGATCAACCAAGGCCTCGACAGCACTTAAAGCCGATGTATTAAGTGTTTCGTAGGATGATTCTTGATGAATTTTGATATTTTGAATTTTATTGGGATAAACAATCTCAAAGTAAACTTGGACGCGGCCTTGTTGTTGCAATTTTTTAGCAATGGTTGGGTAGTATTGGTTCTGGGCAATAAGGCCACGAATTAAGGTCGCGTATTTTGCCAGCGGTGTTTGTTGCCCGTACGCATGAGCACTTTTTTGTAAACCGCTCATACTCAAATCCACATGTTGCGATATAGTTTCAGTCTTTTGTTTTTCGCTCTTCACTAAGCCATGTTCGTTGAGCACCGGCTGAGCTTTTGATTTTTTCGTCTTTTGCTGAGTATAGAGCACTTTCATTTGTGGGATTTCTGAATAGATTTCACCGTAATACACAACCTTTCCCACATTCTGAGACGTCGTATTTTCATGAGCTGGCAAGCTCACAAAAATGAGGGAATGTAGGGCCAGAGAAAGCAGCCCAGAAATAGTTATTGCTCGGCGATTGGTCATAATACGCTGCACGATACTATAAAGGGGGTATCTTTGGAAGTTTTTAGAAGCTAAAAGGCTTACAAAACTGGGCCATTTCAGCCTCTGTTTTATAACGGTATAAACAGTGTAAGGATTGCACGTCTCCAGAGCTTAAAGTGGTCGGAACGGTGCCTGAATCTCCTTTGACCACTGAATTATCTCGTGCCACACTATTTTCATGACATCGATTATAGCGCTTTTCGTGTATATACTGAGTACGCACCTATGGGCCAAAGAACCTGCTCATTATGTTGATCCGATGATTGGAACGGGTGGAAGAATGTGGTCCAAGGCCATGTTAAGCCCCGCCGTGACTACCCCCTTTGGTATGGTCAAAGTTGGTCCCGAAACTCGCATGAGTTGGTGGATACCTGAGGCCATTCATAAAGCTCCATTTTTCACCGCTGGCTATAGTGATAATCATCCACGTGTTTATGGTTTCGGTCATGCCAGACTCTCAGGCACCGGTGCACGAGTCGGAAGTTTTATTCGAGTTTTACCACTGAAGAGTGAAAAGAAACTAAAGAAAAAAAATTTAAGCGTTCGTTTAGATAAAAGTAGTGAGAAGGCTAGGGTTGGATTTTATCAAGTCGAGTTACCTTCAGAAAAAGTTCGCGTTTCATTAACCGCTACTGAGCGTTGTGCTTATCATCGATACGAATTTAAAAAGAATTCTTCGGCGCATTTACTCCTCGATCCGACCAGTACATTGTTAGGTGGAAGTAAAAACAGCGAAATTTATTTCAAACAATTAGATCCCGCGCATTTTGAATTAGCCATGACACAAAACGCGAGCTTTGCTGGTCGTTATGGTGGTTTGCGGGCCTATGCTTATGTTGAAGTTGAGCCAGCTCCGCGCAAAGTAAAGCCATTTAATAATGAAAAAATTCATTTAGACTTTGGAAATACTAGCTTGGTGAATTTCAAATTATGCTTGAGTTATGTTTCTAATCAGAATGCTCAAGAAAATTTTGTGCACGAGATCGCAACGCAGTCTTTTGAAGCGATTCAAAAAAGTACCGTAGATAAATGGAATCATCGTTTAGGCAAAATCGAATTGGAGGCGGATAAAGACATCAAAAAAATGTTCTACACCGCTCTTTATCACACGCATCAGATGCCAACACTCATGACCGATGTGAATCGACAATACTTAGCTTTTAATCATCAGATAAAAGAAGCACATGATTTTACATACTACTCGGATCTTTCGCTATGGGACACTTTCCGCACGACTCATCCACTCTACACCATTATCGCACCTGATATTCAACTTGATAGCGTGAAAAGTTTGATTGAGATGGCAAAATTTCAAGGTGAACTTCCCCGTTGGCCGCAAGGTGGTGGTGATGCGAAAAGTATGTTTGGGACTCCCGCCAACTTTCTAATTGCTGAAACCTATTTAAAAAATATCGGTGAGTTTGATGTGAGGACTGCTTTTGATTTGATGATCAAGGCGGCAAAAAATCCAAAAGATAAGCCGTTACGAAATCCCGTTTGTCTTATTTATCAATATTGTCCCAATGATCTCGTCGAAGAATCGGTCGCTAAAACTTTGGAATATAGCTGGACCGATGCCGTCACGGCCACACTCGCCGAAGCACTCGGTGAAAATGAATTAGCTAAAGAATTCCAAGCGTACGCACAAAATTATCGTCAGGTTTGGGATTCAAAGACTCAATATTTTCGTGGAAAAAATAGTGACGGCACATGGGCCAGTTTAAAAAAGAATGTTTTAACTTATTTTGATTTAGGAAAAAAACAGTCGCGCCCTTATGTTGAAGGCAGTCCGAGACATTGGCGCTTTAGTGTACCTCATGATCCCCAAGGGCTAATTGAATTATTCCAAGGCAAATCAAATTTTACCCGTGAGCTTCACCGTTTCATGAGTGGTGCTTCTGAACGACGTGCGGCCTTAATCTTTAGTCCATACTACTGGCATGGTAACCAACACGATATCCACGCCGCCTATCTCTTTAATCACTCACATCCTGAATACACTCAGTACTGGGTGAGATGGATTTTAGAGACTCGCTACGCTCCTACTAGTGACGCTTATGATGGTAACGATGATGGCGGAACATTGTCGGCTTGGTACGTGCTTTCAGGTCTGGGACTTTACCCAAAGGCCGGCACCGATAAGTATTGGCTAGGTTCACCCGTGATCAAAAAAGCGAAGGTACAATTAAAAAATAAAACCTTAACGATCATTGCTCATAAGTGGTCTACTAAAAATTATTTTATCGATAAAGTTATGCTGAATTCTCAAAGACTTTGCTCGCCAGAAATTTCTCATCATGAACTTGAAGGTGAATTAGAATTTTTTATGCGAGAAACACCGCTGGTTGGTGGTGGATACGATTGTAAGAATTCAGTTGAAAGCACAAAAGTTGTGCCCTGGACTGGATTCCGATAGGCAGTTTTTAAGTTCTCTTTAATTTCCGAGCATTTATCTAATAATTTCAAGTATTTAACAACAGAAATTTTATGTTTTGTTGTCGTCCATTTTCATCTTTTTTTGCCTGTTTTTAGGCATTTTAGCGCCCCGGTAGCGCCTAAAAATAGGCTTAAAACTCAAATTATTGATATTATTGAAAATATAATTACTATTGCAATTAAAGTAATATTCCGATATAATATACAGAGAGGTGAAATTATGAAAAAACACTTAACGTCTATTGGCTCTAGCCTTGGTTTTATCATTGATAAACCTATTGCTGAACTTTATCAGCTTGATCGAGATACCATCATTGAAGTAATTCCAAAAGAGGATGGACTCAATATTCGTTTTCTTAAAGATAAAGTAGGCAGTGCTACTGATGACGAAGTCATCAATTCCGCTAAAGGTATTAACAAGCGTTATGGCAAAATGATGAAGAACTTGGCCAAATGAGTTCGATACCTAAGTTTTTAACCTATGAGCAAATTCTGATTCTCCATAAGCTCCAGATTGAAGAGTTTGGTGGTATCCATGGAGTCAAAGATCAAGGCTTATTAATGTCTGCTCTTTCCCAACCAGAATCAGGCATGGGAGATGAATATTTTCACAAAGACCTCTTTGAAATGGCGGCTGCCTACCTTTTCCATTTGGTTAAAAATCATGCTTTTAATGATGGCAATAAACGTATAGCCGCTTTAGCTGCGGCAGTTTTCCTAGAAATTAACGGTTACCAAGTTATCGCTGACGAAGATGAATTTGAAAAACTGGTTTTAGATGCAGCCCAAAGCCGTGTTGATAAAAAAGGAATTACGGATTTCTTTAGAAGTAATAGCGAAATTATATCTTAAGGTTTCTTCAGAAATAAGTAATTTGACAGAAGAATGACGAGCCTGAAATAATTGATTCATGCTTCAAAATCTTTCTAAGCTAATTGCGATATTTAATTGCAGTATATTTTCATTAAATTCATACGCCTTAGAATGTGAATGGTGGCAAACAAAAGTTAAAGCTGCCAAAATTTCTCAGCATGAAAGAGAAGGATATCATGTTTCTAAACATCCAAGAAAAGAACACTGTCGCGAGAGATGGAAAAGTGCCGATCATTATATTCATCAATTCAAAGATGATCCAATTATTGGCTGGAATAAAAAAGGTGAGAATTTTAAAAAGTGGAATCTGAGTGAAATGCAAACTCTTCTCGAGTTGTTACCCAAGCTACCAGCTTGGGTAATGCTCAAGGATTACAGTTTTCGACGAGCTGATAAATCCATTCATCAAGGGAATCTTGCGACTAGTGAATTAACCAAAAAGACGATTATTTTTTACGACAATTTTTTCACTTATGAAGATAAACTCGGTGCCATCGGACATGAAGCATCACACTTTATATTTCCAAGCCTAACATCAAAGGATGTTCTCGAATTCTCCAATTTATCAGGTTGGGACGTCGAGATCAAAGGCGGCAAAGTCTATGCTATACCACCTAAACAACCGCTAAAACCTGATTCAGTTATTAATAAAGAAGAAGATTTTACTAACTACATGGAACTCTATATTTCTAATCCCAAAAAACTAAAAGAAAGAAATCCAAAAATCTTTGATTTTCTTTCTAAAAGGTATCCACGATGAAAATGATATTTTCGATATTTCTATTTTCTCTTGCTTCATGTGCAAACACATCTGCCTTTGAAAAAGAAGATAAATTTATCAAAATGCACCAACTTTGGATGGCGAACGCCAGTCTTTTCGATGTGAAGAAAGCATTTGGTGAAAGTTTTAAAAATGTAGAAAATGGTATCAGTTACAATTTTTCGGATTCTAGATTTCCAGAAATGGCGTTTTTCTTTGATAAATCTAATAAATTAAAAGAACAGTTCGCCTTCCTTAATGAAGCTTCTCTGTTAAATTTTAAAAAGGCCGTTAAGTGCGATTGGAAAGAAACTGAAGAAACTAAAGAAATGGCTCACTACTCAAGAACAATAAAAAAAGGATCATGTCCGAATTTATCTATTAGCTACGAAACATATCTAAACCTTAATGCTTATGAAGTACGGTGGAAAAGATAATATAAGTGGTGCCCAGGACTGGAGAGACTAAAACCATTTTTAGAAAGCCCAGTAATTCTCGAAGTTTATACAATGATTTCAATTATTTAACAACCCAAAGTCTTGTGTTTTGTTGTCGTCCATTTTTGTCTTTTTATGCCTGTTTTTAGGCATTTTAGCGCCATAGTAGCGCCAGAACTCAAACCATTGATATTATTAATAATATAACCACTATTGTAATTATGATAATATTCCGATATAATATACAGAGAGGTGTTTATGAAAAAGCATTTAACAGCTATTGGTTCAAGTCTTGGCTTTATTATTGATAAGCCTATTGCTGAGCTTTACCAACTGGATCGAGATACCATTATTGAAGTCACTCCAAAAGAAGATGGACTTAATATCCGTTTCCTCAACGATAAGGCCAGTAGTGCAACCGATGATGAGGTATTACAGGCAGCTAAAAGCATTAATAAGCGCTATAACAAGATGATGAAGAATTTGGCCAAATGAACTTAGGTCCAAAATTTTTAACATTTGATCAAATTCTCCTACTCCACAAACTACAAATTGAAGAGTTCGGTGGTGTCCATGGAGTAAAAGATGAGTCTCTCCTGCTTTCAGCTCTTGCTCAGCCTGAGTCAGGCATGGGAGATGAGTATTTTCATAAAGATCTTTTTGAAATGGCAGCGGCTTACCTTTTCCACTTAGTCAAAAACCATGCTTTTAATGATGGAAATAAGCGCATCGCTGCTTTAGCCGCCGCAGTTTTCCTCGAAATTAATGGGCTTGAAATTACTGCCAATGAAAAAGAGTTTGAAAAGCTTGTTCTCGATGCGGCCCAAAGTCTAGTTGATAAAAAGCAAATAGCTGACTTTTTCAGAAATAATACTTCCGAGACTTAGTTTATTGAAATGTGCTAATATTAGCACATCAAAGGACTATGAATGAAACTAAGTAAAGAGGCAAAAAAATTAGCAGAAGATTTAGGTCTATCAGAAGTGGATGCTTATATAATGGAGCTTAAAGCAAAATTATATTCAAAAAGCTCAAGCCTTATAAAAGCTTCTAAACTTACCCATCAGCAAATTGCCAAGCTTATAGGTACTAGTCGTGCTCGTATTAATCGCATCGCAAATCGTGGCGAAAATAATGTTTCGATTGAGCTATTACTGAAATTGATTGCAGTGCTTGAAGGGAAATCAGCGATTAATGTGGCTGCTTAAGCTTTTTGATTTCTTTCCTAACTACTTCCTTATCTCTTCTTCGTCTTGGCTTCTTAATTAATGTTTTGATATTCTGTGAGCTCATTGAACTCACAGAATAACAAGACAACCGTCGCCTAATTTATTTCTAAAACTCAAAACTAATGCACATATTCCAACTGAGACTAAAATCTTTATTCATTCTTCTTATGCTCTTCACCTTCACAGTCACACTCTGTTTCAGGTTTGCCGCAATCATGGCACATTTCAACTTTTTTCTTTCTGTCTTTCTTGGCTTCTTTCACAATGTTTTCAACAGGCTGTGTTTCAGTTTGTGCAGAATCAGTTGAAGTCTGAGCAAATACGCTCACAGATGATAACAAAACCAAAGCTAATAAAAATTTCATGACAATACTCCTTTTGAAGAAACTTTTTCTTCAATTAAATAATATAATGTTGGTAAAACAATGAGTGTAAGAACCGTTGATGCCACAATTCCGCCAATAATTACGACTGCTACTGGTTTCTGGACTTCTGCTCCAGTACTACTTGAAATGGCCATGGGTATAAATCCGAGAACATCTGTCATCGCAGTCATTAAAACAGGTCTTAATCTAAGTCCAGTTCCCTGAATAATTGCGTTTAACCCTCTAACCCCTTTTTGCTGAAGTTCATTAAAAAAGTTAACCAAGACAACACCGTTCAAAATACATATTCCGCAAAGAGCAATAAAACCAACTCCTGCTGAAAGCGTAAATGGAATGCCAGATATTGTTAAAGAAAATAATCCACCCACTAGTGCCAATGGGACGGTACAAGCAACCAAAGCTGTTTGCCAAACTTTTCCAAAAGCTGAGTGTATCATAAAGAGAATTAAAAGAAGTGTCAGTGGTCCTAGAATATAAAGACGACTTCTTGCCTCTTGAAGATTTTTAAAATTGCCACCCCACTCGAGATAAATCCCTGGTGGAAGTTTGATCTGCTCATCAATCATCTCTTTTGCAGTTCTCACAAAGGCTTCTGTATCAATACCTCTTGGATTTATAAGTACGGCGACTCGGCGCTTCGCTTGCTCTCTTGAATAAGAACTGAAGTTATCTTTGAATCTTATTTGAGCAACTGAAGAAAGTGGAACTGTTCGACTGAAGTTAACAGTTCTTCCACCAGAAATTGAAACTGGCATGTTTGCAATTTCCTCAAGATTTGTTCGATGATCATCTTTAAGCCTTAACACGATATCGAATTTTTTTTGTCCCTCATAAAATTTACCAGCTACGTAACCACCTAACCCAATACCAACTGATTCCAAAATATCATTAGGAGATATTCGATATTCAATCAACTTTAAGGGCAAAGGTATAATTTCTAACACTGATTGCTTACCCTTGGCCTCAACTTCAACGTCACCAGAATTAGGAATAGTTTTTAGAAGTTTTTCTAAATTTTCTGCTGTTTCAGTCGCTACCTCAATATCATCGCCAAACACTTTGATGGATACATCAGCTCTTGTACCCTCTAGCAATTCATTAAAACGTAATTGAATGGGTTGGCTTACAAGGAGTCGTTGACCTGGTACTTCTGTCTCAAGATTTGAAATTATTTCTTTAATAATTTCTTCCTTCTCTCGCTTAAAGTCCGGCTTCAAAATTATATATGAATCAGAAATGTTAGGTCCCATCGGGTCTAAAGCAATTTCAGCTGTACCAATTCTAGAAAATACAAGATCAACTTCAGGAGTTCTTTTAATAATCTCCATTGATTTTTTATCTAGTAAAACTGAATGTGTTATTCCAGCAGAAACGGGTCTAATAAACTGAACTGCAATTGAGCCTTCATCTAATCGAGGAAGAAATTCACCACCAATATTTTTATAGAGGTAAGCCCCTATCCCAAAAAATATCAGTAAACAGATAACTACAAGCTTCCCTTTTTTGATGACTCTCTCAAGAACTGGAATGAAAGCACTGTGAAGCTTTCGCATAAGCCAAGGTTCTTTATCCTCTGTGTCGCCCTTAAATAAGAGTGCAGCCATAGAAGGCACGAAAGTAAACGACATAATTAATGATCCCAATATGGCGATAATAAAAGTAGACGCCATAGGGATAAACATTTTTCCTTCAACACCAACAAAAGCAAAAACAGGCAAGAAAGAAAGTGCAACAATGATTTCACCAAATCCTGCTGACTTCCGAATCTGCAAGGTAGCTTCAAGAATTGTATCTATTCGTTCTTGTTTCGTTAATGGTCTGCCTAGCTCCTTCTTTTTCTCACTTAAAAGCCTTAAGCAATTATCCAAAACGATTGCTGCGCCGTCTGTAATTACACCAAAGTCCAGCGCGCCAAGACTCATCAAATTCCCGCTTATACCCATTTTATTCATAACGATGAAGCTGATAAGAAGAGACAAAGGAATAACAATAGCGGAGATCAAAGCTGCTCGGACATTTCCAACTAACAAAAGTAGAACAATGATAACAAGCACAGCACCAGCAATTATATTTTCGTTGACTGTCCAAATTGTATCATCGACAAGTGTTGACCGATTATACACGGTTTTGAATTCAACACCTTCTGGAAGTGACTTCGATATCTCTTTGACTTTCTCATGCACCTTCACAGAAACATCTCTCGAATTGGCCCCAGATAACATTAAAACTGTTCCCAAAACAACTTCTTCTCCATTATAGAGAGCAGCTCCTGTTCTAGGACTTGAACCAATTTTGACTTCGGCAATATCAGAAACACGAAGAACTTTTGAATTTTCTAGAACTTTTACCGGTATTAAACGTATATCATCAAGAGAGCGAAACATTCCTTTCGCAACTATTAGAAATTGATCTCCAGTTTGTTCTACAAAGCTTCCTCCTTCATTCCTGTTAACTTTTTCAATTCCATCAGCAATGTCTTCCCAATCGAGACCGTATTGTGCCATTTTTGAAGGATCTGGGTGTATTAGATATTGTTTCTCATGCCCACCTATTGTGTTAACTTCTGCAACACCTTTAACCGTTAATAGTCGAGGCTTTACGATCCAGTCCTGAATTGAGCGAATTTCACCAAGTTGCTCCAACCTTTTTTGACCTGTGGCTTTCTCCTTATAATCTATTACATAGTGATAGATTTCTCCCAATCCTGTTGTAACAGGTGACAGGACAGGGTTTGCACCGAAAGGCAATTCGGGGCGTAATGCTTGAAGCCGCTCAGAAACTAATTGACGAGCAAGATAGACATTCGTCCCTTCATCGAAATTCACTGTAACTTGAGACAAAGAAAATCGAGTTATCGATCGAACTTGATCGACTCCTGGAATTCCGTTCATTGACATTTCAATAGGGAATGTTACTAAACGTTCAATTTCTTCAGGGCCAAGACCTTCCACCTTAGTATTAACTTGTACTTGGATGTTTGTAATATCAGGGACAGCATCAATTGGTAAATGCTTAAAAGAATAGAAGCCAGCAACAACCATGAGTGATGTCAAAAATAAAATCTGAATAGGGTGAATTAAACAATAATATACAATTTTTTTAAGCATAATTTATCCTAATGTGAGCAATTATCAACAGTATCTGACTTAAGATCTGCTTCAGCTAGTCTTAGATAAGATGTTCCTTTAATTGCAACTTCATCACCTTGCTCGAGGTCTGGTGAAGAAACAAGAACTCTATCTTTTTCATATTTAATTATGTTTACCAGGACAAATGTTATCGCTCCTTCATAACGTCTATAAACACCTTTGGTAAATTTAATCTTAACTATGCTTTCCAATGGAATTGACCATGGCCCAACACTACTAAGTTTAGAAAAATCAATTCCTAAGGTTTTAATAGATTCGTCTTTAAGCCGGAACGATCCATCTTCATTCAAGACTCCTGCACTATCTGCATAAGAGTGAGCAACTGACATCATCAACAACACAGAAATAAAATACTTCACAAATACCTCCAAATTACGAGCTTACATTAGCATTAATTTTCAAAAGCCTTAGAGCATTAAACGTAACCAATAAAGATGCTCCCATGTCCGCAGCAACCGCTAGCCAAAGATTTGATAATCCTAAAAACGCCAAAACAAAAAATATCGCTTTAATCAAAATAGCAAAAATAATATTGAATTGAATAACACGAAGGACTCGTTTCCCATGAGCTATCGCCTTCGGGAGTTCAGATATCTCATCTTTCATTAAAGCTATATCAGCTGTTTCGATTGCCGTGTCACTCCCAGCTATTCCCATCGCTATACCTACTGTTGCATGAGCTAAAGCCGGAGCATCGTTAACACCATCACCCACCATGCCGACATATCGATATTGAGCGACAAGTGTTTTGACTTCTAACACTTTTTGTTCAGGAAGGAGCGCGCCCTTTGCATAATCAATGCCTACTTCTTTAGCTACCGCACTTGCAGTTTTCTGATTATCACCACTTAACATCGCAACTTTTATACCAGCGTCATGAAAGCTTTTAATCGCATCTTTAACTGTAGGTCGTATTTGATCACCTACCGCAAATACAGCAAGGATTTCGCCCTTACAACTATCATGAGGCTTGTGACCTAAAACTATTACTGACATTGCTGCGTCTTCAATCGACGATAGAAATGATTCCACCTCAGGTGTACAAATTCCAAATTCATGGGCCATAAGATGATTGCCAACAAAATACCAATGACCATCTAACTGTCCCTCCGCACCTTTTCCCGTTACAATCTTATAGTTTTCAGGATGTTGATACGAAATATTTTTCTTATGTGTAAAATCCATTATCGCTTTGGCCAGAGGATGAGTAGACATACTTTCTAGTGAAGAAATTATTTGAAGAGTTTTTTCTTCTGGTGAATTTGAAAAGGACTTCATCTCTATAACTTTAGGGGTGCCTTTTGTAATCGTACCAGTTTTATCCAGAGCAACGACTTGCAATTTTCCCAATGATTCCAGATGAACTCCACCTTTAACTAAAACACCTCTTCGGGCCAATGATGTTAACCCCGACACTACCGAAACTGGTGTGGCGATCACAAGCGCACAAGGACATCCTATAACGAGGAGAACCAATGCTTTATAAATCCAAACCTCCCAACTAGCTGACCAAAAAACAGGAGGTATCAAAGCTACTAAAATAGCCAGAATCATCACACCAGGGGTGTAAATGGATGCAAATTTATCGACAAATTTTTGCGAAGGTGCCCTTTGAGCTTGAGCCTCCTCGACCAGTGCAATGACTTTTGAAATTTTTGTATCTTGAAAACCTTTATCTACTCTGATCTTTAACACACTAGATTCATTAATAGTTCCGGCCCAAACGGTTTCTCCTATTTGCTTGGGAACTGGTAATGATTCACCCGTTAGAGAAGCTTGATTCACACTTGAATTGCCTTCATGAATTGTTCCATCGACAGGAATACTCTCACCTGGCTTAACTAGAATTAAGTCACCTATTTTGAGAGACTCAACATCTACACGTTTCAAAGTATTGGGACTTTCAATTAAAGATGCTTCTCTAGGGGCGACCTTCAATACGTCCCTAATCGCCTTTCTTGCCTTTGCCACACTCATGGCTTCAAGAAGTTCAGCAAGTGAAAAAAGAAATACTACACTAGCAGCCTCGGAAACTTCATTGATAAGCACAGCACCGATAACAGCAACGCTCATAAGAACATTCATATCTAAGTGAAATTTTCTGATTGAACGCCATGTTTTAGGAAAGATTATAAACCCAGCTAATGATATAGAACCAAAATAAAAACCGTTAACAATCAAATCATGAGAAGACTCGAGCCAATTCAGTAAAAGTCCCACACCCAAGAAAAATCCAGAGGCACTAATTTGAAAAATTCGGCTTAAATGCTCTTTGAAAAATGACTCCGAAGAAGTGCTCACAACTTTTACACCAGCTTTTTCAATTAACAACTTAATGTTCGCTGAAAGCAAAGTATTATCATGATAAATAGTTACGGTCTCATTCATGATATTAGCATCAACTTTAATAACACCATCTATCCTAAAGATTCTTTGGATTGCAGCAACTTCATCGGAGCAGTCCATGCCGCTGACTTTGAAGGCAGTAATATTATCTGATGTTGTTCGTTCACTTTCTTTTGGAGAACGCTTAATATCGTCTCCACAACAATTTTTTGTCATTTAATTACCTCAAAAACCCTTTTTCCAATTTTTTCTTGAACGCGCCACGTATGCCTCAATATCTGATTGGAATTTTTTCATATTTTCAGAACTTGAAAAGTAATAAATCTCACCATTATGTTCGAGCTTAAACTCTTCTTTCCCTTCTACATCAAAATGATTCTGGCTCACTTCATACGCACATTTTTTATTGAACTGGTGGTGATGATGAAGTGTTTTGTTGTGGTGATGTGAACAAGAAAAAACACTCGATGCTAAAATCAAAAACAATACTAACTTCATTCTCGTCTCCTTAATATTATTACTATTTACATTCAGTCGTATCTACAAAGATCTTCAATAATTCTTCTGAAAGAATTTTCGATAAACTTGTCTTTGACTCAGGATAATCGTTTACATCTTCTGTGCACAAGAAATAACGATTTCTAGTACAATTCAATTTGATTTGCTCCCAATCTTTTAAGTTGATAAAGAATTCTGAACAGAACTTTGCCATTCCTTCTTCTTCAAGATAATTATTAAAACGCCTATTCATCCGGGAATTCTCGCTGATTTGTGCAGCAAAATCTTTGATGCCTGAAAAGTAGTTTTTAATTATTTGATGTTCATTGGCCCTGTATGGCGTACTTGCTAAAGCGGCTTCTGCCTCTAATCTAAG
>JAEUWD010000014.1 GCA_016786485.1 Bacteriovoracaceae bacterium | reverse complement strand
AAACATTAGTAGAGCAAAATTTATAAAGAAGGCGCGCCAAGAACGTGCTTGGCCTCAACAACAGCTAGCAGATGTTGCTGGGGTTAATCTTCGTACAATTCAACGATTAGAAAAAGATGGTTCCGCCTCTTTTGAAACCCTAATGGGAGTTGCTCAGGCATTCAATATTGATGTTAAAGAATTAAATCAAATATCTTCATCAAATGAAAAAATTAATTCACAAAAAAAAGTTTATCTATTACCGAGGCTGGTTACTGGAAAACATCTTACAGATGTAGTACTCGGAGCAGACCAGTTCCAAGTCGAGCATGATGAAGCCGATGACCCGAGAGCTGTAAATTCGATGAAAGGTATATTGGTATTATTAAAACAGGATATTGTTAGATTTTACGATGCAGACCCTAGCAAGCTACTTCAAATCGAAGCAGAGATGTCTCAAGAAATTAAAGGACTTGAGTCTTTTGGTTTTTTCTTATTTGGAACTAAGCGAGTCATTCCGCGAGTTTTAGGAAAAGTGAAGACTGAAATAACTATGTGTACTTTATATATGAGTCATTCTAACTCACCAAGAGTACTTAGAAACAAAAATTCGAATATGATGGTGCCAGCTTTGTTAACAGAAGTTGCAAAATAAAAAAAACTTTTGGTTAATCAATAAACTTTAAAGAGTTCACTCCATCCGGTTAAGAATCTGGGAGTTTTAAGTTCTTGTCTCATTTTCCATGCAAGATTATCGACTCCACAAGCAGCTGATTTTAATATTTGATAACCTTCTTTTGTATTTATGTTGTCCATTGTTTTCATTAATATTTGATCAAGAGCAGAATCTGGAGTTTCAAATAATGATAATTGTGTTTGGTTTGTGTCGATGATATTTGTAAGTCTCACCATGGCCTTCTTATACTCGTACCCATAACTATAAAGTCCATCAACAAGACTCATGGCCACTTGAATTAATTTTCTCGTGTCAGAAGTATGTGTCTGAAAACAAAATGAATCATATGCATAATATTGTGATGTCTCTTTATAAGGATTTGTTCGAAAGCCAACTTGAATTATCTGACAAACACTATTCTGTTTTCTTAATTTCTCCGCAGCTAGAGAAGTGTAGTTAGCTACTGATTCACATAAGTAGCGTTTATCATACACGGGTCTGCCAAAGGTGCGTGAACTCATAATTTCTTTTTTCTTTTCGATTTGATTGCTAATAGGTTTACAAATAATTCCCTTAAGCTCATCCTGTATTTGTCTCCCAGTTTTTGTCAGTATCGACTGAATGATTTTTTCATTTTTAAAATCTCGAAATTGCTTTGCATTTTGTATCCCAAGAATTCGAAGCTTTATTTCACTCTGTTTACCAACTCCCCATAATTTACCAACAGTTGTTCTCGTGAGCGCTTGGTCTATATCATTTTGATTTTTTATAACAAGCACTCCACCTAAGCTGGGGTCGCTTTTTGCAATATGATTTGCCACTTTAGCTAAAGTTTTCGTTGGTGCAATACCAACGGAGACAGGTATGCCGACATCACGAAGTATTTTGGCTCTAATTATTTTTCCATGATCTAAAAGATTTGATATTCCAGATAGATCCATAAACGATTCATCTATCGAATATATCTCGTGCACAGGTGCGAGCGGCGATAGTGTTTTCATCACTCGATCGCTGAGATTTGTATACAACGAGAAGTTTGCACTAAATACAGCTACCTTATTTTTTTCACAAACATTTTTATATTGAAAGTAGGGTGAACCCATCGGTACACCAAGCGCCTTCAGTTCAGGCGTAAGTGATACAAAACATCCATCGTTGTTTGATAAAACACCTACAGGTCTACGTGCTAAGTCTGGACGAAACAGCCTTTCACAAGAACAATAAAATGAATTGCAATCGATGAGTGCAATCATGCCATTTCACGAACGATGCTGATCACAACACCCCAAACACTAAAATCTCTGTCAGGATGAATTAATTGCTCTTTGTATCGATGATTATCACTTTTTAAAATGATGTTATTGCCTTGAAAATAGATTCGTTTACAGAAGAGTTGCCCATCTAATGATACGATAGCAACTTGTCTGTTTTTAACTTTTTTTGCTCTATCAACTACCAATATATCGTTTTCAAAAATAAGTGGTTCCATCGAATTACCAGCAGCTTGGAAAAAGAAAGTCGAAGCTTGGTTTTTGATAAACCTTTCATCAAGTGATTGGTATGGCTCTGTAAAGTCTTCGGTGATTCCAAATGAGCCGCAACTGGCCTTTGGTAGGATGATATTGTACTTTTTCATGATGACCCCTCTTTTTTAATATAGTAACATACGGAAAAGTTACGGACAATACGGATGGAAAAATGTGCTTTAGTGTTGAAGTAGACAGGGATTTAAAGAAGTTAAGTACCCGATTTAATGCAGGGATTGACGCTGCGAGATATGAAAACTTTGAAAAATTAAGAAATCTCTCTGACAATCTTGAAATAAAAACAGCGCTTGGTCTTAAAAGAAAACCTCAAAGCAACCCGTTTAAGGATGCTGATAAATTGAATCGAATTTACCCAGGCTACTTCGCAAATGTAATGACCATTGAAAATGGTTCAAGAGTATTTAAACCAATGAGATACAGAATAAGACCTGAAGGTAGTAAAGAAGAGATACCTTCCAAATATAACGTTTTTAACGCCAGAATAGATTCACTGGAAAGTAGAAAAACTTGGCAAAATCTTTTTATGAAAAAGCATGGCATATTTCCATTCGTTAGATTTTTTGAATGGGTTGAGCCAGAAGGTAAAAAAAAATTAATAAGTTTTAAACCTGATTCACATGAAATCATGTGGGCCCCATGTCTTTATGATGAATGGAAAAATGGCGAAATACATTTCCATTCATTTGCCATTCTGACTGATAACCCACCGTTAGAAATCTCGGAGCAAGGGCATGATAGGTGTCCAATTTTTTTAAAAGAAAATCTAATTAATAAATGGTTAACACCAGAACAAAGTTCAAAATCAGAAATTTATGATTTATTAAAAGTGATTGAAGCTACATATTATCGATTTAAAGAATCTGCTTAAATTAAAATTTCAAGCTTCAAAGATAAATTATAATGTTTCTAATTGCATTTGTAAGTTACAATCTGTGCATTATTTCTAATTAGTTGAAATTTCTTATTTTCTGACAAGCATTCTTGTTTTGCTGCCTCTATAGACTTTTTATAACAAGCAGGAACATCCCAGCAATTAAGTACAGAAGTCATGTTTCTCTCTCCTGTGAGGTTTTCTAGCTCTTTATCATTAAAAGTTCTATAAGTTCCACATGATGTTAAGAAAATTATTAAGCTAGAAATAAAAAATTTCATAAAATGCTCCTTACGATAAATGCTATCAGAAATTAAAAGTTAGAAAATATCTATTTAATCAAATCGTTAAACGACAATCCTAAGACTTTGGCCAACCTTAAAAAAGTAGAAATCTGAAAATCTCTTTTTCCATCACAGATCGCATAAAGAGTTGGTTTGGCAATTTTGTCATGATGTTCAAGAGCAAAACTGTCAAGCGATTGATACCCCATATCCTCAAGGATAATTTTTCTTATATTTTCTCCAGTTTTAATTAAGAACTGTTGCTCTGATTTAGTTAACTTAGTTTTTGTCATTTCTCGTCCGTTTATGTAACTTTTATAGGTTATCGCTTTTTTTTGATCAAAAAGTCCGTTTATGTAACGAAACGAATGAGGTATAATGAAGACTATGACTCAAAAGTATAAAATTCTCGTTATTGACGACGATGCTGAAGTCATGAACACGCTAACAAACCTGATAAAATTAGAAATCTTAGGAAGCCAAGTTGAAGCGAGATGTTGTCCACTTAAAGGCCTAGAAACTTTAAAAATTAGTCATTATGATTTAGTTATCACAGATCAAAAAATGCCTAAGCTTAGAGGTACAGAATTACTTAATCTGGCTGATAAAGTACTAACATCTTATACGCCTTTTATAATCTATACTGGCAGCTCGGAGCTTATTAATCCTATCGAAATCACTTCCAAGCATTTTTATGCAATTGTAGAAAAACCGAGACATAGTGAACTGGTAAAAGCGATTAAACGTATAAAACTTGAGACAATCTTAGTTGGTAAACTTAACAGGGGTTAATAAAAATTTACCTTAAAAAATTATTATCTTAACTTAATTCAAACAAATCAGTGTTGACGGTTTGATACCTGCACCGTTTAATACTTTTACAAAGTTATTCGTATTAGAATATGTGATGAGGGTGGGCACATATTCTTCGCTGAGTTTTTGCATCCAAAAATTTTGAGAGGGGAGTTTTTATGCGTGGTATTTCCACCATTGTGGGTCTTTTTGTCTTTTTTTTCGTATTTGTTGAGATCGGCTACGCAAATCAGCCACCAGATATTCCGAATGAGCATAGTAACAATCTTGATTTTAACATCCCATTTGGCGAAATGAGTTTTACATTTAAGATCTTTGCTGCACTTGATCCTGAAGGGGATAGTATTACTTATGAGCTTGTATCTCCGCCATACTCGGGTGAGATTACAGGCTGTTTTGATGGAACTAATTCGACTACTTGTACTTATACTCCATATTATTCTGGTGTGTTTGAATCAATGACTTACAGAGCAACTGATGGAAATGGATATTCCAGAAATATAAATATTAATATTATGGACTTTGGAACCTATCCAGTCACAATGAAAGGTCCTCAAACAGTTAAAGTTTTAATGAATGCTCCATCAAAATTTATTGTATTGGGTGGAAATAACCAATATTTGTATTTTGAAACGGTCGCTCTTCCTCAGCATGGTACACTCTCAAATTGTTTTGAACTTAATCCTTATTCTCGTATATGTACCTATACGCCAAATCCTGGCTTTAGTGGTGTCGATAGCTTCACATACAGAGGGAGCGATTATTTTAGCAATTCGGCCAATCAAACTGTAACTTTTGAAGTTGTGCCAGTTAATAATTTGCCGGAATTAACTGGTAGCTTAAGTTTAACAGCTACTGGAAATAACTATTTAAATATCAAAATTCTCAAGGGAACAGATGCGGATTCAGATAATATTTTTTATAAAGTATCTAGTTCTCCTCAGCATGGAAATTTAAGTGATTGCTTTGAATCACTCGTTGACACCGAATTTTCTCTATCTTGTGTTTATAAATCGGAAGTAGGTTATATTGGGCCCGATTCTTTCACTGTTGTTGCAAATGATGGCAAACAAAATTCGAGTACATCTTTGACGGTTAATTTGAATATTCAATCACAAAATAATTCACCATCAGTGGGAACGAATCAAAGTGTTTCATTAAATGAAGATAGTAGTGTTAATTTTACTGTAAATTCTGGAACCGATCCTGATAATGACAGTTTAGAATACTTTGTCTATTCATATCCTTCCCATGGCACATTAAGTAATTGTCTGAATAGTAATACGACTAATTCTTACTCACGTAATTGCACCTATAAACCAAATCAAAACTATAATGGGACAGATAGTTTTAGTTACAGAGTCAAAGACGGTCAAAATTCTTCAACAAATACGGCCACAGTGACTTTTAATGTTTCAGCGGTTAACGATGCACCTGTGATGTATGGGGATCATTCTAGCTACATACAAGTTAATCAACCTACCTTTGTAACCCTTCCTGCAGCAACTGATGCTGATAATAATAATATTAATGCACTTGTGTTTTATATAGTGACTCCTCCCGCACATGGGGTTCTTCAAGACTGTTTAGAAGGAACAAATGATTTAACTTGTGTTTATTACCCTGACCAAGGTTTTACAGGTGTGGATACAATTACATATAAGGCCAATGATGGGACTAGTGATTCAGTCAATGTAGCTTATTACGCATTTCGAGTCGGAGTATCAAATCAAAAACCTTCCATGGTTGGAAATCAAACGTTTAATGGTTATGAGAATACAGAACTTCTGTTTACATTAAATGGCGCAACTGATGCCGATAATGATCCTCTTAAATACCATATAGTGAGTCTTCCAGCATATGGAACTCTCGCCGACTGTTTGAATGAGACAAGTGATTTAACTTGTCGCTATATACCGGACCCTTCCTTTAAAGGTACTGTGAGTTTTACTTACAAGGTTAATGATGGAATAGAAAATTCGACTCTTTATTCTACAGTAACACTAAATATTCTTAATTCTAATGATGCTCCTCTTATTGGAGGTGACCAAAGTTTTTCAGTCAATGAAAACCAAATATTAACTTTTAATATCTCTCCTGGAACTGATCTTGATGGAGATTATCTCACATATGAATTAGTTGATTCTCCTAGTTCTGGTCTTGTTTATGGTTGTGCTAATGGAACTGGAAGTACAACATGCTTTTATCAACCTGAAGAAAATTTCTCAGGGGAAGTGAGTTTTATTTATAAGACCTATGATGGAAATTTATATTCAACCAATATTGCAACAGTGAGTATTTCAGTATTAGAAGTAGTTAATGGCCCCCCTGTGATGGCCACCGACCAGACTTTTACTATTAACGAAGATCAAGTCTTAGAATTTACCATTAATCCGGCAACATCTGTTTCAGGAAATGAGTTGACCTATTCGTTATACGATATTTCCGATGACCCTCAAGCTGGAACGATTTCAGGTTGTCTTCAAGGTGACGATGATCTTACGTGCACTTATACTCCAGCACCGAATGTAACTGGTACATATACTTTTGATTATACAGCAAGTGATGGAGATTTAAATGCGGAAACTCCGGGAAGAATTACGATAACAATTCTACCTGTTAATAATGCACCATCGGTACTCGAAGATCAAAATTTTAAAACTGAAAAAAATACTGCAATCGATATGACTTTAAATGGGGCGATCGATTTAGATAGTGAAGCCCTTACTTATGAAATCGTTCAAACTCCGACCAAAGGAGTTCTTTCAAATTGCTTAAACCAGAGTGCTGACTTGGAGTGTACCTATACACCGAATCAAAACGAAATGGGCACTGATACATTTACCTATCGGGCCAATGATGGAAGCTTAAATTCTTCTACTGTTGCAACTGTTTCGATGGATATTGTTTTTACGAACACGCCGCCAAGGCTTGCAAACTCTCAGACCATTGAAACGAATGAAGATATATCGGTTGATTTTATTTTAGGTGAGGGAACTGATGAGAACAATGATGTCTTAACATATAATATTACTTCAGCTCCAGCACACGGAACATTATCCAATTGCTTAGTCGGCGGCACAAGCTTGAATTGTACTTATACTCCGAATGCTAATTACTCTGGTGCCGATAGCTTTTCTTATGTTGCTAGTGACGGTACTGATAGTTCATTAGAAGTTGGGCAAGTGAGCATCCTTGTAAATGCGGTTAATGATGTGCCGGTCATGATTGCAGACCAGAATTTTTCAACCAATGAAGATCTTGCGGTTAATATAGTATTAAATGGTGCTACGGATATTGATGGTAACACTCTAAAATATACAGTAGTGACAGCTCCAACCCATGGAGCACTCACAAATTGTTTGAATAGTACTTCAGATTTAAGCTGTATCTACACACCAAATAATGGTTTTAGTGGAACAGAGATTGTAACTTATATCGCTAGTGATGGTTCAGTTGATACTTCAAGTTTCTCAACGGTGACAATTACAGTAACTGGACAAAACGATGCTCCTATTATTGGTTCAAATCAAACTTTAGAAACCAATGAAGATGTCGCAATAAATTTTGAATTGAGTAATTCGGTTGACCCAGACGGCGATATCGTTTTTTATAATCTCTCTGGTTCGGTTACAAATGGCGTTCTCACAGGCTGCTTGAATGGAACATCAAATCGTAACTGTACTTTTACACCGAGTGCAAATTTTAATGGGCAAGTACAGATTTCTTATTCTGTAAGTGATGGTTTGTTAAATAGCTTGGGAACGGCACTTGTTACTATTAATGTGCTTCCTCTCAACGATGCTCCTATGATGATAGGTAATCAGACACTGAATCCAGAACCAGGGTTTACATTGTTGGGTGCGACAGATGTAGATAGTGCTCTGATAACTTACCAAGTTGTGGAACCACCTAAATTTGGGCAACTTTCAAACTGCTTGAATTCAACGAGTGATTTGATTTGTTCTTATACGCCTAATCAAGGGTTTTATGGAGAAGATTCATTTAGCTACATTGCTTCAGACGGTCAAAGTTCTTCAGTAGCAACCTCAACAGTAACACTAATCATCGATAGAGATAATGCTCCTCCTGTAATGATTGGAAATCAAACTTTTGAAATTGAAAAAAATGAATCATTTAATTTAAATCTTAACGGTGCCACAGATACTGATAATGATTCTATCGTTTATTCGATAGTAAATAGTCCGAGCGATGGTGTGTTACAAGGCTGCTTAAATAATACAAATGATTTATCTTGTACTTATTTACCTCCAACTGATTTTACTGGAGTCGTAAGTTTTTCTTATATTGCCTTTGATGGCAGAGTTCAATCAGCATCTTTTAGTACTGTAACAATAAATATTATACCGACAAATAATGCTCCCGTGATGGCTGGTAATCAGTCATTTAATGGAAATCAAAATCAACCACTTTCAATAGTGTTATTTGGTGCCACGGATTTAGATGGTAATAATTTGAGCTACTCTATAGTGGAGCAACCAATTGGTGGAGTAATTAGTAACTGTTTGCAAAATAATAACGATTTAACTTGTACGTATACACCAGGTAATGGTTTTTTTGGTTCTGATTCATTCACATATAAAGCGAATGATGGGAAAGTCGATTCGGTAAGTTTTGCTACTGTAAGTATTAATATCCAAAGATTAAATTCGTTACCTGTAATGCCTGCTCAGCAACAATTTATTACATATAAGAATAATCCTATCGTATTTAATTTAACAGCGGCAACTGATGTCGATGGAAATGAGCTAAGCTATAGCCGTGTTCTCAATCCGGCAAGCGGTGTGTTGTCTAGTTGTCTCGAAAATAATGATGATTTAAGTTGTGAATTTACTCCAGCTCTAAATTTTGTTGGTGAAATTACATTCAGTTATCGTGCATTTGATGGAAATAGTTTTTCATCATCTTCTACTCTCGTGAAAATTGTTGTTCAGGGTTTGCCGCAACTTAGAGCAATTGAAAAAGTAGCAACCGATCCAGGTGGAAGTAATAGCTGCGCTTTACTTAATGATGGTGGAATTCGATGTTGGGGGTCTAGTGCTTCGGGCCAATTGGGTTACGGTAACACGAACACTATCGGTGATAATGAACATGCTAAAGTTGCTGGCGATGTTAATACAGGAATAGTGACTAAATTAGTAGCACCAGGAACTGGTTCTACGTGTGCGCAATCGACAACGGACCAGGTTAAATGTTGGGGATTTGGTAATGTCGGTACACTTGGATATGGGAATACGACTACTATCGGTGATAATGAATTTCCCAGTAGTGTAGGCTTTGTCCAAATTTTATCAGCTGCTCAAATTTCTGCAGGTCAAAAAGTTTTGAAAGTCGTAAACACTTCAGGGAATTTTTCTTGCGCACTTATTTCAACAGGCAATGTACGATGTTGGGGGTTCGGCGCAAACGGTTTAGGTTATTCAAATACAAATAACATAGGTGATAATGAATTTCCATACAGTGCTGGCAACGTCAACGTGGGGAAGACTGTTCAAGATCTTTTTGCTGGAACTAATCATATCTGTGCTTTGACCACAGATAATAATTTGAGATGTTGGGGAACTAGTGCAAATGGTCAGTTAGGATATAGTAATACAAATACAGTAGGAGATAATGAAACACCTGCAAGTCGAGGCGATGTTCAAGTATTATCAGCTCAAGAACGTACTAATGGCTTAAGTATTGCCCAAGTGGCACTAGGAGGAAGTCATTCTTGTATTTTAACTAACACCGGTAGTGTTCGTTGCTGGGGCAGAGGAGCTTTAGGAGCTTTGGGATATGGAAACACAAACGATATAGGAGATAATGAACTCCCTCGCACAGCTGGATTTGTAAATGTTGGTGGAACTGTTACAAAGATAGTAGCTGGTGGTGCACATACATGTGCTATTTTGAATACAGGCAAGCTACGCTGTTGGGGATTTGGTCTCAGTGGAAGATTAGGATATGGTCATCAAGATAATATTGGCGATGATGAATCTCCGACAGTAGCAGGTGATATTAATTTAACTGAAAATGTTATTGATGTTAGTTTAGGTTCTGGACATACTTTAGCTTTAGTTGAATCAAAGAGAGTAAAACCGTGGGGAGCCAGTTTGGGTGGATCTCTTGGAAATGCGTCTAACAATATTGCGTTACTAAGCCCGTGGTCTAGTTTTATATCTGTTCTTGATGATCAGGCTAATTTAATATCTATTTTCGATACAATTCCGCTTTCGCCAACCGAAGGCCAGCCGCTAACATTAAGTGGTAGCAGAACAATAAACACTTCAGGAACGATTACTAGCTATAGTTGGGATTTCGGTGATGGCCAAACTGGCTCAGGACAATCTGTAAGTCATACATTTTCAAGTATTGGTATGTATAATGTAAAGCTAACGGTTACTAATAGCTTTGGACAAACATCTGATACAACAAAAATAATTACAGTTCTCCCGCTAAATCAAAATCCTATTGCTGATTTTGAATTAAATCCAAATTCAGTAAGCGAAAATGAAATAATAGAACTAGATGCAGCTCTTTCAGAAGATTTTGATGGGAACATTGTAGAATATAGATGGGATTTCGGAGATGGACATTTTAGTGATGGTTTAGAAACAAGTCATATCTATGATGAACCTGGTTTTTATGATGTTGAGCTTACAGTTGTTGATGATAGGGGTGGAATCGGAAGTAAAACGGTAGAAATTTATGTAAATGATACGCCAACTGCAAATTTTGTTACAGATGTGCAAGCAGGACCAGCTCCATTAGATATTGCTTTTGACGCTTCTTCTTCGGTTGATAATGACGGAAGTATAGCAGATTATTTCTGGGATTTTGGAGATGGTAATTTTGGTGCTAACCAAAATGTTTCTCATACTTATCTGTTCCCTGGAACATATACGGCAAAACTAGTTGTGACTGATGATTTTGGCACACAAAATGAAAAGATTTTACTAATTACAGTCGATGAAATGCAGCTACCTCCAGTTGCCGATTTTATAATTTCAAGTAACCAAATCAATGCTGGTGGCTTTATTGCCGTTGATGCCACAAGTTCAAGTGATTCTGATGGAGGAGTTAAGACAATAACATGGAATTTTGGAGATGGTGAAACAGCTTCTGGAGTGAAAGCATCGCACGTTTATACTTCAGGTGGCTCATATACTGTTACAGTAACCGTAGAAGATGTGCAGGGCTTAATCTCAACACAAACTATGACGGTTGATGTAAATCACTTACCAATTGCTGATTTTAATTTTAATCCGGCAACAGGAGATTTCCCGTTAGTAGTAAATTTTAATGGAAGTACGTCTAGCGATATCGAAGGAGCAATTAATAGTTATCAATGGAATTTTGGAGATGGGCAAACAAGCACTGGAGTGATGCCGTCGCATACATTTACGAGTGATGGTATTTTCAATGTTACATTGACGGTTACGGATTCAAATAATGCGACTTCAATTATTACGAAGCAATTAACGGTGACAAAAGCTAATGAAAATCCAGTGGCAGATTTTAACGTCACACTAACCGAAAACATAAATTCAGTTACTGCACAGTTGAATGCGAATAGCTCGAGTGACCCGGACGGAAATATTGCTACATATGCATGGGAATTTCCAGACAACACAACAGCTACTGGAGTGAATGTTTCAAAAACTTTCAATCAAGCTTATGCAACACCAGTCAGATTAACTGTGACTGATAATCGTGGCGGCCAACATGTTAAAGAATTAGTTCTTGAGTATTTTATTCCAAGACCTAACCTAGTTGTCGAAAAAACAAAGTTTAATTTAATCGTTGGTGCATCAAACATACTCAGACCAACTATATATGACCGCAAAGGCGATCTAGTCGCGAATCAAAGTTTCTCAGTGTCAAATACTAATCCTACTTCCGTGACAGCTTTAATGAATTCTCAAGGCGTAAATTTATTAGGCTTGGCTGCAGGAAGTGCAACGATTACAGTTACACACACAAGCAGCGGTGAAACCAAAGCCTTTGATGTGACAGTCGTAAATACGTCAACGCTTGCAACCAATATCCCTTCTGACTTTTTCACTAGTCAATCGATATTAAAATTCGAGGGTAAAACCGCAGCGTTTGGCCAGTTTATTACCACCAATAACTCAAGTTCTCGTTGGTCATCAAGTAATAGTAATGGGTATTTCAACGCGAAAGTTCCACTAATCCCAGGTATTAATACTTATCAAGTTAAAAACAATTCAACGACTATCAATCAAAGCATTAACTTCTTTGATGGTATTGGACGTTCACTAACATTTGACGGAAACGACCAAGTAAGTTTCAAGTTAGGTGAAAACTTCTTAAATAATTCATTCACCATTTCAATGTGGGTTCGAAACAACGGCAAAGCTTCAACACTTTTGAACTTACCAACGGCAAATGAGCCACATATAATTCAAATTAATGATCGGGGCCATGTTCAAGCAGGTCTTGTGACTGAGCATGGATATTTTGGTCTTGCGAGTGCTGTTAAAGAAAAAACTGATTGGGTCAAAATCACACTGATATACGATGATACTAATAAGAGTTTAGAGCTTTATTCCAATAAAGATCTTGTAAGTTCGACCACTATTTCAGGAACAATTCTTCCATTCGATTTTGCTCAAGATATTGTTCTGGGTGAAGGCTATAAAGGTCATTTAGACGAACTTCGTATCTGGAAGAGAGCATTGTCACAAGCAGAAGTCACTGGCTCACTATTTAGTGATACAGCAACTGCTCCAACAGATTTATGGTATGCACTTGATTTCGAAAAAATCTCAAGCAGTGTGACACTCGGTTATGACAGAGGGGAAGATGATGCTGACCCAAGCTTTAAAGTTGCTGCTAAAATGCTTGTGAATAAAACAATAAATCCAAATGCGCTTGAGCAAATTACATCACAGAATGTGAGTTTACAAATTGAGCCCAAGGTTTTTGCTAATGCAGTTGCAATCACTTTAACTAAAGAAGATGCAGGGACACTTGAACGTCTACCTTCAGAATTAGAAGTAGTCAGTAATGTGTATCGAATTATGGGTGATAATTCAGCATCGATTGCAACTGGTGCAAAAATTAGGATTCCATTAGAAGCAAACCTTCTTGCTCAAGATGTAATAGTTTTAACTTCGAATGCTTCTGGTGAAACAAATATTGTAAATCCGAATACACTTAAGTTTGAACAAGGCTTGGTATCAATTCCAGTCAGTAGGTTTGGCGATTATTTTATAGTGAAGAAGTCTGAAATTATTCCAGTCGTAGAATTTGCAGAACCGTTATTCTCTGAGTCTGAATATGAAGGGATTGCAACTCGCCGTCTCGTTGCTCGTGGAAACTTTGGAAGTCAGTTGGAGGTCGACGGTGATTCTCAAGGATTAGATATCAGCGGAATTTATTGTAATGGAACTTGGTTGACCTCATTCAGTGCAGATTTCCCAGTAACATTACCATTAGTTAGTGGTGAAAATAAATGTCAAATTGATTTTAAATACCAGTTTCCAAGTAATTCGGACTTTTATCTTCGTTTACCACACGTACTTAACATTAAAAATAACTAGGTGAATATTATGAAATTAACTCTTTTAACTCTTATTCTCGTAACCTCAGCTTTTACGGTGAACTACTTTCTACAAGAAGACGAAAAAGTTTCTGTGGAAATTCCACTTAGAGCACAATTGCTCAATCCTGAACAAAAACAAACTTTGTCATCACTCAAGGCTGATGTTCAAAAAATTTACCATTCAGATGATGCAATCGTTACTAAGAAACTTTGGGAGTTAAGTGAGTCGTATCAGAAAGGTGCTGTTACGACTGAGCAAAAAAAAGCAGAGTTAAAGTTCGTTAAAGAAGCGGCTACTTCTGAAAAGTTAAAAGAGCGAATTCAGAATTTCTTGAACGCGCCAGAAGATCTTAAGGTTTTAAACCCTATGATTGAGACAGGAGTCAATTTAACATCAATGAAACCTTATAAAAATTCAGAAGAAGTAAATCTTGAGAAGTTAGATTGGAGTAGTAGTGCTTGGGCATATTTAACTGGAGAGAACGATACTTACACCTGCACAGATATTGGAGTAGTCAATCCGAATCCAACAGGTGCAGCACTTACTGATAGTGATGTGTTTACTGCAAGAACTCAAACCGTAGTAGATTTGGCCAATCAATTAGTAACGCCAGCCAAAATTTTTAATTACGTTAAAACTACTATAAAGTTTTCCCCACTCTACGGAGCAGCTCAAAGTGCTGAACAAGTAATTCGTAGTGGGAGAGGAAGTAGTTTTGATAAATCGACACTATTAATAGCACTCTTACGTGCTAAAGGCATAGCTGCTTCTTATAAGATAGGGGAAATTCTTCTCGAAGAAGAAAAACTCATGGCCCTCTATGAAGTTACGGATAATGAAGAAATGGGTGTGGCTCATTTATCAGTATTGAATCAATATTTTACTGACTTTGATGTGATTTATTATCGTAATGGTAAACGAACATGGGCGATGCCACACACTTGGGTATCGGCTTATATCGACAATCAGTGGATCGATTTGGATTCGCTCAATGACAACAAACAAACACAAGATGTCGAGTTCATCGATTCAAGTGAACGTTTTGGTGCAAGCCTCATTGCTTCTTGGCTCTCTAACGAAAAATCTCATACGATTGTAGATGAAATGGTTAAGCAAGCTCCCAATGCACTTGAAATTTTCAGTAATACGGTTGAAACACAAATTAATGGGAGTGTAGAAAATATTCTCACTATAGGTGTGCGTGGCCAAGCTCATTGCTTAGAGGCCCAAGCAACAAGTGTCCCAACTCAATACCAGTTTAAAGGACGAATCGCGACAGGCCCTGTAAGTTCTCGTTACTTTAACATAACTCTTCCGTTACCAAATTTTGCTTCCGGTAAAACTACTCTAAGTCATACCGCAGGTCTTTTAAGTATTGTCGGTGGTAAGAGTGGTTCACTACAACTTAAAGTCGGTACTGAGGTGATAGCACAACGAACGATGAATACAGGTATTCAATTTGATATTGAACGAGAAGCAATATTTCCTGAGCGATACACAATTCATTCATCACCAAGAGTTTCACAACGTATCAGCGGTGGCGTAAGTGTTTTTGATATGAATATTTACGGTGCTAACTCGAAAGATATTGAAATTCAAATGCAAGAAATCAAGTCACTTAAAACTGCAAATCCTCGAGAGAAGATGCTAGGTTTTTTAAGTCTTGCTGGAAAGCTTTATGATATGCGTGCTAACGAACTGGTAAGTGATTTGGGAAAAATTCGTGGAATGAGAATTTTTTCTTTCAGAAACGCAGAAGTTTTTACTAGTTCAGGTGTTTTGATTGGGCGTAGTGACCGAGTCTTTGGTGAAGTTCCGGTCGGAACAACTATTGATATTCGTGAACCATATTTACGATATTTCGTTGATAGTTCATTTAGGAAAACAGAAAGCTCTGAATTTGATAGAGATTTTATTGTGATCGGTTCAGAATTAGAACACAAAATTTGGGAAGAACTTTATGGAGTTCCAGGTGCTTCAGCAGTTAAAGCAATTCAACTTAAAGCACAACAAGGATCAAGCAACGTTATCATTGGCCAAGTAGTAACTAAAAGTAATGTAAATTCGGCACTTTCAGGCCTAGCTTCTAATTTGAACTCACTTAAACAGGGACTGATTCAGCAAGTGGCACAGGATAATGGTCAAACTGAAATATATACGGTGAAAAATCGATTAGTTCTTTCTTCAGGCTGGGAAGGAGGCGGTTATATTACAGTAGGTAATAGTGGAAGTTCAGCAATCATTTATACATTCGTTTCACCTCGAACCACCAGTAACGGTGGTGTAACCACGGGAGATCCGGCCAGTGCAGGATTTGAACCAACTGATGTAGCTTTTAATTCGCCAGATAATACGACGGTCTGTACAGGTGGAGACCCAGTTAACACGGCGACAGGTGCTATGTGGGATCAGGTGGTTGATTTTAATATTGCTGGAAGAACGGCAAGCACCAATCTTAAGTTTGTTAGAACTTATATGACTAAATCACCCGGAACAACGGGAGATTTAGGAACTCATTGGCATCATAATTATGAAGAACGGCTAACGTTTCCATTTCTAAATCAAGTCGTTTATTTTAGCGAAAATGGTGGAGCTTGGACGTTCACGAAATCAGGGGCTAACTTTATTAATCCAAAAGGATATTTTGGAAGTTTAACTGAATTCAGTGACCGTTATGAAATGCTCGAAGTTAGTGGAGTCATAAAAACCTATTCAAAAGGTAATCCACTTATATCAAACGGAAGATTACTAAAAATTCGTGATCCGCATGGTGAAGAAGTTATCCTTACATATTTGAATAATAAACTCGAAAGTGTTGAGTCACCATTAGCTGGTGAAATCACTTTTGCCAGAAATGGGCAGGGGCGAATTTCACAAATCACACGTGAACGAGATAATTTAACCATTGATTATAATTATAATGCTCAAGGGAAACTCTCAGAAGTCGTAGACATCGATGATGAAAATACAACTTACGAATATGTAACAGATATGCCAGGAACACTAGCGCAGGGACTTTTAAAAAGTAAAACCAACAAACTGGGACACGTAACTGAGTTTAATTATTTTGAAGACGGAAGAGTCTTTGAAGAAATCATGCCGGAAGAAGGCAAAATGACATATTTATACTCACCATTTTTTAATAATCGTTTTACACGTGTCAGAGGCGAGAACGGTGAAGCGACTGAGTTTCGCTTTGATGATAATTATCGGTTATCAGAAACTGTTTTTGCTAATCGTGCTCGTCGTCAAATTGAATGGACGACACAAAACCTCCCAAGTACAATCACCGATGAACTTGGTTATACTACAGATTTTACCTATAACTCTCGTGGCATGAGAACAGGGGTAAAACGCCCTGAGCATTCAAGCTTCTCAACTATTACCTATCACCCAAACTATAATTTACCGACTTTGATTGTACCACTGACTGGTTCATCAACCACACTTACAATTGATCCAAATGATGCTGACATAGTTTCAATCACTAGAACTGACTCTCAAGGAAACTTATCTTTGGGATTTACTCACGACAACTTCGGAAACATTCTACAAACATCAAACGGTCTTGCGAATTATTCAAACGTTACAAATACTGATGGTCAGTTAACGCAAGCCTACGATGCTCGAAATACCGAAACTAGAACTTACGATTCAAGCAATCGTCTGCACACTCGAACTTTTGCTAATGGGCGAGTAATCACTCTTGAATATGATGTCTTTGATCGAATTACAGAAATCCAAGATTCTCATGGCCCAGAAATTGAACAAGTTTACGATGTACTAGGAAGACTAACATCAAGAAACATTACTGATGGAAGTGAAGACCAGTTAACGACTTTCGAATATGATGGCAGAAACAGATTAACCGCCATTGTTGATCCACAAAACCGCAGAACTGAAATCAGTTACAATATCTACGCTCTTGGTTGTGGTTCAGTCGATAAACCAGTCATGATTAAAGATCCAGCTGGTAGAAAAACTCAAATGATCTATGACAACATGACTCGGTTAATAACAGTCATTGACCCACAAAATGGCAAAACTCAATTTGAATACAATCTTCGAGGGGATAGAACGGCAGTAATTGACCCTGAAGGTAATAAAACCAACTTTGAATTTGATGGAAACCGTCGCCTTGTAAAACGAATCCGTAGAGTCATTCGCACTGGTGAAAATAACAAACCAAATCTCGCTAATCAGGTAACACGATTTATTTATGACCAAGCAGATAGATTAGTTCGAGAAGAAACTGATTTGTTATCAACTCAGAACGGAACGGAAACAGGGGTTTTAGTCACCGAGTTGACTTACGACTTATTAGATAGAGTTTCGAGAAAAGTGATCAAAAAAGAAATCGATGGAGAGACAGAAATTCTGGATGACTCAAACTTTACTTATTCAAGACAACTTGATGTTACCCGTTTAGCAACGGCCAATAACGAAACGATGAATCTAACTTTTGATTATGAAAATACTCCACCGTTTGCAATTACCAGCTATACAACGGAATCAGTAGATTCAGGTAATCCGCTAGATTTAATTGAAGGCAGCTTCGTTGTTACTCCTCATCAGACAGGTGAGATAGGAGCAATTTCAAAAGATAGCAATACACTCTATACAAAAACTTATGATGCAGCAGCGAGACTTACAGGTGTAAGCTCAAGTTTTGCGAGTCAAAGTTATTCAGCAACGATTATTCGTGATGCTTTTGGTAGAAAAACTAATGTGAATCATTCAACAGGTCTTCAGGGTGTGTACGGTTACGATAACTTAAACCGAATTGATTCCATTACATGGGATGGTGCAGGTGAGGACTTTAACCAAGACATCAATTACAATGCTTTAACAGGTAACATCGATCAAATAATCAGAGAAATTGGAAGCTTCAGTTATACTCACGATAGTTTAGACCAGTTAACTGGAGTTAACTACTCGGGTTCAGAAACTCTAGGGCCACTAGTTACAAATCGAACAATGAGTTACGATAAGGGTGGTAACAGAATAGATGATAGTTTCTACGGCGAGACAAAAAACGTGCGCAATACGATCTTAAATAATGAAGCCTTCACTTACTTCACGGATCGTGATGGTCTCGGTGATATCATTCAGAAATCCAACGCCACTGAAATGAATCTGTTTGAATATCGTGGTGACAAGAAGCTTAAGCATTTTACATTGATCAAGAATAATGAAACGACTCATGTAAGTTATTTTTATGATGCACTTGGAAGAAGAGTGGCGAAGCAAGTTCAGACGCCGACGGAGAATTTTACGAATACATTCGCTTATGAAGCTGACCAGGATAAGATTTTAATCGGGAAGAATGGTCTCAATCAAGAGACGCTTTATGTTGATGGCCAAGGGATTGATGAGCACTTGGGACAAGTAAATTCTAGTTCAGTTAAAGGCTACACAGTAAATCACCTTGGAACTATTCTCAATTCGAGTGCAGTCGGTGCAAGTAATGATACTGGATCGTTTGGAGAAGTGCTTGATGCAGTATCGACTATCAATAGTTCGACGGAATCTGTATGTTATGGATTTACGGGAAGGCAATTAGATTTGGAGTCAAAGACTTACTACTATAGAAATCGACAGTATGATCAGGATGGTGGGAAGTTTTTGTCTGAAGATCCTATTGGTTTTGAAGCAGGCGATTATAATATTCAAAGATATGTATTAAATTCTCCCTTGAATAATACGGACCCGAGTGGTGAGATTTCTATTCCACAAGCAGCTCTTATTGGGGCGATGCTTGCAACTCCTGCTGCAACAAGACAAATTAGATTGAGTATTGCGCAAGATAAAATTAGAGAATTTAGAACAAGATTAGAAGATCAAGTAGCAGTAGGAAGAGGAAGTGATGAGATTTTAGTCGCAATCCAAAAATTGAATAGCCTTGGTTATTCAATTACGAGAGATGTAGCAATGGACGAATTTAAAGCAAGTCTTTCAAGATTAACACCAACTAGAAGTATTTTTAGTTCGGGCCTAGATGCCTTAAATGAATTGATTTTTGGTAAAAGGTTTGAAGCTGAGATTGCTTTGGCCAGAGAAATAACGAATAGAGCGTTAGGGATTCCATCTAAAGAAATTTGTGAGTAGGTAGTTTATGAAGAAAAAAATAATTTTATTATTAGTTGTAGTGGCATCATATTTAACAGTTACTTATACCGTGAAATATTTCTATCCCACAAAGTTTGAACATAATCTTAAGGCTACAAGTATATTAAGTGATTTGTGTTTAGGAACTCAAAGTTCTTGTGACGTAAAAATAGATGGGGCTAAGACTTTAGTAAGTTGTATGGACTTATTAAAGTTTGAAATCGAAGTATTGAATGAGCTAGATAGAACTCAATACAAAGAAACAGAAATTAAAATTGCCGGGAAATACTTAGTTTATGAAAAAGATAATGAAGCTTTTATCAAAATTAATCATAAATTAGTTAGAATAAGTAAGTATCAGTCCCTTGCTACGGTATCGCACTTTTTTTATGAATGCGACTTCCTTGCTAACTAAGTCAATTTTTATTTTGCTAAGAGTGTTAACCGGATTGATGAAGTAGTACGAATCGAACAATGGATTATGATAGAAGTGGTAACAGAATAGATGACTCTGTTTATGGAGAAACTAAGAACGTGAGAAATACCATTCTCAATAATGAAACTTTCACATACTTCACGGATCGTGATGGGCTTGGTGACATTATCCAGAAATCAAACAGCAGTGAGATGAATCTTTTTGAATATCGTGGAGATAAGAAACTCAAGCACTTCACACTGATCAAAAACAATGAATCAACTCATGTAAGTTATTTTTATGATGCACTTGGAAGAAGAGTGGCGAAGCAAGTTCAGACGCCGACGGAAAATTTTACGAATACATTCGCCCATGAAGCTGAACAAGATAAAATCTTGATTGGAAAGAATGGCACAGGTACTGAAACGCTTTACATTGATGGTCAGGAAATTGATGAACACCTAGCTGAAATTAATTTAAGTTCAGTGAAGGGTCATACGGTAAATCATCTTGGAAGTGTACTCAGCTCAAGCGCAATTGGATCAAGTAATGATACCGGAGCATTTGGAGAAATCTTGGATACAGTATCGATGATTAGCAGCTCAACTGAGCCTGTGAGTTATGGGTTTACTGGACGTCAACTCGACCTAGAAAGTGGGATTTACTTTTTTAAAAGCAGATATTACGACCAAGATAGTGGGAAATATTTATCATCAGATCAAATTGGATTTAAAGGTGGTGATTATAATTCTACAAGATATGTTGGGAATCAGCCCCTTTGGTTAACAGATCCTGATGGCAAGAGAGTCGATTTTGGTAATGTAGTTATTTCTAATGATAACGTTAAGCAGTTTCTTTATAACTTAAATCAAATGATTGTCGAACAAGGGATCTCAGACACTTCTTTTGTTATACAAGTAACCGGTGGCGATCGGTATATGAATAATGGAAAAGCAATTTCAAGGACCGATGGAAAAGCTTATGGGGATACTCTAAGCAGACATTTAGAAGAGCATGGAGCTAGAGCTGTAGATTTTGAAATATTTAATGAAGGTGCTAATGAGGGCCAATCTCAAATTGTAAAATCAATTGTAAGAGAATATGTTTCTAAACTGCCTCGTGGTCCAATGGCTTATGAGATTAAGGCAAATTATATGGATGATCACTTCCATATAGGATTGCCTCTGAATCTAGGATGTAATTTATGATTATTATTTTAAAATCTTTCGCGCTAATGATTTTTATATTTTCATGTGTTAATGCGAAGGAAGAAGTTTACAACATGCCGAAAGAGCTAGTTGACTTAGCCAAGACTAGGAATTGTAATCAACTGAAAAGTTTTTATAATAATAATTTAGCTAAAATCGGATCTCCTTTTGTGTATGGCTTAGATTCTAAATTGCCTAAATTTATAACGGCAGCATTTTGGTGTGAAAATAAAAATGAAGCATTACTTCAAATATTTGTTCATAAAGATTTTAGAAGGAAAAGTTTTTTAGATAATTGTCCGCTCACTATCAGTGGT
>JAEUWD010000057.1 GCA_016786485.1 Bacteriovoracaceae bacterium | reverse complement strand
AGCCTCGCCCTTTCAAAATACTCAAAAGCGCATCGGCATCTAAACGAGAAAGAAATTCAAAAACAGCAGGGAATCGATCAAAGCTTGCCTTCACTTGCTTAAGTTCAGAAATATGAAAATAAGCCAATTCTTTTTCCGCCCATTGTGTATTGTTGTATGGGTATTTTGACAACTTGAATGCGTGAAAAGCGAAGCTCATTCCTGAGGGGTGTAAGTACGGAGGTGCAGAAAAGAAATTTGAGGGCAGAACTCGTCGATGTCCACAACGGAACTCTTCCCACAAAATCGCCTTCTCACCGCGAATCGAATTTGGCCACATTTTCATATCAGTGAAACATTCACTATCAGTTGAATAAATATTAGCGTGCCCCATAAAACCATTAGATTTTTTGATCGAAACAACGGGTCTTAGTAACTCGAAGCTATCGACGGTACGGTAAATATTATTAAAATTGATAATTAATAACGGACTATAGTTTTCATTAAATTTTCTTTTAATTTCTCGAATTTGTGTGACGTCTTCTTCGGTAACGGTGTAGCGGTCTTGAATGAAAAGTGCGTAGTACCCTGCTACGAACGCGATAAAGATCGTTAACAAGACAATAATAAAATTTAAACGCATTTCTTTCATTTAGAGCTCGATTAGTTGTACTAATTCTGCATAATTTTTGAAAGAAATATATCGAAGATTTTCTAAGCTTTTGCCCTGGTGATCGAAGTAATAAGTTTTTATTCCCGCATTATTTCCGGTTTGGACATCCATCTGGGAATCTCCCACCCATATTACCTCATCTTTCGTGACCTGCCAGGTTTGACAGATGGTCAATAAACCTTCTGGATGCGGCTTTTGCATGGTCAGATCTTCACGTGTCAAAACGTGATCAAAGGCAATTTGGTGTTTGGCCAAGGCGTACTCTGTACAAGGTCGCGAATTTCTGGTGAGAATACCGGTCTTCATTTTTGCTGATTTACATTTTTCCAATAATTTTTTGAAGTCAGGAAAAAGCTCACAAACTTCCACTGAACGAGTTTCATGACGATGAACAATGTATTCTTTATTAATTCTTTCCTCGCCCTTCACGGAACGCAAATGCTCAATAATATCATCGGTTCGGGCAATACCGAGATCGCACTTAATTTGAGCAAAATCTAAGTTTGAGGTGATAATGGTGTTATCTAAGTCAAAAATAATACCTTTAAGCATTCAAATTCCTGCCTCTTTTTATCTGATACTATAAACTTTTGCATGGTTTGCATACAATAACCACTAGAGGCTATAATCAACGAAGGGGGACCTATGCAGTTACAGAAGAAAAAAGCAGTTGTTACTAGAGAAAATAACCTCTATACCTCGTATCAAAGAAAGATCAATGATCTCGAATACGATGAAGTAAGTTCGGTGACATGGGTTCGCCAAAATATGGAAGACATTAAAGAATATCTTTCAGAAACTAATTTAAGTGATTTCCCTTCTACGGTTTGTGTTAGCAATACGCTCGATGATAAAGAACTTGAAATATTTTTTAAATCTTTCCCCCAAGATTTGGATGAAATGCGTAGAGGTCACGAAAAAATCATCGACGACATTAGAGGCTTACTCAAAATTCACGCGGCCCTGAACCCAAAGCGCTTCATGCAGATAAAAATTATTCGTAATAAACATGAAGCGAAAAACGCTGATTATGGTTTCAATGATAACGAGATTAATTTAGTTTGTTCATTTTCTGGACCTTCAGTTCAATGGGTTGAAACTAATGATTACGTTTATGAAAGCGAAAAAGTTTTTTTAAAAGACGATTTCAAAACCAAAACAGTCGATGAAAATTCAGTCATTGTCTTCAAAGGCTCTACTTATCCAGCAAAAAAGCCAAGCCCATTGATCTATCGATTTCATGATGGTTGTGAACTTGCGATTTTAATTACTTCTTATATGGCAGAACACTAATCTCTAAACTGTATCGGCCAGGATAGCTTCAAATTTTTTACGATGTTCAGGGAAAGCCTTTAGAGCATTCTCAAATAATTCCTCGACTGCTTCTTTTCGTCGCCCAATACTAATTGAAGCTTCTAGGCAAACAATATAAACATCTGGTGTTTTGATTTTCTTATTTAAAAGGTCAAGCCCCATTGTAAGTGCTTCACCAAAACTACCTTCAATCAAAATACCTTTTAATTTAATGATTAAATAATCTTGGTCTAATTCCTTTTTTTCTTCATAGATTTTACCTAAAATTGAACCAATATCTTTAACCGCTTTAACTGAAAGTAAACCTTCCAGCGCATTTAAAATAACTTTCTTCTCACCTTGGCAAAACTCGGCGGCTTTTTTGAAGTTCAGTGTCGCTCGCTCAACTTCTCCATTTTCGGCGAGCACTTTCCCGCTCACGATCAAACCGGCTGATAATTGTTTACTAATCGCTGGATCCTTATCATCGAGCTCCATGAAGATCTGACAAAAATGAATAACATCGTCATAAGATTGATTGGCCAGGGCCACCTTCACAAATGTCGGGAGTCGATTGGGGTTGATGGGAAAATTCTGAGAAAGACTTTGTCCGTATTTATACGCTTCAGTATATTGCCCATCGAGAAACAAAGTATCATAAAGTAGTGACAAAGATTTATAATGAAAATTATCAAAATCGTAAGCAATTCTTAGAGCATTGATTGCCATACCATATTTTTTCTCACGACTATAGATGAGACCTTCATAATAATTAAGTTCCGCAGAAGAAAGATTATGTTCTTTGATAAGCCCCAAAACTTGATGGGCCATCATAAAATCACCTTTGGCCATATATGCTTTTACATTTTCAATTTCTTTCATCGTATCATCAGCATAAAGCTTTTTATCAACTGCTTTCAGAAAGCCAGTTTCTAAAGCTTCATATGAAAGCGGTTTGCCTAAGAAAAGTTCCACGTCGGCTTCGTAACATTTGTAGGCAACGTTTTGTGATTTGTAGTCGGAAATAATAGTGAAAATAGAATTCAAACGATTGGGATAAATTTCCTGATGAAGTTCTAAGAGATCAAGACCATATTTATTTTTACCTTCGTGTTGAACAATATCGACACCCGCTTCACCATTCACCACCATATCAAGTGCCACACGATCACCTAGATAATATTCAGCAATAACAATTTGATGTTTCTTTTCACGCATTAATTTTTGAGCTTCGTGAAAATTATTAACCATATCAATTTGAGTCGCACTAATACCAACATTAGTCGCTAATTTTCTTGCCATGACTCGAACCATTTGTAAGGGTGAGATAATCAAGCAGCGTTTTGATTCGAAAAACGACCGAATCGAATGATTTTCAGCAAGTTGGGCGTTAAATTCTTTCATTCTTATTTATCGTAAAATTGGGGAGAAAGGTTAAGATTCTTTATCTAAGAAAGTAATTTTAGTGCAGCGGAACCGAAGTTATTAGCACTCGCTTGAACCTGAGTTCCCGCGTCTTGAAGTATACTATTTTTTGCCATTTCAGCTGTCTCAGAAGCATAGTCGGCATCGCGAATTCTTGAGTTAGCGTCAGACTGGCTCTTTTCATAGACACTGAGATTATTTGAACTACTCACTAAACGCGCTTGAATCGAACCTAAATTTGAACGCTGTCTTGAAACTTGCTCAATCGCATTATCGAGTGTCGTTAAACTTTGTTGAGCACTACTTTTTTCACTGACTTGCAAACCTTCAATACCTAAGCCATCTACCGTCACATTGGACTCATCCGCCGCGAAACTAATCCGGTGAGCATTGGCACTTCGAATATCGACTTGGAAATCATAAACGCCGCCCTGACCATTTAATAAGTCAGCTCCGTTATATTTGGTGCTTTCAGCAATTCTTTGAATCTCTAATTTTAATTGTTGGTATTCAAGATCAGACATCGCTCGCTCTGCATTTCCGACTGTATCAGATGCTGTCTGGATTGAAATTTCACGTAAACGAGTTAGCATATTTTGCACTTCGTTCATCCCACCTTCAGCAACTTGAATCATGGATACGCTATCATTGGTATTTCTTTGCGCTTGCTGAGCACTGCGGATAACTGATTTTACTTTCTCACTAATCGCTAATCCTGCAGCATCATCGCCGGCTTCGGTAATACGAGAACCTGAAGCTAAATGCTTCACGTTCTTCTCTAACTTGGCCGTTGTATTCCGCAAAGTTCTTTGCGAAGCTAAGGCCGGCGTGTTTGTATTAACTCGAAAACCCATCGATATTCCTCGAGACTTTCGTCTTCAATAACTTTTCGTTATAAATGAAAATTAACTTAGGTAAAAACTGATTTAGTCGGGTATTAAAGCTAAGCGTATATTTTACCGTAAGAGTTTTATGAATAAAAAGAACGTCCACTGTCAGTCTTGTAAAAATAACTTTAAGGTACTTGAGAAGCAAAAAGGCAAATATACCAACTGTATTCATTGTGGAAAACAGATTTTTATTTTCACAGAGGAACTAAATAAGTTGAAAAAAGACGAGCATACGCTTCACGATAAGCATCCTCACAAAAAAACCGTCAATCTCTAAACTTGATATAATCCGAAATTCTTGCGACACTTTCATCCTATGGATATTAAATTTATTATTTCGACGATGCTTCCATTATCACTCGCTACTATTATGTTGGGCTTTGGTTTAGGTCTAACAGTCGATGACTTCAAACGAGTTATAAAATACCCTCGCAGTGTGATTTTCGGCTTGATTTGCCAAATTGTTTTATTACCCGTTATCGCATTTCTGATTTGTAAAATTTTTCAATTATCACCCGAACTATCTATCGGCGTCATGTTACTGGCCGCAAGTCCTGGTGGAATCGCTGCGAATCTCTTTTCACACTTGGCCAACGGAGATATTGCTCTCAATATTAGTCTAACGGCTTTGAATAGTATTCTCGCCGCCTTCACGTTGCCACTTTTAGTCAATATTGCGTTTTATCTTTTTATGGAAAAAGAGCAAAGTATTGGTCTTCAATTTCAGAAAACATTTGAAGTTTTCATGCTGATACTTACTCCCGTTTTTGTCGGAATGATGCTGAAAAAGAAATTTCCAAATTTTTCACAAAGAATGCTTAAACCTGTGAAAATTTTCTCAGTCGCATTTCTCGTCACACTTATCATTGGTGCCATTGCTAAAGAAAAAGAACAATTGCTTAATTCGATTGCTCAAATTGGTTTAGCAATGTTGGCGTTCAATCTCTTAAGCCTATTAACCGGTTACATGCTTCCACAATTTCTCAAAATTCCAAGAAGAGAGGCAACCGCAATTGCCATGGAAGTGGGAATTCACAATACTACACTTTCGATGTACGTAGCTGTTGGCTTGCTTAACTCTTTTACGCTAGCACTACCTTCAGCAGCTTATAGTATTATTATGTTTTTTACGGCATCAATGTTTAGTGTGTATCTATCAAAGAAAAACACTCTCACACTTTCAAACTAATTTAGTACTTAATTTTCTTTATTCGATTTTTCATTCTTAACAAAATGAAAATCAGTTGCACCATCACCTTGGCGGAAATGAGATCTTTTGAAGTTATAACCAAGATTTTTCATGGCCTTAGTTAAGGCTGAATGAACTTCTTTCGAAGCACGCTTGGGCACAAACTTATCAACTTTTGTTCCATCAGAACAAGTCGCCTCGTCAAAGCTACCATTGTAATCATAGGTGACGGCACAGCGACTCGGATGTCCGCCAAAGCTTAATGAAATGAAAAAAGAGAGGATTGAAGAAAGAAACATAGTACCACCTCAAGATATACAGTGGTGCCGCCGGAGGGACTTGAACCCCCATGCCGAAGCGCCAGATCCTAAGTCTGGTGTGTCTGCCAATTCCACCACGGCGGCAATGTATCGATGCCTATTTTTACTGAGATTTATTGAAAGTGGCAAGAATTATTGAATTAGGCAGCTTTACCGCCGCCCTTTTTGAGGTTTTTAAGAATAATTTGGGCCTTGGCGAGCTCTTTCTCAAGGGTTTGGACCTTATTCTGAAGCCCCATAGCTTCAGCTTTGGCCTTGGCTAAGTCTTGTTTCTGTTGAGCAAACATTGATTTAGTCTTAGACATTTCTTGCATTAACTTGCGGCTATTAGCTTCCATTTGTTTGAACTTCGCCATATTCAGTTCAGGTTCACCCTGACCTGTTCCACCATCTTGGCCACCGGTAAGTTCCTGAATACGTTTTTCAAGTTCTTTGATTTTATTTTCCGAGTCATTAATCTGGCGACGACCAATGAGAACTTCCTGTTTAAATTTTGCCTCAAGCGCTGCCACTTCTTTATTAGCATTTTTAGACTGAGTATTGGCAGTCATAATTTTATCCGTCGCGTCTTTGGCTTGCTTCTCTAAACGTGCAATTTGCGTCTCGAGATTGATATTTTTTCGTAGAGCACCCTGTAATTCAAAACGAAGCTTCACTGTTTCTTCTGCGCCAAAAGTGCCATTTTTCTCGTTATTGGCAGCATTTTCATTCGCTAAACGTTTCACATCATCTAATGATTTCTGACGGGCCATTTCTGTTTGGGTATTCTTCTTCTCAAGCTCTTTTATCTTTTGAGTTAACTCAGAATTTTTACGGTTAGCGGCTAATAAATCAGACTTAAATTTGGCTTCCATACTCGCCAAATTTTTATCACCCGTGTTGGCTGAATTCTTTGAATTTTTGATTTCTTCCTGAGCAGCTTTTAGCTTCTTCTCATAATCGGTTATTAAAGTTTGATATTCTTTTAGTTGTGAAGATGAATTTTTTAATTGATCACGTAATTTCGCCTCAAGAATGTTATTCGCATTCTGTTTTTCTTTGCTTAAATTTTGCGAAGGATCATTCACTGTTTTTGCCGCTGCTAAGACTTGATTATAATCGGCTTCTAACTTCTCCATTTTTTCTTGAAGCGTCTTAGTCTTATTGATGGATTTTTCTAGTTCTTTTTTGAGTTTCTGCTCAACGATTTTATTGCCAGCTCCCTCATTCTTATTATTTAACATTTCATCGAGATCTTGAGCACTTTCCGCACCTTCACTCACTTGCTCTAGCTGTTTTTCAAGTGATTTAATTTTAGCTTCTGCAGATTGCATTTTCTTTGCAGAATCCATTAACTGCAGCTTTAACTTTGCTTCATTGGCCTTAAGTTCCGCACTTGAATCGCCTTCTTTACCGGCTTTTTTCCCTTGTTTAAATTGCTCAAGCAGCGATTTCTGAAGTTCTTTCGCTAGCTTTTTAATTTTATCTTCATATTCTTTATGTTTTTGGTTGGCCTCTTCGATTTGAATTTTGGCCGCATCATGCTCTTCATTACCGATCACTTCATTGTTTTTAAAGTCAGCCTTACGTTCAACGAGTTTAAGTTTCTCTTGCATTGTTTCGAGTTTTCTATTGGCAGCGAAAAGATCCTTTTTAAGCTGGGTTTCTCTGACGGTTAGATTTTTCGCTTCTTGAATGGCTTTCTGACCTTCCTCGATTTTCTTATCATAAAGCTTAACTTTACCTTCTAATTCTTTGGCCCGTTTTTCAGCATCATTTAATTTCGCTTGAAGATTCATTTTCTCCATTGCTGTGAAGCCTGGAGCTTGCTCTGTTTCAGTCTTATTAACGTTTTTATTTACAGTTACGTCCGTTTGGTTTTGGATTAAATTCTGTCTCAAGATTTTTGTTTCACCACTAACTTTTCTCAATTCGTCTTCGGCCTTCTCTTTACTGCTGGCTGCGCTTGCTAATTCGTCGCTCTGCTCTTTCAATTTTGAATTTAGCTTTGTGGCATTGCGCTCGTAATTGAGAAGTTTTTGTTCGAGTTTTTTCTTAACGGTTTCGAGATGCTTGATTTGCTCTTGATGTGCTTTAGCTTCATCGTTGGTATTTTTCGGTGAAGCTAAATCTATATCAAATGAAGGATCGTTAATTTTCTTCTTATAAACATCCACCATTCGTTGTAAGTTTTGATTTTCTTTTTCTAATTTTTTAAGCTCTTGAATTTGCTTGCTATCATCACCTTTTGTCGTTTCTTTATTTATTTCGTTAAGTCGTTCATTAAGTTTGGCCAACTCAATGTCTTTACGCTTAACCACGCTTTCTAGTTGCTCTTTGGCCTTCTTTAAAACGACATCTTTAGAGTGGTTATTGCGATTAGCTTGGTCTAATTCAATTTGAAATTTCGAATCTTTTTGACGAGCTTCAATCTGGAATTTACGTAACTCAAGTTCAGCTTTTTTGGTAATTTCAAATAATTTTTTCTCGCGCTCAAGCGCTTTATTCACCATTTTCTTATCTTCTTCAGATAAGTTACTATTATCGAGAATTTCCTTTTTCAACTGCTCACGCTTAAGTTCACTCATCAACTCTTCACGTTTTGGAATATCCTTCGACAATTTAACTTGCGCCATCTTCGCTTCACGAGCAATATTTTGTAATTGCTTGATAGTCGAACCTTTGGCTTCACTATCGATTTGCACACGCTGTAAATCTGCTTTTAATTTTTTGTTTTGAGCTTCAAATTGTTTTAATTTTTGAATAATAGCAGTCTGACTAAAATCACCACTGCCATTACCAACGATGTTATTATCGACTCCATCTTCGCCTGACAATTCTAAAGGCCCGTTCGCACCACCCGTGAATAAGCTATCAAGGATAGTCCCCATTTCATAACTTTTCGTATCACCCTTGGCTTGCTCGGCAATTTGGCGCAACATCTCTTCATCGAGAGGTAAAATATCCGCTAACGACTTAACAATTTGCTCTTCTAGTTGTTGATATTTATCCACATCACTCGCAGGAATAACCGTTAATTCTTGTGAAAAAATATTTTGAATGGCAGCCTTAATATTTTTTTGTACACCAGGATTATTAAAATCTTCAGCGGTTAATGGTTTCGGATTTCCATTTTCGTCGACCAGGTAATTTCCGAGATTATTCACCAACTGGCTTTTCAATTTCTTTTTAAATTGCTCGCCCAAGTCAACTTCGCCCACAGGCGCCTGAGGCTCATTATTAACAACGATATTCCCTAAAGCGGCTTCAACCAGATTTGGAAATTTCTTTTTCTTAAACTCGTTTAAATAATCAGCACTTAATTCTTGCGGTTGTGCTTTATTTAACATCCCAGCTGCGCTAAAGGCTTGCTGCATGAAATGTTCAGCGCTCTTCATGACAATCTCAGCTAGTTGAGGATCCATTCCCGGTTGTGCCATTAAATGCTGACGCATCATATTCATCACTGATGGAAAATCAGTTCCGGCAAATCCCGAGCTTCCTAAGGCCTGAGTGACAGCATTAAAAGCGCTGCCTAACATATTGGTTAAGTCTTTTTTCTGATCACCTGAAAGTCGGCCGACGGCCTTATTATCACCTATAGTATCGGTAACGCCATTGACTGTTGCATTCGATGTATCGATATCTAACGGAGAACCACCCACATTAAAGCGAGCTTCTTTTTCATCCTTTGTGCCTGCTATGTTAATAGCTGAATCATCGGCATTACCTTCACCTGCCCCACCCACGTTAAGCAGGTCCTCAGCATCTTCTTTACTGCCTTTGACTAAATTATTTTCATCTTCTTCACGTTCGCCACCCTTAACATTGGTGATGTCATCTTTTTTGCGTTCAGTGACATCTTTTATTCTGACGCCATTTTCATCAACTTCGTTTTCTCCACCTTTGACCTTAATCTCGCCTTCATCATCTTCATCGCCGCCACCAATACGAATTTCATCTTCATCAAAGATAGACCCATTGAGACCATCTTTGCCATCCTTACGTTTCTCGGTCACTTCCTTGATTCTGACGTTATCCCCTTCCTCTATAACCTCGCCTGAAACTTTGTTTTCATCGCTATTAAGCGGGTTGGAAGCTTCTGGAACTTGGAAGAGATCAAGGTCTAAATCATATTTACCTCGAACAACGGTTTTATTTTCTTCTGCAAGATCAATTGGATTGCTGATAATTTCATTAAGTGTATCAATGTCTAAAACACTCGCAATTTTTTCCGATATTTTTTCGGCGTAATCTTCTTTTATTTTTTCCACGTGTTCAGGTGTTTGATCCAATTGCTGTTGAACACGTTGAACCTCTTGACCGTAGGCTTCAGCAATATTTTTCTTCTGAAGTCGTTCCATCAAATGTTTTTTATCTGATGGAGAAAGTTCATCAATAAAAGATTGATCCAGGTGTTTTTCTAAAATTGATTCAAATTCTTCTGGCGTTAACTCTTCTGGCTTTTTACCCATTTCCTCCGCCGCACTTGCGACAAAGGCCATAACACTAGCGGCTTTCTCAGGACTTTTGTTAACAGCACTGTTCGGGTCACCATGATTGAGCACCATCGCAACTAAATTACCTGGTAATAATTTACCATCCAGTGTTTGATTACGCGCATCGACTTCAGGGTTGCCCTCAATCACATTGACGGCCGCTAATGTTCGCTCAACTTCATCAATGATTTGTTTTGAAGTTTTAATATTATTTAAAAGCAATGTGCTGTAACGATAAACGCGATCTTCGCTGACCTTACGCCAAATACCAGTGATAACTAACTTGGCCGGATTTTCGATATAGGTCACGTCCATATTGTCAGCAAGCTTTGAAGCCGTTTTTAAAAGATATTTTAAAGGGTCTGTCGTGTTATCTTCCCCAAAGCAGTCCAGCAGATATTCCGCCACAAAATTCTTAACTGACATGTGAACATTCACCACGAAGAACTGAGAGTTTGAAGTGTATTCAACATCAAACGGTACGCCACCAATGCCAGCTTGTTTGAGATAAGTGAAATAATAAATCACGTGGTATAAAAAACCGCGAATAGCCACGATATTATAATCATTTTCAAAAGCGTCGAGTGAAATAATATCGCTGTAATGGCCAAGTCTTAAGTGACTGGCAATTTTACAAGTTTGGTATTCTTTAAACTCAGAGCCGAACATTTCATCCAAATGGATGGTGCCAGCTTTTTGGAAAATTTTCTGTAATAGAATCTGGCCCACTTTATTATCTAACCAAGTTTCATCGATGATGATACGCCCGTTGGTGAGTAAGAAATCCTTAGCATCTTTCACTCCGCTGAGTGAAATGACAGTGATACCATTTTCAACAGGTTGATAACGAGCTTCAAGGGTTGCAAAGTCCACCCAATCCTTGACCAAAATGAAATTGATATTTTTAATATTATCTAAGAGTTCAGGAAAAATAACTTCCACGTTATTTTGAGTAAAGAACGAGTTGAGTCTTGAAGATAAAACTCCCGATAAATTTAATAAGCGAATTTTTTTCAAATCACTCATTTAACTTCCAAATTTCACTAACGGTTCATCTCCAACGACAGCAACTTCTTCCGTTTGTTCTTCTTTTGTTTCTTCTTTACTTACTAAGGCTTCACTCATGACAGTGGTCAATCGGTCATAAATTCGACGTACAGGTAAAATATCTAATTTTTTTGCCGACTCGAGTTCATCCACTAATTTTTTTAATGTTCCACCACCATTGTCGGCTTGATAAATGACCTCAGAATGCGGGACCATAGCATCCACAAATCCCGGAACAACATCGATGTCAGCCAGACCCCAGAAATTAAATTTATTCGGTAGACCAGAACCATCACGATTTTCATGGTGATAAGAAATAATCTTCATCATTTCCAAATTATAAAAAGCACCATAACAACGATTAAAAACATTTAAGTGACTCAGGTTCGGATGTTGTTCAAAGATTTTTATTTCGGCTTGCGGAGCATTAACACTCTTCAAGTATTTAATTCCCTCACCCGGCATTGCTCGCTCTTTCTCACAAGCTTGCGCGATATGAAAACTAAATTTATCTCCGGTCAAACCAAAATCTAGCAGTAATGAAACATGGAAAACATCACTGATCACTTCGAAGTCAGTATAACCAATCGCCAAGGCCACCATGGCAGAGAGTGAAGCTACCTGAATCGCTCGTTCGAAAAGCAAGTTACTGGTCTCGCGCAATTGCACTAAAATCTCATCTGAAAGACGAGAGAATGTTTTAAAGCAAGCGCTGTAATAATCTAAGACACAAGACTGTGAGTCGTTATACCAATAAGCTTCTGAAAAATATTTGAGTAATTCTTTGCGTGCAAGTAAACTTTCATTTTCAAATTTAGCAATTTTCACTTTCATCCACAGCGACTCAAATTTTTCAATCGCTTCATCGTTGGTTACTTGTAAAATGTAAAAAGATTTTTGGCCCTTGGCCTTGTACTTTTCCACAAAAGTACTATCAACAAAATCTCCGGCGCGAAGTAATAAAACGGGTTTTCCAAATTTGGCGGACATAAAAATAATATGCCCCGGACAAATTTGCTTTTCTCCCAGTTCGTCTAGTGAAATAATTTTGAGATCTTTCTTGTCAAAAGAAAGACCCTTTAAACTAAATTCTTTTTCCGACATTTAAATTCGCACCTCCCCCTTCAACATATCGGTAGAAAACTCTTTAATTTTGATGATTTATCTAGTAATTTAAAGAAAATTAGCATCCTAAAAAATTTGCAAAAAAGAGAAACAAACTATGATTTGGTCGAACATACAACTTATTGATTACGCAGTAATAATCGGGTACTTAACTCTGACATTTTACATAGCATTTCGCTCAGGTAAAATGAGTGGCCATTCGCTTGACTCAAAAAATGCAACAGCCAACGAAATGTACTTGGCGAATAAGAGCTTAACTTTTACTGAATCATTCTGCTCGATTATAGCGACTGAGACCTCAGCCCTTACCTTCTTAGGTATACCGGCCTTCGCCTTCACAACGGACTTTTCATTTTTACAGATTTATATAGGAGCTATTTTTGGACGACTCCTTATTGCTTCATACTTTATTCCCAAATTTTACGGTCACGATCTCACTATCTACGGAACGCTCAGTGAAAGTCATTCAACTCAAGGTGGCCAACGTTCTATTTCACTTTTTTACATGGGAAATAAAATTTTATCAGTTGGTGTTCGTCTATTCACCGGTTCTATTTTGATTTCTGAATTTTTCCAAATCAATATTTATCTCGCGATTTTTATTATTACTTTTTTGACTTTCTTTTATACCTTAATTGGTGGTCTAAAAGCTGTTGTGAGAACCGATATTCTGCAAATGGGTATTTTTTTGGGCGGCGGAATTATCGCTCATTTTATGATTCCTTATGTAAGTGAACATAGTTGGTCAGATCTTATTTCAACCGCTTATAACGCTAACAAAATGACTATTTTTAACCTAGATTCACCGATGTCATTCGTCACAGGTATCTTAGGCGGATTTCTTTTTGATATGGCCACTCATGGTGTCGATCAAGATTATATGCAACGTCTCATCGCAAATAAAAGTATGCGTGGAGCTCAACTTTCAATCTTTGCTTCATCCGCCATGTCAATCACCGTCGGAACACTTTTCTTAAGTGTCGGAGCTTTATTATGGTCACATTATCAAACGATACCAGTTCCTGATGGTGTTAAACCCGATCATCTTTTTGCTTATTTCATTTCAAATTATTTTCCTGCTGGCATAAAAGGTTTGATGGTTGCTGGGGTTATGGCGGCCACTATGAGTACATTAGATTCTACGATCAATGCTCTCTGCAGTTGTGTTTACAATGATCTTTTTCCAAATCGTAACAAATCAAAAATTAATTTTTATTATGTTACTGATACCATTATCATTACCGTATTATTACTCGTTGTCGCTTTTGTTTCGGTTAATGCTTCTGGACTTCTCATTTTAGGTCTTAAAATTGCTTCATGGACTGGCGGACCACTTCTGGCCTTAGTCGTTGGTAAAATCTTTATGAGAAATTATTTTACTTTCAGCTTAAACGCTATTTCTGCGCCGGTTTGCTATGCCTTGGGAATTGCCGGTGTTGCGATTAATACATATGTTTACGAATTCGCTTGGCAATGGAATGTTTATTTCGGCTTTGCTTTTACAATAACTGGCATGTTTGTTCTTGCAAAAACACTTCCAAAATATTTTAGCGCACGCTAAAGCTGAATAGCCGGTAACCCTTTCGGGATCGCCGATAAAAGTGTCTTGGTATAATCATTCTGTGGATTGCGATAAACATTATCAGCATTATTGAATTCGACAATTTTTCCATCATTCATAACTCCGACTTGATCGGAAATGAAACTCACAACACCTAAATCATGAGAAATAAAAATATAAGTTAGATTATATTCTTCTTGGAGTTCTAATAATAAATTCAGAACTTGCGCCTGAACCGAAACGTCTAAAGCCGATACGGATTCGTCACAAATTATGAATTCTGGATTGAGCGTTAACGCTCGCGCAATCGAAATTCTCTGTCGTTGACCACCCGAAAACTCATGAGGGTAACGATTAAGTTGATTAGCATTTAGTCCTACGCGATTAAGCAACCACTTCGCGCGATCCATCCGATCTTTTTTATCTCGCCCAACATTGTGAATGATCATTGGCTCAAGCAAGGCTTCACCAATTGTCATTCGAGGGTTGAGTGATGAATAAGGATCTTGAAAAATAATTTGAATTTTAGAACGCAGTTGCCGTAACTCATTTTGATTCATCTTTGTCACATCTTGACCGGCGTACTTAATCACACCTTCTGTCGGCTCTATCAGTCTTAAAATAGTACGGCCTAAAGTCGTTTTACCACAACCTGACTCACCAACAAGACCTAGCGTTTTACCTTTTCTCAGAGTGAAACTCACACCATCGACCGCTTTGACATGATTTACGACCCTGCCCATAACTCCACCCTTTATCGGGAAATAGGTTTTTAGATTTTCTACTTCAAGCAGAATCGGATTTTCTTTTTCAGAAAAAGTGTAATCTTTTTGATGAATTTTTAATAAATGCTTATCCACTTTTTTTTCCGCTCCAGTTTCAGTCATGAAATCGCTAACAGTTAAAAGTTTTTTCGGATTTCCTGCAAGTGAAGGTCTGCAAGCTAAAAGCCCTTTAGAATAAGGATGTTGAGGGTTTTTGAAAATTTCGTTCTTATGATTTTGCTCTACAATTTTACTTCGATACATGACAACCATGTCATCAGCAATATCTGCCACAACACCTAAATCGTGTGTAATAAAGAGCATTCCCATTTTATATTTTTCTTGTAACTTAAACATTAATTCTAAAACTTGTTTCTGAATCGTTACGTCCAGTGCCGTGGTTGGCTCATCAGCAATTAGTAGCTTTGGTTCACATGCAATCGCCATGGCAATCATCACTCGTTGCTTCTGCCCACCTGACATTTCATGAGGGTAAGACAAAATTTTCTGTGAAGGATTAGGAATCCCAACTTGATCTAATAAATCAATCGCTTTGGCCCAAGCTTGTTTGTAGGCTAGTTTTTGGTGAAGCATCAGCACTTCAACAATTTGCTCACCCACGCGAAAAACCGGATTAAGACTCGTCATGGGCTCTTGAAAAATCATCGAAATATCATTACCCCGAATTTTTCTCATCTCATTTTCTGAAATTTTAAGAATATCACGCCCCTCAAACAAAATTTCTCCCGAAGTAATTCGGCCCGGAGGATTTGGAATTAAACGCATAAGAGCTAGCGCAGTAACACTTTTCCCTGAACCTGATTCTCCGACTAAACCTACCGTTTGACCTTGATCGATTGAAAAAGAAATATTATCGACCGCTTTTACCACCCCTTCGGATGAATTAAATTCGATAGATAAGTTTTTTATTTCTAGTAACTTGTTACTCATTTTATTTCCCTTTAATTTTAGGATCGAGAGCATCTCTCAGCGCATCGCCTAGAATATTAAACGCTAACACAATAATAAACATCGCCACCGTCGCAGCAAATAATTGCCACCACACTCCGCGGGCTAATTCCAATTTCGCATCATCGATCATCGTTCCCCAACTCGGCTGGCCTTGAACGCCGATACCTAAAAAAGACAGTATAACTTCTGATTTAATGGCCGTCTGAAATTGCAAAGAAGTATTAATGATAACAATATGAAAAATATTGGGCAGAATATGGCGAAACAAACGACGAGCATTTCCCGCACCAAGAGCATGGGCTGCTTGCACGTATTCACGATTTTTATGCTTCATCACTTCAGCTCGAATCAAACGACAAAGATTCACCCAGCTGGTAGCTCCCAAGGCCACATAAACCGCCAACAAACCTCTCCCCATAATGAGCGAAATAGAAATAATTAACATGATAGAAGGAATTGAACTAAGCGTATTATAAAACCACACGACAAAGTCATCGACAATTCCGCCAAAATATCCGGCGATAGCACCTAATAAAACACCAATGGGAATAGCTATTAAACAAGTGAAGAAACCAACTGACATCGCCACTTGTGTACCATGAATAACTTTGGTTAAAACACTTCGGCCAAAAATATCTGTACCCAACCAATGCTCAAGTGATGGGGCGGCATAGGAAGTTCCTACTTCTAAATTCCAATCGGTCGCGACCATTCCGAGGGCAGATAAAATCGCCGTTACGGTATAAATCATCACAACCGTCAGCGCTAACATCGTCGATGGGTCTTTTACCATTCGAATAAAAGCGCTTTTATAAAGCGAATCGCTGATAGGGTTTTCTTCGATAATTTTATCCATAATAATTCGACTGGTTCTTAAAACACTTTCAATCATTAATGATCCTTATTTTAGTTTAACTCTAGGGTCCGCAAGAGTGTAGAGAAAATCGGTTATCAATGAAAATATGATGATCGCAATTGATGACAAAATCGCCATCGCCTTCAAAACGGGGAAATCGTTATTGTTTAAAGCCGACAAAATTAATCCACCTAAACCAGGAATGCTAAAAAAACTTTCTAATAACAATGCGCCCAAAATAAGATAAGGCAATTGAATCACCACGTAAGTGATGATCGGAATCAAAGTATTTTTTAAAACATGTTTAAATAAAACCGTCACTTCATTCAAACCTTTCGCACGAGCAGTACGAACATAGTCTTGATAAAGTTCATCCAAGATAACGGTTCTAAAAAATCGAACATCCGGGCCAATACTTAAAATAATCCAAATAATGCCGGGTAAAATAATGTACGGAATAAAATTAGGAAATCCAAAGTCATAACCTGAAATATCAAACCAACCGAGTTTGTAAGCTAAACTCCATTGAAAAAAAAGAATATAAGAAAGACTTGGAATGCTCATGCCACAAATACAAATGACTCGCACATAACGATCGACTTTTCCGCCACGGTAATAGGCCACCAGCACACCTAACATCAGAGAAAAAATAGTTGAAATAATAAAAGCCGGCAGTGTCAGCGTGAGTGAAGGCGTGATACCTTCCTTCACCATATTTGCAATGTTTTGTTTTGTCGCCCACGAAGAACCAAAATCAAAAGTAAAAGCAGACTTCACCACGTCCAGATACTGAATAAACCAATGACGATTAAGACCTAATTGTTCACGCAATTCGGCCATCTGTTGTTTGGTTGCATTCTTTCCTAAAATTAAGTGAGTTGGGTCACCCGAAACGATATGAAAAAGCAGAAAGATAATTAAGCAAACGCCGAGTAAAATAGGAATGGTTTGCAGCAACCTTTTCAAAAAATATTTCAAGTTATCCATTACACCTCACCTTTTTAGAGTTGTGGTTTTTTTAATTTCTTTTGCTCAAGATCGATATCCCAGTATTGCTCAATACCGTACTTAAACTCTGTCGCTTTGTAGTTTTTCAACCAACTATGTTTTAAGCGTAAATTCATTCGGTGAACACCAAAAATCCAAGGCAATTGTTCAGAACCTAAACGTGCTAATTTTTTATAAAGCTCTGTACGTTCTTTTGAATCCTGCATTTTTGAAACTTTCTCAAAAAGTGCATTGTAAGCGGGATCATTAAAATTTGAATTATTTGATCCAGGTGACGCATTTGGCCCGTAGAAAAGTTGTAAAAAGTTTTCAGCATCTGGATAATCCGCGATCCAAGAAATGGCAAATAATTGAACTGACTGGCGATCAATTTTCTTCGTCATTTCTGGCCAAGTATTAAAAATTGGCTTTATCTTCACGCCAATTTTCGCCAAGCTATTACTGAAAAACTCTGCCATCTGACGAGCTAAAGTATCAGAGAGGTTATCGTAAGTAATTTCAGGTAAACCCTTGCCGCCTGGATATCCTGCTTCCGCCAATAATTTTTTGGCTTTTTCTAAGTCATAACCGACGTTCGGATTTTTGTAATTTTCATCATAACCTGCGATGCCTGGAGGAATCGGCGTTTGCGCGAGAATACCTTGGTTATGATAAAATAATTCATTGGCCGTTCCGGCATCATAAGCATGTGACATAGCTTGACGTAATTTGGGGTTATTTTTAAATAATTCAAATTGAGTATTAAAGCCTGAATAAGTCACATCTAGCGCTCGCTCAACAACAACTTCAATCCCACGAGATTTTAACTCCTCCGTCGGGCCATTCATATCTGTTATCGCTTGGGAAAGATTATCTTTTGGTAATTTAAATTCATCAATTTCGCCTTTTAAAATCGCCAGCCACGCTGGATTATGTTCAACCATAATGTATGAAACAATTTTATCGAGGAACGGAACTTTTTTTCCTGCATCAGCTAACAAACCGTTGGCCTTATCACTCTCTTCACCTTCACTTGGGTAAAACTTATCGCGGAATTTTTTATTTTTGTAATATTCAATTTTATTGGTCTGAGGAGAATAGACTTTTAAGGTAAACGGACCTGTTCCTACGGGGTGATTAATAAATTCAGCGCCGTACTTATCAACTGCTTCCTTCGGTACAACATAGGAAAAACTCATCGCAAGACCATAAAGAAATTGTGGGAAAGGCTTAGATAAAACAAATTGCAAAGTATATTTATCTAACGCCTTTACGCCTTCAATACTGGCACTATAATCTGATATTGCCGTATCTTTCTGAGCATTTCGCCATTCATTTAAGCCTTTGATTTTTTCATCAAATAACCACCAACCAGTGGCAACTAGTTTTGGATCTGCTAGACGCTTAAATGAATAAACAAAATCTTCCGCCACTAACTCGCGGCCAATTCCACCGGGGAAACATTCATCATCATGAAAGAGAACACCTGGAATAATTTTAAAAGTATAAGTTAAGCCATTTTTTGAAACCTGTGGCATTTCTTTCGCGAGGTTTGGAGTTACGGTATAAGGTCTTTTCAGATAGTGAAATTCGAGTAAGCCTTCATAAACTTTTCCAACTTCACGACTAGAGTAGTAGTCATTGGAATGAATAGGGTCAAAACCTTTAACATTTTGTTCAATACGTTCATAAAGAATTTTTTGTGAGTAATCGTCTTTTTTCGCACAAGACGCAGTGACAAAAATCAGAAGCAACCAAGTTAGACTTGATCGTAAAACTAAAAACATAAATGTCTCCCTACCTTTTCAGGTAGCTTCCCGGAGAATGCTTATATATTTGATACATGGATCCTCCTTGAATGACTACCCTCTATTAATCTTATATTTTCTTACAAAAGCATTAATCACAAGATTCTGCACGCAAATCCATTTCGAAAAAATTTTTCTCTCGAAGGAAACTTTTCGCGATGATGGAAATTTTTGTCGTCATAAATTTTTTTTCTAGACCACCCAATTTTATTTCCAAACGACTTCGACTATTTAATCTTTTGATGTAAGTGATCTCATCACCATCGGCCATCCAACTTATTCGGTGAGGGCAAGTTAGCTGCATTTTATGACTCTCTTTATTCCATTCTTCGATTTGGCATGTTTTCAGATTTTTTTGGAAATTTTTTACATTGGAAAAGTATTCGATAATGGCGCGATTGGTCTGCTCCACATGCACTTGCAGCTCCGGATCAAATGCTCGATGCAGACGTTGGTAGAATGAGCCACTGGTTTTTTTATTGCGAAAATCCCAATTAATAATCTCTTGCCCAATGAGCGGATAGGCCAAGCCAATCACAAATTGCTCTTTCTCTGAATTAAGCATGGACTCATAAGTGAATTGAAAAGCTTCATCATTAATCAGAATTCGGCCTACGCCTTCAGCACTATAACAATTTCGAGCAAGATAACTGGTCCATTGATTTTCATATCTTTCATCAAATTGTAGGAAGCGCGATTTTTTTTGCGCAAAATGGGCACAGGAAACTAAAAATATAAAAAGGAAGAAACTGAGTGATTTATTCATTCAGAATAGTGTAACAAAATCACTTATAATTTAAAGAAAAGTTATTTTTTTTTTGCAGCTGGAACTCTGAAGCTTTCAATTTCTTCAAGGTGCTTCATAATCTGAAGTCGGTCTGATTCTTCTTTGCACGCCTTAAGCGCCAAATGATAGTACTTCTTCGCATCTTCATATTTATGCATAGCTTGATAAATCTGCCCTAAGTGTTTCGTAATGGTTGGATCACCTGGCGCATGCTTCGAAGCTTGTTGTAATTCTTTAAGTGCTTGTGGGTAATTGCCCATTTTAAAGTAATACCAACCCAAAGAGTCACGAATGTAGCCATCTTTAGGCGCTAAACTGACTGCTTTAGTTATGTACTCATAAGCTTTTTCTAGTTCAAGGCCGCGCTCGATGTACGAGTAGCCAATAAAATTCCAAGCGTGAGCGTTTTTAGGTTCACTCTCCACCACTTCCAGCATGAGAGTAATCGATTTATCGAATTCTTTTTCACGTTCAAGCAATGAAGCCAAGTAATACTTATGTGAGTTAGTGAACTCTGGTAACGATTTAATTTTCTCAAGCGTTGATACGGCTTCTTTATAATTGCCACGAGCTTCAAAAAAATTGGCTTTTATTAAGCTTAACTCAACCGCGATTTCCTTATTGGCTTGAATTTTTTCATCAATATAAGTAAGAAATTTTTGATTGCCGCCGCCTTGAGCTGCCGGGTCACGAGTTAACGAACTTAAGATGTAAGCCACTTGCACGATACTGTCGTGATAAAGCGCACTTTCCGGTTTTATTTTTGAGAAATAATTTACAGCATCGTCATAGCTATTCATCTCTTGGTAGATGGCCGCAAGATAATAAAGAATTCGGTCTGATTCAGGAGCATAAGCTAAAAGGTCTTTAAAGGTACTTAAAGCCTTTTCGTATTGCTTCGTATCTGAATATAAAATTCCCAGTTTTACTTTAAGATTTAAATTGTCCGACTGAATATCGCTGAGTTTTTCCGCGTAACCAACCACTTCTTCAAAACGTTCAAGTGAGAATAATAATTGAACGACTCGCTCGAGAATCATTTCATCTTCAGGATTAATTTTTAAATGTTTACGATAAAGACTTATCGCCTTATCCGTTTTGCCTTGTTCTTCATAAATCACACCAGCTGCCACTGCGGCTTCCGAAAGCTGTGGATCGATGGCATAAGCTGCTTCAAAGTATTTAAGCGATTTATCAATCTGTCCTTTTTCTAGATACATTTTCCCGATGTAATATGTGAAATCTCCCTCTTTCTTAAAGCGCTTCTGGCAGTCTGAAAGCAAATTATGCGCCTTCTCAATTTTGCCATCTAAGGTATAGACCTTACTTAAGAAGAGACATGCATCCTTATTATTTGGTTCAGTCTTCAAGATACTGACGTAAATCTTCTCAGCTTCTTTAAGTTTACCCAGGCTACTCTGAACCCCAGCTAAAATCAGTCCCATTTTCTTATCTTCAGGATCATGTTTATGCACATAAAGCAGTGACGCTTCTGCCGTTTTCAAATCACCAGACTTAATTAATGAAATGGCATATTTTTTGTGTAAATAGACTTCGTCCGGCACAAGCTCTAATAAATGCTGGTATAAAAAATTGGCAGTCACATAATCTTCTTCTAACTGTGATGAGTTGGCCTTCAAAAATAAATCACTGGCCAAAAATTGAACAGCTTCAGGACCAGAAGCTTTCGCTGCCTTGGCGAGTTCTTGAATTTTACCTGAAACTTCTTCAATAATTTTTTGATTATTTTCTTCTGTTGTCGCAGCTTCTGCTGTTTGCACTTCTTCTGCTGTTGGTTTTTTTGCATCATCAGATTGAGTTAAAATATTCGCGCAACCGAGGACAAAAATCTGAGCGAAACAGAGTGAGTAAATGAGAATTTGTTTTATATTTTGCAAGCTCGTCCTCTTTGCTTCAAAACGAAACTCGAGTTTTGACACTCGGGTCCTGTACAGAGAACTATCGGATTAATGCTTTTTGAGATTAGCGTAAGTTTAGTCTCTGGGCATTTTTGCCTACTCGATTTCCCTCTCAGAAAGTTTAACTAATACCCATCAATATCAAAGGCTTATGGGGCAATAGACGCAATGCAATAACTATAGGGTAATTTTTTCTAAACGAATAGCAGCTAGGACATTATTATCTTTTTTTGACGGGCTGGGTTGACAGGAACTTGCTTCTTTGGTTTATAGAGGCATCAGACTTTATAGCTTGGTCTTTATCCGAGCTGAGTAGCTAAATGTGCTTGGTTAATTGAAAAACAAAAACGCCTTGCTTAAGACAACGGCATAACTAATAGGGGAAGAAGAAAATGAAAGACGTAAGAATCATTAAAAGGTATCAAAACCGCAAGCTTTACGACACTTTTCAAAGCTGCTATGTGACATTAGAAGAAATTGCTCAAATCGTAAGAGAAGGCAACGAAATTCAAGTTATCGATAATAAAACTAAAAACGACATTACATATATGACTCAAATTCAATTACTTTTTGATCAAGAAAGAAAGTCTTTGAAGCCAGGTAACACTGAACTTCTTAAGCGCGTAATCCGTTCTGAAGAAGGTACCCTAACTGGTTATATCAAAAATCTTGAGTCGAAACTGAACCTTAACTTCCCAGAAGCTAAATCAGAAACAGCTTACGGCACTAATTTCGCCAATTCAGCTGCTTTTGGTTCTTCTAATGTTGAAACTCCAAGCACTTTGAACTAAGATCTAAGTATCTTAATTTAAAAGTGAGTTGGATTTAATGAAGAAAACAAGCTCAATGAATATGAAAACCCCTATAATCTTAACCGTTATAGGGGTTTTTGCTTTTAGTAATGCCTTTGCTGCCAAAAACCAAGACAGCGAAAAAACCATCAGCCGAAAAATTGATCGCAACAGTTATGCTCCAAAAGAGCCTAGCAAACACGCGATGGGTGTTGGTATCGGACAGACCTTCCTCTTAGGTGATTTCGAAGGTCAAGGTGATGACTCAATCACAATTGATGCGATCTACACTTACGAAGCCAGCCACTCTTTTGACCTTATGCTTTCAGCACACGTCTCAAAGCATGAAACAAAAAATAAAAGCATAGAACTCTTCGGTTTATCAGCATCTATCAAGGCAAAAGTTTTCGATTTTGACTCGTTCTCCCCTTACTTTTTAGGTGGATTAGGGTTTTATCAGCCACAAGAAACCCGCTTCAATGGAGTAAGTACGGAAACAACTGAACGTAAAATGGTTTTCGGCTTTAACGTGGGTGCCGGAACAGACCTCAAGCTTAACGAAGACTACACGCTAGGAATGATGGGAGTTCTGCATAAACCATTTAACGTGAAACAAGATGAGCGAACTGATGTACGAGGAATGTACTTCAAGCTATTAATGGCACTCTCTTATAACTTCTAAATTATTATCATGATTAAGAAATTTTATATCGTCACCGGCAAAGGCGGTGTGGGCAAAAGCTTAACCGCACACGCACTCTGCCTCTATCTCAAAGAAATGGGTTATCACCCACAACTCGTGACTTTTCGAAGTAGTGGCCTTGATCAAAATGATGAAGTTAATAAGTATATGCACTCTGATGAAATCGATTACATGCCTCTGGTTTTGGCAGAATGTGTAGAGAACTATATCGCCAGCCGACTGAATTCGAAGATCATTGCTAAGGGCATTATTCGCGCACCTTTTTTTCGAGCACTTATCAATATGATTCCGGGTTTTAACTACCTCATTTACTTGGGACAAATCTTGCAAACACTCCATGATACCGATGATGAAAAAATGGTGCTGGTGCTTGACTCCCCTGCTTCTGGGCATGCGCTCACTATGCTTGAATCAGTTTATAATTTTCAATCTATTTTTCAGAGCGGAATTATTTATGACGACACTACTAAAATGCTAAACCAACTCAATGCTGAAGATTTTTGCCAAGTGAATATTGTAACTTTACCCAGTGTGCTGGCCATGAATGAAGCACTGGAATTTGAAAAACAAGTGGCCGAGATCACCCATCTTAAAACCAAAATTAGTATCAATAATATGCTCTCAAAAATCCCTGATTTAACAGGCGATTTACCAACTTTTTTGAAGAAAAAAATTCAAATCGAAAATGAAGTGGTTGAAACATTTGGCGACTATCCTTCACTGCCCCATAGCCTCGAAACTCAGAGCGAAAACATCATAAAAGAGCTGATACCAGGAATGGAAAATTTAGTGTAGTCTTAGCTATGCTTTTTACCGCAAAACCGATCGAAATTTTCTGTGGTTCAGGTGGTGTTGGTAAGACAACACTGGCGACAGCACGTACCCTTTACCTCGCGGAGTATGAACACAAAAAGACCCTACTCATCACAATTGATCCTTCCAAACGTCTCAAAGATATTATGAAAATTGATAGCGCTCATTCAGGTGAAACAATCGCAATTCAAGAGTTTGGAACAAAGAAAGTTACATTCGATGTTCTACTAATGGCACCTGAAGTGACGATGGAGAGAATTATTCAAGAAGCTGGATATGGACAACTGATAAAGAATCGCATTCTTAAAATTTTGTCCCGTCCCTATGGGGGCATGAACGAAATTCTCTCCATTGTGGAACTACAGTATCAAATACAAACCGGTAAATATGACGTGATTGTGCTGGATACACCGCCCGGCAGCCACTTTGTAGATTTCCTCAATAGCTGCCGAAAAATTGAAGCTTTTTTTGATAAAAACTTTATGGATATTTTTAATTATATCTACCAAGCTAAAAATGGTGCCCAACCTTCAGTGAATCTTTTAAAAAAAGTCGTTTCTTCTGGTATAAATAAACTCTTGGGCTATCTACAAACTGTGACGGGTGGACAATTTATTAGTGATTTCATGGAAGCGGTTTCGGCTATTTATAAGACCAAAAATATTTTCACCCAAGCCCTTAAATTACAATCGGACCTCAAGAAAAGAGAGACTTCCAACTGGTTTTTAGTAACATCGGTGGAACATTCAAAAATCCAAGAGGCCATGAGTTTAAAGCATCAAGCACGTGATTTTTTCCATGAAGACAGCTATTTAGTGCTAAATAAGTGTAGCTCGCAATTATGGGAAAAGACCCAGATTAGTGCTTCTCAGAAACAACTCAAAAAGCTTCAGGAATCTGCGCTGATTAAAGAGCAGGCGCTGAAAGAAAAGCTTAAACAAAATTTCGAAAATTTGTTAGAATTTGAGGAAATTTTCGAAAAGCAACCAGAACAACATGTTATTGAATTATCCAAAAGATGGAATGAATTGAAGGACTAAATATGAGTTTTAAAATTAACACCAAAGACGAATTAGAAAGTTTCGTATGTAAGCATTGGAATGAGCTCAATGCCACCATCGATAAGATGCAAGAAAATCTCCCGATTCCTTTTTACTCAAGTGTCGATGTGAGAGAAAGCACGCATAAATTTGCACCAGTAGATAATAATATTTATCCAGCAGGTTTTAATAATATTTGCTCACGGGATTTAAATGCGGCAGTCAGTCGGATTCAAAGTTATTTCCAAGAAAATTACAAGAACTGCAAGCGTGTGGCGATTATCCCTGAATCTCATACCAAAAATTTATACTATCTCGATCACCTCCACAGTTTAAAATCGACTCTGGAAAAGGCTGGCGTACAAGTCGACCTGATTTCTATCGATAATGCTTTGTTTGAGAATGAACAAGAAACGCTGAATTTAACTTCACAATCAAATCATCAGCTAGCTATCTTAAAAGCAAAAGTTGCTAACCAAGTTTTTGCGACTGCCAATGGAACATATGACCTGGTTATTTTAAATAATGATCAATCGAATCCTTTACCTATTGAATGGGACAGCATTAAGACACCAGTTATTCCGACACCGAAAATTGGTTGGTTTATTCGTCAAAAGGTTAATCACTTTTGTTATTATCAAAAAGTTCTCGCGGAATTTTGTAAAAAATTTTCAATTGATCCAAATCTGATGCAAGCACAATTTAAGCGTGTAGAAAATGTCGATTTCGCCAGCAAAGAAGGTCTCGAAAATTTAGCTAAGGCGGTTGATACTTTAAAAGAAGAAGTAGGCACTGATTCACAAATCTTCGTGAAGGCCAGCCAAGGTACTTACGGCATGGGCATTAGTGTGGTGAGTTCAGGTGATGAAATTCTTAATATGAATCGCAAGTCCCGCAATAAAATGGATATTGGTAAAAATAATATCAAATTCACCACTGTTCTCGTGCAAGAAGGTGTTGAAACTGCACTTAAATACGATGGTGCACCAGCAGAAGTGACCGTTTACTTAATTGATGGAAAATCTATAGGTGGATTTTTACGGGCCAATCCTCTTCGCACGACCATGTCGAATCTCAATGCTAAGGGTATGGTTTATCAAAAATATTGTCTCAGTGAGATTAAAGAAAATTGTGAACACCAAATCAAAGAAGCTATTTATTCGATCGTCGCACGCCTTTCGACTATTGCCAGCAGCTACGAAATTAAAGACGTAATATAAGGAAAACATGAAACACTTAAACAAAACTATTCTGGATGTTATCGGCAACACGCCTATTATTAAAATTAACAAACTGGCCAAACACGTGAGCTCCGATATTTACGTGAAGTTAGAATTTATGAATCCAGGTGGTTCGATTAAAGATCGCTTAGGTTATGTCATGTGTAAAAAAGCCGTTGAGCGCGGACAATTAAAACCTGGCGGCATTATTATTGAAGCAACTAGTGGTAACACCGGCGTAGGGATTTCCATGTTCGCAGCTATTCATGGCTATAAAGCTGTTTTCGTCATGGCAGATAAACAATCACAAGAAAAAATTAATAATCTAAAAGCTTTTGGAGCAGAAGTTATTACTTGTCCAACTAACGTGGCCCCGGAAGATCCGCGTTCGTATTACAGTGTGGCGGCTTTAATGGCCAAAGAAATTCCCAATTCGGTTTTTATGAATCAGTACGACAATAAAGATAATTTCGCCTGCCACTATGAATGGACTGGTCCAGAAATTTTCGAACAAACTCGTGGTGAATTTGATGTTTACTGCGCAGGGGTTGGTACAGGTGGAACCATTTCAGGGACAGGAACCTATTTAAAAGAAAAAATTAAAGGCTTAAAAGTTGTCGGTGTCGATATTGAAGGCTCGATCCTTGCTCACTATCATAAAACGAAAGAAGTGATAGAAGGTCACGGTTACGTGCTTGAAGGTATCGGTGAAGATTTTCTGCCAGACAACGTGAAGTTTGATGTTATCGATGAATTCGTGATGGTAAAAGATGAAGAATCATTTCAGATGACTCGTCGGATGTTAAAAGAAGAAGGAATTTATGCTGGTGGAAGTTGTGGTGCCGCTCTTCTTGGTGCTATCCGCTACGCTGAGACTTTAAAAACACCAAAAAGAATTTTAACGGTTCTACCAGATTCAGGTAACCGTTATGCGGGAAGAATTTATAACGATCAGTGGATGCGCGAAAAAGGTTATCAAGTGAACACTGATACTAAAACCCAAGACTTAATTCAGAAAATTTTAAAAAATGCTGGAGTAAAATTATGAGTAAATATCAACGTAAGGACATTGCCACCAAAGTTATTCACGCAGGTGCGCATGCGGATAAAGAAACAGGTGCTGTGACTGCTCCGATTTATCAAACTTCAACTTACGTGCAAAGTTCCCCAGGCAAGCACCAAGGTTTTGAATATACTCGTAGCCACAACCCAACACGAACGCGCTTAGAAGAATGTTTGGCCGCAATTGAAAATGGTAAATTTGCCATTGCTACCGCCAGTGGGATGTCGGCGACCACTCTCCTCATGCATATGTTGCCAAAAGATTCGACCGTCATCTGCGGTGATGATGTCTACGGTGGAACTTATCGTTTATTCACAACTGTTTTTAAAAATACTCATCGTTTTATTTTTACCGATACAACTAATACCGCTGAATTAAAAAAAATTATTCAGAAAGAAAAACCGCAATTATTGTGGCTAGAAACTCCAACCAATCCGATGTTAAAAATTACTGACCTAGCAGTCACGGCCGAAATTGCGAAAGCAGCTAACGTGATCACTGTTGTTGATAACACTTTTATGAGCCCGTATTTTCAAAACCCACTGAACCTCGGTATCGATATCGTAGTTCACTCGATGACTAAATATATTAATGGGCACAGTGATGTAGTTGGTGGTGCGATTATTCTAAATAAGAAAAGCCTCTACGATCAGTTGTGGGTTTTACAAAACTCTATTGGTCCTTCGCAATCTCCTTTTGATAGCTGGTTGGTCCTTCGCGGGATTAAAACACTGGCGGTTCGTATGCGTACGCATGAAGCTAACGCCAAACTGATTGCTGAATTTTTAGAAAAACATAAGATGGTAGAAAAAGTTATTTATCCAGGTTTACCTTCTCATCCTCAACACGAAATTGCTAAAAAACAAATGAAAGGCTTTGGTGGCATGATTACCTTTTTCATCAAAGGTGGAATTAAAAATTCTCGAAAATTCTTAGAAACCGTTGAACTCTTTTCTCTCGCGGAAAGTTTAGGTGGAGTGGAAAGTTTAATTGAACATCCAGCAATCATGACTCACGCTTCGGTGCCTGCACCTATTCGTGAAAAACTTGGTATCAAAGATAACCTAGTCCGAATCTCAGTTGGAATTGAAGACGCACAAGACTTAATTAACGATTTAAAAAATGCTTTAAAAGCGATTAGTAACTAGCGCTTTCACCCGTTTTCTTAGGTGCGACTGGAGCTGCCTGAGCTGGTGCTGCTGGCGCCGCTGGAGAGACTGCGGGAGCTGCATCTGGTGAGCATTGCGCTGTTGGTTTTGGTTCAAACTCAATAACTTCTGCATCTGGATCAAAGATATAACCCTTCTCAAGATATTTTCTTAGTAACTGGTAAGCACAATAAACACGGCCGTGTGGCAATGCTAAGTTATTGCGCTCGCCTTCAGCAAAAATAAGACCATCGTCTTGAATCACGTCGACCAATTCTCTAAGTTCATCACAGAAAGGATTTTGTGATTTTAATAAACTACAATCATCTGATCTTTTAAGAACATCTAAGCCACCATTCTTGTCGATTTTAATATGAACTGGCTCACGACAAACGTCGATGCTCCAAGTAACTGACATAATGGTTTTATGAGTAAAAGTAACGAGACAACGTTCTTTAGTTACCGACAAATAATTTTGAATTAAGCCGAAGAATTTTCCCTTATGAACAATTTCACTTTCGTAATTTGCTAATAGACATTCTTTCGGTTGAAAAGCATGAACCGCAGAAGAAAAGATCACTAAAAATAAAACGCTAAATCTGTGCAATGACATTTTGACCAACCTCCATACACACGACGGTAGAGTCTTTATCTAAAAATTCACTGGCTGAGTTTTTCTTTAATTGATAAAACAATTCGCTCATCAGTTCGTCTTCAGGAACTTCTATATGATCTTTGATAAACATTGATAAATCAACGTCTTTATGCAAACTCTTCCAATTATTTATAATCCCTGGTGAGAGTATGTAGATTTTTTCACCGCGGCTCAGAACCCGTTTATGGGTGGCCCGTGCCATATTGATTTTGGATATCTTAAGCTCCTCGCCATAAAAAATACCCTCGTTTAAATCGCTAATAATCCCAAACCGGCCAAAACTATGAATTAGACACTCAAAGTTAGAAAGATTTACTACCGCCAGCAGCAAATGGTTCTTATCCGTATCTTTAAGGCTTAGATAATCAAATTGCTTTTCAATGCTCGCCACAAAAGCAACGAGACTGGCATCATCTAAGCGCCTCTTTTCTTTTAAAACCGAAATCAAGCTCATGAGTGATGAGGTTTTAAGGTAAGAATCACAGGAGCTTAAAATAAAAATAATCTTTTGGTTATCCTTAATGACATCAAAAAACTCTCCACCCGATGAAATCCCGGCTTCATATTTTGAAACCAGTTTCAAACCTTTGATGTTGGAAAGTTTCGGCGGATAAATTTTATCGTGAATCTTTTTGATTTTAATTAATTCGGTATTAACGAAATCGGTGACCTCTTGAATTTCATTATTGAGTTTGATCAGGTCACGTTTACTCGCCGTCTCATGAGCTTCGCTACGACCAAGGTACTTAAGCATATTAAGAAGAACCGTATATTCATTATTCTTGGCTTGAATATCAAACATCCCAATAATATTGCCGGATTTTTTCACCAATTTACTAAGAAAATCCTCTAAAAGTTGGTGGATATGGGCCTTTTCATAAAAAACGACAACCGTTTTAAATTGGCCAAGTTTTTCGATAAGCTGTTGCTGATTAAGTTGGTAGCTCCATTCCTGGCCAAACTGTATGAGAACAGCTTGTTCGGTGTAGCTAACTTTTTCAAATTCTTGGGCCGAAAGCGTGTGCCAATTGGTCGCCAGATCAGGATTTTCATCACTTACATATCTTAACAATCTGTTTAACTTATCACTTGGGTCAACCACTAACATCGACACTTCCTTAATTGCGATTGGTTTCAAATATTTATCTTTAATTTTTTCTCAAAACAGCCGAGATGTCCAAGAGGGACTTTGTCCCAATATATTGAATTTAGAAGAGTATAGCAGTTTTATGCAAAAAAAGAATAATGTTCTATGGATGCCACCTGCGAACCTTGCCATGCTTCTGGTGAGTCTTGCCAATAAAATCGAGGAGCTCGTGGAGGCGCAAAAGAAAGCAAATGAAATGGCAGCACGGGCCATTTTACACGCTCTTGACTGTAAAGATCATTATACCTTTGGCCATAGTATGCGCGTGACTTACTACTCGCTAGTGCTAGGAAAACAATTAGGTTGTACTCCTTCTGAGCTTTATGAATTACAACTTTCTGCACTTTTTCATGATATTGGTAAAATCGGAACGCCGGATCGTATTCTTTTAAAAGAAGACAGGTTAACTGAAGAAGAATTTCAAATCATGAAACAGCACCCAGTGAAGTCAGCAGAAATTCTTGATGGCTTTGAAGGCTTTGAACAGATTTCTATCAATGCTCGCCATCACCATGAAAGATGGGATGGGAAGGGCTATCCAGATAATCTTCAAGGTGAAGAAATCCCTTTCTTCTCACGTGTGATTCTTATTGCTGATACTTTCGATGCGATGACTTCGACAAGACCTTATCGTGAGGGTCTTAGTCACGAAGTGGCCTTCCAAGAATTATTAGATTTTGCAGGTTCACAATTTGATCCAGCGATGGTTCCGCAATTTATTGAAGGCATGAAAAAAGAAGACGAGAAAAACAAAGAAACTTTCTATATTTCAGTCATGGGTGAAGAGTTTACCAAAAAAGCCGCTTAATTTTTACTGGCAAAATTCATACTTGGGCGTAGAATCGACTTTGCTTTGTTGAGCAGTAGAGCAATCTTCATTTGTCGCATAGACTTCAGCTGGATAGCACTCTTTGGAGCGATCAATATTCTTTAAAAAGTTGTAATTCTTTTCACATTTACCGTAGTTTTCTGCGTTCACACAGGCCCAGTGCTTACCAGTGCAACTATAAACCAAACCACGACCTATGAATTCATAACGAGGAATACTGTAGAAGAGTTTCTCATTACGATCTTGGGTTTTCTGGCTAAACTGGTTTTCAAGATCTTCTAAAATATCTTCGGTTACGTTTTGCGGAGGTGTCACATCACTCACACTTCCTTCGCTTTGACCGAGCTCTTCTGTGCTTACAACTTCTTCAGCTACTGGTGTTTCCGTTTCCATTGTTGGTTCAGTTACATCAGCACTTATTACAGGTTCTGTCGGTGTTTCAATTGTTTCTGTTTCAGTCGGAAGCGTTTCTGAAATTTCAATCGTTTCAGTTCCTACGATTTCTGGTTCGGTAAAATTTCCTGGTGTTTCAATCGCCACTTCTTCGACCGGCGCTGTTTCTTCCACCACAGGAGCTTGCTCCGGTTCTGCTACCGGAGTTTCTACTACTGCTGGTGGTGCCACTTCCACTTTTTCCACAGGAGCTGGAGCTTGCACAATAGGTTTTGCTTCAGGTATTTTATCAATCGCCGCTTTAATTTTCGCCAAATTTTGCTCTTCAATCTTTTTAGCTTGGGCCGGATCAGTTGGTGGTGGATTAAAATTTAATAACTGATCATCGACTAGTAAATAAGCAATAATCCCTAATGCAATAATATGCACACGCTTTAACTTGAATTTTGGTTTTTCTCCGTCAGGGCCCGCTTCTTCTTGAGCATTGGCAAGAACATTGACCCTAGAAACAGAAGTTTTATCGCCAGCACCTTCATTGCCAGCTTGATCTTCTGACGAATCTGCTTCGGTATTTTTGCCAAAAACCAGGTTATTCAGGAAAGGAACCTGCTTTAAAAATTCTTTGACCTTTTTTTCAATATCCGCAATTAAATCGTTCATGTTATTATCATTTTATACTAGTTGTTCATTTATCGGCAGAGTAAATTTCAAATATGAAACATAAAGAACCTCCAAAATTTAATTATCAAATAAAAAAAACTTCAGGCCCTGAGAATCATATTATTCATTCACTCGAAAAGTGGCGGGTTTTATTTCATAAAATAAAATTACTAGGCGAATCCCCGATTGATAAACTCAGCTATGGTGAACTCTCTCGTCGTGACGTGACCGATAGTGAACATTTTATTATTACTGGTGAACAAACTGGCGGACTACCGAATTTAAAACGTGAGCACTATACCAAAATCACCGAAGTCGATGTAAAAAAAATGAAAATACTAGTCGAGGGTTCGGTCGCCCCTCCAGAACATGTCTTTGTTCATTACGCTATCTACCAAGCTTTGGAGAATATCAAATTTATTTTTCATATTCATCAACCCCAAATACGAAAAACTCTTTTTAAAAACAAAGACTACCCCGTCGTTAAGTTAGAACAAAAACGTGCCAATGATTTTTTAAAAGAAGTTGAAAGTGAAACCAAAGACCAAACCAATAATATTGTTTTAGTGCATGAGTTACCGGATAGTGTTTTTATTTTAGGCGACGATGAGAACGTATTGGGGAAATTCGTGCTCGAATTGAACAAAAAACATCAAGTCAAAAGCAGTGATAATTGAAATTTATTGGCCTTCGGTGAAACTGACACTATCTCCCCTGAGAAATTTTTGGGAATGTGAGCTGTCTCGAAAACTAATTGGGCACCTTCAGCACTCTTACCTAAATGGGTACAAAGTTTTATAAAAAAGTATCCCAGCGTCTTACGAAAATTCACTTCGTTCACTGGATAAATTTTACTTTTTCCATTTTGCTCATAAGTAAAAAAATCATAACCCCAAACTGCTTGTGGACTCATCTGATGATAATGTTTAAAAATTTTTTGTGAGACTTCACTAGCAATCGACTTATGCTCATCGGATAAATCTAAGTCTCTTAATTCCCAAGCCTGAGCGTTTTTAACCACACTACCTTTATACTGAAATTTATTATCAATTTTATTTTGATAAAAATGCGGCTTACCTTCAATGAAAAGAACTGAAAAATCTCCCGTTCGTTCATAGTAAGGTTCCACAATCACCGGTGGCCGACATTTTTTTAAGCTCTGGTGAATTCCCATGCCAGAAAATCCTCCTTCTTCTTTCATGAGATATCCCGCAGGCAATTCCTCTGGCAGCGTTGGCAGAATTTTGGTTTGATTAGTGTCGAGCAGGTTTTCATTCAGTGCCCACTGCGTGCTATAAACCCGCGAGTTGCACTTCTGCATCAGTTCTTTATTGGTGGTATCGCCAAACCAATTAATCACCTTGTCCGTCTGCTTAGTCAGCTTCACTTCGGCGTTAATAATTTTTTCGATTTTTTTTAATTCGATGGTCGGGTAATTTTTCTGAGTTAATAAAGTTCCAGAATTATCGCAGTACCAATAGATATATTCCCACTCTTCAATCATTTTCTGATATTTGGCCGTGCTGGCCTGATAGTGCGGATCAAAAAGAAAATATTCGTAATCGATATTAACTCGATAAGCTTGCATCAACTTCCCACTGTTTTCTTTTCGTCACTTGAAAATCGCCTCGATAATTTTTGAGATTATCCACAAAATCAGCGTCGAGACCAGCTTGCAAACGACTATCAGCATGAAAAACTAAACCCTTAGCGCGAGCTGGAGTTATGGGCCACGGTAGTATTTCTTGATAATAATCCCAAAGTTTTTTATCGCCTTTCCAGCGACCAAGAAAATGACTACCGAGGGCCACATGAGAAATCTCATCTTCGTAAACGGTTTGCATAATCGCCGCCGTTTTTTCATCACCAATTTCTTTAAATAGTTGGGCGTAAAAATAAGAAAAATCTAAATTGGCCGCTTCGAAAGTTAACGACATCACCGCTAAATATTGATGAATGTTTTGAATCGAACCCATCTGGCGCCAAAAGAAATCATTTAAGTGAAAATCACCGAATTCAAAACCGAGTTCATTCATTCTCGCGATATAAAGGCTTAAATGTTTCTGTTCATCTTGAATCGCTTGGATAATACCTTTCTTAATCTTCTTATGTTCGTCATTCTCATGAGGAAACATAAGTAGAGTCGCTGCCATCATCTCAATGGCAAGCAATTCGTGATTAGCAAAAGCGTGTAAGGCTTTGCCTTTAGCGCTGTCTTGATGCAGGTGCTGAGGCTTTGGAAATTTATCCCGTGATTTTGTCACAAACTTATACTTATCAATACGACCTGGAGCTTGAGGTAGAGTCAGCAGTTCGCTTTTCTGCTCGAAATCCATCTCATAGGGGGCCTGTAGCTTATCGCTTAAATCCCCACCCAAGAGCAATTGTTTCGCCCAAGACTGCATTTTGACACCTCACTAGGGTCATATCTCTACCACGGCCGCCTCAGCTCAACCATCGTTTTAGACCCTTTTTTTCGATCTTGGGAACGCACTTTCAGGGAGTTACCTCAGCTTTCAAGAGAAAAAGTGTCTAACTTTTTGACACACGAAGGATTCTCTACACTAACCATAGATGTGGATCGCTTTTTGCTCTATGATGAGTCGGCGTTGGAGAAACAGATGAAAATACTTATTTTGCTCACATTGATCGTTCTTACTTTTAGCATCGGAAAAGCGGCTGAACCGACCCAGATTCCATTGGTATGTTCACAAATTGCTTTCGACATGGTGTCGAAGAAATTACTCGACGTTGAAGAACAAAATCAATACATCCGTGGCTTAAACCGTTTAGATAAATCTCTATCTGAATTTAGTAAAAAAGAAGCAGACCAAAAATCACTGGTTGATTTCAGAAGTATTGCACCAGTTTTTGACCATAAAGTTGATGTCATGACTATCAATTATATGAGCAAAGTCGTACAGATGTTGGATGAACAGAAAGATCAACAAAAACAAGTACAGATTATGCAAATCGCTCTTACCAATTTGAGTTTGCAGTATAATGCTCTTATTCCTGAGTTCATGAAAAAATGTGGAAGCATGGTAAGTCATGACAGAGAAGCTTGTGCTAATGCCAAAAATGAAACGGATAAATTAAACAATTGTTATAATGGTAATGAACAAATTGTTAGCTGGGTTGAAAATACGAGCCCTTACTTTAAGGCGCAGAAAACTATCTAATTAACGAAATTTTTTGAAAGCATTGGCCTTTGGTCCTTTGCTTTTTTTCTCAAAACGGTTCTCACTGCGTGGTCCCCGATTATTATTTGGCTTATTACTCGAACGTGATTCATTACGATCATTTCGGTCATTACGCGATCGATCACCGCGGTGTTCACGGTTATCACGTCCACCTCTATCCGATGGCCCGCGACGATAACTTTTTTTCTTTTCGCCAAAGCAATTTTCACAAATATTAAATTCATGCTTATCTGGCAACTGAACACTACAGCTTGAGCAATAACGGGCAATTTTATCAGAAAGTAATTCGTTTAAGCGCTCGATAGCTTGGGTTTTATTGTGGAGAAGTTGCTCTTCTTCGAACTGAAAATTCTTTCCATCAAAGTGACGAGCCAGCCACTGATAAAGTTCGACACACTTAATGGCCGTTTCAAGGTAATCAATATTATCTGACTCCACTTCAATATCTTCATTTTCAATCGGCTTCTCAGTCACATAACCATTTAGAATCCAAATATAGTATTGCACATGTTCAATCAAACCAAGATTAACTGGTGCACATGTAAAGCCAAAAACCTCGGCAGAAGTTAAATGACCTTCGCTATCTGCTTCCTCTACCATTTCCGCCAGTTCAATCATTTCCTTCAGATCAACACAGTAGAACGGCTTAATGAATGTCATCGCATTAAAAAGTCGTAAAAATTCAGGAAGACTAAGTGCTGGTAGCGCATTATCTTCTAGCGCTTTGTTGACTCGCGAGAAAATATCTAAGTCAGGTCCAACCATAACCATGGTTTTTTGCTGTAACTCCATCGCCAGCGCATTTCGAACATCTTCAATTCCATGTTCAACTCGGCTCAAACAAGTGACTTCACCAACAGGGAAACGCTTGTAACGTCCCGCTCGTCCAGCAATCTGCTTAATTTCACTTGGAGTAATTTCAATTTCTTTATTATCGACGTGTTTAGTGAGTGAGCTAAAAATAATTCTTTTAATCGGAAGATTCATTCCCATCGCGATTGCATCAGTCGCAACCATGATATCGGTTTCACCTTCATCAAACTTACGAGCTTGTTCGCGTCGAACTTCCGGACTTAGACGACCATAAACAACTGAAACTTTAAAATCGAGATCTTCTAAATCGGCTTTATATTTAAGCGCATTTCTACGTGAAAAAACAATCAACGCGTCCGAACGATTTAAAGCCGAAAGATTGATGGTTTTATCCATAATTTTGAGTTCAGTCATGCGAGTATAATTTTTAATCTCGAGCGTATCACCAGTTAACTTCGTCAATTCTTCAATCATCTTGAAAACGCTAGGATCACCACAAATATGAATTTCAGGCGCTTTAATATTTACTAGCGCACGCGTCCAGGCCCAGCCACGCTGAGGATCAGAAATCATCTGGATTTCATCGATAACACAGCAATCAAAATCTTCATTTAATCGTGCCATCTCGATGGTCGAAGAAAAGTGAGTGGCGTCTGGCACCTTAATAACTTCTTCACCGGTCAAGAGTGTCGTCTTCACACCTTTAGCATTCATCGTATCGTAGAGCTCACTGGCCAGTAGTCTAAGCGGCGCAAGGTAACAACCCGACTTCGCCTCGCACAGCGCTTGAATAGCATGATAGGTTTTCCCTGAGTTGGTTGGACCCATGTGATAAATAATTTTTCGATTTATGGTCCGAGCTTCAGAGTGAAGCCAGAACTGTCCAAGGTAATCTTTTAAGATGTTCGAAGAAATATCTTTACGTTTAAAAGTTAAAATAGATTTTAAAAATTTTTCAAATTCTTTACGAAGAACAGCTTCGCCCTTCCAAATCCCAACACCCATTTGTCCAAGGAAGCGTTGATACTCTTCTTCTGTGATCATTTCGGGTTTATGCCCATGCTCAACTAATAAAGAATTGAAAAATGAAATCAATTTTTCACGATAGACCTGTCCCACTTTAGAGTTTAAATCAAATTTCGATTTAAAAAGATCTCGAATTTCTTGATCAAGTTTTTTAAGCGAACCACGACGCAAGCGATAGCGAAGATTCGTCAGCGATTTATCCATTTGTTTACGATATTCTGCTACCCGGTCACTAATTTGATTAATTCGTGACGAAACAATTTTCTCGTAGATTTCTTCTTCTAATTTTTCCATTAGCTCCGTATGCTCAGACATGACTGAATCACGAACCTTGGAACGAAAATCACCGAGACAAGAAAAACACTGACAGCTTAAATCCGGCTGGGCCAGCTTAAGCGTAAAGTTTTCTTTGAGTAATTTTTGAGTCTCAATATGGAAGTCGCGTTTTACAACACACCAATCAGCAAAAGCTTTTTTATAGGAATTCACCAATTCTTGGCTAAAAACACTGTCTTGTTCAATCGGAAAATTTTCTGAAATAGGAAACATCGAATCCGCGATAAAAGCAGTTTCCAACATAAATTCACGTTCAAAAATTTCTTTGGGATGGCCAAAATCTCTTTCTACCAAAACATCCATGGAAGGAAACTCGGTAGTAAGCTTCAAGTAACTTTCATAAATGTCACGATAAGCTTCTAAAACGAAAACGGCATCTGCGGTTGAACGCAAAGCCTCGCTGTCTGAACCAGAAGCTTGAAAGCCTTTTCTTGATAATTCAATATTTTGAATGAGGTCTTGAAATGTTGTTTGATATGAATCAGGGGTCAGCAAATTTTAGGAACCTTTATTACGAATTTACTGACCCCAGTTTAACTTTTAAATAATTATTTGGCCAGTTCTACCATATAAGCTACGCCCAAAAGCGCAAATTTATAGGCATGCTGAGCATGTCCACCCGAAACACCGATGGTGTCTTCAGTCGTGTGGATTTTGTGATTAATATCTTGCATCGTTGATTCAAATGGAATGGATGCTGGATAACCATTTTTAGTCCACGAAGCATGGTCTGAACAACCATAACCGCAGCTAGAGTAACCCCATGGAAGCTTAACGTATGTATCAATTAAGTTTCCAATAAAAGCGTTCTGAGCAGCATTGGTATAGTCACTCATCATAACGATATCTTTGTTCGCAGTACCTTTGTGGTTAGTCATATCAAATTGTAGGACTCCAACAACTTGTACTGATTTTTGCTTATAGCTAGATGCTATCGCTTGTGAACCCCATAACCCCACTTCTTCGGCCGCATAACCCATAAACTGAATAGTGCGTTCTGGTTGATAGTTTGTCACAACCATAACACGGATGATTTCTGTAATCGTCGCGATACCAGAAGCGTTATCATCTGCACCAGGTGCTCTAGCAGAAACTTTATCATTAAAGTAACCACCATTGATTGAGTCCGCGTGACCGCCGATAACAACAACTTCTTGTGGATATTTTGAACCTTGAACAGTTAATACAACTGAAGGTTGTGGCCAATTTGGATGCGTGAAGAAATCAACTCTCATGTCAGAACGGCTAGCAGCTAATGTTGACCAATAATTTTTAAGCCATTTTTGCGAATCAACACCAGTTTGCGATTTGTAATAACGATTGTTGAAAGCTGATAAGGATTCGATCACTTTACGTACGCCCATTTCTTGAACTTGTGACATCATTGGAATAACGCGTGCTTGCTGATCAATTTGATAATTATTAAATACACCGTCAACCGCAGCTTGTTTATCTGCTGTTAATTCAAGTGCAGCTTTGGCTTCTTCTAATGAATCGTGACCCATGAAACCAGCACAACGATTAAATTCTTCATGCATAAGCGTTGATAAATCCGCAATTTCTTCGGCTTTAACATTAATTAGAGACACACCATTTTTTGATGAGTGTAAAGATAATCCGACTTTTGACGATTTCTTAATCGATTCAATCGTATCATTCCCAACTGTTACCCAGTAGTTAGTTTGTGGTTTAGCACTGGCCAGCAATGGCGCCGCTACCACTAACAGTGAAGTTAAAAACATTTTCATAATTCTCTCCCGTTTAAGTCAATGATGAATTCAAGCAAATTAATTCCCAGAAGAGAAGAAAAATTGTCTTTTCTCTTCTTACTTCATGTGTTGAAATCTAATAAAAAGGCTCGAAAATATGAAAACAGCGTTAACAGAAATGCTAAAAATTAAATATCCCATCATTATGGCGCCCATGTTCTTAGTAACAAATGACCAAATGATGATAGAAGCCTCTAAAGCGGGTATTACTGGCTGCATCCCAGCACTTAACTATCGTGATTTAAAACTACTCAGAACAGGCCTGGAAAATATTAAGCAAAATTCCGTCGGTCCCTTTGGTGTAAATCTTATCGTTAATCAATCTAACCCCTACTTCAAAGAACAATTAAAGATTTGTTTGGAAGTCGGTGTGAATTATTTTATTACTTCACTGGGTAATCCCGATGTTGTCATTAAAGACGCACACAAAAATGGTGCGAAAGTTTTTTGCGATGTCACGGATGGTATTTACGCCAAAAAAGTTCAGGACCTTGGTGCCGATGCCGTCATTGCGGTTAACTCTGGTGCCGGCGGACACTTAGGCAAAATTCCTGCTACGATTTTAGTACCAATGCTAAAAAAAGATCTCTCGATCCCCGTTATTTCAGCGGGTGGTGTTTCGACTGGAAACGGACTATTGGCGACTTTCGCTCTGGGGGCCGATGGGCTTTCGATTGGTTCACCGTTTATCGCTTGCCAGGAATCACAAATTAATAACGAATATAAAAAAGCCGTCATTCAATACGGTGCGGGTGACATTGTCACTACCACTAAATTATCTGGCAGTAACTGTACTGTTATTAACTCTCCGTATGTTAAAAAAATTGGTACCGAACAAAACTTTCTCGAGCGCATTTTAAATAAAAACCGAACGCTTAAAAAATATGCCAAGATGTTAACTTTTTATAAAGGGATGAAACTGCTTGAGAAATCAGCTTTCTCTGCTACCTACAAAAGTGTTTGGTGCGCTGGTAGCTCGATTGAGTTTGTAAAAAAAGAAGAAACGATTAACCAAATTGTCGTACAATTAATTCAAGATTACGAAAATGCTTACAAAAAACTGGAGCAATTCCATGGATAAGATTTTAAATTGGCTTTTCAATAAGCCTGGTAAAATAAAACTTTTTCTTATCACTAAGGTTTTTAATTGTTTTATCCCTTTTAATGGCCCCCATAAATTTTGCTTCATGGAAGTTGCTGATGAGAAAATGAGTATTCGAATTCCTTATCGAAGAGTGAATAAAAATCACTTGGGCGGAGTTCATGCTTGTGCCATCGCTACCGCGGGTGAATATGCAGCAGGAATTCTCTTGTTAAAAAATTTTGGAATGAAAGAATACCGTTATATTCTATCGGAACTCGAAGTGAAGTATCATTATCAAGGACGCATGCCTGTGATTGCCAGTTGCCACTTCTCAACGACTGAGAAACAAAAAATTCTTCAGATTTTAAAAACTGATAAAACCAATATTCGCATGCAAACCGAACTGCACGACTTGAAAAACAATCACGTCGCTACCGTTATGACGAATTGGCAGATTAAATCTTGGTCACAAGTTAAAACTAAATAAGTCCTGAACGTCTTAAAAGCGCATCCACATTTGGTTCTTGTCCACGGAATTTTTTGTATAATTCCATCGGATGAACCGTGCCGCCCTTTTCCAGAATATTTTCCTTGAAGCTCATCGCCACGTTATGATTAAAAATACCTTTTTCTACAAAGTACTCAAAAGCATCAGCATCTAAAACTTCGGCCCACTTATAAGAATAGTAACCCGCTGAATATCCACCTGAAAAAATATGTGAGAAAGAAGTCGACATACAAGTTCCATTCACGGCTTGGAACAAATCGGTCTTCTTTAGAATTTGTTTTTCGAAAGCGGCCACATCAGTATTTTTTGGAATATCACCCATGTGCCAAGTCATATCTAAGAATGAAAAGCCAAGCTGGCGAAGCGTTCCTAAACCTTCTAAAAAAACTCTATTCTTACCAATTTTTTTTACTAAATCAGCAGGAATCTTTTCCTTAGTTTCATAATGTTCAGCAAAGAGATCGAGACATTCTTTTTCTTGCGCCCAGTTTTCCATAATTTGCGACGGAAGCTCAACGAAATCCCAATACACGTTAGTCCCACTTAGCTTGCGATAGGTACACTTCGTAAGTAGTCCGTGTAGCGCATGACCGAATTCATGAAATAAAGTCAGAACTTCATCGAGAGTTAACAACGCCGGTTTGGTCGCGGTTGGCTTGGTGAAGTTACAAACAATTGAGATATGAGGTCTGCGAACTTTGCCCGCAAATAAACCTTGGTCAAATAGACTCGTCATCCAAGCGCCACCACGTTTGGTTTCTCTTGGAAAAAAGTCGGTATAGAACACACCGAGATACTCGCCTTTATCCATCACTTTAAAAGTCCGAACATCAGCATGATATTTGGGAAGATCAAACACTTCTTGAAAATCCAGACCGTATAATTTTTTAGCAACTTTAAAAATTCCATCTACCACATTTTCTAATTTAAAGTATGGGCGTAAAACTTCATCATCGAAATCCAATTCTTGTTTTTTAAGAATTTCAGAATAATAAGAAACATCCCAGCGGTTAAGTTCGCCACCTTCTGTGTCTTTTTTTAGTTTCTCAAGCTGTGCTTTTTCTTTTTTTGCTGCAGGTAGTGCTTTTAAAAGTAATGAATCAAGGAAACTTAAAACTTTATTTGGCTCAGAGGCCATACGTTTTCTTAAAACAAAGTCAGCATGGTTTTTGAAACCTAAAAGCTTGGCGCGTTTATCACGTAAAGCAATAATCTCCAGCACGTTTTCTTGATTATCAAATTTGCCACCGAAAGCTCGTTTGCCATAGGCCATAAAAATTTCTTTGCGCAAATTGGCCTTTTTCGAATAAGTGACAAACGGTAAATAGCTTGGAAATTGCAAGGTAAAAACCCAAGCATGATCTTTACCTTTGGCCTTCGCCGTCTCTTTAGCTTCTTCCACTGCTGTTTCTGGTAGACCATCTAGATCGTCTTTATTGGTAATAACTAACTCGTATTCATTAGTCGCGTCTAAAATATTCTTCGAATATTTCAAGCCAATTGAAGAAAGCTTCTCATCAATCTCTCTTAAAATATTTTTATCGGCTTCATTTAAAAGTGCACCGTTACGAGTGAAATCTAGAAAGTAAGTCTCGACGATTTGCATTTGTTCTTGAGTCAACTTAAGCGAATCTTTTTTCTCATAAAGCTTTTTTACTTTCTGAAAAATTTCTGGATCGAGCGTAATGTCATTTGAATATTTGGTAATTAAGCTTGAAAACTCTTCAGAAATTTCTTGAATTTCCTTGGTCGCATCGGCACCGTAAAGCGCGTAATAAATAGTACTAATGTAATCGATTGGCTCGCCTAATTTTTCAAGCTCCACAATCACGTGATCAAAATCAATCGTAGTATTTTTCTTATACTGCTCACATTGTTTGTGCGCATCTGCAATCGACTCTTTTAATGCCGGAATAAAATGCTTCGATTGAATTTTATCAAAAGGAATAACGTTAATATCTGAATTGAGTTTTTGTAATAATGGATTCATAACACCTCGCTAGAGATGATTATAACGAAGCTTGAGAATTAAGCCTAGGCTCTTGGCGCTGAAATTTAAAAAGGAAATAAAGTGTCACAAACCATAACGCTAGACATGAATAAAGAAAAACACTCAACATTAATTCAGATTGAAAATAAATAAGCAATAACGAACTAAAAGCTTTTCCGCTGCGATAACAGAACATATCCGCAATATACTTGGCCCCATAACGTTGCCAATAGCTTAAATTTTGATACAAAAACTCTTTGGCTACCGCAAAGACCGAATAATCTGTTCCCTTAAAGACAATGAAGACGATAGCGGCAAACATCAGGTATTGGGCCCCAACACCTAAACCTAAAATCGCCAATAATAAATAAAGGCCAGGAATACAGTAATGCAGAACACGGTTACTCACTTTAGATAGAACCAGCGGGAAAATAATAAACTGAAGCACCAATGCAAAACCATTAATCGCCGAATACATATAACCTAAGTAAGCGGTACGATCCGCAGAAATAGGAATAATTTGTTCGAATAAAACATTAAATTTTAATTCGGTAATGGTGAGGATAAATTGACTCAAAATAACGATAGCAGCGATACAGAAAACATAAGGACCTACGCCTTGAATCGATTTCAGCGGTGTGATTTTATTTTCAATTTGTTTTTTTAAACCTAAGCGTGGCGTGGGCCAGAAACTTGGAATACTCAAGACCAATAGAGCGCTACCAACAACGATGACACCAGTGACACCTAAAGTTTCCGAAACACCTGCTGTCGCAAAACCACCTAACATGGAAGCTAAGCTCCCAATACCAGTAAGCGGACCGTAAAAAACTTTGGCTTGTTCAGCGCTGAAAAAATTATTGCAGTAACCAATTAACAAATGGAAAACGAGAACGATGTAGGCCTCTTTCCAAACAAATAACATGAAGGCGACTTCGTTTTGACCTTTTTCATAAGCTCCATATAAACCGAAAAAAATCAGAACACTGAACATAGTCAGCCCAGAATAAATACGATGAATGCCCCATTTCTTTTGAGAAAAGTTAATGACACCAATCACAATAGCAATGACTAAAATGGCTGCAAACCACGCTTGCGGTGAACTTTTTGCACCGTAACTTTCTAAAAAAAGTGTCGTGGTTGAAGCTCTAAAAAAGGGATAAGAAAAAAGAATTAAAAAATCAGTGAGAAATAAAAGAAAAAAATGACGACGTTCTTCAGTGGTGAGATTACGAAAAGTACTGACGAGACTACTCATCCATTTTACCTAGATAAGTATCACCCGTCTGGCTTTCCAGGAATTCATCCGAACTATTATATTTTGATAAATTCAGAGTTGTATCAACTGAAAGCGATTTTGGATCTGAAGACATTTGCTTCATGAATCTAAAAAATTTCTCACGCGTTTCTTCGCTCAGTAAATGCTCCATCAAACAAGAATCTTTATGAGCAGCATCTTCGCTCACGCCTACGAAATCTTTCAAGAAATAAAAAAGCAAAGTACGTGAAGATAAAATAGCATGTACTTCTTTATGGCCCTGCGGACTTAACGATAAAAATTTACTTTCATCTTCGATAACTAAATCACGTTTTTGGAGATTGTTAACTGCTGTTGAAACGCTTCCTTTTGTTAGGTGCATTTCACGTGCGATATCAGTCACACGAGCATAACCGTTCTTTTCTTTGAGTTTATGAATGGTCAATAAATAGTGAACCATTGAATGGGTCAATTCATGATCATGCGTGTGTTGAATGGACTTTTTATCAGTCATTAAGCTGCCTTCATTTTGTTGCAGACGCGTTAGGGTTTATCCCTATTGTCTAAATATATAACCCTTTGATATTACACATGTCGGCATTTGTAAATTGCTGCCTATCTCTTGCCTAAGATAAAACCATGCTAAAATGTAAAAACTTAGTAATTTCAAGGGATTTGCCATGAAAAATAGATTCAAAATAAAGCCTGCTTTTATCCTCTGTACGCTCTTAAGCTTAAACTTGGTTGCGCAGGAAGAAGAATTTGACGGTATAAAAAACCAACTCTCTGACAAAGAAGCCTATGAGGCGCAAAACTATCTGCATGCGGGCAAAGCCGAAAGAATTTATAACGAAAAATGTGATGAAAACAAAGACAAGATTGATGACTGTAAAAACGAAGACATCACTGTCATGAATAGTACCCTGGATGCACTGGTACCTGCCGTTTCAAAAGTTTACGCCATGATTTTAGGTATGGGCGCTATCACAGGTAAAAGCAGTGGCATAAAAAATACAAAAAACAAAATAGAAAAATCCGATTCGAAAGAAGAGGATCGAAACGATGTTTGCGTTTATATTCCGATGGCAACTGAATTAGTTTCGACCGCTATGCAGGCTTCCGAACAAAATGCTATCAATGAAGTTCCCGATAAACCAGAAACAATACACAGGACTTCATTAGAAAAAGTTGCACGCACACATAAAGCTCGCGCAAAATCAGCTACCGTTCAAGCTACTGGTTGGTTTGCAACTACCGCCTGTTACACTGCCTACGTCTCAACAGGTTCAGTTTTTGATTTTAAAATGGGTCTAAAAATGGGGGGCTCTGCCTTGCTTGGAACTTTTTATACCCGTAAGGCCCATGAACATCTCGACTATGCTCGCTTTATTCAAGGTATCGCTGACTCGATGCCAGGCGCTGGCGATTGCAATCCTCACAGTGCAACTCACTGCTTTTGCCAAGAGGAAGCTTCCCAGCGAAGTGATGCTACTAATTACGTTAAGTATTGTGTTCCGAAAGAACACCAAAATAAAAAGAACGCAGCAACAGCTTTAACTTGTGTTGATAGTAATCTTAAAGCTGATACTGAATGTCGCTGTAAAGCCACCAATTCGTGTTTTAGTGAAACGTTTAAGGCGATGGGGGCGAAGCTTAATTTCGGAAATAACATCGGGAGTTTTTATCCTAACTTAAATTCCATCACAGATGGAAATTACAATGGCGCGGCCCTCACCGCTGAAGCCAACAGATATGGGGCCATTGGAAAACAGTATTTACAAAAAAATAGAGTCAAAGATTTACCTGCTGCAAACTTAAACAAGACCCAACTCAATGAAGCCAAGCTCATGGCAGATTTAGGTATGCCAAATGAACTTGCAGCTTTTGTTGCTTCACAGCCTGTACCTGGCACCGCGAGCAGTTACGCCACAAGCCTGAACGCGACTTCACCGAAGGCCGATCAGAAGAAACTCGCCAAGGAACATCAGATTGTTATGTATGAAAGTGGCAAATCACCAACCAGTGGTCGTGCTAAAAATAAAGCTTTCGATCCATTCGCCATGCTAAATAAGAAAAAAACTGAAAAAGCATCTAACAATGTGGAAGTTTTAGATTTTGCTCAAAAAGCTCAGCAAGAAGCAGAAATTAATCAAGCTGATAATGCTTCAATTTTTGATGCTATTTCTCAGCGTTATCGAACAAGTGGACGCCGTAATTTGCAGGTTGAATAAATCTTAGTAGCGTGAACACATTTCTTCGCGATATTTAACAACGTCAGCGAGAATCTCATTCCATTCTTTGCCACTAATCGTTTTTAATTTGAGATCACGAATGACAAATAAACCTTCATCGCACATATAGTGAGTCACATCACCAATTTTAAATGAAAGTGAGCATGAATCATTTGGAACACGTAGCGTTTCATTCATATCGGCTAAACCTTGTGATTCTTCAGCATATGTAATATCGATCGCTCGCTCCCAGCCTGCGGTACCATGCTTATATAGTTGTCCCGCAATGGTTATATCTAATGAACAATCTGATAGATGGACTTGTTTTAGTGCTGGCTCAACACACGTTACCGAGTCTTTTACCTGCGCCCATAAAGGCATTGAAAATAAAAAGATTAAAATAAACTTAATCATATACACTCCAAATTTTAAGCATTTATAAGCAAATTTAATGCCAAAACGAGAGACGTAAATTCGTAATGTTAGATATATTGTATTGTAAAGTGAGTTAACAATTAGAACATATCCAAGCGAACCTGGTGCCTACCACCCTCAAATTCGCTCTTAAGAAAAAGCTCCACCATCGTTTTCATTTTAGGCACAGGAGTCACTCTCCCACCCAAACAAATGACGTTGGCATTATTATGTTTGCGAGACATCTCGGCATCATATTCATCACGACAAAGGGCCGCTCTGATACCTTTGTATCGGTTGGCGACAATGGAAGCGCCAATTCCAGAACCACAAAGTAGAACTCCGTAAGCATCTGAGTGCTTTAAAACTTCTTCGGCCAAGGCTTTTGCGTAGATTGGATAATGAGTACTCTCAAGAGACTTCGTACCGAGATCGATCACGTCGTAATTTTTCGAGAGAAATTTTCTTAATTCTTCCTTCTCGTTAAAAGCCGCGTGATCGCTCGCAATAAAAATTTTCTTAATAGCGGTACTCATCTTTTTTGTATGGTCCAGTTACCTTAACACCGATGTACTTAGCTTGTTCTTTGGTTAACGTTTCTAGTTTTACACCAATTTTTTCTAAGTGTAGGCGCGCTACCATTTCATCTAAGTGTTTTGGCAAAGTATAAACTTTATTTTCGTACGAACCTGAATTTGCCCATAATTCCATTTGTGCAATCGTTTGGTTGGTAAATGAACTACTCATAACAAATGATGGGTGTCCTGTTGCACAACCTAAATTCACTAAGCGACCTTCCGCTAAAAGAATAACGTCTTTACGAGTTTTCTTCAGTGTGAATTTATCGACTTGTGGCTTAATTTCTACTTTCTTAGCATTCGCTGATAACCAAGCAACATCGATTTCGTTATCGAAGTGACCAATATTACAAACGATGGCCTTATCTTTCATATTTAAGAAGTGCTTTTCAACTACGATATTACAGTTACCAGTTGCTGTTACGATGATATCCGCTTCTAAAACGGCTTCATCCATTGGCTTTACTTCAAATCCATCCATCGCGGCTTGAAGCGCACAAATAGGATCGATTTCAGTAATAATAACTCGAGCACCTGAACCCTTTAAAGAAGCTGCTGAACCTTTACCTACGTCACCGTATCCTGCTACCACTGCTACTTTTCCGGCCATCATAATATCAGTCGCTCGGCGGATAGCATCCACACAAGACTCTTTACAGCCGTACTTATTATCAAATTTTGATTTTGTTACTGAATCGTTAATATTGATCGCTGGAATTGGTAATGTCCCATTTTTTACGCGATCATAAAGTCTTAAAACACCAGTGGTTGTTTCTTCTGAAATCCCTTTGATGCCTTTTACTAATTGTGGGTAACGATCAAGAACCATATTCGTTAAGTCGCCACCATCATCAAGAATCATATTAAGTGGCTTCCCACCTTTGAATGCATGAAGTGTTTGCTCAATACACCAGTCAAATTCTTTTTCATTCATCCCTTTCCAAGCATAAACTGGAATACCTGCTGCTGCGATTGCCGCTGCTGCATGATCTTGAGTTGAAAAAATATTACATGATGACCAAGAAACTTCCGCACCTAATTCAATCAGTGTTTCAATCAAAACTGCCGTTTGGATTGTCATGTGAAGACAACCAGCAATTCTCGCACCTTTTAACGGTTGAGTTTTGCGATATTTTTTACGAAGTGACATTAAACCTGGCATTTCTGCTTCAGCTAATTGGATTTCTTTACGTCCCCAATCCGCTAATGTTAGGTCCTTTACTTTGAATTTCGTTTTACTTGTTGTCACTTCGCCACTTTTAAAGTCCGCTTTCATATTATTTCTCCTCATAGATTTTTAACCATGATTTTTTATGCTAAGGTGGTAAATATAGGAATCAAGATAACACTGTTCAGCAACGGTTACAATAGTTTGAAGAGAAATACATGGCATCTTATACTGATATTTCCCATGAAGCAGCACATTCCATATTAGGGCTTTATGGCATTCGTGATTTGGCACAGCTTTCACCCCAGAAAACGGGGATTTCCAACTCCAATTATCGCGTCACCCTCAAGTCGGGAGACGAGCTTATTCTTAAAATTTCCAATGATAAAATGGCCTCTGAGATTAACGAAGAGCAGAAAATCCTGCACTTCCTTCAGACTCGTGGCTACCCCTTCTCACTCGCGCCTTACAAGACCCTCAACGGTGCTTTCGTTTATGAGTGGGAATCACTAACAGGGGTGCTTTACCCATTCGTCAAAGGTGAAGTGCCTCAGGTTCAAGAAACTAATCTGTTTGAAATCGGAAAGGCCCTGGGTCAACTACACCTTTGTACCATCGAAGAACCTGCCCCAAGCTTTATTCGCTCTCACCGTTCGGTTGGCTTTGATTTTCAAGATATTCAAATGTTCACCGAGCAAGCTGATTGTCCCAGTTATTTCAATATGGCCTTTAAAAAGATTTTTGATCAAAAAGCCATCGCGAAAATGGCGAGTTTAGAACTGCCACAAGGCCTTATCCATGGTGATCTTTATTACGATAATACCCTTTTTCGAGATGGCGAACTAATCGCCGTGCTGGATTTTGAACAAGCCGGCATGGGTGAATATCTCTTTGATTTAGGCGTTTCGATTTCAGGCTCATGTTTAAAAAATGGCTTATTAGATAAAACGCTGATTGAAGCCTATATGAAAGGCTACCAGTCTGAGCGTCCGCTGACTGATTCCGAAGCCGAGGTCTTAGATTTTTATATTATAATCGGTCTTTTTTCGATCGCCCGATGGAGAATAAGACGTTTTGTTGAGAAAAACATAGACCCAACAAAAAAAGAAAACTATAAAGAACTCCTTGAAAGGGCGATAAATTATTATGAGCTTAAATAAATTCGTAGAACGAACTAAAAATCAATATTTTGCTTCATGTCCGGTTGGTCTTGAGCAACTCTTAGAAAAAGAGCTCAAGAGCTTTGGTATAGAAGATTATGTCACTGAACGTGGCGGAATTAGTTTCGTGGATAAAGAATATAAGTATCTGGAAGTTCTGCTCCATTCGCGAATTGCTAGTCGACTTTTCCAATCCCTTTACACGGCAACTATTCGCCACGAAAAAGATCTGTATAAGGTTTCAAACAATATCGACTGGGATCATTTGATGAGAATGAACCAGACCTTTAAAATTAAAACTATTTTTTCTGGTACCAAAGACCGTGGTGTTCCGATTAAGAATTCACTCATTTGTAGCCAGATTTTTAAAGACGGCATGGTTGATTTTTTTAATTCTAAATATGGTAAGCGCCCTGATGTTGATGTTAAACATGCGCAAATCAGTTTATTGCTTCACATTTCACCGGATACGCAAGATAGACTTTTACGTGCCCATATTTTGGTGGACCTTGGTGGTGAGCCATTAAGTAATCGTAGCTATCGTCGTGGTGGTTTCGAAGCTCCACTAAGAGAAAATTTAGCGGCAGGCCTCGTACAAATGATGGAGATCGATTTCGATAAAGAAACATTTGTCGATACCATGTGTGGTTCTGGTACCGTTCTGATAGAAGCCGCCATGATGGCCCATGGGATTTCTCCTTCGTATTTTAAAATCAAAAATTACCCTGAATATACTTTTGCCATTGAACAATTCATTCCGTTCATGATGGAAAAAGAGAATATTGAAGTCCTTAATAAAATGAAAGCGGAAGCTTCAAAATTTACACTGAATCCTAAACGAATTGTTTACGGTTTTGATGATTCTGTAAAAAGCCTAAGAGAGTGCTCTGATAATATTTTTTCTTCAGGGCTTGATAGTGTGATTAAAGTGAAGAAAGAAGATGCAACAGAGCTTAAACCTTTCCAAGCGCCACATGTCCTTTTCTGTAACCCTCCTTACGCTAAACGGATGGGTGAAGAAGATGGACTAGAGCAGGTTTATCATAATTACGGTGAAAACCTTAAACATGAATTTAAAGGTGATCGGGCTTATGTCTTCACTGGAAATCCTGAGCTAGCTAAAAAGATTTCATTACGAACCAGTAAAAGAATTATTCTTTTTAACGGTAGTATTGAATGTCGTTTGTTGGAATATAAGCTGTTCTAGAACTTACCCGATAATTTCATCGCAAATCCCGGAGATGCAAATCGCATCAAAGAATTTTTATTAATGACTTTATCAAAGTGTTTATCTGATTTACTGAAGAAGTAACCTGAAACATCGGTATCTTTTAAATAAACCGCATGGCCTTTACTCGAGAATTTTCGAAGAACGAAATCTGAATCTAAATATAAAATATCTCGAATCATAAAACTCTTGGCGACATAAACCACAATCGTGCGATCACTTAGTTCGATGAGGGACTTCTTAATGCGAACACCTTTTGGTGATGATTTATCGCCCCATTGAACCTTAACTTCAATTTTCTTTTCGTTTTCATCAAAAAAATCAAAGCCACGCTGTGAACTGGTTTTGACTTGCTTCAAACCAAAAATTAATTTGATATACCACTCGCCTAATTGCACTGGCAGATTTTTGTTATTCATGAGAACGAAAGTTTTATGAAGAACATCAAACTGCTTATTCACTACTTCCACTGCATCAAAAATCGTTTTCTGATCTGGGAAATGAAAAATATCGATGCTCTTGTAAGATTTAACTAATAACTTTTTACTGAATTGATTTAAATACCAATTTTTAAAATGGTCGGTATCTAAAAAATCAAAAGAACTATAAACGAAGCCGTTCATTAGCAGGTCACGAATCGTTTTAATTTCTGGAATTTTTTTCTGAATATAACTGAAAGGCACGTACTCATTCGTGTTTTTACCCATAACAAAGATCGGTTCTTTGTCATAATGGGAACTACCATGAGTCTCCGCAGAGAACTCTTGGGAGAGCTCGAAAATCTTGTCTTTCACGATAAACCTTACTTTTAAATAAAAATCAATTTCAGAATAGCATGACTTTTCTTAGAGCGCTAGCGTGGTTAAATCCAGCTCAAAATCAGTCATCGATTTTGAAAGTGCTAAGTTATGCACCAGGTAGTGTGCACAATAGACTTTAAAATCAACGACTTTGGATTGATAAAAAGTCTTGTCTTCATTAGTCGGGTTTTTATCAAGCATGCTTTGCGATAATTTTGCCGACTCTAAAAGTCTCCAGGCCATAGCAAGTGACGCGAAGTAATTTAAAAATTCTGTCGCATGCTGAAGTAATTTATTCATTTCTTTTTTGGCCGCATAACCCGCGAGTTTATTCAGAATTTTTTCTGAATCATTGAGTACTTGAAGCATCATTTGTTGTTCTTGTTTAAACTCAGCTGGTGCAGCTTTTACCGAACCTGCGATTTTACCTAGAATATTTTTTAACAATTCACCATTATCTTTTAAAACTTTTCTCGTTAAAAAGTCGAAGGCCTGAATCCCGTTAGTTCCTTCGTAAATGGTGGCGATTTTAATATCGCGTACAAATTGCTCAATACCGTACTCTGTGCAGTAACCGTAGCCACCGTGAACTTGAACCGCATCTACGCTGACTTGGAAAGCCAGTTCCGTACAATATGATTTACAAAGCGGAGTAAAGAAACCGATTTCTTTTTCAATCGAGTGATCAGCTTTTTTGAGATCAAATAAATTGGCGGTATAAGCACAAAGTGAACGCATTCCACGCGCAGCCGCACGCATTTTGAGTAACATTCTTTTCACGTCTGGAATATTCACAATTTCAGTTCCAAATTGAACTCGTTCACGAGCGTATTTTTCGCTCATGCCATAAACTAAATTGGCTTGTGATTCACCTTGAACCGCACACAGTAAACGTGCTTCGTTCATCATGATGAACATATTAGTCATCCCTTCAAATTCTTCACCTAATAATTCACCTTCACAGTTTCCAGCTTCACCAAACATGAGTTCGCAGGTCGCTGATGCGTGAATCCCCATCTTGTGTTCGATTTTTTTACAGATAACATCGTTTGAGCCGGCCATGCTTCCATCAGCATTGTATTTAAAACGTGGAACGATAAAGAGTGATAGACCTTTTGTTCCTTCTGCTGCACCTGGAGTTTTGGCGAGAACTAAGTGAATATTATTTTCGTACAGATCGCTTTCACCTGAAGAAATAAAAATTTTCGTTCCGGTAATTTTATATTTTCCATTCGGTAATTTCTTAGCTTGTGTTCTCGCAGCACCAACATCACTACCCGCACCTGGTTCCGTTAAACACATTGTTCCACCCCATTTACCACTCATGATGGCCGGGATAAGAATTTTTTTCTGTTCGTCATTAGCTTTAAGCAGAAGAACACTCAACGCCGCACGAGTTAAGCCTGGGTACATTGAGTAACCTACGTTCGCACCAGTCATAAGCGAAATACAGGCATTGAAAAAAGCCTCTGGAACCTCTGCGCCTTCCCACTCAGCTGGTAAACCAAGAGCAAACCAACCATTTTCATAGAAAGCTTTATTCGCGCGGTGAAGACACTCTGGCACAATCACTTTACCGTTAACTAATTTTACCCCTTGCGCATCTGAAGGTTCACGCGTTGGAAAAATTTCATTTTCCACGAACTTGTCATACTCAAGTAACATCGACTTAAGATCTGATTCGTTCAAACCATAATCTTTAAAATCCTGAACTTTTAACATTTCAAAAAGGTTAAAGAATATGTCCCGGTGGTCAGCTTTGTACTTTGGCATAAAAACTCCTAATGCGCACGGTCATGCTTTGTTATATCTTAGCTCATTTTATAGATCGATGCTTTAAAAAGCAAACAACTCAAATAAAATCAGAATGTTATAGTATTTGACCTTTGAGCTTTATACCTTTGAATTTATTTGAGATTTCGCCAATCTGCCAACATTGATACACACTCGAAATACTTTTCATGATTTCTTTTGGCCTGTCCGTAACCACCACGAAGCCAATTCCCATATTAAAAGTACGGTGAAGCTCAGCTTGATCAAGTTCTGTTCTTTCGCAAATAATTTTCATCGCTGGCGGTAACTGTTCTGCTGTGAGTGGAGCAGTGATATCGTATCCAAAATCTTCATTGATACGTGGAATATTTAAATAGCCGCTACCTGTGATGTGAGCAAGGCCCTTCACGTGAGCTGGATGTTTTTTGATCAGATCTAAAATCAGTTTCACATACAAGCGAGTTGGTTCAAGACACTGAAGTTTTAATTCTTTTTCATGAGGTTGAATCATTTTTCGAACGAGCGAATAACCGTTTGAGTGAAAACCCGAAGAAGCAATGCCAATGATCGCATCGCCGGCCTTTAGTTTTTCACCAGTTATAAGTTCACTCTTATAAACCTCACCGACTGCAAACCCGGCCAGGTCGTATTCTTCATCTTTATAAAAACCTGGCATTTCTGCTGTTTCTCCACCGATGAGAACACACTGAGATTCAAAACAAGCATTCGCAATCGACTCGACAATTTTTTCGTGAACTTCGAGTGTTAATTTTCCTGTCGCCAAGTAATCCAAGAAAAAAAGCGGTCGAGCGCCACAACACAAAATATCATTCACGCACATGCCAACGAGATCTTGTCCGATGGTATCGTGCTTATTTAATTCTTGCGCAAGTTTGAGTTTGGTCCCGACTCCATCAGTTCCACTCGCTAAGTATTTGTCATTACCAATATCGTACAAAGCGGCGAAACCACCGACACCAGAAACAACTTGAGCATTATAAGTTCTTTTCACAAATTTTTTAATTCGTGAAACAAACTCATCACCTTTATCAATATCGACGCCTGCTGATTTATAATCCATATTTCCTCGTTTAATGTCTAAAATGACGTTCACTCGTAAATACCATGGCAATTCCAAATTCGTTACAAGCATCCACTACTTCTTGATCACGAATGCTACCACCTGGTTGCACGATATATTTTATTCCAGTTGCTGCAGCGACTTCGACCGAATCACGGAATGGAAAGAAAGCATCTGAAATAAGAATACAATCTTCCAGCGCATGTTGATTGGCGAGAGCTCGTGGAGCCGCTAGCATTTTTAAACTATCCAGACGATTGGGCTGGCCCATGCCGGCACCGGCTAAAACATATATCTCATCTTGTATGGTCACTAAAGTGATGGCATTACTTTTTAAATATTTCCCCACACACAAACCAAACTCTGCTAGCTTCATTTTCGCTTGTGGAAATTCTTTTTTTGTTTTTAAAGCAAACTGTGGTGTCGTGTATTCGTCTTCATTTTGAATCAACATTCCACCTGCAATACTACGATAAACCATCTCACCTGCAGTTGGCGGGTTCAGTGGCGTTTTTAAGAGACGCACATTTTTTTTACTGGAAAAGATTTTAAGCGCTTCAGCCGAAAAACTAGGCGCAATCACAATTTCAATAAATTTATCGACGAGCCACTGAGCACACTCTTTATCTAGCTCATGACTGAAACACAAAATGCCGCCGAAAGCACTAGTTGCATCACAGGCCCAGGCACTTTTTAAAACTTCGAGATTATTTGTTCCGCTCGCTGCCCCACAAGGGTTGGCATGTTTAATAATGCTGACACTTTTATTTTTTGGGAATTGATTATAAATTTCACTGGTACATTTCCAAGCTGCGTCTGCGTCCAACAGATTATTATATGATAATTCTTTTCCTTGCAGTACTTCCGCACCCGCCACTCCGCGAGCTTTCGTATTATCTAGTTTTGCTAACCACGCTTTTTGATGAGGGTTTTCGCCGTAACGAAGTTCTTGTTTATCAGCTTCGCCCACAAAAGTATTCACAATGAATTGATCGTACTTGGCGGTTTTGGCGAACGCTGCAAAAGCAAACTTCTTACGAGTTTCAAATGACATTTGCGCTGAAGCTTCGAATTCATTTATGAAAATTTCATATTGGCTTGGATCGGTAAGAACAGTCACTGACTCATAATTTTTTGCGGCTGCTCGAATCATAGTTGGACCGCCCACATCGATATTTTCAATCAACTCGTCTTCGTTGGTCGTGCTAGCTGCCACTTTTTCAAAAGGATAAAGATTGCAAACAACTAAATCGATTTGCGGTATATTTAATTTCTCCACGTCACTCAGATCGCTAGAATTGAAACGGCGAAATAATAAAGCACTGCCAATTTCAAAACTGATGGTTTTCATCCGACCACCGAACGCTTCTGGATTCCCGGTGATTTCTTGTATCGGTGTTGTTTTAATTTTATTTTCTTCCAAAAACTTGGCCGTTCCACCAGTAGAAATGATCTCCACCTGATGTTGTTTTAATTTTTTGGCCAATTCCAATAAACCACTTTTATCTGAAACACTGATCAGGGCCTTTTTAATTTTACTCTTTTCTTGTTTCATAAAACTCCTATTGAAAGTAGCTCACGGCATTTTCAAAAATTTTTAATGCTGGACCTGCCGTATTTTTCTTTTCACCATACGGCATAAGTAATTGGTTAATAGCAGCCTCGGGATGCGGCATTAGACCTAAAATGTGTCCGGTAGGATCACAAACACCAGCAATTTTCTGATAAGAACCATTTACATCTTCGGTGTAAGTGAAAACGATTTGATGATTCTTTTTTAGTTCTTCGTAATATTTTTTCTGCTGAGATTCATCACCTTTAAAAACAATCTTCCCTTCTCCATGACGAATAGGCAGTTTTAATGTCGCCATATCCTTGGTGAAAATGCATGGAGATTTCGCACCAATTTCTAAATCAACCCAGCGATTTAAAAATTGTTTTTGTGTATTATTAGTTAATGTCATTGTCCGAGGCTCAAAAGGTTTTGGTAATAAGCCAAGCTTTACTAATGCTTGGAATCCGTTACAAATCCCTAGAACCAATTTTCCACTTTCGACAAAGTTTTTTAATTCATCTGCTAATTGGTACTTAAGTTTTAATGCCAGAACTTGCCCGCTGCTGATTTCATCTCCAAAGGAAAATCCGCCAGGAATCACCAGCACCTGATAATTTTTCAATGATTTGAGTTGGTTGATATGAATAATATCAACTTTGGCACCAACTAATTCAAAGGCACGCGCACTTTCTCGCTCACAATTCAAACCATCACCGCAAATGACAACGACACGAATCATGGTAAACCTCGCCAGATTTTACTTAAATGCGACATATTCCAAGTGAGATCTTTATTTATTTTTAAAGTTGAATCACTCGTTACTTTACCAAGTTTAATCAGGTTGAAATCTTTAAGTTCGGCTTCCATTTTCTTTTCATCTTTTGGATTCAAACTTAAAACAAACCGACCGGTACTTTCATTAAAAAGCAATGGTAGTAAATTATTTTTGTAAGCCGATAATTCAAGTTCAGCACCTAAGTCTCCACCTAAACACGATTCAAAAACGGCAGTTAACATCCCACCGTCCGAAATATCATGAACGGAAGAAAAGGTTTTATTTTGAATGAGTTGATACATTTTTTGATAAAGCGAAAAATTAAAATCTAAATTAACATCTTCTGGCTTCACTTTATCCGTTAAAAAAGTACGGCTTAGCTCCGATTCATTCAGGTTTTGGTACTGACATAAACCGACCATATAAATTAAATCGTCAGCTTTCTTAAAATCAGTCGTTACAAGATTTTCCACTTCTTCCACTTCGCCCATCGCGGTTACCAATAACGTGGGTGGCACACTTATTTTTAATGGCTTACCTTGGGCATCGACTTGGTAGTAATCATTTTTCATGCTGTCCTTACCACTCACAAACGGCATGCTATAAGTTGTAGCGGCTTCATATAAACCTAAATTGGCGCGAACCAATTGAGCGCACTTATATTCAGCATCGGGATTTTTTTGAGAAAGAACTGGATCTGGCCAGCAGAAGTTGTCGACGAGAACCATTTTCTTAGGATTCGCACCGGTGCTAATAGCATTTCTAACGGCTTCATCGACCGAATAAAGTGCCATCAAATAACAATCGTAATGTGAAATTTGTGGCCACATCCCACAAGAAATCGTCACGGCCTGATTTTCCTCGCCACCATGAGGATATAACCATACAACCCCCGCATCAGAGGGGCCGCTCATGGTTTTGCCGGTAAATGGTTTTACTAACGTTGCAGCTTGCACCTCGTGATCATATTGTCGCACCCACGCTTCTTTGCTTTTAATATTTGGCCGCGCTAGCAACTGTTCAAAAATTTTCTGTGTCACATTTGGTAACGTAGAACGTGTCTCTTTTTTATGCCAAAAGACTCGCTCTTCAGGTCCTGTCCACTTGGCCTTTAGCTTGAGTGGAATCAAAGAATCATGAATAAAACTTAAATTTAAGTAAGCGACTAATTTTTCACCGTAGAAAATTTCCAAGAAACCACTATCGGTAAATTCTCCAAGAACTGAAGCCTTAACGCCGTAAGCTTCTGCCATCGCCAAGAATTTTTTAATTTCCTTTGCTTCGACTGCCACGCTCATGCGCTCTTGGCTTTCGCTAATCATAATTTCAAAAGGTGAAAGACCAGGATATTTAATTGGAGATTTTTTTAAATCAATACGAGCACCATTGGTTTGTGCGGCCATTTCGCCAATACTACTACTTAAACCACCAGCTCCGTTATCAGTAATACTGCAATAGAGTTCTTGTTTCTGAGCTGCTAATAAAAAATCCATTACGCGTTTTTGAGTAATCGGATCACCAATTTGTACAACCGTCGCAGGTGCACCTTCAGTCAGTTCCAGTGAACTAAAAGTGGCGCCGTGAATCCCATCTTTTCCAACCGCGCCGCCGACAACCACTATCAAATTACCCGGCTTTTGATTTTTTTCATGGGTTGGTTTTAGTGATGTGGTTTTTTGTGGCAGAACACCCACGGTCCCACAATAAACGAGAGGTTTTCCAGCGTAATTATCATCAAAGAAAATAGCACCGTTAATAGTTGGAATACCACTTTTGTTTCCACCATCTTCCACACCTTTGTGAACCCCTTGAAAAATTCTTTGTGGTTGCAAAAGCTTTTCTGGAAGAGGGACATTGGCCTTATTGAGATTTTCTTGGTCGGCAAAACAAAAGACATCCGTATTAGCAATTGGCTTAGCACCAATCCCACAACCCATAATATCGCGATTGACACCTAAAATTCCGGTTAAAGCACCGCCGTAAGGATCAAGCGCTGACGGACTATTATGTGTTTCAACTTTAATACAAAGATCAATATTCTTATCAAAACGTACGATACCAGCGTTGTCTGAGAAAACGGAAACTAACCAATCGGCCTTACCTGAATCGGCAATTTTATTGGTGGCACCTTTAATGTAGGTTTTGTACAAACTTTTTATTTTGCTCGAACCAAAAGTTTTCGTTTTGTTATCGGTTTCAATATAATCAATTTCAGAGCCAAAAATTTTATGTTTACAATGTTCACTCCAAGATTGAGCGAGAATTTCAATTTCCACGTCGGTTGGTTCGCTTGGGAGTTTTTTCTTAAGACGTTCGGCTTTTATTTTTTCATCGGCATAATATTTTTTTACCTGATGCATTTCCGATAAACTTAGGGCCCATAAATTATCCTGGCTCATTTTCTCTAATTCATGATCATCCAAATCAAGTGAATAAGTCTTCACGGGGACTTCTTCCAATTTTACTTCCGGAAAGGTATAATTGGTGAATCTATCCGATTTCAGAAAACTATCTTTTGAATAAATTTTAATATTTTCTAAAAGTTCATTAGCGAGGATTTTTCTTGATAATAATTCTACTTGTACTGACGTTAATTTGCCTTTAAGCAAATACATTTTACCTGTCGCAATTTTAAAATCTTGCCCTCTGCACGCCGGATGTAATTTCAAAGCATCCAAAGCAGAACGAGCGGAGTTATCAGTAACTCCTGGTTTAAAAGAAGTCTCTACCACAAAATCAAAATCACGCTTGTTATAAGAATCATCTAGCGTTGTAATCGCCGTTTGCAAAACATCATCAACAAAAATTTCAGAAAAAACTTCAGTTGCCAATTTTCTTTCAGACTGAATCCAATACAAACGAACTTCTTCGGCCATTTGTAATGGTAGTTCCAGATACTTCACCACGGACTGAACAATGCCTGGAGAAGGAGTAAGGTTATTACTTAGAATTTCTATTCTCTTAAATTTTTCCATTGGCGATCCATTCTAAAGTTTGCTGATAAAGTTTATATTCTAAATTCATGCCACGATTTTTAAAATCACTAAAGGTGTCATCTTTCATACGATTAAAACTTTCTTGCATGATAATCTCTCCGGTATCAATTCCTTCATCTACATAATGAATCGTCACCCCGGATTTTGTAACGTTGGCCGCAAAGGCATCTTCATAACCACTTTTGCCAGGAAATGCCGGTAATAAACTCGGATGTATATTAATCACACGTTTTGGATATTGTTTTAAAAAAGTAGGCGAAAGAATTCGCATATAACCCGCTAGTAATATCCAATCAATTTTGAAGTCTTTTAGTACGCTTAAAATATTTTTTTCATGCTCTGATTTATCAGATTTTTTTTCTATTATCAGGCAAGGAATATAATGTTTTTTACAACGTTCAATAACATAAGCTTTTGGCTGATCAGTTATAACCAAAACAACATTTAACTTGGTCTCAAGCTCTTGTGCTTTCGTTATTAAACTTTCTGCATTACTGCCATTACCACTGGCCATGATTGCAATTCTTTTCATAATCCAATATCACTCCGAAATTGCACACCATTAATTTTTATTTTATCGAGATGCTTATAGACCTCTGCTCGAGCGGCTGGACGATTCTTAGCAAACGCCGTTAAACCTAAAATACGTCCACCTGCTGTTAGTAACTGTTGATTTTTTTCGCTAACACCTGCAAAGAAAAGTTTTGCCGTTGCATCTTCTTCGAGTTCTTGAAAATATGTTTTATTATATTCAACCTCGTCACCTGTTCGTACTTTAGTCCCTTCTGTCCCAGGATAACCAAAACTACTCATCACCACGTGAACAGTTGAAAGCGCTTTAAATTTTAGACTTTTACCAATCGTACTTAATTGACCTTTGGCCGCTGCTAAAAAATAAGGAACAATATCGCCATCGATCAAGGGAATAATGGATTGGGTCTCTGGATCACCTAAACGCGCATTGAATTCGATAACCTTAAAACCATCTTTAGTTTTCATCAATCCTGCAAATAAAATTCCGGTGAAAGGCGTTCCATCATGCTGCATTTTATTTAATGTTGGTTGAATAATTTTTTGATTAATTTCTTGGCGCATAGCTGGGGTTAGCCAGTCAGCCGGAGAATATGTCCCCATTCCACCTGTATTCGGTCCGATATTATTATCTTTTAATCGCTTGTAGTCGCAAGCGTCGCCTAACCAAATCGAATTCTTGCCATCACACAAAGCAAAGACTGAGACCTCGGGACCAATCATTCTTTCTTCTAAAATAATTTTTTTATTATTAATCTCAAGCACATCATCCACTAACATCAACTTCACGGCATGTTTTGCGCTTTCTTTATTTTCTGTGACCACAACTCCTTTGCCTGCGGCAAGACCATCACATTTTACCACGATTCCATCGGGCCATTTACAATTATCAATAAATTTGAAAGCTGCATTCGCATCTTCAAAAACTTCAAACTCTGCAGTCGGAATTTTGGCTTCTTTCATCAGTTTTTTGGCAAAAGATTTTGAACTTTCAATTTGAGCGGCACATTTACTTGGTCCAAGAATAAGCAATCCAGCTTGGATAAATTGATCGACGATACCTTCCGCCAAATAAGCTTCTGGTCCCACCACCGTTAAATTGATGTCATAGGTTTTCGCGAAATGAATAAGTTCTTTAGTTTTATTGCTTGGAAGCTTTATCAACTCAATTTTCTTTTCAGATTTCATACCAGGGTTACCTGGATACACGTAAACTCGCTTCACTACTGGAGATTGCGAAAATTTCCATGCCAAGGCATGTTCACGTCCACCAGATCCTAATAAAAAAATATTCATATCACCTCAGAAGTTTTTTAAAAACAAATCAAAGGCCGTCACATCTTTAAATGGCGGTCTTTGTTCAAGACTCAAAGCAATTTCATTACATAGTGAACAATAAAGATCTTTGGCCTTTTGATAATGAACAGAATCTAATTTTTGAGGTTTTTCACCTAATTCATTCACACAGTATTGTTTCCAATCAAGACGTGGATTTTTGGCCGCGGCTTTTTTAGCTTCTTCGCTGGCCTTATACCAACTCGAATCGCGGTAATATTGACGCAAAAATTCTTTTGATAAGTGCTTGCCTCGACTGATAAGTCTTAATTCATCAATGCCGATAGAATCAACTAGAATAAATTCACGGCTTTTCCCAAAAGCAAATTCAAACTTCCCATCCCACAAATCGATTTCAAGCTGAGCAAAAAGATTTTGCAGAGCTACTGCCAATAATTTCGTGGTATTTATCAAATCTGAAAATTCGGCTTCATTTAGGCCCGCAATACTTTTGGCTTCTGTATAAGTTAAGTAGCGATCGACCGGTTCAAGTTTGGTTGAAAATTCAATCACCACATTTTCAAATAAAGTATTTTCTTTGGGTTGCTTCTCTAGGCCAATTTCGTCCAGATAATTTTTTTCAAGGCGTTTTACTAGTGAGCTTCCATTTGGCATACCGAAACGAAAAATAACTTCCAAAGGAACTAAGGCATCTGTTGTGGCTGAGGTATAATCATATTTCCATTTTTTAGTATCATTTTGAATTTCAAAACTCGGACGCAGAACTTGCACCGCTAAAACTTCAAGACGATTTTTGTCTTGGGAAATAAAATGCGACTTCATCCCTTTCGCTTCTAGTCTTTTCATCGCTGAGGTCGAAAGCATTTTCTCCCAATTTGTATCACTTAAAGCTTCTGGTTTTTGAATATTTTTAAACGTCGATGACTTAGATAAATAATCAAAAAAGAATTTACCCATAAAGGCCAGCGCTTCTCCCTTACCTTCGATTAAATCTGGCATTTGTCCCCAATCGAAAACGGAATAACGATCGGAAAACTCGAAAAAAAGATGATTATTTTCTGTGGATTGGTAAATATCTTTAACCGAACCTGAATAAATAAGATTCAATTTACTCATAATTTTTCTTCAGTTCTGTCTTTTTCTCTTTTTTTACTAAAAGATTCTCCAGCACTAATATCCACTGGGTATTTTCCCGTAATACAAGCTAAGCATAAATCTTTTTTGCCTATCGATTTCAACAAACCATCCAAAGACATGTAGACAACTCTGTCGGCTTTTTGATTTGCTGCAATCTCTTCTTCAGTCTTTTTGTAAGCGACTAACTCTTCTGGATTCGGAAAATCAATTCCGTAAAAGCAAGGATGACGAATCGGTGGACATGTTGTTGCGATATAAACTTCTTTAGCTCCTGCATCTCTCACCATTTCAATAATACGTTTTGAAGTGGTTCCACGCACGATACTGTCATCGACTAATAAGATTTTTTTACCTTTGATTTCACTCGCTACCGGTGTGAGCTTGAGTTGAACCGCACGCTTACGACTCTCCGGAGTGTTTAAAATAAAACTTCTTTGAATGTAACGATTTTTGATTAAAACTTCGCGATAAGGTATGCCTAATTTTTCACTCAAAGAAATAGCACTCACGCGACTGGTCTCAGGTACAGGCACAATCACATCAGGTGTAATTTCACCAGATGCAATCAATGGTTCAATTTGTTCCGCTAGTGCTTGTCCCATTTGTAATCGCACTTGGTAAACGTTTTTGGTTTCCATGGTCGATTCAGGTGTTGCGAAATAAATATACTCAAACATACAGTTTGCTGTTGTTTGTTGATTGAGAACTTTTTGAAAGACTTGGCCGGTTTTGCTGATGAAAACAACTTCACCTGGTTTTAAGTCACGATTAAGTTTGTAACCTAAGAAATTAAGTGCATTGGATTCAGAAGAAAAACAATAAGCCTTCGATGAACCGCTTTGCTTTTTCTCAGCTTCACTTAATTCTTTTTCTCCCCACACTAGCGGGCGAATTCCATTCGGATCACGGAAGGCCAGCAAACCATGGTCAGCAATTGAAACTAAAACTGAATAACCACCAAGAGCGGCATCATAAATTTTAGAAACGGCATGGGTAATATCATCAAAAGAAAGCGCTTCATTTTTTGATTCAATCAAACCTGCGGCCATTAGATTTAATAAAGCCTCAAGATCGTTGTTAGAAAAAATGTGACGTTTTGATTGTTGCGATAATTTTTCACGTAGTTGATAAAAATTAACTAAGTTTCCGTTATGGACAATACCCAAACCAAAGGGATATCCCACAACTAATGGCTGAACATCTTTAATTTGTGAACCACCGACGGTTGAATAACGAGTGTGACCAAGTGACATCTGCCCTTCAAGTCGTTCGAGAGTTTTTAAATCAAAAACTTGGCTAACTTGTCCCAGGTCTTTATGTTGATGATAAGTTTTTCGGTGGAAGTCGTAGCTCAAAATCCCAGCTGAATCCTGGCCACGGTGTTGCAACAAAAGGAGTCCTTGATAGACTTCCTGAGCGGCATAAGAAGTGCCAATAACCCCAATAATTCCGCACATGAGTGTGTGTCCTTATTCAATGAAATTTGCGGAGACAATCTAAAATATCTTTTTTACTCTCCCTTGACCAGCGCTTTTGCCAAATGTAAGAAATTTGTGAATGGCCATCACCCTATGCGCTAGGCTAAAATTCATCACATGTTTTCCAAACAAAATAAATCGATGACTATTGGGATCTTAGGCGCAGGCCAATTAGCGCGGATGAGTGCGATAGCGGCAAAAAAACTATCTCATCGCGTCCATATTTACGCTGAAAACAATGGCAGCGAGCCGGCTTGTGAATTAGCGGAAAAAGTTGTGGTGGGAAAGCTTAATGATCTTACGCAATTAAATGAATTTGCGAAAACCTGCGACGTTTTGACGCTGGAAAATGAATTTATTGATGGCAAATTACTCGAAGACTTGCAAACCAAGTCTGGCGTGGCCATTTACCCTTCGCCAAAGACCTTTCAACTAATTGAAGATAAGATTACTGAGAAAACCACCTTTCAAAATGCCCATATTCCAGTTGTGCCCTTCGCCGCCGTCAATTCAAGCGAAGATATTTTAGCGTTTGCAAAAACTCACGGCTGGCCCCTTATTTTAAAATCGGCCAAAGGTGGTTATGACGGGTATGGTAATTTCTTGATCAAATCATCTGCCGATATTGAAAAAGGCATAGCGGCTTTAGGTGGCCCTCAAAAAAAACAATTGATGGTTGAAGCCTACCTTGATCTTAAAAAAGAAGTCGCGATTCAAGTCGCACGCAATGCCAACGGCTTTGTGACATATCCTGTTTGTGAAACAGTTCAAAAAAACCATATTTGTCATTTAGTCTTTTCGCCGGCATTAGAAGATGAAACAACCAAACGTAAAATTATGGCCTATGCTCTTCAAGCTATCGAAGCCATTGATGGCGTTGGCATTTATGCTTTCGAATTTTTTATCGATAAAAAAAACCAAATCTTTTTGAACGAATCGGCACCTCGACCACATAATTCGGGGCACTATAGCATCGAAGCTTGCCGAACTTCGCAATTTGAAAATCATATTCGTGCGGTGACTGGCGATAAGCTTGGACAAACTAATATGAAATATCCTTTTGCCGTTATGACCAATCTTCTTGGAACACAAGAAGGAACTCCATTATTTAAATTTACAGAGCCCATACCAGAAAATATCGCAATTCATAATTACCAAAAACTTCAGAGTAAAATTGGAAGAAAGATGGGTCATATAACGGCTTATGGCGATGATTTAGAAAGCTTAAAAGGATTGGCGTTAAAGCTATCTGCCAATGCGAAGATATAATGACTGAATTAGAAAAAGCTCAGAAAATTTATTCTGTCTCTATTATGGGAATTATTATCAATGCCGTGTTGGCGACGATGAAGATTATTGTTGGTTTAACTTCTAACAGTCTTTCATTAATTGCTGATGGAATTGATTCTGCCAGTGATGTCGTCGTTTATTTGATTTCGGCTTACACTGGTAAAATTCTAAAATCACCACCAAATACCAAATTTCCTTTTGGTTATCGTCGCGCCGAAACTATTGCAACGAAGGCGCTTTCTTTTATTATTTTTATTATTGGCGCACAAATGTTGTATCACTGTCTTGCGCAAATTTTTACTCCGCAAGCCAAAGAAGCTCCAACCTTAATCGCTGTTATCGTTACGGTCCTATCAATCTTTATTAAATTTCTTTTTTATCGCTATCAAAATGTTTTAGCGAAAAAATATGAAAGCTCACTCCTACAAGCCAATGCACTCAACATGAAAAATGATATTTTTATCTCATTCACCGTCTTAACCGGTATTATCTCAAGCGTTTATTTCAATGCACATATCATCGACACCATTTTGGCCATGTTAATTTCCGTCTGGATTTTAAAAACTGCGTATCAAATCTTTTCCACTGTGAATCTTGAGCTTATGGATGCCATTGATGATCCCACTCTCTATGAAAGAATTTTTCAAATAGCGACGCAGTTTACGGCCATTAAAAATCCTCATAGAATTCGTCTTCGTCGAATCGCCAACTTTTATGCTCTTTATATGGATATAGAGCTCGATGGACAAATGACAGTGAACGAAAGTCATATTATTGTGAAAGACTTTGAAGATAAACTCATTCAAAATATACCAAACCTTTGCGATATCGTTATTCATGTAGAACCGATAGGAAATCATGAACCTGACGAGTCGTATGGAGTTAATCGAAGTAATATGAGGAAAATATGAAAAAACCAATCGTCGCAATTATTATGGGAAGTGATTCTGATTGGAAGACGATGAAAGAAGCGGCTGAAGTTTGTGAGGAATTTCAAATTGCGTACGAAAAAAAAGTTGTTTCTGCTCACCGAACACCTGATGATATGGCCGACTTTGCAAAAACTGCCCTCAAAAAAGGCATCCAAATTATTATTGCTGGTGCCGGTGGTGCTGCCCACTTACCTGGTATGGTTGCCTCTCACACTATTTTACCTGTCATTGGAGTACCCATCAAAAGTAGTCAATTAGATGGCCTCGACAGTCTACTTTCCATCGCTCAAATGCCAAAAGGCATACCTGTCGCTACGGTGGCCATAGGAAATGCAACTAACGCCGCACTTTTGGCGATCCGAATTTTAGCGCTCGAAGACAAAAAACTCGCTAAAAAAGTGACCGATTTTCACAAAAAACAAGCGGTAGAATCGCGTAAGAAAAGTAAGAACCTGACTTAAATCCTTTTATAAATTTTCACTCTTATTTTTCCGATGAAGTAGGAATGAAATTAGCCTTTTTTCTAAGCATTATTTTTTGGGCGACTGTTAGTTATAGCAGATGTCAGCTTCTACAGGATGAATTCAATAAACTGATAGGCTTCCCGCGTGCAGATAAAGTTATTACCAATAGCGAAGAGGCTGAGTATAGCCTGATGCTTACCACTGAGCCTTTTGAAAATTCACTTAAAAATAAGTTTGATTTACTCAATAAAAAATTTTACGTGAATAGCGAAATACTTACCAAAAAATTTTACGCCAATGTTCACGAGCAATTTGAAGCCATCATTTCCAAACGAGGTGGTTATAAAGGCTTAACCGAAGAAGAGTTATTCGACACAATGAAGAATATCGCAGAGAAAGAATATTACCTTACGCTGAAAAATGCCTACACGGATGCCGGACATGCCAAAGTTTTTAATGACATCTATGCCAAGGAAGTGGCCGATCTTGAAAAGCCAAAACCTCGTCGAGAAAGAGTAAAGGGGGCACGCGCAGAATCACCAAACCTGAAAGCTAAAACCAATGATCCACAATATGATAAATCTATTATTAACTTTGATTCATCGGGAAATTTTTCCATTATGGGTAAAAATGTTGATGTAAGTAATCCCGAATTTCATCGGAAAGAAATTTTGCTCTTAGTTGATGATATTGCGGGTGAAGTACCCCTGGCGAGAAAAGATCTTGCAGTCAAAGTTTATAAAATGTTGGATATTGATCCTTACGATTTAGCAGAAGAATACAGAAAACTCACAGGAAAAAACTTATCTCTGACGGAACTTCATGGTCTCATCAGTGACTATACCAAAAATACCATTCAGAATCTTCGTCATCTATTAAATGATTATCCTGTGGGTAGTATCGAACGAAAAAGTATTGAAAACTTGGCCAAAAGCTTAGAAGACACTCGCAACATTGAAAAGGTAGATGAAGAATTAATTAATATTTATAATTCAGAAGATGCTAATGAAATTTTATCCATCGTTAGTCGCAGCAATAGCCCAAACGAACAAAGGGCCGTTATTAATAAAATTATGTCGAGCCTTGTAGGTTTCAAAAACGAATTTTTTCTGGGCCAAAATATTGGAAGCTTAAGCCAGGTCAGTTATTATGTTGTAAAACCAGGTAAAGAGATTGATATAGTTTTTAAAGGTGTCGAACGTCCACAAGCCTGGGGGGAAATAAAATCTGGTAAACTCAGTTTAAGTTCCCCTACCTGGTCTAGCACCTTCAAACAATTTCAAAATATGGTAAATGCAGTCATTATGAATAATTTAGAAAACGTGGTTGAAATTCATTATTTCGCTCTGGATGGAATCGATAGTTCTGCCAAAAAATTAATGAATGATTTTATAGAAGAAACCGCCAGCAAGAATTTGCAGCGCGAGAAAATCGTCATTCATTACCATTAGATACTCAATGTAAACTAAACTCGGGTTTTTCATCGCGACTAATAATTTTTACCTTAATTTTATTTGACCAAAAATAGTGATTGGCCTTACGTTTTATTAATTCCTTAGCGAGATAATCCTTAAGCTCTAACATTCTTATGTCATCTGAATTGCCGACAATTCTAATTGATGAAAGATCAAGCAAAGATTTATCAATAGCATTTATCGTTGCGAGAAGTGATTCTAAAACATCTTCTTTGACTAAGAGGCCTTGCTGTATTTGAGCGTGAACAATACTGGAATCAAGATCGATATGAATAATTTTACCTTTATGCGAGGTGAATTGAAATCCTTGACTTCTTTTTAAGAGTTCAGGACTTATGCTATTTTGACTACGATTAGATGCAATCGCGTATAGATCATTTTCACTTTTTTTGGGCATTTTTTAAAACATCACTCATTTCTTCACCAGAATCCGTTTTCACGAATACATCAGCATTCACTTCATATTCATTTTTTAGCATACTCGCGAGCGCATCACGATGATGGATGTTATTGGGTTTTAAGCTGTCTCCAGTTTTCCAGAAAATAATAATCTGTTCATTATTATTTGTTTTATAAAATAAAGATTTTGCCCCTTTAACATCGGGTAGCTCATGATAAATATACTGATGCTGAAAAATTTCTTCGAAGTTAGAAGCATTAATTTCTTTATAAGATTTTGTCGTCTGCTCTTTGACTAAAATACCATTGTTGTTGAGCCAACGATGAATTTCAACTTCTGCATTTAAGTAATTACGCAAACACACTTCGAGCTTGGCCCAAGCGCTTGGTATCACAGAAAATGCAAATATGACAAAATAAAGAAAATAGCTCATCGGTTAATTATCGGCTCTTTTAAATGAAGTCTAGAGCACCTGAGTAAAGTAATCGGACTTATTGACTACAGATTAACTAAACCAATTTTTTTATAAACATTGGTGAGGGTTTGATTGGCCTTAGCATTCGCCTTATCCGCCCCCTCTTTCATCAGTTTTAAAAGATGATCTTGGTTCTTCATAAGGTCGTGGTATTTTTCTTGAACAGGTTTAAAAGTTTCAACCACGATTTCAGCTAAATCGACTTTAACATGGCCATACATTTTTCCTTGATAGGAAGCCACAATGCTATCGATGTTTTTACCAGTTAAAACTGAGTAGATGGTTAATAGATTAGCAAGACCAGCTTTTTTCTCAGGATCGTAACTTACAACTGTTTCTGAATCCGTTACTGAAGATTTAATTTTTTTTTCAATTGATTTAGGTGGATCAATAATCGAAATAAATGATTTATCGTTTTCATCTGACTTACTCATCTTTTTTGTCGGATCTTGTAATGACATGATCTTCGCTCCCATTTTTGGGATGTAAGCCGTCGGCATGGTAAAAGTATCACCATAACGATTATGAAAGAAGGTTACGATATCACGACTAAGTTCCAAATGCTGACGTTGATCTTCTCCAACCGGAACGAGATTGGCTTGATATAATAAAATATCTGCGGCCATCAAAACTGGATACATATAAAGACCGGCCAGAATTTCATTCGTCTTTTCCGACTTCTCTTTAAACTGAGTCATACGATTCAAATAACCAATCGGTGTTAAGGTGGTAAGAATCCATTGTAATTCTGCATGAGCTGGTACATGAGATTGTACAAACAAGGTATTTTTCTTTGGGTCTAACCCACAAGCAATGTATTGAGCATAAAAACTTAAAATACGCGCTTGTAATTCTTTAGGCTCTTGTCGCACCGTTAGTGCATGCAGATCGGCCACCATATACAAGCATTCATACTCTTCCTGTAACTTGGTCCAGTTATTAATGGCCCCGATATAGTTTCCAAGAGTTAAATTTCCCGTAACGGTACTACCACTTAAAATGATTTTCTTCGTCATAATTTAAAGTAGTTGATGACCTTCAAAAAATCTACCCTTTATTTTGAGTTTTAATTAAATTCATAATCGAATCAGTATTCACCAAGAGGCAACCTAGGAGCACTAATACAGCCGAAAAGAAGACGTTATTTAAGAAGATTTCATGAGTGAATAAAACCAACCATAAGTTGGATAAAATGGGCGTTAAAAAAGCCAAAGCGCCAATAACTCGCGGATCGCCATTTCTCATAGCAAAATCCCAACAATAAAAAGATAACCCCATCGGTCCGAAACCTAATAATATGACTTGTGGCCATGGAATTTCATGTGACCAAGATTCACCTAAGCTAAACGAAAGCAAAAAACTTAAAATGGAACAAATAAAACAAATTCCAGCATTCGAAAAAACGGAAACAGCTTTTAGTTTCTGCAACACTACTGAATAAATGGCCCATGTGATAGCAGCGGCAAAGGCCATGCTTTTACCAAAAAGAGATTCATTCCAATGAATAAAAACATCAAAACCAAATAGTAATGCAATCCCCGCAAACGAAACGCCGATTCCCATGTAATGATAAAAATTTAATCTTAATTTGGCGTTTACCCATGGACTCAAAAAAACAATCAAAGCCGGCCAAATATAATTGATCAGATTAACCTGCAATGCTGGTGCATATCGAAACGCTAGGAACATGAACATGTGGTAAAGAAACAAACCGAGAACACCGACCATTAAATTCGTTCGGTCTGGAAAACAATTTTTGATTTGAATTAATCCAAAAGATGATCCAATCAAAAAAGAAATACCTAAAAGAAAAAATGGGGGAAGCTCTTTAAGTGAGGAAGCGATTAAAGCAAAACTCGACCATAAGCAGATGGCAAAAATGGCCGTTAGACCTGCGCGATTAAAACTCATTATTCTTCAAGCTTTTGATAAGTATAAATAACTTTTTTCTCACGCTCGCCGGAATCAAAAGCGATAATTTTTAACTGCTTATTTTTTTCGAAGTATTTAAGTTTTACGTAATAACGATCATTATTTGGCCAGATACAAAGATAGCGTGTTCTGGTTGTTTTGCTATAAACAACTTTTGCTTCATTTGAACTTGTTTTATGTACATCTTTACTGCAAATCAAAAAAATCAATGCCCAATTATGTCGCTTAATTCTTTTGGATTCTTCGAAATTTAAAGTTGCAAGCAATGACCAAGCCTTACCCATTTCTTCTTGCTTAGCTGATGATATAACTTTGCTCTTTACTTTATTGTCGGAAAAATCAAATTGAACAATTTTACCATCTTCTGAGGTCTTCATTTCAGATGAAAACATATTACGTATGCTTTTCACTTCAACTAATAGATATTTACCGCTGCGACTTTTCCAATCTTCAGTCTTGGCTTGCACTGAAAATGAAACTAATAATAAAAATAAAAACTTCATAAATTACCGTCTCTAGTGAAAACGCTTGGCCGAAATAAATTTCGGAATTGGTCTTCCAAAAATACTATCAGTTAACACTTTACCTGAATGAAAAGCTAGCCCCATGCCGTGACCTGTATAAGCACCACAGAAGAAAATTTGTGAATCATTTGGAAGCGCACCAACCATCGGCTGACCATCAACACTGAATCCCATAATTCCCGACCAGCGATGAGTAATTTTCGCTTTTTTCACCATTGGTAAATGATCATGAAGAAATTTTTCGAGCGCAGTTTGAATCATATCACTCGTTTCATCCGAGTAACCTTTTTCAACATCTCTTTGTAATTGTCTAAAACCACCAATCAAAACTTGGCCGGTTGGTAACTGTCTAAAATAATCGAGAACAAAATTGGCGTAGCAAGGAGCTTCCATAAAAAGTGGCACTGCTTCTGTCGCTAAAATTTGTCCACGCGTTGGAAAAATTTTATCATCAAAATATTTATTTAATAACGGCGAGTAACCATTGGTTGCAATAACCACCATGGAAGCTTCAATATTCGTTTTATTCGTGCGAATTAATTTATTATCACCGCTGTTGGTAATTTCATGCACTTCGTGTTGGTCGTGAACAGTCACATTCTCACTTAATCCTGCACGAATCTTTTCTAATAATTTGATCGGATGAACAGAAGCATCATCAACATACTTTATTCCACCTACAAATTTTTCTGATTTAAGTCTCTGGTTAATACCTTTCTCATC
>JAEUWD010000054.1 GCA_016786485.1 Bacteriovoracaceae bacterium | reverse complement strand
TTATTGATATTATTCAAGAATGTCACATATGATTGCTGGATCGAGTCGGCAGAGGACTGAAAATTCAGTCGTTTAGCTGTTGTGATAACTCGCTCTGTCGCGCTTAAGCTCTCTTTCAGTGGCGCAAGCACTTGGAAAACCTTGTTGAGGATTACTAGCTTCTGGTCTGAAACCTGGGGAATATTTTCGGGGATAAGTTGATTTATTATAACGTCCAAAAACATCGGAGCTTCATCCAGACGTTTTTGCAGAGTCAAACGTCCTTCTTTGTGTAAAAATTCATCCGGATCTTTATGGGGCTTAAAATCTAGATATTTGGCCAGAATACCTTTTTCTAGAAGGCTTTCATTAATTTTTTCCATCGCTTTAAAGCCAGCGTTATCTGAATCTAGTGCTAGCACGAATTGCGAAGCCAGAGGCTTTAATAGCCCAATAGCATAGTCACTCAGAGCGATTCCCATGAGGGCGACAGTATTTTTAAAATCGAATTGGTGCATGGTAATCGTATCCATATAACCTTCGGTCAAAATGACCTGATCTCGTTCACGGATATGATTCTTTGCAAGATGGAAACCATAGAGGATGTTTCGTTTATTAAAAATGAAAGATTCTTGGGAATTTAAGTATTTAGCTTTCTGATAGGTCTGAGTTGCTCTCGAGCCAAAGCCTCGCACATGACCGGTTTGGTCCCAAATTGGGAACAAAATCCTCTCTCGAAAGGTGTCAAAAGTATCAGCGTCTGTCTCGTTTTTACGAATGAGACCAATCTCAATTGCCATCTTAATCGCTTCTTTTTGTTGAGAAGCAGGTAGCGTTTTTAAGTATTGAGAGAGTACATTCGTTTTTGGTGCAAATCCGAGAGAAAACTGAGTTGCTACGTCTATGGTTAAGCCACGAGAAGTGATGAACTTATTGAATTCTTCTGGTGAATGTTCCGTTACCATTTTGCGATAAATTTTATTAGTCGCGCTCAGAACTCTCAGGGCCAAATCTTGTTTTGGATTACTAAATTCTTTGTCCAAATCGTCAGTGGCATAACCTAAAATGCCCGCGATTTCTTTGATGGCATCTTTAAAATCAATCCGCTTATATTTTTCCACAAAACTAATATGATCACCGGCGGTGTCACAGGCAAAACATTTAAACAATCCCTTGTTGTCATTAACTTTTAACGAAGGGTGAGAGTCAGTATGAAAGGGGCAGAGCGCTTCGTAGTTGGCACCTTTTTTATTCAAAGAAATGTAGTGACCAATGACAGATGAGATCGGAGCACTTTTAATTTGTTCCTTGAGTTCGCTATAGCCCATAACTATTTTTGAACCTCAAGAATGAAAGCTTTAATTTTGGTTTGTTTTTGTAAAAAGATTTTTTCAAACGTGGTCACGAAACGCGCGAGAAAGTGATTTGGAAACTCTGCATGCAAATCAGTCGTCAAAAAAGTTAATTTGAAGCGTGGTTCTTTTTCTACCACGTCACACATCCACTCAAAATATCCATCGTGATCTGTTTTCATAAAAATTTTTCCACCAGATTTTAGCGTGCGGTAACAACTATTTAAAAAATTAGCTTGGAATAAACGCTTTTTATGCTGACGTGTTTTTGGCCATGGATCAGGAAAAAAATAAAAAATGGAATCGAGTTCATTTTCGGCAAACATAAAATCTAAACGTTCACCTTTCGCTCTTAAATAACGAAAATTCTTCACGGCAATTTTAGATAGTTTTTGGGCGAGACCATAACTTCTTTTGAAGCGATAATCGATGCCTACGAAATTATGTTCAGGATGTTTTTGGCTGTATTCGATCATGAATTCACCGTAACCACTGCCGATTTCAACTACGACTGGATTGGTGTTTTGGAAAATATTTTGCTTCCACAAACCTTGATGAGTTTCAGCTTCGTTATCGCGCATAACGAAGTCCTGGAAGGCTTCTAAGCGATCGTGATAAGGATTTTTATGCTTATATTTAAAGTCAGGCTGGAACAGGTGATTTTGGATGTTGGTTGGCTGATATTCTAGCATGTTAGGGGTGTAGCAAAGATAGCGTTTTAAGTCTATGAAGGGGTGAAATTTTTCATGCTGCACAAAAAGAAAGGACCTCTCTTACGAGAGGTCCCCTGAGCACACTTAAGTCATCGATATTCTTAGCCAATTAATCTTAAAGCAGCTTGGTCTTTAGAGTTAGCTTGAGCTAATACTGAAGTACCTGCATTTTGTAGAATCGACTTCTGAACGTTTTTAGCAGTTTCAGAAGCATAATCTAAGTCGCGGATACGGCTATTAGCAGCTGATTGGTTTTCAACACTGATTTGTAAATTTTGAGATGTTGAAATCAATCGGTTTTGTAAAGCTCCTAAAGTAGCTCTGTGTCCAGAAACAGTCGTGATAGCGCTATCGATATCAGCTAATGAATCTTGAGCACCTTCTTTAGACGCTACTTCCATATCATCGATTCCAAGAGCATCTAAACCAGCGCTAATCGCACTCGCATCGTAAACGATACGGTCTTGGAAAGCGTCGTTATTTAGACCAATTTGGAATTCTTTCTCATCACCTTCGCCATCTAGTAAAGAAGTTCCGTTGAACTGAGTTACTTCAGAAATTCTTTGTAACTCTAGTTTCAATTGTTGAAATTCTTTGTCTGTAAATTCTCTTTCAGTTTCACCAACTGTATCAGAAGACGATTGGATAGCTAGTTCTCTGAAACGAGTTAAGATGTTTTGAACTTCGTTCAATCCACCTTCAGCAACTTGAATCATCGAGATACCATCGTTTGCGTTTCTGTCAGCTTGCATTGATGAACGGATGTTAGCTTTTAACTTTTCGCTAATCGCTAATCCAGCAGCATCATCTGAAGCTTTTACAATTCTTGAACCTGAAGCGAGTTTGGCTAGGCCGTCAGCTTGTTCACGATTTACGTTTCCAAGTGAGCGTTGAGCAGAGATAGAAGCAGTGTTTGTGTTAATTCGAAAACCCATAAAAGTATCCTCCAAAAAATGTTTAGCACCTCCGTGTATAGTTGGTCCTTACCCCAATAAGGATTTCAACTTTGAGCAGCCTTGCTCGTGGTTGTTATTATTCGCACTAAACTCATCGGAGAATGTTTGTCGGACATGAGGAAAATTTTGCCATTTTAAAATTTTATTTTTTTTTCAAATGCTTAATTTTTAAAGATTGTCTGACTATTTTTGTACGGGATTGGCAGTGAAAAGCTCTGGATTGGCCTTTAATTTCTGTTTGAGAAAGTTGTAATTCGCCGGATAGAGCAGATTCGTATAGTGATTAGTGATCTTCTCTTGATATTCACGATAAAGAATAACGTTCTCAGGTATCGTACCGCCAAAATGCTTGAGGATTTCAGGAAATTCAGTGTCTCTTAGCTTGGCATCTCCCCAATTTTTCGGTGGAGGGTAGATGTTAATTCTTTTTATTTCTTTGGTTTCTCGGTTTTCGATCGCTAAAACAAAATTATCATCAAAAGATGTTTTCATGGTGGCCGCTACTGCGCTTATCACTAGTTCCCCATTGGTCAATTTTTCTAGCGCTGGACTGCCAGAATCTCCAGGTAGGGCATAAGCGCTAGTCGCTGTACTCGTTTCCATCGGTGAACGGATATGATGAGTGACGTCCGAGCTATTTTGTAAGTAAGGCAGATGTCGGCGCATATTATCGGCAAAATTTTTAATCGTGATATTGGGTGCTTTCTGCACGCACGCCCAATTGCTAGTTCCCGCACTTTTTTGATTACGCATCATGAGTTCTTTTGTGTGCATTCCATACTCACCCTTCTCGTCCTGGCTCCATTCGCGTTCCATCGCTCCAAAGCCGACCAGGTTCATCTCCTCATCACTAAAAGCGCTACCTGGACTAGGGATTTTGGGATATTCGCTTGGAAGTTCAGGCATGATGTTTTCTTTGAGTTTGATAATAGCGAGATCAGCACCTGTCGCATTGTCATGGTAAAAACCAATCGCTTGTTTTTCGATGGGATTAAGTTCTCGGTTGAGTTTGATATTGTACAGGCGAGTGATTTCTTCGCTATTTGTGATGTAATCAGGATGAACATCGACTTTTTCCACGATGCCGAGTGGGGTTAGCATCATGCCTGCTTCCAGCGTTACCTTAAAGCGTTTAACATTGGTTTCTGGCTCGACAATATCTGCTGTCACACAATGTGCGGCCGTAATAATCCAAAGCGGAGAGAGCATGGTTAAGCTGCAATCGCCACTTTTAGGGAAATCCATTTTTTGCACAAAAGGGTACTGTTCGAACGAAATTTTACCGCCGCCTCCAATGAAGGCGTGTGCGAAGACCGGGATAACTATCCATATGAAAAACCACTTTCTCACATGGATATTATCGGAATTAATTGTTTTTAAAGAAGTTTTCTATTTCTTTTGAAACAAGGGCAATATCTTCATCAGTTAAGAACGGATTCATCGGAATAGTGAAGGTTGTTAGAGCAAAATGGTCAGCATTTTTACGCTCGCCTTCGCAATGTTGAATCGGTTTTTCTTGAGGAAGCGACTTTTCATAGAAAAGCGCACTGCCGATACCTTTTTCCGTTAGATGATTGCGTAGTTTCAGCTTAACCGCTTCACTTTCAACCCCAATTGGGAAAAGGTGCCATGAAGAAAGATCGGCCCACTTCTTGTCGAGTAAACGAACTGGAAGGTGAGCGAGGCTTTCGAGATATTTCTTAGCGATTTCTTTACGAGCTTCGTTTTGTTGATTCAGTTCTCTCAGTTTCAATTGAAGAACCGCTGCTTGCATATGATCACAACGAGAGTTACGACCAATAAGCGCGTGGCCTTTTGGACTACGACCGTGGTTACGAATCGACATCATCGTATCTTTTAGCTCTTGAGTCGGAGCAGTGACTGCACCAGCATCACCAAAAGCCCCTAGGTTTTTGGTAGGGTAGAATGAGTAAGTCACGATATTATTCGAGCTACCAATTGGTTTTTTATTTGTATAGTACCCACCTTGCGATTGAGCACCGTCTTCGATGATCTTGATATCAAGTGGCTTACAGATTTTTTCAAGCTCTTCAATGGGTGCTGGCAGACCGTAAATATGGACTGGAATGATGGCCTTTAACTTATGCACTTCAAGCATTTTCTTAAGCGAAGCTGGATCGATTAAACCTGTTTTTGGATCAACGTCGATGAAAACAACTTCTGCGCCACGATTGATAACTGCTTCGGCCGAAGCAAAGAAACTAATCGCTGCTACCCCAACCTTATCACCGTGACCAATGTCATGGGCCTGAAGAGCGATTTCGATAGCGTCTGTCCCGTTAGCTAAAAGCAAACAGTGCTTAGCACCTTGTAGCTCAGCAAATTCAGCTTCAAATTGAGTATTATATTTACCTTCAACGAAAGTATTCGTAGCAACAATCTCTTTAAATCTTTCTAAAATTTCTTTTTGAAATTCTGCATGATGAAGTTTTGCAAAGTTGTAAAATGGAACGCGCATAAATTCTCCTGATGTGTTTGAGAGAATTTATCACTATTGCGGGTTTTTGCAAATAAATGAAGTTAATGCTGTCTTATTTGTGTTTACCAGACAGCATTAACTTTATGAGTTCAGCCATTTTTTTGGCATTTTTCTTATCTTGGAGAAGTTTGGAGAGTTTCTCTTTATAATGTTCTATAGCTTTTTTATCTTCTTGCGTTGAAGTATCAGGCGTCTTGTCCTGATAGAGCTTTTTATACTTGTGTGCTGGCATGAGTTAATTAAACAGCTTCAGCCGCTCTTTTATGAGTTTCCGCTACTTTTGCCATATGTTCTTCGATAACTTCGTAAAGTTCTAGTTTTGTATCACGTGGATCCATACCTTCTGGCATAACTGAATAAATCATTTCATTGTTTACTTCAGCGAAGATAAACCAAGTATTCCCAAGTTTTTGGAAAAGAACTTCTTTAGTTGTTTCTGATGATTTTGTAGTAGTTGTTTTAGACATAAACCCTCCGTAGTTTTTGTTTCGATAAGCAAATCCATTTGCTTATAGGACATATCGACGGAGGGCATCTTTATTTTAGAGAAATTTTAGGGGAGGCAAATTTTGCCAAAGTCATGCTTAGATGCTGGCCTGAATACCAAAAAACAAAGAAAAATCAATGCTTGCACCGACGGAATAATTATCGGTCGCACCTGATTGCCACCAAGTTGGGTTCTCTGCTTGGCGAGTTGAAGTCATTTCATAAGGAGATTCGAGTTGAACCGATAACCCACCAATAAAATCAAGTACGCCAATGGCCTTATCCATTCGATAATAGGTGGCGACTTTGGGTGTAAAAGAAATTTTTCGATACAATCGCTTCTCGCTATCACCTAAACCATCAGTCTGTGAGATGGAATTAAGATTTAAAATATTCATCTGAAAAGCGGCGAGCGTCGTTATCGCACGATTCTTATAGCGCCAGAGATCGTATGTCATGCCTGGGCCAATTCCTAATTTAAGCCACTGCTCACGCGCGAAACGGGTTTGAAGTGTATATTGATTTTCAAACATGGTAAGCGTGGCGAAAGTTCCCCAATAAGTTCGATTATCCACATCGAAGCTCGCACGTTTTGACCATAAGAAGTTAATTTCTTTTTTGACCTTCGTGCCTTCATTAGTCACATTTTCATTGTAGGGATAACTGTTTTTGGTTTGATTCCCGAAGCCAAAAGTTAAAAAACTGCGATAATTTTTCTTCTCAATTTTGAATGGGTAATTATCAGGAATCGGTTCTTCAATGCGATAATCAGTCGGGTCGGGGCTAATCGTCTTTTCTCCATATTCCCGTTCATCATTATAATAAACGTAGACATGTTTTTTTAAGACGTAAGCGTCGCGACCTTTCTTATCTGTCGTTTTATAGAATTCACTTTCTGGGGCGAACTCATACAATTCATTTTCAATAAAAGGGTCTTTGTATTTTTTTGCGTAGGCGTCAGTGCTGGCATCAAAATATTGAATCTCTTCATCGGCCGACGGAGCGAGGTGTTCGTATTCAGTCTGACTAGCAATGGAAGGATGGAGATAAATCACATCACCTTTGCGTAGATGTTGAATGACATGCGCGTTCACACTCGGCTCATGAAAGAGGGGGGCTTCTAAAACGGTAATGGCACCTTCAAGAGCGATGGCATTGAAACTAAGAATAATCAGGCAGAAAAATATTTTCAAAATGTTTGTCCAATAAACGTACCGAGTGAATCATCGACTCGATTATTATTAACCAGTGTAATACCGCTTTGATTACTTTGCACTCGAAACCAATTTCTTTTAAAGCCAAACCCAAAAACAAATTCGCCGTAAGAGTTTGGAATATAATGACCAACTTCAATACTAAGTGAGTTTTGGCGTAACTTAATTTCATCATTAGGGGTGGTAATTTGTGAATGAAGGCTGGTTAAAATTCCGACACTCATGCGAAAAACACGTTCTTTATAAGTGAAGGCATCGAATTTAAAAACGGGGCCGATATTAATCGTGTTGAGTTTTGCCGACTCAGTGGCGTTTAAATCAAAACTGAAATTTTCATATCCGACCATGGCGCCGATCTTGACGGGGAAATCCCAATCTAAGAAGAGTGCACCATCCAGTCTGGTTCCAACACCGCTGTTGGCCTTGGGCTGATTTAATAAATCGGCGGTAAAGTTTGAAACGACGTAATTTAAGTGTCCCCGTAACCACATCGACCATTTTAATTCTTCGTGGTCATCAATTTTGGCTTTTTCAATTTTATGTTCAACTTCGGTGTATTCCGTCGGCGGAACATCTAAGTCAACGATGCGTTCGATATTAATAATTTTTTCGTAATAAACTTTGTACACCGGTATATTTTTGGAATTCAAAATATAAATGTAATGATCTGAATCCGCGATTTTATAAGCGCGCACGTAAGTATCTTTGGTCATGATGACTTTTTTATTATCGAGTACGCGATAAATAGGCACACCTTTGCGAATAGAACCCATAAAAGTTCCATTAGCTTCGATGTCTTCCATTTCTAATTGATACTTATAATCTTTAAAGCGGCGTTCGCGATTAAACATTTCTTTCAGGTCGAGATTTCGAGCGGTATCAGCTTCTTGAATTTTCAGATCGATTTTATCTAAGTCTTCAAAACTCATTTCATCCAGATCGATTTCGGGATCTTGAGCAAAACTCGGCAATGAACAAAGCATGAGGAGGAGAAATAGATATTTCATAAAGCTTTTTTCGCCAATTCGAAAGCTTCGAAGTTCGATGGGAATTTATAATTCTCACTTGTCACGTCTTTCATTTTCTTCCAATGATATTCCAGATGTTCCTTAGGATCGATCTTAACATCCCAGCGTTTTTTGGAAATCAATAAAAAGCATTTTTCTTCAACTTCTCGTTCAAAGCGGTCAGTGAAGTAGTAAGTTTTTGGCAGTAAAATTTGTTTATCGATATTTTTAAGCTTCAAACCAGTCTCTTCTTCTGCTTCTCGAAGCGCGGCTGGTAGAAAATCTTCGCCTTTTTCCACCGTTCCTGTGACGTTCTGCCAAAAGAGTCCGCGCTTTTCATTAGTTTTAAGTAATAAAACCTCGCCGTCACTTATGATAACCACCTGAACTTTCTTATGTTTTTTCATTATTAGATTATGAATTATCTTATCTTCCGGGTAACTGTTGATTGCGTCATCGGTGGCCCTCTGCTAATCTGTGGCCTATGGATTTACGAGAAATTATTTACAATCTAGCGCAATCAATTCCAGGCTTTTTAATGGCCATTGTGGTTCACGAAGTGGCCCATGGTTGGGTGGCCGAAAAATTTGGTGATTCAACCGCTAGACTGCAAGGTCGTTTATCACTAAATCCTGTTGTTCATTACGATCCGTGGGGAACAGTTTTCTTTCCACTTCTAGGTGCATTCATGGGTTGGGCGATAATTGGTTGGGCGAAACCCGTGCCAGTTGATTCGCGCAATTTTAAAAATTTTAAGAAAGGCTTATTCTGGGTGAGCTTTGCGGGCCCGCTGTCAAACATCATCCTAGGCGTGGTTTCAGCTTTCTTGTTTGCGATTGTTTTTCACTACATTCCGAAAGAGTCGATGTTTTATAACAATCTTCTGCTTATTCTTCGTTATTCTATTTTTATCAATTTTATTTTAGCGACTTTCAATCTGCTTCCCTTGCCACCACTGGATGGTTCAAAAATGGTGGCGGCTTTTTTACCGCCACAAGCGATGAGAAAGTATGAAGAGATTGGACGTTTTACTCCGATGATCATTTTGGGTATTTTTGCGCTAAGCACCATGGGAATCCACGTTTTAGGACGCTTATTTTTACCAGTCCAGGTGGTAGCGAACGAAATTTTGATGTTTTTTTTATCGGTCCTTGCATAAAAATTGGGCGATTTGCCAAAAATTAAGTAGAGTTTACGACTTATGTTAGAAAGTTTTGAAGCCGAAGTATCCGTTAAGATTGACCAGTTTGATGGCCCGCTTGCGCTATTACTTCATCTTATCCAAAAAGATGAAATTGATATTCGCCAGTTGGACATTACCCACATCACTGGCCAGTACTTAAATTATCTTCAGAAAATGCAGGACTTAAATTTCGATATCGCCGGTGAATATCTTTATATGGCGACCACGCTTTTATATATTAAATCGAAAGCGGCAGTTATCGAGCCAAACTCTGAAGAAAAATTATTAACAGAAGAAGATTTTGAAATCAGTTCTAAAGCAGAATTGATTCGTCGTTTAGAAGAACTTGAGCACTACCAAAGATTAGGCGAGAGATTATGGAACGTCGAAAAGAAAGGTCACGAGATTTTCTTAAAGCCACGCGTGGATAAAAAAGTTATCGCTGATTCGATTCTCACTCCGATTGATATTCAACAATTAACCATGACCATGATTGAGTGGATGCAAAGAGAAAACCGTAAGTACGGCGTGGTTAAGCGTGAAAAATTATCGATTAAAGAAAAGTTAGTTGAACTCAAACATAGACTGCAAGTGAACTCACGAACATCGTTACACGAACTGATTGATACCAGTCGCGGTTCGATTGATGTGGTTGTGACTTTCATTTCACTTTTAGAACTTGCTCGTTTAAAGAAACTTAATATTTTTCAAAATGAAGATCGCGGAAATATTTATGTCGACGTTGTGAGTAGTTTAGACAACTTTGATGTGGATACTGCGACTGGATTTGAAACTGAGCCACCTAGCACAGAAGCTAGCGCTGCTCCTACGATTGTGCAATAACCGGAGAGTCGATATGGAAGAAACAATTAACTATTCTTGGGACCAGAACAGTCCAGAGTTAACCATGGAAGTGGATTTTCTTGATGAGAAAAAACAAGAAGACAAATTATGGCAAGCTCGTACTGGTTTAAACTACGATTCACTATGTGGTGCGATTGAAACCATGATTTTCATGAGCGATAAACCCATCAGTTTACAAAAAATCCGTGAACAAATTGATATCGAACTTCCTTTACGTGTTATTTATGAATCACTAGATAAGCTACAAAAAGAATATGAGCAAAAACATCACGGTATCCGCTTGATGGAAGTCGCTCAAGGCTACCAATTTCGTACTAAACCAACCTATTCAAAATTCGTGCATGAATTATTCAAAATCAACGCTCTCGTTTTAAGTCCAGCTGCCTTAGAAGTACTCGCGATGATTGCTTATAAGCAACCCATTTCAAAAACTGATATTGATAAAATCCGTGGCGTTGATAGTTCGCATCTTGTGCGCACACTAATGGATAAGCGTCTCGTTCGCATCGCTGGCCGTTCAGAAGACCTAGGCAAGCCAACACTTTACGCGACAACCGAAGAGTTCTTAGATGTTTTCAATCTAGCGAACCTTGAGCAACTTCCACCAGAATATGAATTACAAGAATTAGCCAAATTAAATACAGTCGGCGATATCGCTGATATTAAGACGATTGTTTCTCACACAGGCGAAAAATCGAAATATAATTTTGATGAAATCGGCGAACTTGATTCTCTATCAGAAGCGATCAAGAAAATTCACGTGGAAACAGAATTTACTCGCAGTCTAGAAGCAGAAGAAAGACGTAAACTAGGTGGCGAAGCCGAAGGCGTTCGTTCAGCCTTTGATATTCTTGAAGAGTACATCCTGAAAGAAGAATCAATTAAGCAAAATGGTGAAGCCGCTCAATCGCAACTTCCAACCAGCATCGTGGATGTCAAAATTGTTTCGTTAGATGAATTGCTACTCCAAGATAAAATCTTTAATGCTCCAGCGACTGAATCGGATTTAGATATCGAAATCGATGAAACAATTATCGAAGAAGAAGTCATCGAAGCCGCTCCTGAAGAAGAAGTTATTGATGAGGCTCAAGAGCTAGGCGACGCCTTAGATGCGGCTTTTGACCGTCTCATGGGTCAAAAAGAAGACAATCTGGACGAAGTCACTAAAAAGGTCGTAGAAAACGCTTCAGACTTTGGAATTGATTTGAATTTTTTACAAGAAAACGCCCAAAATAGTGAAGAGATAGAAAATGACGATGCGCAATAGCGCAAGTCATGTTATCTAGTTACTTCTATTAAACAGCCGTGAGGCAGATTAAGTGAGGTTATTTTTATGCCAAAAGCCCGTCCCCAACTACGTCTCCAAAAAGTAATGGCAGATTGTGGTGTTGATTCCCGCAGAAAATGTGAACAATTGATTTTAGCTGGTCGAGTGAAGGTTAACGGTGAAATCGTTGATGTTCTTGGTACCAAAGTTGATCCAACTTTCGATATTATCGAAGTGGATAACGAAACAATTGATAAAGATTCGATCGAGAAAGTTTATCTTCTACTTAATAAGCCCCGCGCCTATATGACAACTCTCAGTGATCCAGAAGGTCGTAAGACTATTATGGATTTAATCCCCTTTATTAAGCAGCGAGTGTTTCCAGTCGGAAGATTAGACTATCTTTCTGAAGGTCTCCTCCTGATGACCAACGATGGGGATATGGCCAATTTGATCATGCACCCACGTAATGAAGTTATTAAAACCTATGAAGTTAAAGTTTTTGGGATCGTTAACGAAGTCATTTTAAATAAGCTAAGAGCAGGCATACAAATGGAAGATGGGTTTGCTAAGCCTAAGTCAGTTCGTGTACTTGAATACCTTCCCAAGAAGACCTGGATTGAATTTCGCCTAACTGAAGCCAAGAACCGTGACATTCGTCGTCTTTGTGAAGCTTTCGGTTTAACCATCGATAAACTTCGTCAGGTAGCGATTGAAGGGCTTTCAATCAACGGCATTAACCCAGGTGAAAGTCAGCTCATTACTAAAAGAGAGCTTTTAAAGAGCTTAAGTATGAATGAAGACGGGACACGTATTAAAGACGTCGCGGTAAAAAGCTACGTTTCACTCAAGCCAAGTGCTCGTATTAAAAATATTGAACGTCGTAAGAAAACCTATGATGTTATGGACGCGGATGATCCGAAGCACCATAAGTATCGTAAAACTGAATACTACAGCACCCTTGAGCAGCAAAAAATTTATCGGGCGGAATTAGCAGCGAAAGAACTCGCGGCCAAAACGGAAGCGGTAACAACAGCAGCGACGACTGGTAAACAGACGAAGCGCACGTTTAGAACGCCGGTTGCTTAATTAATTATCGAAATTATTGAGCTTAGTGCTGAAGATTTTCTCACGTACTTCATCCATTGAGTACTCGAGAGCTTGTTCAGCATATGGAATATTGTCGAACGTTGAAACGGCATTGAATTTAGCTTGTTTTACGAAAGCAGCCACTTGCTTCATGAGCTCAGCACATGCTTCAAAATAATCTTCTTCGCTATCAGTAATTGAAACTGAATGAAGAATGGAATTAATAGTTTTGATGATTCTGATTTGTTGGGGGGCTAGATTGTTGGCGTCAAACTCGATTTGCAGTGTACCGTTTTCTAGTTTAAAGCCCTTCATATTTCTGCCCTCATTTTTTAATAAAATATAAACCTGTTTGATTTATCGACAGAATTTGTAGTTATTTTAGCAGTTTATGCTCGAGTATTTCACTTTCCATAGTTTTAATAGACATTTTTTATCGACTACTATAGTATTCAGACGCGGGATGGAGCAGTCTGGTAGCTCGTCGGGCTCATAACCCGAAGGTCGTAGGTTCAAATCCTGCTCCCGCAACCATTTTAATAAAATTCCCACATTCACTAAGTTAACCAAAATTTTCTATCATGTTAGGTGCATAGGTTTCATTTGAGTGATAAAACCTCGCTCATGAAAATTCTTTTGTATTTAATACTTTTCTGGAACATTATTAGTAGTTTCGCGCAAACAGTTCCAATTAATAGCGATGTGGATAGTGAGGTGTGCGAGAGGTTGAAATCCCATCTTCACTGGGAACATAATGGTAAATATTATGACTCGTTATCGCAATTTGATATTGATTATCGATTTGCTAAAAAAATAAAAGAAACCGAAGTTATAAAATGGTTAGCACGAGGATTAAATCCTAATACGCATTGTGAGGAATTGAAGCTTTCGATCCATGCTCAGCGCCCTGTGTATGGTGTAGAGGCTTTTTATTATCTAAGTAGTAATGACCGTCAATTTAACATTCCGATTGAATCCCATGATTTGGGCACTTTGATTCTGTTGTTTTCATTTGGGAAAACTTCTAATGAAGTTATCTTTTCGCTTAAAAAGAAGGGGTATAATTTTAATCGACTTCTGAGAATTCACACTGGAGGAATCAGTGGGAGTGGACCTGATAGATTTGACTATATTAGTATCGGTTCTTTTTTTTCTGTCCATGGTAAAGACTTTGAAATCTCCGTTTTAGAAAAAGTGGCTTCTATTTACTGCGAGTATTATAATGCTTGGGAGGATACAATTTTCCTTACGACGACCGCGAGCTGTGGTAGTCTTTACCCACGCTATCCTCAAAAACTTATCGGTCCTATCGAGGAACTTAAACTAGCTATTGCAAATTTAAATCTAAGTCAGATTAAAGTTGCATTTAAAAAAATACGATCTCTGGCCCCAAAACTTCCTTTAGAGAAAATATTATTCTCAAACAAGAGAAACCTTTACTCAGAATTAGGGCGTAAATTTGAAAATAATTCTTTTCCTGTAAATAATGACGATATTTCAAAGGGTAAAAAGATCATTGAGTATTTTATTAAGCAAGGCCTTGATATTAATGTACGTGATGAGTCTGGGACATCTATTGTTGAACATTCCGTCAGTAGAGTTTGGTATGAAAGTCTTTATGACTATACTACTAATGGTTACATCGCTGAGATGGTAAAATACTTACTGCAAGTTCCAGGTGTTGATTTTAACCGTGAGTATAAAGGTTTTAGTCTCTTAAATAATTACCTTAGACTATCCCCAGCGATTGATATCCTCGATCCGTCTGTCATTCTTCTTTTTAGAGAAAAGGGAGTTGATTTTTCTCAAGCACCATGTGTGGTGGATAACATTGCAGTCACCAAGCTTTTGATCGAAATTATTGGAGAGAGTTGTTTTACATTGGAAAATTTAGGCTTGGCCGTAAAATTCGGAATGGATGATGTCGCAGAATTATATCTTAAAAAAGGGATTCATGCCGAGTTTTCGATGCTCCAATCCCTAGGTTATACCTATCGTTTTGACGAGGCTAAAATATATAATCTTTTGCTTTCTGATATAGCTAATGTTCAAGGAATCGAATTACTCCTTGATGAAGCCATGAAGGTATTTAATTTAAAAGCCATAATTTATACTTTACAGTTGTTTCCGAGCCTTAAGCTTAATAATGAACAAGGTGTACATCTGGTTGTCGATATTGTCTCAAATTTTGAAGATTGCGAAAGTTCTGAATGTTTAGATGCATTGAAATTATTAGTTAAAGCAGGAGCTCCTTTGGAAAAAGATGGTAAATCTGTTTTCCGCATCTTGGTTTTGAAAGCCAGTGAAGAGAAGATTTACCCTTCGCAAATGGCTTGGAAATCTGAACGTTTTTATGAATGGACGATGACTCTTATCGATTTAAATGCTCCGAAAAATGATCAATTTGGACAGATAAAGCCAATTTTAAAAAAATTCATCCGTTCCCTGGATAAAAATTTTTTAAGTTACGAAACAAAATTAAACCTTACAAAAATGCTTAGAGATTTCTAGACAATAAAATTATGAGGCGTGGTCATCTATCCTTAGTATATTCAAGATTTAAGAATATGAAGGTAGAGGTATTTAAGCCTTTACTAAATCGGTAGCAGCTTTCCAATAATAGAAAGCCTCTGGTGAAGTCTTTTTCACTTTGTTTAATTTATTATAACCAGTGTTTGTAATTTCAATTTTTCTGAGGTCTTCACCTTTAAATGGTATAATTTTAGACGCTTCTGTGTGAATTAGTCTTGTTAAATAGGCTGATTTGGCTGCACAAATATGTACTTGGACTGGCCCAAAGTTTTCAAAAATATAACCGTTTAAATTTCTTATTCCAACTTGTAATTCTTTGTAAATATCATTTTTAACAGCACCTTGAAGAGCAATAATCTTGGCTGTTTCAAAAGCATCATGAAGAACGTCTTCATGGTTGATGTTTAATTCTCTGTATTTAATTTCTTTTTCAGCGATAATCATAAACGATTTTTTTACTTCCGAAAAATCTGTCGCATGATCAAAAAGCGAGGCTACATCAAAAAGCTGTTTAGCTATCTCCATTTCTTTTTCTACACCTAGCTTGATACCGGTGGTTCTAGGTGCGAAGGCCGTCATTTTGTCACCAAGAATGCAATTAATTGTTGGAGTCTTGACTTTTAAATATGGCCCACTCGTTTGAAAATAAGTCGGTCTAATCTCTGAGTCTTGAATAAGAGGATAGGGATTAGCATCTTCAATAAGATCAACTAATACATAATCTTCTTTTCCTGATAAACTTGTTTTGTAATATACTTTATAATGTGCTTTTGGGATTTTAGTCTCTACTCGCTTATCTTCGACTAATCTTGTGAATATGGGATTGTTTTTACAAATATTTTCTAATGCCTGAATTAAGTCATCTTTTTTGGCAATAATTAAATCAAGATCAATCGAAAAACGTTTTGGAGTAGGTAGTAGTAGTAAGAGGCATGTGCCTCCTTTGAATGTAAAATCAACTTTTTCTTGAACGAGCAGCTCAAGGAGAGTTAAGGCTTTTAAAATTTTTTCAACAAGCTGGGGATCTTTGCCTTTGAAATGTTTATTGCGAATTTCAGTAATGGCAACTTTCGTGTGATTGCTTTCTAAAATCATAAGTTTTGTTCTCTATAAGTGTGTAATCCAAGTTCTCCTATTAATTGATTCACTTTCCCCTCAACCTTTCTTCTCTTTGCATAGTTGTTAAGTGTACTAAAGTTAATAGCGTATCTTTGACAAACTTCACGCCAAATATTTTTCAGCTCACTCCCTTGGTAAATAGAAAATATATCTGGTTCAGCAATAAGATCAACCAAGATTTTTTCAAGTTTTGGAAACGGATTTTTTTCTGTCTGATCAATTGTAAGTGGAGCACGTTGATATAAAGTTTTGACAATAATTGATTTTGAATGACTCGATATGTAATAATCAATTTCTTTTTTATTTGGATTAAGAAACATGTTTTTGTATTTTTGTTTTAAATGAGAAAAGACTCCTTCAATGGCATCTTTTTCTACTTCTATTATATTAAAATATATTGAAGGTTGATGATTGGTGAATTGATTTAAAAGATTTGATGGCCAGATACAAAAACGAGCGTAAGGAAATTGCTTTTTGATTTCTTTGGTCATTTGATAGAGGCCTGATTCTAAATTCGGTTCAAATTTTTCATGTTTTGAAAGAGTATATATGCCCCGTGCAGGTGATTCGATTTTGCCCGCATTTTTTAGTGAATAAAGTCTCCAACGCAAGGTGGATATGGGAAGAGTCGGTTCAGAAAGCTTTAAAGCTTCTAGTAGCCTTTGGGCCGTAAAATTTTGGCCACTGAGGTTGTTCTTTATTGTATTAAGGGTTATTTCTAAGTATTTTTTCATAATATTCAAATTATAGCTTATTTTTTTAATTAGTGGTTATTATTTGTTAAAATTATTAATAAATTCAAGTATTTATAATTTATATTCTGCCGTAGATATTCACCAAATAATAGCCACTTATTAGATATTTAGGCTTAAATTTGAAAAATATAGATAATTGGAAGCTCGTCGTTCGTATTTATGACCTTCTCATTATGATTCGTGAATGAAATCAATATTTTATTTACGGGTGGTATATTGAGCTATGACCGCAACCAACCTTTTAAAACAATCAATACATTTATACCTTTGCACTCCACTGCCTAGAATTTTCCTGGATTTGAGGATTTTGGGGGCATAAAAAGCAATTTTGTAACTTCTTTTTAAGTAAGATTCATTTAATAATTTTTTTTATTAATTAGTGATTCTAGAGCTGCTTTTCGTGCTTTCGCTTTACGTTCCCTTTCTTTGTCTAATGGGTCATAGACAACGTTGGTGTAATTATGTGGTTCAGACTTACCTTCGGATTTATACTTGGTATGAAGGGCAGGCCAATTATCGAGAGCATACTGAAAAATATCCAATTGAAATGGAATATGAATAGCCAATTTATTTTTCAGGATTGCAGGACATAAATCCTTGTCCATTTTCCTTGTCCCGCTAACATTGCAAACAATTATGGGAATACCAGCTTCGAGAGCAATTTCGACTTCCCAGCGAACATATTTATGATGAAACTTTGTGCTTGTTCCAACAAGTAGAACTAGTATCTTAGTGGCATTCATTCTTTCACGTAATTTAGCTTTGATGGTTGTCTCATGACTTTCTTCTCTTATGTTGTTTAAGTCATGTGCATTTTTGAAATCGAAACTAATATTATCATTATTGTTCCAAGCTTTCATTAAGTTGTAACATTCCATATCTCCAGTATCTGGATCTGCATTGAAGGCGACATAGATCTCAGTTCTGTTGGGCATTATGAATCCTTGTTTATTTGGGTATTAGATAAGATCAATGTTATAAATATAAAAGTAATGATGGTTTGAATCGTTAAAAGAATTACGCCTTGAAACGTTTGAGGAGTAACAAGGATGGAACCTGCTCCAAATAAGTTCAAACATGAAAACATTAGAGAAAGTGGACCTTCCATATTTTCCGGAAGATTTTCAAGCCATTTCAAATCTGGTTTAGCAAAGAAACGGTAAAGATAAGCGAATCCAAAGACATTAAATGAAATCGATTGAAAAAGTGAAATAAATCTTCTTCTCTGCCAATTAACATCATTTAAATGTCTATTTTCCCAGACATGATAAAAGAAATATGTGAATACGTTACTCCATAGGAGATATGCAGTGAGAATAAATGCGAGAGTATTTTCTGAACTCTCTAGCCAAAAAATCATAACAGCGAGCCATTTCAAAACTATATAGATGTCAATTCCTAAGCCTTTTGCCCAAATCATGGCATCTCGACCTTTTGTATTTCCAAATTTAGCTTCTATCCGTGCTGTCAAAAATTTTATAAGCTCAACTAAATTGAAATAATACGCTATTTTCACAAATCTTTCAGCGATAAAGAATATAAATCCATTTTTCATAAGTTTCCTTATCTCACTTTGATTTTTTAAAAAACTATATTTCATCGAGAAATTGTTCTTCCTTGTTATTGTTTTGTAATTCAAGGATGAGTATAGCGATTTGTGTTTGAAGTTGTTCTAGCTTCAAAGATACAACTGAAATTTTAAGGCCCATACAAAATATGACAAATCCAATAGCAAAACTCTGTGACGACAAGCCTACAAAAATTGAAATAATAAGCCAGGCGAAAAATACAAGCATTTTGTTTCTCCTTGAATTACGCAGCTGTTTTCTTCGTAAGTGTTTTAATTTTTTCTAATGTTTGGTAATAATCTTTAGCTTCAGCTCGTTTGGTAAGTTTTAAGTTTTTAGTAATACCCTTACACGCGCTTTCTATTTCATCTATTGTCACGTTGAAAAATTCCTTTCTCAGGTTTATCTGATTTGTTCTTTTTTCTGTAAATAGATTATGCAGCTGTTTTTCTAGATCGGGTGCATCTTCGGAAAAGATCATTGCGTGGACATCAAAGTCAAACGGTACAGAGGCATCACCAAGTTCATCTACTCTGTCCATGGGATCTAATCTTCTCGTCATTCCAATTTTAAAGACTTTTTCACCAAATGAACCGATATTAGAAATAATGTAGACATGGCCTCTTTTCGTTTGTTCAGCCATCGACTGAGCTCTCTCTTTTTTCTCATGAGCATCTTTGAGCTGCTGCTCAAGTTCTTGAATTTTTAGCATATAGGACTCTTTTTCAGAATCTTTCTTTTTTTCAAGGTCTTTTTTCGCTTTATCCAATGCTTTTTCGTAGTATAGTTCTTCTTTCTCGGCTTCCAATTTTGCTCGCTCAATCTCTTTTCGAACTTTTTCTTCTTCTTGCATTTGAATACGAATTCGCTTTTGTTCTTCTTTTTCTTCATAAAGTTTTTCTTGGTATTCGAATACAAGTTCTAATTCTTCCATTTTTAAATTAAAAAAATCTGATGTGATTTTGCATCTATTTACCTCAAGTAATTTCTCAATAGATTCTTCGAGCTTTATCAATTTTTCTTTTGAACGATCGAAATTCGTATATTTTACATTCAATATAATGTTGTCACATTGGGCGTTAAATGAATTAAGACCCAACTTAATAAGCCGGTTTATCATTTTTTTTCCTTCGGCTTTGCTATTTCCTACAGTCCACTCAATGGAGCAAACCAAGGCCCGTCCTGCTTTTATAAGAAGCTTTTGCTTCTCGCGAATATCATCTAATTTTACTTCGTATTCTTTAGAAGTTTTAAAATCATATTTAAGTTTAATGAGCCCAGCCTGGGCCACATCAATGTCGTCAAACAAAAGAGCATGTTCTTTTTCTAAGCTTTTAATATCATTTTGAATTTGTTCAAATCTAATATTCGAATGTTTAATTTCGTCTTCGATATTTAGTTTAGATTTATTCAACTTATTTAATTCAGATTCCATATCAATAAGAGGTGAATATTTTTTCTTGAGCTGAAGCCATTTGAAAGCTATTACTATTAAAGCACTTGATAAAAAAATTAAGATAAATATTGCGAGTATACTCATTGGAAGAACTCCTATGGTGGGTTTATTCGATATAGGCTTGTCGGTTTTAAGTAGTTCAGAATGACTTAAGATTTCCTAACTTACGTAATTCAAAATTTATCCGATATACATTTATGAAATTCATCAGCTTAATTTTTCTTTTATCTTTAAACTGCTTCGCTCAAACACCAGCTCAAATTTCTGAGGCTAAGCAGGCAATGATTCAAGAATCGCATAGTCGGTATTCAGGGCCTTGTCCGTGTCCTTACAATTACATGAGAAATGGCAGAGCATGTGGGAAGAGGAGTGCGTATTCGAAACCAGGTGGAGCGTCACCGCTTTGTTATGAGCACGATATTAGTGATGAGCAAGTCAAAGCTTGGTTAAATAAGAGATAGAAGTCGTAATCAAATGATTTTATCATCGTATTTTAGGGTTAATACTTGTCTGAATTTTGTCTATGCTTCATTAGCTGCCTTTATTGATAAGATAGTGCATATGAGTATATCAAGAGCTTTAAAAGCGAAATTTGATTGTTTTGATTTAGAACAACAAGATCGTATTATTCGAATGGCGTGGGAAGATCGAACGAGTTACGAGGCCATTACTTTTCAGTTTGCTCTTACGCCGTCAGAGCTAGTACATTTTATGCGTTATTTTTTAGATGAAAAGAGCTTCAAGAGATGGCGTCGTCGAATTTTGGAGCAAGGTAAATTAAAGAATTCGCCTCATAAAAATTATCGATTTAAGTGTAAGTCACAAAGAATGGATGGTAGTACTAAAAACTACAAGTAACAAATGAGATTTTTGTGGCGGTGCCTGTTTTTTTATCTCAGCTTATACCTCAAGACTATCGTCCGCTGCTAGCGGCTATTTCACCAGCGGCTTTCACTGTTGTGGATTGGAAACAGTTATTAAAAGAAATGCCAGTCCTCTTAAAAAGAATTAATGATCGTGAAAATGTTTCTTTGCGTTCTGAATATGCAAGTTCCAATGATCTTGGCCAAGCGGTGCTTGAGTTCTACTTTTTTCAAATCTTTAATCCCGATGGACTTTTTTTAGATTTACGTCTCAAAAATTTTATTAAAGATAAAAATAATCATGTTTCATATGTTCCGAATGGATTTTGGATTCAGTGGCAAGAGACTTTTCGTTTGGGTCTCATCAGTATTTATCAAGGATTTTATAAAAAAGATGATGAGAAACTCGAATGGGGTTTATTACAAGTGGGCCTGATTGATCGCAAAATGCCTAAGGAAAAATGCGATGAAGTCAAAAAAATGCTTTTAGCTCATCTCGGTGGAGATTATGAAAATCAAACTTTTTACGTTGCTGATTTCACGAAAAGTTTTGAAAGATTTTTTCAATTTTTACAAAAAAATAAGATTCGCTTAAGTGTTGATTTTTTATATTTAGGGATCTATCTGGCTTCGCTATATCATTCACTAGAAAAAGTGGGTGGTACTTATGATGTTAAAAAATGCTTTATTGAAATCGAAGAAAAAAGACTTTAGCAGCATTAAGGATCTTCTTCTGTCCATGAATTACCTAGTCGGTAATTTTCGCAGAAGATAGAAGCTGAGAATTGCACCAACAAACTGTGCTGTTATGAACATAATCAGACCACTTGGTGCAATACCGCAGAACGTATTTGTAAACATTCTGGCAATTGAAACCGCTGGGTTTGCAAACGACGTTGATGATGTGAACCAATAAGCCGATGTGATGTAGGAAGCAATCGCCATCGGCGCAAACTCAACGTGCTTTCTTCCTGCAAGTGCAATAGTTGAAATAAGGCCGAAGGTTGCTACCACCTCTGAAATGCCTAAATGGAATTCATTTCTGTTTTTAAGTGATATTTGAAACAGTTCCTGCCCAAACATTAAATGAGCGATAAGAACTCCTAGAATGGCCCCAAGGAACTGAGCAGACCAGTAAATGGCCAGCTCTTTCTTCTTGAGTCTTCCCCAGAGCATTTCTACAAAACTGACTACTGGATTGAAATGTGCTCCCGAAAGAGAGCCAAGACTTTGAATCAGAACAAACAAACCGAAGCCAGTGGCAAGAGAGTTTGCCAGTAGCGCAACCGCTTCATTCCCGTTGGCCAAATTCTCACCCATAATTCCAGAACCCACCACAATCATGAGCAAAAAGGTGGTTCCAAAAAGTTCAGATAAAAATTTAATCTTCATTAAGCATCTCCAAGTGTCTCTGGAAGTTTTTGAATGGCATCTTTGATCTCATCTCGAACTCGATTATAAACTTTCATTATCTCAATTTCATCAGTCATATCTTTGGTTAATCGAGGTGGGTCTTGAAATCCTACATGAACAATTTTTCCTCCAGGGAAATAAGGACAGGCCTCTTTGGCCGCATCACAGACTGTCACGATGAAATCAAATTTTTCTTTAGGTAATTCATCAGTAGTTTTTGAATAGTGAGCAGAGATGTCCACACCAGCTGTTTTCATTGATTGCACAGCTCGTGCATTCATCCCATGTTTTTGCGTGCCTGCTGAATAGCAATCGTATTTGTTACCCCAAAAATGACGACACCATCCTTCTGCCATCTGAGAACGACATGAATTACCTGTACAAAGAAAAAGAATCCTTTTCATTAGCAACAACTTTTTTTTGGCTTTTCGCTAAACACTTCTGCATCTGCCATTGTATGATAGGTTTCCCAAGCAATACCTGAAGGGTCTTTTACCCATGCCTTGCTGGATTCAGCGTAACAACAAGTTGTCTCACCCTCGCCATAAACTCCGAGATCAGCTTTCTTGAGACGCTCAGAGATTTGGTTCAGCTCTTGAGCTTCATCAACCTGAATCCCTAGATGATCAACTCCATCCGTGCTTACTCTTGTTGAAATCGCAAAATTTACTTTTGGATCTTCAAGCATCCACTTAGCATAATCATCTTTAATTTTTGTTGGCCGTTCACCAAAGAGAGTTGAATAAAATTCAACCGAAGTTTTTAAATCTTTAACACCGACGTGAATGTGAAATCTTTTCATAATTCCTCCTATATTAACATTTGCAACCAAGACCGTAATCAAAACACTCTTGAACTTTATACTGCTTTATGGAGTCCTGGCTTGCATCACAAGCACAGGCCAACTTCTCAAGGCTAGATTTCATTCGTTCAAGGTCTGCGATTTTGGTCTTAATTTCTTCAATTTTGGCCAGAGTCTTGCTCTTTACTGTTCCACAAGTGGCCCTTGGTTTTGTATTCAGTTCTAAAAGTTCTTTTACCTCACTCAAGGTGAAGCCAAGCTCTTGAGCTTTTTTTATGAAAGTGATTCTTTGAGCATCATCTGCATTATAGGTTCTGAACGCACCGGTTGCCTTTGGCTCTCTTAAAAGTTTCTTGCGCTGATAAAATCGAACTGTCTCGACTCCAACACCTGCAAGTTCTGCTAATTTACCAATTGTCATGGCTTCCATAGGCCCTCCATAAATAGATTATACACCCCGTACCATAGTACGGAGTCAAGGGCGTATTTAATAGTATCAATTTTCGATAGGGGTATAGGAAGATCTCTCTAGCCCCTAAATATTTGTTTTTACAATGATTCTTGATAGTAACTAGACACTTATGACTTAATGTGTTATTTCAACAAACATGAAATTTTGGATAGGTTTTCTCTTTATTTTGCTCGCACTTGTGAGCCACACTCAGGCGTCCTGTGATCTCTTTTTTTCACTCGAAGGTGTGTATCCCAATGGTGTGAACATTTCAGCACAAAAGCGCGCTGAAGCTCTGCTATCTTTTGAAGATGGTCTGATTTTTCAGAAAGGGGAAGAGCTTACGACCAATTATATTCCTGGTTTTATTTTGGTAGTAGATGTTGATAAAAAATTCTACTCACTTCCAGGTCGCGCCGGTTATTTCCATCATGATAATTTTTTTGGAAAAGAGACGCCGGTCATTTTTGCGGGTGAGATACGTGTCCTTGATGGAGTCCTTCTTTATCTTTCAAATTCATCGGGCCATTTTAAACCAAATAGTAAAAGTATTTTGACCATTTTAAAAATTTTGACTGAACTTGGAATTGATCTTACTTATACCGCGGTTAAGTTTGAAGCTTTGAATGGTTCAGAAATAACTTTGCCAGCGTCAGTTGTCTTAAATGATTTTGAACGTCTGATGTTCGGGCCAGCTTTTTTGCTTCAGTCCCTTGAAGATTATTTCATGGTCGAAAAAAATTATGGCCGTGCTCTTTCAGCGCTGGCATTTGGTTCTCAAAATGCTGAGATTCATCAATTCATATTAGATTTGTTATTTGAACAAAACACAATGAAACGCGGAGATTTTTCGATTGCTTATGAAATTGCAAAGCATGCCAAAAAACATAATGAGCAATTTCGAATCAAGGCCGTGGAAGCGGCCAAGATCCAAAATCGCTCAGATATCCTAACTTTTTTTACTGAATAATTATCTTTTATCTAACAAGAATCGACCACCAGCAGTTGGGTACCAAGTTGTACCACCGATACTAGAGTGCGTGGCGCCTCGGCACATTATAGTAATGTTATTAGCATAACTAAAGATTTGAGGCTGAGCAGTGAAAGCTGTAGTCCCGGCTCCTACTGCAGGACTTTGAGGGCTTCCTGTAGTTCCATAGATTCGATCATTAAACCAAATCGGATTTGTGAGCCCTGGGTTAGTCGTATAAGCAGCGTTAAGTGAGGCGTTACCTACAACTGTCACAGCAGTCATGTAGACAGTAGCTTTATTATCCACCAGTTGTGGTTCAGTGATATTACAATTCACTGGAACATCAATAGGTCTCTGACCTCGACGTTGCTTCATCATCCAATCAACAAAGTAGGGATTGTTATAAGAGGCTTTCCAAACCGTCGAAGAGTGACCGCCAGTTGCATAACGGGTGAAAATGGGTTTACCACCATTCGAGTTCATTCTATCAAAAACGGCGATACTACCGTTAATTCCCACTTTCGTGTCGTTTTCAGCGTGGAATAACCAAGTGGCCATGTTTTGGTATCCGATCGTGTTGCTCGACATCCAGCCTGACATTGGCGCCGCCGCTGCAAGTTTGTTATAGTGTTTAACCATCATATTGTGAGTTAAACCACCACCTTGAGAAAGACCGCTGACGTAGATTCGATCAGGATCGATATTGTAATCAATCATGAAATCTTCAATCGCTTCCATGGTGATGATCGAGTTGTCATCTTCTGAGTAAATTCCAAATTGTGGTACTAAAACGAAAGTAGGGTGTTTACTACGATTTGCACCACTGACAAAAACGTTTGGTCCATGAGCGAAGAAACCTTTTTCTAGGTTTTTGATATTGTGATCAGCTGCGTCGACTGACCAAGAGTTTTCACCAGCACCGTGAAGGAAGATGAAAATGGGATATTTCACCGCAGGGTCATAATTATCTGGAACCCAGAATCTATAGTCGATAGATTTTCCACTTGGACTATTGAAGTGACCAGCTTGGAAATCCGCAATGACCCCATCAGGGAAAGTTGGGTTGGTGACAACTGGATTAACCGTGACAGATACATCGTCACTCGACGAAGCTCCACTGTTATCAACCACAGTTAATCTGAAAACGTATGAACCCTGAACTAAAGCGCTAAGAGATAAGTTTGCAGTATTTGCGTTCGCAAGTGTAGCGGTACTACCTGAAACTTTAATCCAAGCATAGCTCGCAATTGAACCATCAGCATCAGACGCACTTCCGTTAATCACGATTGAGTTCGTTGGAAGAGTAATTGATCTGTCAGCGCCAGCATTGGCAACTGGAGCCACGTTTGGAGCAGCGTTAACCACAACGCTCACGTCGTCGCTCGCAACGGCAGCTTTATTATCAGTTACTGTAAGTCTGAAAACATATGAACCTTGCACTAAATTGCTTAAAGAAAGATTAGCTGTATTGGCGTTTGCAAGTGTCGCACTTCCACCTGACACTTTTATCCATGCGTAGCTCGCAATAGTGCCATCTGAATCGGACGCACTACCGTTAATAACGAGTGAGTTCGTTGGAAGAGTAATTGTTCTGTCCGCCCCAGCGTTCGCGATTGGTGCCACATTTGGAACTGGAGTTACATCGCCTTCAAGGGCGTAAACTTCAAGTTCGCGAATACGGCAGAATTCAGCTGTCGTACATTTGAAACGAATTTTTGAAGCTTGAACGTTTTGAAATAAGAACTCACGATCACGAATGGTGTTATTAGTCGCTGTCGCGATATTAACCCACTGATTATTATTGAAAGCTTCCAGCACGAAATTTTTTGAAACCGTGGTGGCACTTGGATCCTGACCAAGAGGTTTACCTAAATAGACTTTAATACGAGAAATATTTTTCACCGCTTGTAAATCAACATCGATGTACTCGCCAGTACCATAAGCTGAGGCCCACCAAGTATAGTATTGATTAAGTTCAATCACTCCATCAGTTGCAACTGATGGTAGGTATTGAGCACCGTAAACGCTTGAAGCCGTCACAGGCTTATTAAGTGAAACCAGTTGTTCCACTGCCACTACCGGCTCAGGTTTTACCACGACAGTAATATCGTCGCTCGCAGTGCCAGCTCTATTATCAGTGACTGTAAGTCTGAAGACGTATAGGCCTTCGACTAAATTACTAAGCGATAAATTGGCGGTATTAGCATTAGCAAGTGCAGCACTTGGTCCACTCACTTTGCTCCAAGCATAACTCACAATTGTGCCGTCAGAATCAGTTCCACTTCCATTAAGCACTAATAAATTAGATGGAAGGGTTATTTCCTTATCGACACCTGCGCTAGCAGTTGGAAGAACATTTGGAATTTCTGTGTTAGCATAAATTTCAAGTTCTCTGATACGACAGAAATCCGCATAGGTACACTTGAAGCGAATTTTTGAAGCTTCAACATTTTGAAATGAAAATTCACGATCACGAAGAGTATTATTAGTTACGGTTGCAATATTCATCCACTGATTATTTTGAAAAGCTTCGAGTACGAAACTTTTTGCAACGGTGGCGGCACTTGGATCCTGACCAAGGGGTTTACCTAAATAGAGTTTAATGCGAGAAATGTTTTTTACGGCCTGTAAATCAACATCGATGTACTCGCCAGAGCCATAAGCTGAGGCCCACCAAGTATAATACTGATTAAGTTCGATAATTCCGTCAGTTGCAACCATTGGCTTATAATCGGGTCCATAGTTACTTGAAGATGTCGCTGGTTTATTGAGACTAATAAGTTCGTCAGCAAAGGCAGAATTTAAGGCCAATAGAAATAGAAACAATACCATATGTACTAGGTTTAATTTTTTCACGTCATCCTCCAAATTTTAACTTCAACAAACGTGCAGCTTTTATGTGTTATTATTTTTCATCGTAACAAGCAGAAAAATCCTTAGGTATATTATATGTTAAGTTCGATATCATGATGGTTAAGTTGCTGGATTTCCATCGAAAGAGAATTTATTGATAGCAACGATTGTTTGCAACTAGACGCTTGAAAACTCTCATGTTAGCTACTGCTCATGAAAAAAATCATCCTATTTTTTGTCTTAAGTACATACGCTTTTATCCCTTTTCTAGCTTCAGCTTGTGATGAGTATCTCCAAGAGAAGCCTGAGACTACACTTTTAAAAACGTATCTTAGTGGTGGAAAAGCAGGCGAGAAGATAGCGGGGGATTTATTAACTTATTTATTTGATAATGTTTCGGCTGAAGAACTTCGCTCAATCATCGTGCCGCTATTGAAGGATTCAAAGCTCACTGAAAAACTTGGTGCTTGGGCGACAGCGGATTTATTGCTTAAGTCACATGCGGTGAAAGAGAAAATACTCAGAGAGGGTCATATTCCTTACCACACCACTTTTGTGGGAGCTGGATATAAAAACCTAGCAACTCTCGCTCGTTTAAAAAACAAATGGGGCGATAAAGTCTTTAAAGAAAAAGTTAGTTATCAAAACGAAGTGCTGGTGGTTGAACAAGGTGAGATTGTGGCATCACCTTTTTATGGCAGACACTTTCGCCTTAACTCGGTTTTCTTTGATAGCGAAAAGCGAGATGTGAATTATACCGCAAGTTTATTGTTTCAAATTTCTGATACCATAAAAAACGATGCCTACCCTTACTCTCACGACGTGGGTGTTATAACCGCACTTAACTATCGTTATTTGAATGTGCCGATTCTTTTCCAGTCAGAAGTGGTGGGGTTAAAGAAACCTCAATATCCTTGGGTTGCACCTTATCAACTAAAAATTCAAAACGAGGAATCGAACTTTCATTTTTTAACCAAAAAAATTGTCTATACTCCAGGAACTGGTGTTCGAAGTTATTCTCCCTATTTTCCAGAAGGAACGAAATTATTATTACGTCAGTCTCAAGCTCGGCCGAAGCTAGCGGTCGGTGATTTATTAGATGGAAATACTTTTTTAAAGAAAATCTATGCGATGCCACGGGAAGAGCTGAATGAATTTTTAAAAGATAAGTCGATTGCGATTGCAGGACTAGGGCATGAAGGGATGACGGTGATTGAGGCCATCACTACTAAAGTGCATGAGCATTATGGCATAGATAAAATTCCTGAAGGTTTAAGAGTCGTTGTTTATGATAACTGGCAGGTAAAAGATTTTAATGATTATTTAATCAAGGCCCAAACAGGAAAAAGCGAACATCCACCTTTTAGAGAGTGGATTAAAAAACGTTATGAGATTCTCGACTTTGCTCGTTTAAGAGGAGAAGTTGAGGGTGCGCCAAAACAATTATATTTTGCGAAGACCAAAATTAGGGATGTGATGCTGGGAGATGATGGGCTGCTTATGCCTGGACATGTGGCAGGCCAATATGGTCCAGAGCTATATGATGTTGTTGTTCTGTGCTCTGGCTTTGAAATGAAATCTGCTATTACCAATGAGCTTTGGCAACACTACGTAAGTCAGACGTTAAATATGGAATCAGTTATGGATGGTTATAAACGCGTAAATATCCTTTCTCAAAATGATGATATTTATTTGTCGATTAATCGCTGGAACGATCCTAAGCTCACGGCCACAACCGAATATCCTATCCCAGAATCTTTTAGCGTTATTGGGAAATCGGGTGAACTTTTCGCAGATACTTTGTATCCAAATCGTTAAATTTGATGAAAAATTATCTGCGCAGCTCTGTGACTGATGTCAAAGGGGTGGATCTTTTTTGATCTTAATTTCATTCACATCAATATGATACTGATATTGACCTTCAACCACTCTACCTTTGATGATCACTAAAAGATTATGATAAAGAGTCACATCTCGCGGCTTAACATTTTTTAAAAAAACATATTCTTGGTTATCGGTATTTTCATCAACTACCAGGCGATGAGGGACTGTGGTTGAGTCAAAGCGACCTTCGACTATAATTGATTCACCTAAGTTATAACGCCGCTGCTCGTTTGCTTGAGCATAAGCAAAAGTAAAAAGAATCATGAGAAATAAATTTAGAAAATTGTTTCTTCTTCGCAAAGTAGTAATCCCTTTAATGTATCTAATGCTTTATGGTCATTATTTTTTATCATGGCCATAAGACTGTTACTCATTTCGATGTAATGATTTCTTTTATCGATGATATTTTCTATTCTTGTTATCGAGCTAGACATGCTGTTTAATTCATCAAGAGCATTTTTTACGCTCCATAATTTCGTTGGATCAGGTCGAAAGCAATTTATATCTACCGGAGTATTTTTGAGTAGGACTTCTTTGTGAAGCTTAACTCTCATATTCTCAATTTTCCTCGTGATATTTAAATATTCCTCATAACCTTCACAGACCTTATTGTCGTTTTGGATTTTCTGGCACTTTCCCAGTTTCGAGTAGAGCTCGTCTCGACGACTAAATGTCGCCACATTTTCGGGCTCAAGCTGTTTAAGCTCGAGAAGTTGATTCATGTAAGCATACAGTTCTTGAGCACACTGAACAACGTAACCCTGAGATAACTTTTTATTTTTTGTCAGGTTTCTTTGTTTTTTTTCTTGGTTGAGATGCTTTTCATACAGTAGTTCCATTCTTTTTAAATTATAATAAAGGTTTTGATAATAGGCATTAAGTCCAACTCTGGCCAAAGCGTGATACTCGTCTTCAAAAGGTAAATAACCCGCTATTGAATTAATATTACATTTAAAAGTGTCATCACCGACTATATATGGTGTGAAAGCAGATATCGGTGTCGTCCCGTAGTCTAACAAAAATCGATCTGAGGAACGCATGAGTATATTGATATAATCGCCATTTGATATATTCTCATGATTCTTACTGACAACTTGAGTGAAAGTTTTTTGGTTTTTATTTCCCGACATTTCATTTACGGAAAAGCTAGGATTGTTATTAGCGGATGAAATAGAGCATCCACCGACACTGGCATTATCGTATACAGCAGCATTCATCTTTCCCGAGAAGCAATGATTGAAGATTGATTTGAATTTTATTTTTTTTTGAGTCATATCCATGACAATTTTTTCCAACAGATCAGGTTGTAATACGCCATCCACTGTCTTGAATCCTGTTCGACTGCCATGATCATGAAAGTAGGCTTTGATTTCATCACCTTCCTCAAGTTCTGAAATAGATTTTTTAAGGGCATGAATGATATTTTTAGTTGAGGCAGCGCCATCAATCGGAATGCCCTCAATTTTTTGATAGGTATTTTTTCTTTCATTATAGATCATGCTGTTTTTGCCCATCGAAATCAGATAGGTTTTTTTTGCACAATTTTGTCCCCAGCTTTGATCAATATTTTTTATGCCATTGATGTAGCGAGGTGGGACTTGAGGCTTAAAGAAACTGCCGTCACCGACCACAAATAAACAATGTGTCTTAGCGTTCGAAGTGCTGGAAAAGAAAAGTAAAATGACGGTAGTAAAAAATAATATTCTCACGCTTATTTATCGGTGAAATGACTTACAGAGCTTAATGTCGGAGGGTTTTACTTAGACCCGTCGATGCCACTGAAGTAATAAAAAGTAGAGTAGGTCTAAGTGCTTAATAATATTGACATTTTGTGCTCTTTGAATAATTATTCATGAATATCTTTACATGTATTAATTATCATGTATAATTATTCATACTTAGAACGATTCTAAATATTTTATAAGGAGTAAACAATGACAGTTCAAGCAGCGACCATCAACAGTAGAAACTTAGGAAGTTCAGCTTCAATCACAATTTCAGAAAATGAAGCAAGAGCAGCTTTAGAGGCTTGGGGAAAGGGTCTCGTAAAAATTGCACAAACACACAAGAAAGGTGGAAATGCTAAGGCAATTGCGGCGGATATTATTCGACAAGCCTATAACTATGACGAAGCAGAGGTTTTATTTAAACCAACGCTGGCTTCTGTAAAAACTTTCAGAACGACTTTCGAAGGGGCGTTGTCTTATTTCGTTGGGGGGAATGCGAATTTTTCAGAAGACGCCGGTTTTGCCTTAAACCCGTGGAAGAATGCTGAGTTTGATATTACTGGTATTTATACTTCAGGCGATACCGCAATTGTGATGGGGAATAAGCATCTGACCAAGGAAGATGGCAGTTTAGTTATTGCTAATTTTTCGATGGGATTTAAGAAGAATCTTAAAGGTGAAATTAAAATTGTCCTCCACCATTCTTCACTTCCTTATAAACCATAATAAGTGAAGATTATATTTTATCATCTGCTGTTGACTACCTAGACGAGTTGATGGCAGATGAATAAAATTTAGATCTAAACATATGGTAAAGAGCAAACTATGAGCGAACAATGGACCTTTCTCACTAATTACGGACATGTGATAATTTTTTTAGATAAACATCCTGACGCAACGGTGAGAGAGATTTCCGATCAAATTGGCATCACAGAGAGGGCCGTGCTTAAAATCATTTCTGATCTTGCTCATGACGGATATCTTGAAATAAAAAAAAATGGCCGAAATAATTCCTACATCATTAATGCTAATAAAACCTTGAGACATAAACTCGAAAAATCTTGCAAAATTAAACGTTTTATTCAAATCATCGAAAACTAAAGTAAGAAAATTTATCAAAATAAGTACCGTGTAAATTTTACAATCTCGAACCGATTTATTACGCTAGTTCAAAGCGGAGGTTGGATGAGATTATTAACGGTGTTTATTTTTCTATTCGGTGCGATTGAAACACATAGTGCAGTTTTAGTTGAAGATAAAGCGCTTATTCAAAAAATAAACCAGCAGCTAAAGCAGTATCCGATTGTGAGTGATAAATTTCCTAGAAAAGAAAAAAACTATCAAGAACTCGGTCAACCACTAACGCCTTTTTTTAGTGTTAATAATGGCTACGGTGTTTATTTAAAGCATAATCAAAAGTGTTATTTCGTTAGAATAATGGCCAGTCAAAGTCATACTTACAAAAAAGTAAGTTGTGATATTTCTCATCTGAAAATCGAATCTAAGGACATGCCTGGTTTCTTTTTAATCAAACCAAGAGAATGGCCTACAGAAAATAATCAGAATTCGTATCTGGTGAAAAATGAGGTAGTCGAGTATGTGGGCAAAAGATTTGCGCATGTGAAAAGACATTTTGATGAAGCACAAATAATAGAACCATCACATGTGATGCCATCTCATCCTTTTGTAATAAATGCCAAAAATCAAGTCCAGGCCATAACGAGCGATAAAGGGATAGGACTTATCAGTCGTGTGAATATCACAACTACACACAATTCGTGGGATGAAGAGCGCGAACTTATTCTTTCACGAAATTTAGATTTTCAAATAAAACAGGATTATATTTTTTCAAATGGAAATGGAGTTTTTTTTCTTAAAAAGAATATGAATAATTTTCTTGCAAGTAGTGACATCGTCGTTCTTAATCCGAATTATTTAAAATCAAATTTAAAAAATAGTTTATTTTTTTTCAAACAAGAAAACTATTGCTTCAGAGATGATTTGGTTGAACCGAGCGTGTATGATTGTTATTACTTATTTTTTGAAAAGTTAAAACCACTCGTCAACCGCCATATTCAAGGCATTATTTGGAATACCAATGATGATTCCATCAAAGTGATATAATTGACTTAGAACTCAAAATAGATATCGCCTAATAAATAAGTAAACCAGCTAAAGGTGTAGACTTTTTCATTGTCAGCACCACCTTCCAGCGTTCTTAAGCCGAGGGACAAATATGTTGCTGATTTAATTTTCTTTCGAAATTTAATACTTAAATCAATCGCTCTGCCTTGAGGTGCTGCAGCGAAATCAGCATCAGTAAAAAATGACCAGCTCTCAGTCATAGGCTTTAGGTAGGCCAAATAAAACAAAGGAACTAAACCAGTATTATTATACTCGCTAGTGGTTGCGTTTTGTTTAAACCTCACACTTGCATCTCTCACCTTAAGTGTGCCACCAAAATAAAAATTTTCTGAAAATCGATAGACGTAACCCAAACGATAAGAGTTAAAACGATATTTAATGCTAAGTTTATCGGTCGTATTAAAAGACTGTCCATTAAAGTTGATAGTTTGGTTTGATATGCCTTCACTATATGTTGTTAGTGGCGCATATATCAAGCGTAGGCCATGCTTTTGTGACCATCGATAGGTAAATTCAAGGCGACCGTGATTAAAAGGACCATTATCAAAATCATCTATTGCTAATTTTGTTCCACCCTGTGAAGGAATCCGGACATCATTTCGAAGTTGCCAATTTTGTCCAAGCTCGATCATCGTACTGAAATCTTTAGCACAAAGAGGTAGCGATAAAAAAAGCGAAGCTATTAAATAAATTTTTAGGAATATAAGATTTTTCAAACTTACTCTTTCAGCAATTCAAGAAAGAGTTCATATTCTTCAGTTTGAAACAAGCTATCCAGATCTTCATTGGCGTAAGGTGGCTCACCAAGTGTTTGCTTGAGATAGTTTTGATGAAGAACAGAATCGAGTGGTGTATTAAGTTTAAGCTCTTCTTCCATACGTTTAAGTCCGTCTTTGATCACTTCTGGATGGTCCATTAATGGTGCAGGACCCGCGCCAAATTGATAACGAACCTGTTCATCGACTTCCACATAGAGAAAATAGCTAAAGACCAGCGTACTTAAAACCATCAGTGTTTTTTGAATCACTTTATATTTTAAGCGCTTCTTGTTTTTTTCATAATAACGTTTTGAATATTTTTTGTATAACTGACGTGCATTTTTATCAAACAGATCTTTCGTATTCATTAGCGTTTTAAATTCGGCTGAGTATCTATCCATAAAATTTAATTGAGGAACGTAAACAAAAGGCAAAGGACTTACCACACTTGGTAAACTAAGCGCGGTGAAAACCATTTGCATCGTATCTTTTTCAAGTAGTCTTACAAAAAAATCTTTCACCTTTTTATTTTTGAGCAAACCATGTTTTTCAAACGCTGCTTGGATTCCGTATACGGTAACATCTTTATAAAATGCGTGGTCACTCGCTTTCTGATAAAAAGTTGAGTTATCCCAGTTCTTGACTATCGAAAAGAATGACTGATCTTTTTGTGAATCCATTTTTAAGCGGAAATCGACTAGTGACTTGATTTCACTAAAACTTAAGCCTTTACTCATTTTTGAACGAGTTAGTGAGAATAAACCGCTATGAAAAAGAAAGGTTCGAACTCGTTGCATGTATGACATTTTAGCGTACGACGTTTTAAAAAATTCATGACTAGAAAGTTTATCCGCTAAAATTTCAATATAGGCCGTCTGTTGATAGAAATCGGCAAACGGTTCCTTGATGCTTACGAGGCTTGAAAGTGATTGAGAATTAAAGCGATTACGGGCCTTTTCATAGACGTCATATTTACGCTTAAACAGAACATGGAATAAGTTTACGTCACAAGCAGCGTAGCTTAATGAGCTCGTTAACAAAGCCAAAATTAAGACAAAAATGAAACCAATTCGCATGGGCGGATACTAGCCGAGGTCGCAGATTTGGCAAAGAAAAATGGCAATCTAACTTATTAATATATAAAAACTTCACGCACTGTTCCTCTTCAGTAATAAAGAGTGTTATTTGACCTCTCGGAACAACCAAAATCGAGGTTTAAATGCGTAAACTTATTTCTCTTATTCTGATCTCAAATATCGCCCTTGTATCACTTCCTGTTTATGCTCAAGATGCATCTGGAAATATTTTTAAAACCCTTATTGATCAACGTGCTGAATACGCTAATGCTCAGTTAGGAATTGCGGAATTAACTGAAAAAATGAATACCGAAATGGCCAATATTCGTTCTAACTATAACAAAAAAGGTCACCTCGAAGTTTCGATTACGCTTCTGATGATTTGGACCCTCATTAAAGGAACCATCGGAGGTGCTAAAGCTACTCAAGGTGGTAATCCAGATTTAAGAAGTTTTGTGGTGGAAGGAATTTTAATTGCAGCGGCTTACGGAACATCGTTTTACTTAGCTAACAAAAATGTTAACGACAAAATGGTAACCATCAAATCATTACAAGCTGAGATGTTAAAGAAATCAGAACTGATCAACCAAAATATTTCTCAACTGGATAAGAAAATCGAAAAACTTTTTGCCTTGTCCGCGCCAGCCACCAGCGAAGCAACTAAAGCGAAAAGAGAAAACGTGTTGAATCTAGTAAAAGAATTAAGCCTTAAATTAAAACAAACTGAAGCTCAAATTAAAATGATCGAAACTGTTGTTAGCGAACTGGACGATAAAGTAAACTGGGATATGACTCAGGAATATGTAAAAGTCTCTTTGGTAACACTTTTAACGATTGTTGCAGTTACTTCTAATGCTGTAACCACCAAAAGTGGTTCAAAGCTTGAAATAGCCGCCATTATCGCAGGACTCATTGGTTATTTCGGCTCAGCTGGATATAGTGGTGTTTGGATGGCCGCGGATTCGTATATTGGAGCGGCTAGAGTTCCAGTTAATGATTTCAAAAAGATTCGTGATGAACTTCAAGCCGATCTTGAGCGCATTAACGACGAATACCAAACAGTCATCGGGCAATTGGACTAAAAACACTGCCTAACTTTTAGACAGCGCGGGAATTCTTTACAACCAAAGTATCGATTTTTTTTGTATCGTTTACACTACTAATAATTAACTTATTAGAGGTGGAACTATGAAAAATATCATTTTTTTAATCGCGTTGTTAGCTTCGGTAAACGTTTTTGCACAAGATAAGAATGATGCTGACCATGTAGGTATCGTTACTCTTGAACAAGAGTTTTCGGATAAAGGTTCTAGTGCCACAAGAATAAAGGTGAGTATTTCGGATCAAACAGTCCCTTTTTATTTGGCCGGAGCTTTAGGTATTTCATACGACAGTAAAGTAACAAGTATCGTTTTTAATCCAGCACTTAATCAATATGAAGTAAAAAAATCAAATGGTTTAACTGCTAGTGTTCACGGTGGTTTATCACTTCTGAATAATATTATTAAGCTTGGTGCTAACGCCGGTTTTGAAAAATCAAGTAAGCTTAATGATCAAGATGAATTAGTTGATGCAACTAAGAGTTATTATGGACCAGAAGTGAACCTTTCAGTACGCTTAGCGGGAAAAGTTTATCTTTCAGCAGGTGCTTCAAACCGTTCATTCAGCGAATATAGCAAAGAAAGTTTTAGAGCGAATGCCGGTATCGCTATCGGGTTTTAGGTAGAATTTTTTTAAGTTCATCGAGTTCGAGTTGTAAGTCCTCGGGAACATAAGTTCCACCCGAACCGGTGAATTCGAATTCGATAATATCTTTGTATTCCTGATAACAATCCTTAGCTCGCGGATGATTTGGATATTTTCTAATACATTGTTTTAGAAATAAATCTCCCGAACCAAAGAAGTCTTGTCGGTGCAAGCGTTTTTCCAACCAGCCCATCCAATAAAGCATTTCAGGTACCATCACAGACTTTGGATTGCTGTAGAGGTAATTAGAAATGAGTCCCGAACTGATGAGTAAGTCGACATCATAAGCATCATCATAGATAGAGAGATTTTTAAGTGGTGCTAAAACATTCGTCACATAATTTTTTAGATCCTCATCATTCTTTAAATGCGTACCGGTTTTTTGTCGCATTTCTGTTACATAATTCAGGCGATTCATCCAATTAATGAGCGAGTCTTTTAACAATTTTGGCATCTCCGCTTTGGTTACATAAGGCTGGAAGATTTCTTTTAAACGTTTAGGGTTTTTCAGAATCTTGGCTTCAATCATGAGAATCTGTCGGAAAGAATTTTCTAAATTAACTTTGTCATTTTTGGCCAGTTTATCATTGATAACTTTAATAAAATTTGCTTCTGATTCTTCGTACTGTCTCACAATTAATTGAGCCAGGGCCAAATTGTATGTTGAAGTAAAGCGAGTTTCATCCAATTTTTTTGCTCCTTTGGCAAAACTCGAGGGATGAGTTGTCGGTAAGCGCGTATGACAATCGAGACAGAGAGTGGTCAGTTCTTTTAATCGCCATAAGCTAAATTCTTTCTTTTTGTTTTTTAAAAAAGCGTTTTTACTTTCTGCCAAGTGTTCGTTAATCAAAAGGTATGAGGGTGCGAAAACGTCATTTTTTAAAACACTTTCATGTTTAAAATTTTTAAAGGTAGTTTGCAAGGTGGTTATACCGTTTGCAATTTCCGTTTCATTTTTTGGATCAAAAAACTTTTCTTTATCTGACATATAAGGCATCAGTGATGTTAGTGCTTGAAGCGCGCTATTCATTTGCGCTGCCGGATTGGCCCAAGACTTAGGGAAGAAGTTAAGAGTCAAAAGCACTAACATTAATGATTTCATGAAATCCTTTTATTTTTTGAGACGTGTTTCAAGCAGCTCACTTGTTGCTTGAAGCGCATCGATCCAAGTAAATATACCTACTAGATTATCGTTGTCAGCGACTATGGTACAGCCGTATTTTTTTTCCGCCATTTCCGAAAGCACAGTATTGAGCGGTGCTTCTGGACTGACAATGTAGGGATTAGGTGTGAAGCAGTCATAAACTTTAAGCTTTGTAATATCAACATCGCTAAGTGTTCTAATTAGACTGATATCGGTACTAGATAAAATCCCTTCGATTTGTTTACCGTATAATACCGGTAGATGACGGATGTGTTTTTTTTGCATTAATTCTGCTGCCTCTAGAAGTGATGTTGTCTTCTGAACACTTAAGGGGGTGGTTGTCATGTACTTCATAATTTTTGGAATGGCCTTACTCATATGTACTCCTTTGATAGGTTTCGAATAATATGAGTTTAGCTTTATTTACATTTAGCCGATATTTTCTATCTCATGAAAATACATGATATTGATCAGTTTTATTAAGTATAAATGAGGAGCTTTCTATTTTATCTGAATTTCAAGCGGTATAAATTTAACAATTTCTTGTTCATTTAATTGGTATTTAAGCTTGATACCAATGTATGTTTTTTTGAAAATTGAACGATATTGCCTTAAATTAAGATGTCCAAGCTCAATTTCATTACTATCTCGAGATGTCATTTCGATCTCGTTAAGTTTTGAAACAACTTTGACTTTTTTACCTAGAATCCAGACTTTCTTCCACTGATAAGGCACGATAGAATAACTTGCACTTAGCTGTTTAATAAGTGGGTTTTCCAATTTTAGCTTAAAATTTTGTTTCTTACCTTGAGCGGTAGCTTTGACGTCAAAGAGTTCTTTTTCGGTATAAACGTCTCTAACGAGAATACTATCCTTATCTGCTGAGCTAACTTTTTCAAAAACGATGAGATCGGGAGATTCGAGAACGATATCCTTTGATTTCGCATCGAGTTTTGCAGATACCTTGAAGTTGTTAATTTTATCATTAACGATAAATTCAGCTTCTTTTTCAAGGCGATGGCTAAATTCGTAGTATATATTTCCGACATTTGATTTGTTGGAAAGAATTTTTTCTTCGACTTCGCGTCTTTCCCAAAAGTTTAAAGATAAAGTAATCGTTTTTTCATCGAGTGGCTTTAGTTGTACCATTTCTGCAGCATTTGATGCCTTGTAGGTGCCTCTAATTATATAAATGCGGCTTTTTGAGCCATCAAACCCATCACTCCCAGAACGACCACCGTTACAGCCCCTTCCGCCATCTCCCCCTCGACCGGGGTAGGAACTAACTTCGATTTGTTTTAGATCTTCGATTTTTGAATATTGAATAATAAGGTCTGGAGCATCTTGACCATTTTTGCCGTCACGGCCATTTTCTCTTCGATCATCTTTAAGGCAATGTGCATTTGAACCATCACTACCATTAGAACCCGTTAAGGTAATTTTCTGAGACGTACCATCTGCGGTGATAATCTTGGTTTCAGCAATAGCATGAGAGTAAAAAATGGCAAGTACAAATAAGATGGTAAATTTCATGAGCTCTCCTCGTAGTTTCATAAATATAATCGTACTACTTTTGGCTTGTAATCTAATATTTACTAACTTGCCTTATGATGAACCCGTTTAGTTTATGCTCTTAGTATATTCTTAAGTAATTCAAAATTTCTCGCGTTAAACTTACGACTCTTATGCTTGCCCTCTAGTTCGAGGTTTTTAAGTGCAGCCTTGAATTTCCCATGGTTTGTGAATTGTACAGGGACACTAACAGTGACCCAGAGACCCTCGACAATACTTATAGGTAGCATGATTAATAAATCTAAAGCATAACCAATAACATTGGCACCAACTTCTACTCCGCGGAAAATAGTTTTTACAGTGTAAGGAATGTCAGGATTGGCGTAATCGATTTTGAAAGCTTCACTTGGCGTAAATTTATTATTATGCGAGACAGAGTCAGTTTTCCATCTTTTCCAAGACTGTTTTTTGGATTTTTTATGCAAGTCTTTAATAAGTATTTTAGACTTATCTTCGCCATCGACATTAAATCTGTTTAACTCTTCTATGAAGTTTAAATTTTTATCGACAACATAGACTTTAAGTTCATAACAAACATCTTCCCAACCTTTGCTGCACTCTGCGACGATTTTATCACCGGATTTTCTAGCTTCTGCCACAAGTTGTTTCTTACCTACAATCTGTGCGGATGCATTAAGTGAAATAAAAGTTAATAATACTAAAGTTATTTTGCTCATAATATCTCCCCGTTTAAATTGATACTAAAATAGAAGAAGATACGTTGACAAGACCGCAATGTTAAGCTTTGCTCATACTGTGTTAAGAAAAATTATTCAAAACTGGGGCATACCCCTATTGATACTTTTTGCGGTTGCAATTTCTTGTATTGTTGTTGCCATACGCTTTGAAAAAAGTGAAAAAAGTTATTATCGAGTAAAGTCCAAACAAATCGCAGACGGTATTGCCGCAAATTTAAAAAGCGAAATTCAAAATCGGGCCAGTATTTTTAAAACTTTTGCTTTGGAAGACGAAATTCTAAAAGCCAAAGTCTATGAGAAGATGGCATCGGCTTACGTTGAAACTTACAAAGATTTTCATGGCATTAATCTTGTAGACCGCCATGGGGTGATTCAAGCCGTTTACCCTACGGATAAAAATCAAGCTGCTTACAAAAAAAATCTGATGCTGAGACCTGAAATAAAAAGCTACTTAATCGAATCTAAAAATAAGAAAGAAATGGTGATGTCTCACTTGGTAATGACGTATCAAGGCTTTCCTGCTTTTACTTTCTACCTACCCATTTTTCAAAATGATAATTTTGTTGGATGGTTAAATGCCGTTATTGATTTTAAAAATTGGTTAGCTGATTTTTTGAAATCTCATAATCTAACTAATATTCGTGTTTTGGTAAAATGGATGCATCCAGATAGTCGGGCGATTGATATCGGAAGGAAAGATGCAGGTGAATTCTTTGATTATGAGTATCAAGTATTAAATCAAAAAATAAAAATACAAGTCGGTTTTGCTCCAAGTGATTTAGACTTAATAAGAAATAAAACCTACGAAGCGGCAATGCACGTAGGGGGCATTTTGTTGTTAATATCACTGATGCTGATTGTAATGTTGAATTTATCAATTCTTCGTTCTGATAAGGTAAATGAAAATTTAACTTTAAAAAATAATTTTTTGAATTCTCTTTGCCATGACTTAAGTAATCCTCTGACTATTCTAAGTATGAACTTTACTCTTTTGCAACGCTCGGAGGCTTTGGCATTATTTGAAAAACAAAAAAACGCTATGGCCCATGCTTTAAAAAGTATGAATCAGATGCTTGAAAGTGCCCGTAATTTTCATACCAAGGAACTGGGTATACTAGGTTTAAAATTAGTTCCAGTTAAACTTTCTTCAAGTCTGCAAGAAGTTTTAGATTTTGTTCAATACAAGGCAGAGAGTAAAAAAATACAAATAAATATAAAACCAATCTCCCCAGATTTACGTGTTTTGGCAGAACCTTCTTCTCTCGTCAATAATGTTGTTATTAATATTTTTACTAATGCTATTAAATTTTCCCCTGCTAATTCAGAAATTAGCGTGAGCGTCGAAGCTGATGAGAAGGCGATTAAGCTTATAGTTGAAGACGAGGGAAGTGGCTTAAGTGAGGAGCAACTTTTGTCATTTAAAAAGCTATCTTATATTGCAACCACATCCGGCACAGAAAATGAAAAGGGAACAGGTTTGGGACTCTTTCAGATAAAAGGTTTTATGTCTGCTTATAATGGTCAAGTCGAAATTTATAATAAAAAACCTAATGGGTGTGTGGTAGTCTTGATTTTTAAAAATGTTTCTTAACTTAATTAGAACCTGTTAGCGCAGTATTAGGTGTTATGAGTCTAGCGTAACTCCAATTAGCTTCATCCAGATCCATCAAGTCTGCAAACATTTCTTGGAAATCCTTTGAGGGAATTTGGACTTGAATAAAAGTGCTAGTTTGCAAAAGAAAGCGTTCTGTTTTCGTCCCCATATAAGACCGAACTAAACCGTTTGAGAATTCTAAAGTTTGTTCATTGAGCAACACGACTGATTCTAAATCAGGATAATCGGTTGCCAGATGTGAGATAATAGTAAAATCAGCATCTGTGATTTTATCACGACGATGTTTGCGAATGATATAAGTCGGAACTTCCGAAACTTCCGTCATATATTTTGCATGAAGAATATTAAACACTTCTTCCGTGCTTACTTTCCCAGTATAGGCTTTTGTCACTAATTGGTTGAGTGGTGTGGTGAGATCAAATTGCGCCAAAGTAAAAAGTTTTTGTTCAGGTGACATGAATGAGCCACAGCCACTGGCCAGAGCTACATTCGTTAGCAGTGAATAGAAAACAAAAAACATCCATTTCATATGGTTGTTTTAAATTTTTCCTAAATGTTTAAAAAGTATTTCAAGGCCTGACTTACGACGTTTTTTCTTTGGTTTAAATTCTGCTGCTTCCACAGGCTCTTTTTGATAAACCGGCTTTTCTACCCGACGAGTTCGTGGAGCTATTTTTTTATTTTTATCATTTGTTGTGACATCAAATGCCATTTTCTTTTCATCTTCAGACACGACTTCAAACCAATCACGTTCTTTGGCGATACTGGTTTTAAGTGTTCTGCCGTCGATTTGACGACCGTTTAAAGCTTTGACCGCTTCCATTGCTTCGTCTTTGTTAATCATTTCAACGAAAGCAACACCGCTACGTAAATCAGTATTTGGACGTAGAATTAATTTTACCGATTGAACTTTTCCAAATTTTGAAAAAAGTTTGCTCACACCTTTTTCATCACGTGTGTAATTGAGATTTCCAACATAAAGAGTGGTGTAATGAATTTTTTTCGAATTGCTATTTTTCATATGGGTGACCTTATCACAGACGCTACCGCGTCGCAATATTGATTGTAATATAAATATGAACTAGTAATATTAACTACTTAAGCCACTTTACGCATGAGTCGTAGAGGTAGCGAACACCGCCGCCCAGGCCGTAGTATCTACCAGCTTCGAGCTCTTGCCTGCGCTTCCATTTTGCAAGCACCTTATTTAGTGAAACAGATGGTTCATCGTTGAGTGAGGCGTAGACTCCGCTCATAAAGTAGTAGCGGTTTTCGCTGCTAGTATATTTATATTCACTCATTGGAAATTGCCCTAAGGTCAGCTTAATTGGGCCGTATTTACTGGCATCTTTTATTGCTTCGTAGGCCAGCTGCGCATTCCAATAGTCCCAAGACGAAATTTGAATGTGTGTCGTAAAATCTTTATCGTCTAAATTAAATTTAATCCTTCCAATAGGAGAACCAAATGACGGCTCTTCATAAAATCGAATATCACTCATCTCTAATTCATAACTCTTGCCAGTCATATTATCTTTAACGGTTACAGGATAAGCGAATATGGTTTGTCCTATTCTTTCTTCGACTAGATAAAGCTGGGTATAACCATTCGAAATTAAACAAATGAAAAGATAAAAAAGACTTATGAGTTTAGACATGATCATCCCTTTTTTAAAAATATACCGCTGTGTATCATGGCATCTATTGCTTAGCAATGAATTGTTTTTTTAACGACAAAGTGGTCAAATCAAGGCCATGGAACAGCATATTTTTGATTGGATAGTTTTACTTGCCCGATGGTTACATATTACGGTGGCGGTAACCTGGATTGGAACCTCAATTTTCTTCATGTGGCTCGATCGTAGTTTTGAGTTTAATAAGGATTCAAAAAGCCCTGGTCATGTCGGCGATGTGTGGATGGTCCACGGTGGTGGATTTTATCACGTTGAAAAGTTGCTAATGGGTCCGACAAAAGTTCCAGAAAGATTGCACTGGTTTAAGTGGGAATCTTATTGGACCTGGATGAGCGGGATGTTTCTGATTGTGCTGGTGTATTACACCGGTGAAGGTACGATGCTGCTTGATTCAATGGTTTCTAATATCACTTTTTCTCAAGCGATTCTTGTTTCTCTCTTTTCAATTTTTGGTTCATGGTTTTTTTATGATTTTGTTTGGGAGCGACAGCTCACGAAAAACAAACCGATTATCGGACATATTCTCACGCTTGCTTGGTTTGCTGGTGCTTCTTATTTTCTTTGTCATACCTTAAGTGGACGTGCGGCTTATATTCATATCGGTGGGATGTTAGGTACTTGGATGACTTGTAACGTGTTCATGCGAATTATTCCACGTCAGATAAAAATGGTGGAAGCTTCGAAGAAGGGTGAACCAGTAAATCAAGACTGGGGCAAAAACGCTAAGAATCGTTCCACACATAATACCTATTTCACTCTGCCTGTTATTTTCATCATGCTAAGTAATCACTTTCCACAAACTTATGGTCATGATCTCAATTGGCTCATCCTGCTGGCGATTAGCGCTGGTGGTGCTGCTATTCGTGAATACTTCGTTGTGCGTTTGAGTCACCCAAAGCGTTCAATGCTTGCAGGTTTAGTTGGTGTGGCCCTTATTACTGGTGTGGTGGTTTTTTCTAAAACGGAAGATGAAGTTGTTCCCCCTGATACAGAGACAATAGAGATTGTCGAAACGACAAAAGTCGTACCAGAAGTTGTCGCCCAAACAGAAGTGGTTGCTAATCCTAACGCAAAAACTTATGAGGTGAGCGGTGTTGTTACTTTTAGCGGTGTCGCGCCTCAGAATAAAAAATTAAATTTGCCTGCTGGTTGCAAAACGGGTGGCGGCGATGTTTATTCAAATGAAATCTTGATTCATAATGGAAAATTAGAAAACGTTTTAGTGCGCGTGATTAAGGGCCATGAAAATCTGCCTACGACGGCAGTTCCAGCTCAAGAAGTTGTCCTTGATCAAAAAGGCTGTATTTATACGCCGAGAGTGGTTGGCGCGCGAGTTGGTCAGAAAGTCACTTTCGTCAATTCTGATCCAGTTTTTCACAATGTCCGTTCGTTAACCAAAGTGAATCAGAAATTTAATATGGCGATGCCACGTAAAGATCAACGTGAAACAAAAATTTTCACTAAGCCAGAATTATTTCTACAGGCCAAGTGTTCAGTTCATCCTTGGATGGGCTCATACATTGCTATCATGGAACATCCATTCTTTGCGGTTTCGAATCGTAATGGCGAATTTAAATTTTCAGGTCTTACTGCCGGAACTTATACTTTAGAAATATGGCACGAAGTTTTTGGCAAACAAGAAAAAGAAATTACCATTAGTGAAACGAGTACGAATAAAATCGATATCGATTTTAAATAAGAGGTTTAGTTATGATCAGTACGCACATCCTAGATATTTCTCAAGGTCAACCTGCAAAAGGTATCGAAGTCCTTTTAGAGATGGAACAGAAAAAAGATAAGTGGGTTCAGATCTCATTACTTTCTACCAATAGCGATGGCCGGATTGTTTTTGATGCCGCTAAAGATCCAGGTGTTTATCGACTAACTTTCAAAATCGAAAATTATTTTGATGAAAATTTTTTCTTAAATACTCCAGTCGTTTTTCAAATTAAAAATACGAAACGCAAATATCATGTGCCACTTTTACTAAGCCCTTATGGTTATTCAACTTACAGAGGCAGTTAGTCCATGAAATACGAAATCCCATATTACGATGATTTCTTATCATCAAAAATGCTTCGCCATCTTTTGAAACAAGCCAATGACGTAAATGGTGTTAAAGGTCTTAAGCAGATAGGTACTAATGGTGGTTTAGAGACGCCTGAAGCCTTAAGTTTTCTTTGTGAACTTTATGATGAAGTGAAATCAGATTTAAAAACAGTTCTTAACCGCAGGACACAAGATAGAAAGTTCCTCGATGAGCGAATTCGTGTTCTGGTGAAGTTCAATGAAGAATATAAAAGAGATTTTTTAGAGCAAGATTATCTCACACCAATTGGTTTTGAAGATGGCGATGGGCGAGTGGTATGGGGACCGAAAACGCCAGACTACGCTAAAGCTCGCAGCAGTGGCAAAATTGCTCCGTTACCAGAATTTTTAAAAGGCAACCACGTTACTCTTTTTGGGCCGCCAGATAGTACTAAACTTTGTATCAACGCCATGAATTCATATCATCGCAAGTTGAAACAAGAGCCCGAGATTGTTTCTGAGTTGCTAAAAACATGTGTGGCCGTTCCTAAGTGGGGAGCGGATGATGAAGATTCAAAAACGCCACTACGTGATGATCTTATTTCTGCTGGTGAGAATTTAAGTAAGTGTTTTGATAAAACGATCAAGCTTGAAGACTATGCACTTGAGAAAGATAAGCTAGCACATCCGATAAAAAGATTCCCCGGGCTAGCACTTCCATCTTTTTTTCTTTTTTATAATGAACAACCATTACCGTTACACTTATATGATTTCGCTCTTCATTTCTTCCATCACTGGGATAATGAAGAAGCTCTCACTTTCTATGTTCCTAAATTAGAAAATGAAGAAGAAGCTCGTTACATCGCAACCATGCTAAAAGCGGCCGAGAAGTTAATTCAAAAGCGTCATGCAAAATATAAAGCCGGCAGCATTCGTTTGATGATTGTGCTTGAGAACCCACGGGCGGTTTTTCGTGTGCATGAAATAATTGATGAACTATATCCGTATTTTGCTGGCGCAAGTTTAGGTTGGCATGATTACTTGGCTTCAACCGCGAGACTTTTTAAAGAAGATAAAAATTATCGTATTCCAGTTAAGGCCGATCCGAATATCGTCATTAAATATATTAAAGCTTCTCACGATTTATTGACTGATGTGGTTGGTTCGCGTGGTGGAATTAAAGTCGGTGGGATGTATGGTATTCTCCCTACTCAAAATGATCTGATGAGTCCGACTTTTCAAGTTACAATGCTGGGATATATTCGCGATGTTATTACGCAGCTTAAACGTGGACTCAGTGGTTTCTGGGTCGCTCATCCGGACTTTGTTCGTCTAGGTTTAGCTTTAGTGGAAGCTTGGAAAATTTCAGAAGCAGGGGACAAGAGTAAATTAGAAACATTAGTGAAGTCGTTACTTGATTCAAAATATCATGCAGAGATTTTAAAATTTATTAAAGGCGCCGATATTGAGAGTTTAAATGTCGATGATCCGATGTATGCGAGATCACTCATCGTTGCAGATTTAAAAGAGTCAGATTTTATCGCGAATAACCATCCCGATGAAATTCGTTACAATGTTTTTCAAACGCTGCAATATCTTGCTGACTGGCTTTCAGGTAATGGTTGCGTGGCGCTACCGACTCAGATTAATGGCGTTGCTGTTCGCGTGATGGATGATTTAGCGACAGCGGAACGTTCGCGCTGGGAAGTGTGGCATGAAATTGCTCATGGTCGCTTTGGTCTGAATGAATTCTTACAGATTGCTCATGAAGAATACCATTTTATTCGTAAGGACCTATCTAATGAGAAAAAACAAGTCCAAGTAAAATGGGATGAACGAACTGAAATGTGGTATCCCGTCGCGATGAAACTCATGATTAAGCTTATGACGGACGTAAGGCCAGTCGAGTTTGCTACCCAATTATTATTACCGTTTACTTTAGAAGAAGTGCGCGAGAGTGCTGAGCCTTGGAGTAAAGTGGTTGAGTTAGATGCAGAGAAATTTCATATTCACGAAAATATCGAACGTTTTAATTACTATTTTGAAATGTGCGGCAGCCATACTTTTGCTGCTCCACTTTCAACGCAAGTTGTTCCAAATTTGCTTCAGGCCAAAGATATCGTTTTGAATTTTTCAATGAATGACATTTTGGCCGCCGCCAGTTTCCACGGTGATATAGGCGAAAACAAAAAGACATTAGATAAAATGGCCAGTCAGGAACAAGCTAAAGTTCTCAATGATGATGACAAAATTAAAGCAGAATTAAGAGCGCAAGGTGAATTGTATTTAAAGAAATTTGGCATGAAATTTTTGATTTCGGCCCAAGGTAAATCAGGTTCAGAAATTTTAAGTGTTTTAAAAACCCGCCTAGGTAATTCGGCGAAACAAGAAATGGAAAACGCACGAAACGCGCTTTGGGAAATTACTCAGAAACGTATTCTGGCAAAACCATTCACAAATCTTTCAACTAAAATTGAAGAATTATCTAAGAAACATAAAATCAAAAGTGCCCAGGTGGCGCTTTCAAATGGTACGGCCCTGCAATCATTCACATTAGGTGAAGCTCAAACTAAAACTTGGTTTGAAATGGCCTCTCTCAGTAAGGCAGTCGCTAGTGCCTTCGCCATTGAATTCTTTTTGGAAAGAAAAATTCCACTGACCGAATCCGTTGATAAATTATTGGCCCAAACTAAATCAAAATATCGCCTGAATAACGAGAAGGTTCAACTCGCACACCTCATGAATCATACGGCGATTAATATGCATTATGTGAATGGTGTGCCGGCGAATAAAAAAATGCCTGCGATTACCGAATTTCTAAACGGAAATGCCGAATATGGTTATGAACCACTGAAAGTTATCAATGAACCAGGGACTAAATTTCAATACTCAGGTGGTGGCTTTATTATTTTAGAACATCTGATTGAGGCCATGGCAGGGCAATCTATTTTTAAATTAACCAGACCGTTCCTTGATAAATTAGGTATGAATGATTTTAGTTTTGAGCAACAAAATATTTCTGGTGTGGAATACGCGGACGGTTTCACGGATAAAGGTGAACTCATCGAAGGCCATCGCAAAATGTTTCCGGCCTTCGCTGCTGGAAGTATGGGCACTGCTCAAGCTATGCAAGTCTTCACACAACATTTAGAAAATGCTTATCACGATATCGATGGTTCAGGTCCCATTTCCCACGATACCGCCAGAATGATGCTTTATGGTTTTGATAAAGGTAGCCAAGCTTTCATGGGAGCAAAAATGGGACTTGGTGTTTTCATTGCTGAAGCTGGTGAAAATAAAATTGCTATTCACCAAGGCGCTAACGATGGTTTTCGATGTATTTTCGTTCATTGCTTTTTTGGACCAGAACGAGGCAAAGGTTTAGTCGTTCTTTGTAATGGTGAATTAAGTGGCGTTCTGTTTATTTCTGAAGTGACTCAACTTGTTTTAAAAGAATGGAAGATGAGCGGGATTGAGCCGAATAAGTTTTTATCCAGTTTTAAAACAGATAATATTCCTGAAGCACAAATTGTTAATATGGGTTTTAAGAATCTCGTCTTTGATACTTTTAAGCCGAATCGCCCGGAGCCGATTATTGATCGAGGTCCGGCGGACCCTCTTGCTCCTTACAACTTGTGTGTGGATGGAAAAGTTCTTTCGGTCACCAACGAATTATTTGCTCGCACAGAAAATCTCTTAAGCGATCACCTGCCTAAGTTTGATCCTGAACTTTTTGGTAAACAAGGTAAGGTGATGGATAGTTGGGAAACTGTTCGACATAATCAAAATGGTTTTGATGCCATGGTGTTTGAAGTGAAAAAGCCAGCACCGATTCATTATGTTCTACTTTCAACTAAATATCATTTTGGAAATCATTCGCCCGTCATTAGTCTCGAAGGCTTTCTTGACGGCGAGTGGGTTGAATTTTTAGCAAAGACTGATATCGAAGGTCATAGCGAAAAACGTATTACGCTCTCAAAAGCAACGCCAGCTTTTTCGAAGATCCAAGTGAAGATGTATCCAGATGGTGGTTTCTCTCGTCTTGGATTGTTTTCAGATATTCTTCCAGAAAAAGAAAAGAAAACTTTTGATGGTATTGGACGTGTTTATGAAGAAAAAATTCCACACACGAAAAAACCATTAAGTTTAAAATATGATGCTAACCCTGAAGAAATTAAACGCAATTATTCTAAACTTAAAAAAGGCGAAACGTATAATGTGGCCAGCGCGTCTTTTGGCGCCAAGATTGTGAAAGCGAGTAACGAGCATTATAGTCCTGCGGTACTGGTGATTTCTCCCTTTGCACCACTTAATATGTTTGATGGTATGGAATCGGCGCGAAGTCGTAAGCCGGGTCACTTCGAGGAAGTTATCGTGCAATTAGCGAAACCAAGTAAATTGCATCGACTAGAAATCGATTTCACTTATTTTGTGAATAATAATCCTTACGAAATTGAAATCGAAGGCTTGAGTCATGGTATGTGGATAACACTACAAAATAAAATCTTTATGAAACCCTATGCCGGAAATCAATATCGCCTCGAACTTACTAATAATGAGATCATTGAGCAAATTCGAGTGAAAACCATTCCAGATGGTGGTTTACACCGTTTAAAAGCTTTTACAACTTACTAAAGATCAATTTGAAGATCTTCTAATTTAAAACCTTTACGAAACTGAGCTTGCTTAAGAACGTATTTCTCTGGTCGATCAAAATAAGTATTTAATAAATGAGCAAGTCTTAAGCCCGCAATATAAATTTGGTTTTTAATAATCGCCAGAGACTGGTCAGCATAGGCATTGGTTAAAACGGGAATGTCAGAATCTTTAATTTCTGTTTTTAATTTATTCACTAATAAATTGATATCGCCTTCGTAACCATAATTATCAAGCAGTGCCTGGCGGTCTCCAGCTTGAGCATACTTTGCAATATGTTTAGCTACTCCACAATAAGGGCGTAAGAAATCAACATCAGCTTTATTTTGCCCAGCTGCATCTGGGTAAACCAAATGATTTCTCATTTGAACTGTATCATTCATCCAGCTGGTGTAGTGTACTGCTTTAGCTTCTTCATAATTTGCGGCTTTCTGATTATCTGAAGCATATTTTGCTAATTCAGCATAACCAAAGAATCTTTTTGCGGTACTCTTTTTACGTTGTGATTCTTTAAGGTAATCAATAATTTTTTCGTCCCACACTGTGTGCAGATTTGAAAGTTGGGTGTCTTCAGTTTCACCAGTTAAATTCCATTTCACCAAACATAAGTTCGCGCCTAAATCGATACCGTTACCAACATGAAGTGGCTGATGAATATCACCAACAACATGGATGAAATAACTAAGAGCAATCATACGAGCATTACGATCGTTGCGATGATCTAAGAAAATTTGTGGGTAAAGCTCTAAAACGGTTGTCGCGTTTTTACCTTTTAAGCGTAGTTCAGATGGAACTCGACGATAGAAAGGGTAAACTTCGACGAAATGATAAGGTGAAAAACCGTTAAAGCGAGCATCACTACGAACAATGTCTGGAAAAATGGCAGCTGATGCCAGAGGTGCAATTCCTAAAATACCTTCGATCGCTTTTTGTGTTTTCTTGGTTAGATTTTGTTGGGCCACTTCCGCTACAGCTTGATGTCCTAAATCACCCCACGCAAAAACTTGGGTCGAACTTAGTAGCATGGTCAGCATTAAAAAGTATTTAGTCATAGGATCTCCGCTTTTTTTGTGAAGCTACATAATGCGGGTGTTGGCGTCAGGCCCATTTGAAAAAAAGATAAGATTTATCCTTGCTTTTATTGCTTGAGAGGTTCATATTAATTAAGAGTTTGATATACCAAACACGGATAAAGAATGGAAGCCTCTAGCGACATTATTAGTGAACTTCAGAAAAAAATTCTGCAAAATTACCCGGCCATGTGGGAGCAAAATTATTTGCAGTCTAATCATGGACCCGTTTATAAAAACGTCTCAGAAGCTTTAGGACATGTGCCTTTTGTTCGATTAAACCGCACTCATTACCACTGTCAGCGCCATGATATTTTTATGAAACTGGAATGCGCCAATCCAGGTGGTAGCTTAAAAGAAAAAAATGCAGCTTATATGATTTCTAAGGCCGAAGAGATGGGCCTATTAAAACCAGGTGGAACGATTATCGAATCGAGTTCAGGTAATTTGGGCATTGGTTTGGCGATGATTGGTAACTCTCGCGGTTATCAAGTCAAAATTGTTATCGATGCAAAAACCAGTGAAAGCATCAAATTATTGCTTCAAGCTTACGGAGCAGAGTTAATCGAAATTGATCAAAAATATTGTGATGCTAACGGTTCGATGCAAATCGCGCGCATGCAGAAGGCACAGCAGTTAGCAGAAGAAATTCCTAATGCTTGGTATGTTTGTCAGCACTTAAATCCAATGACTCCTTATGCTCATTACTATACAACCGCTCCGGAAATTCATCGCGCTTTTCCTGGGGGCGTGGATGCCATTGTGGTTGGAGTGAGTACGGGGGGACAAATTGCTGGGATTTCAAAATATTTCCGTGAACACTTTCCTCAGACAAAATTAATTGGAGTGGATGTGAAGGGCTCGGCCATTTTTAAAACGCCGAGACATTCCTATAAGATGACAGGTCTTGGTTTGTCATTTACTCCTCCAGCTTTTCAAGAAAGTTTGGTTGATGAAGCTTACGTAGTGGCAGATGAATTGGCCTTCTCTTACTGCCATATCATGGCACGACAAGAGGGGCTCCTTTTAGGTTCTTCGACCGGCGCCTTGCTTGCTGCGGGCCTGGCCTATTTAAGTAAAGCTGGTTCACCTAAGAAGATCGTGATTGTGGCCCCGGATTCTGGTGGTCGCTATCTCGATACAATTTACAATCAAGCCTGGCTTAAAAAAGAAAATATTTCGTTAATGGATGAACATTTATGTGCTCAAGACATTGCCGAGCTAACACCAGTCATTATAAACCATTAATATGAATTTAAAAAAATTGTGGAAACAATTTTTGCCGTTGAGTTTAAGTGACATTGTCATGGCCTTGGGCGATCCTCTTCATCACGCAGCATTGGCGCAACTTGATCGTCCGCGCGAGCACTTGGCAGCTTACGGTGTAGCGAAATCGTTGGCGATTTTTTTTGAAAGTCCCATTATCATGCTTCTTCATGCGGCCAACGCACTCGCCGGAAATCCTGTTTCAAGGTTGGCACTAAAAAAATTCACATCAAGATTCTGTCTCTTTCTGAGTGTGATTTTTTCGCTTTTGCTTGCACCCTTTATCTATCCGTGGTTTTCAAAAAACATTCTGGGCTTAGGTGATGATATTTCAGCTTTGGCTTTATCTATTCTTTTTTTCTTAATTCCCTGGCCACTGGTTATTGGTTGGCGACGTTTTTATCAAGGTCAGTTAATTCGTTATGGTTTTGGAAACGTCATTGGTAAGGCGAGTATTATTCGTGTTTTTTATGTGGCCGGAGTTTTATATTTTGGAGTGAAGTTTTTATTTCCTGCTACTGCCGTCGCAGGTCTGGCGCTCATGGGTGGGATTGTGGTGGAAAGTGCCATCGTCATTTCCAATTATTATTTTCGTCGCGATTCTTTCGATAAAGTTTTGGATTCTGAAGAAAAACAAAAAATACTGCCGCAAGATACTTGGCAAGCCTGGAACTTTTTTTGGCCATTGTCACTTTCGATGATGATCGTATGGGGTGGGCGAGTTTTATTAACGGCGTTGGTGGCTCGCGCCGGTGATGCTCAATTAGCACTGGCGGTATGGCCGGTTTCTTGGGGAATAGTCTTATTATTATCCAATTCAACGCGTATGATTCAACAAATAACCATCAGTAATAAAAATCAAATGAACGGTATGTTGCTGGCCAAATTCACTTTAAGTGTAGGAGCGGTGTTCACACTGCCTTTAGTACTTTTATCCATTTGGGGAAAATCCTTTTTATTATTTTATCTTGGCAACGATCTGGAATTGGTAACGGCAGTGCTTCCGATTCTGAGATGGTGTATGTTATTTCCTATGTTGATTGCGCTTCAAAATGCTTTGCAGGGATATTTAATTGGTGATGGCAAAACCAAATTGGTGAACATCGCAACAGTGATTAGTGTTTTTTGTTTGGCCATTATCACCTGGCTTCTGATTATCTACGGGATGAAAGGGGCACAAGCGGCGGCACTGGGAGTGATCATTTCCATGCTGATTGAAATTAGTATTTTAAAATACTCTTTAGGAAATAAAACATGAGTGAAATAATATTTCGAAAAGCGACGAAAACTGATACGGAAAATTTAGTCAAGCTGGTGAACTCAGCCTATCGTGGGGATAGCGCCAAAGCTGGCTGGACACACGAGAGTGATTTATTAGAAGGTCAACGCGCGACGAGTTCTTCGATTCAGGAATTTTTGAATAAAAAAGATTCAGTCATGATTTTAGCACTTCAAGACAAGGCCTTCGTTGGATGTGTGCAGGTTGAAAAAGACAATGCAGAAACTTGTTACTTTGGAATGCTAACAGTTGATCCACAGAAGCAAGCCTTTGGTATTGGAAAAAAAATCATGCAACAAATTGAAGTTCAGGCCAAAGTTTGGGGATGTAAAACAATTCGTGCTACCGTCATTCACACACGCAAGGAACTCATTGCGTACTATCTACGACAAGGCTACACCTTGACCGGGAAATCATATCCTTTTAAAGAATTTGCTCCCGATCAAAAACAAATGACAGATTTCGAATTACAATTATTAGAAATTAGTAAAAAAATCTAAAATCTCCATTGTGATTCATCTTGAAGGTTACAACCATATGTATAAGATAAGGTTTCTGTGAACCACATTCCATTTACAAAGTTGCTTGATTCATAATTAAAATCGTAACGAAGTGGTGATTTTCTTTTTGGAGTACAAATACGTACCACAAAATAACTATTGGCAAGTTTATTAACATTTCCGAGGATGTCTTCAAAATTTTTGGCCAATGATTTATAACTAGAAGCTTTATAATAAGTTCCAAATTTTTTCAGTAAGTCTTCATCTAGCTCTTGCGATTTAACACCCACGGCATACAAATTTACGTCACGTAAATTTTTTAATTTAGAAATTGAGCGCTCAGCTTCACTGCGTGTCGTATATCCAGCTTGATCCTTACCATCAGTAAAAAATACGATAGAGTAAGAACGAATAGAATTCTCAGGAGTAGTGCGTTCGATTTGCCCCTTCAATTGAGGTAAGTATGAGTTCGCAAGCTGTACTAGTGAACCATAAAGGTTTGTCGAAGGGTCTTCTCGTTTATCATTTAATTCATTGAGGTCATTTTTTAAAAGTGCGAGGTTTTTTGAACCGTAGATACGGTAGTCAGACATGACACCGCCATTTTCTGAAATATAGAAAAGCGTATTTTGACCGTCGAAAAAATTGATCGCAAATTTAATGTTTGAATTTACTTCGAAAGATTTTTTAGCAAAATTATAAACTTGTTCAGCAAGTGCAGGATAGTCCACGCTGCGACTGATATCTAAAACGAGTAGAACGACAAAAGATGTTTTCTTGGGAGAAGCAATTTTAGTTGTCTCACCTTCAGCTTTACTTAGTAATTCGCCCTTATAACTTGTGCTCGTACTTTCATAAACTTGAAGATCTCTCACTTTTTTGTCGGTGTACGGAACATACTCACCATCGTCAATTAACTGAGCAAGGATTTCAACGTTCGCTGGTCTTGAAAGGAATCCCTTAATTAAATGTAGTTTTGGTTTGGCCCAAGTATTAAGTGAGATAAGAGTCGAAAGAATAAGCAAAATTCGCATGTGAGCTCCCGAATTATAAATTAAGTTCTCGGATACTAGTGCGCGATGCGTAATCTGACAATGTTTTATGTAAATTCTACAGCTAGTTTAAGTATGAGTTATTGTTGGATTCATAGTGATTATGCACGAGTTTCACGACCTCATTCAGTTTCACTTTTTGAGTCGTGGTTTTTGGTAAATCCTGCTTTAAAACAATGTACTCCGTAGGCTTCTTAAATTGTGCCAAGGCTTTGGTGATATTTTTGGCCTTATCTACCATCAGTTTTTCCAAAGCTTCCCAGTCGTCAGCATATTGCTTCTTCAGCTCATCACTTGGAACCATGGTTGCAACAATCGCAGCATCATTGACGGATTTCTTATCGAGCTTTCTGCCAACAACGGCGACTTCTTTAATTTGTTCATCGTTAAGAAGTAATGTTTCGACTTCTTCTGGGTAAACTTTTTTCCCACCTTCGAGCAGAATCATTTTCTTTTTACGGCCCGTGATAAAAACAAAACCTTTTTTATCCACATATCCGATATCACCTGTGCGAAACCAGCCTTCTTCATCAAAAGATTCACTCGTGAGTTCTGGGTTTTTATAATATCCCATCATCAAATGTTTTCCGCGCGTGAGGATTTCACCATTATCAATTTTAACTTCGATTGAGCCCAAAGGTTTTCCGACGGATTTTAAACGATACTGACCTGGTGAATTAGTTGAAATAACAGGACCTGTTTCTGAAAGTCCGTAACCTTCAAAAATTTTAATTCCAATATTATTAAAGAACTGCACCACTTCTGCGGGAGTCGCAGCACTACCGATAACCATACGGTGAATATGTCCACCCATTTTATCGTGAATCGGTTTAAAAAGTTTTCTTTTAAGTTTTTCTGAAGTCAGAAAGCTTGCAATAAACATCATAGCTTTGAAAACCAACTGCTTGAGAAGAGGAGCTGAAGCCAGATTGCGTTCTATCCCTTTCTTCAGGTTGGTAATAAAGAGCGGCACACTTACAATTTGAGTGACCTTTCTTTGTTGCATACAATACATCAAGTGATCTTTTTCAATTGAGTTAGCGATACATAATTCAGCACCTGTTACTAGCGCCGCGCAAATGCCAGCGGTAAATTCAAAAAGATGATTGGCCGGTAACATGGATAAGAAAACCTGTTTATCCTGACAATAAAAAATAACGGCACTTTCCTTCACTTGATAAAGGATGGCAGAGAGTTTAGTCATTATACCTTTAGGTGCTCCAACCGTTCCAGAAGTGTAAACGAGAATACTCATTTTTTCTGGATCAACTGGTGCAATGGTACGATGTTGATAATCGGGAATTTTATCCAGATCAACTAAGAGTGATGAAAATTCAAACGGACAAAGTGTTTTTGTTTCCGTTAAAGTTTTTTCCATATTTTTCGAATAAAAAACTAATTCAGGTTGGCTGTGTTCAATCAGGATCGATAACTCATTGCTGGTTAATTTAATATCCAGTGGAGTTAAAACAGCTCCTGAAAGTAAAGTTCCGAAGGCCAGCACTGGCCACTCGAGGCGTGACTCAGAAAGGAGGGTTACATTATCGCCGGCTTTAATTCCACGAGCATTTAAAAAGCGCGCGATCTTTTCCGCTTGAGCTTTAAGTTCAGCAAAAGTGAGTGTTTGAAATTCAGAATTAATTAATTGAGAAAGCGCAATGCTGTCACCGTAAGCATCCGCCATATAGTTAATGTAATCGTTGAAGTTTTCAATGCCTTCAAGTTTCGCAGCAAAGTTTTTCATAATCGACTCCCGCTTAGAAAATTCTCAATCATTTGATTTATGGCGGTCGCAACAACAGGAGCATTTTTTAGCAGGTAAAAATGATCGCCATTAAAAATTTTGAGCTTGTATGAATTCTTCGTAAAATGTTTCCACTCTTCCATTTGTGAGAAATCATAGATCGAATCATCCGCACCCAAAAGAGTTATAATCGGAGACTGGATCTTCGTCAAATCAGGGTTCTGGTAGCTTTCCATCATTTCAAAATCAAAACGTAACGGCTTGATAAAAAAGGAATTAAGCTTTGGATCTTGGACGATATTGGCCGGAATCGCCCCATATTTTTTAACTTCTTCCCACAAGCAATCATCAGAAAGCTGTGACACCTTTGGGATTTTTTTGAGATTTTCAGTCGTTGGAGCGAGGTAAGCAGAAGTAATTAATAGCAGATTTTTGAAGCCACGCTCTTCAAGTCTCTTCACCAACTCAAAGGCAATCAAGGAACCAAAACTATGACCCATGATAATCGTGGGTTTGTCTGGATTAGCGACTAACTCAAAACTTTTTTCGATGAAATCATTCCAGCCTGTCACATGTTCTTGATCTTTAACATTACTCCCGCGACCTGGGAGTTCAAGAAAGATGGTTTCAATTTTGTTTGTCAGTAAGTCTTTGTAAGAAAGGTATTGAGAATAGTTACCACCAGCATGGGGAATAATATAAATCTGTCCCATACTCTGGTGATTTTCATTGAGCTGAATTTTATATCGACTCTTCACTCGGGCAATATATTAGCTTTATAAAAAAATTACAATGCTCAAGGTAATATTGACTTATATCCACAAAAGTTTGTAGTATCACCGCCATGGAAACAGTACCTACCACTATAGGACAACTTAATATCGTTTTCGGCTGGGTTTTTATTGTTCTGGGTATATTAAGTGGTTCGGTGCTTGGAATGTGGTCTTTCGATGGACCAATGCCAGCTCCAAAAAATCATACAAACTATGTTGATCTATCTCGACGTCTTGTACGTCTCGCTCATATTGCCATGTTCATGTTGCCAGTAATTAATATCCTCTACGGAATGTTCATTGACTCAGCTTTATTAACTCCTCAGCTTAAACAGATTGGTTCAATTTCAATGATCATTTGCATGATCGGCGTTCCATTCTTTTTAATTCTCGCTTCTTTCAAAAACATCTTTAAGTATTGTGAAGCCGTTCCAGTTTCAGCTGGGATTTTAGGACTCATGCTCATGGCATGGGGCCAGTTCAATTTATATTTGTCCTATTAACCTTCTTTCAGGAGAGTTTCTATGATCGTAGAAGATTACACAGACCCACGAAGTAAAGGTCGTAAGGCCGTTCAAGACACTGTTGATGCCTCAACATGGGAAAAGAACCGTCGCTTTTCAGAAAACCTTAAAGCGATTCTGGCGAAACACCCAATTGCTTCACACCCACTGATGGAGTTCTTCGATAATGAAACTTTAAATAATGCTAAAACTCTCGCGATTCACCAAGAGTTTGGTTATGCCTTCGCGCAGATTTTCACTGACGGTGTTATTCGTGCCATGTCTTTATCGCAAGATTTAGAAGCACGCCTAGGACCTAAAGGAAAAGTGACTGCACGTTTCTTGTGGGCACTAAATTTGATGGATGAATTAGGATATGTACCAAGTGGTGATACTGAATCATATTCAGGTAACCCATATGCAGCTCACTATTTCCTCTATGTGGATATTTTCCGCTCATTAGGTGCTAGTGAACGTGCAATTTTAGATTTCAAACCAGCTGAAGAATCAAAATTAGCGCGTGCTACTTTTGAGAATCAGTACAATAACTATGCTGACCTAACGGCAGTTCTAGCAATTTCAGAATCTATCTTCGATAAATTCGCAGGTCCATGGGCACGTAACGTCGGACGTTCTTCGCAAGTTGATTCGACTAAGGGATATCACACTATCCACGTTGAAGATCATGACGGTGAATCAATTGATGATGAACACTCAGAAGATGGTTGGACATTATTCTGTCAGGCCGTAACACCTGATGATTATACTCGTATCGAAAAATTGATTAAGAATTGCTTAAACGATTGGTCAAAATTCGCGGACAAAATTATTGATATAGCGATGAGCTAATAAAAGAATTTTAGGAAACTACGATGGGTGCTAAAAAATCAAAATCAGATTTGATGGAATGGTTCTCGCGTATTGTTTCATCGTTGGCCAATCTCCACATAGATAAAGTCGATATTCGAACTCCCTTCCTACAATTAGGAATGAGTTCGATGGATGTGGTGCAAGTGATTCAAGACTATCAAAAATGGTCGGGCTCTGAATTATCACCAACTTTATTTTTCGAATATTCGACCATTGAAGAATTGGCGACTTACCTAAGTTCGGAAGCAGCGGTAGAAAAAACCATCGAGTATAACACAAGCGAAGTCAATTCTAGCGAGCCGATCGCCATTATTGGTTTATCTTGTCGGTTCCCTGGTGGAAAAAATCCAAACGATTTTTGGCAATTACTCAAAGAGGGTCGCAGCGCGATTCGAAAAATTCCCGCTGAGCGTTTTACCAAACAACTTTCGTTCGATGCTTACGCTGGTCTGATTGATGACGTAGCAGCCTTTGATGCTCAACACTTTGGTGTAAGCGCAACGGAGGCCGTTCACCTTGATCCTCAACAACGTTTGTTAATGGAACTTAGCTGGGAAGCTTTAGAGAATGCGGGTTATGCGCCAAGTTCTTTGTCTGGTAGTAAAACCGGAGTCTTCGTTGGAATTAGTTCGAGTGACTATTCTCTTGAAAAAGCTCGCGCTTATGAAGATGCTCATCTTTATGATGGGACCGGCATGGCCCATAGTATTGCTGCTAATCGCATTTCTTATTTTTATAATTTCAAGGGTCCAAGTTTCGCACTTGATACCGCTTGTTCATCTTCGCTACTGGCGATTCATGAAGCTTGTGAAAGTTTACGAACTCATCAAAGTCAGATGGCCCTAGCCGGTGGCGTAAACTTAATTCTCTCACATTATCTAATGGAAGCTTTCCGTCGTGCCAATATGTTGTCGCCTGATGGCAGTTGTAAAACTTTTGATAAAAACGCTAACGGTTACGTTCGCGCTGAAGGCGGTGGTTTCCTTGTTTTAAAACGTCTCAGCGATGCTCTAAAAAGCGGTGATAAAATTTTAGCGATGGTGGCCGGAAGTGCTGTCAATCAAGACGGAAAAACAAACACGTTAACAGCTCCAAACGGTGCGGCCCAAGTCGATGTTATTAAATCAGCGCTGTCCAAAGCTCAAGTGAAGCCAAGCGATATTCAGTATGTTGAGGCCCATGGTACTGGAACGAATCTTGGGGACCCGGTTGAGTACGCGGCTTTGAAAAAAGTTTTCCAAGACCAAGCTAAAAACGTTTACTTGGGTTCAGTTAAAACCAATATCGGACATAGTGAAGCGGCAGCGGGAATCGCCGGCGTGATCAAAACCGTTCTTTCGCTTCAAAACGAAATGATTCCGGCCCATTTAAATTTTCAAACTTTAAATCCAAGTATTGATGAAAAAAATAGTCCACTCAAAGTGCTTACCAAGCCCGTGACTTGGAAACGTATGAGTAACAAAACTCGTTACGCTAGTGTGAGTTCGTTTGGCTTTGGTGGTACAAACTCTCATGTAGTATTACAAGAAGCTCCCGCAACTAGTAATCAACTCAAGAATTTCGCGACTGAAACAGCGCCATCGCATCAGCTATTTACTTTAAGTGCGGCTTCACCAGAGGCATTGGCAAAAACCGCGCAGGAATATTCAAATTATTTAGAAAAAAATCCAACGTTAGATTTGGTCACACTATGCAGTAATGTCATTTCACAGCGAGCGAATCTATCAGCGCGTTTAGCGTTCGTCACAAAATCGCTTAGTGAATTAAAAGAAAGTTTAAAAAATTCGACATTTATGACTGGTTATTCGACCACGACCAAGCAACAAAAAGTAGCTTTCGTTTTTACAGGTCAAGGTTCTAATTACGCCAAGATGGGTTTAGAACTTTACGAGCATAATCATATTTACCGTCAAAAATTTAATTATTGTTTAAAGAAATTTGGTGAAACTTTCAAAAAAGATATGTTCGCGATTTGGGATGAAGGTACGAAGCGTACTGATTACGGTCAAGCACTTATCTTCAGCCTAGAATGTGCGCTATTAGATTTAGTGTCAGCTTTAGGAATTAAAGCTGATTTTGTTTTAGGCCATAGCCTAGGTGAAATCACCGCGGCTTATCACGCGGGCATTTTAAATTGTGATGATGCGATTGCGCTGGTGGCAGCTCGCGGTTCAGCTATGCAAAATACGGCCGATGGTCGAATGCTGATTGTTTTTGCTGAACGAGCTACAGTGAATACAATTCTCGGTGATTATCCAAATGAAATTGCGCTGGCCGCGATAAATGGTCCCCAATCTTTTGTTCTTTCAGGACAAACAGGAACGATTTTGAAAATTAGTGCCCAATTAACAGAGCAAGCAGTTAAGAATCTGTTATTACCAGTGGAGCACGCTTTCCATTCACAATTAATGCAGCCTGCTTTAACACCTTTTAGAACAGCGATTGAGAACTTAAAATTTTCAGCTCCGACATTGAAATTAATCTCATGTGTGAATGCGGAATTGATGACGGAAACAACCACAGCCGATTATTGGGTTTCACATATCGAAAAAACGACCAACTTTATGGGAGCAGCTCAGAAGTTAGCCGAGTTTGCGCCTCACTATATTTTAGAAATCGGCCCTCATCCAACTTTGATTCCGATGCTCTCGCGTTTTTACCCAAGCAAAGAATGTAAAATGTTAAATTTCTTGCAACAAAAAGAAACCGACAGCAAAATTGCGCTGCAAACCTTAGCGAAGCTCTATACACAAAATATGGACCTGAATCTTTCGACAATTATGTATCACGGCGAAAAAAATAAATATCAATTACCTCAAACGCAATATGAAAAGAAAAACTATTGGTTCGGCGTTAGTACCAATTCAATACAACCAGAGAAGAAAAAAATGAAACCTCAAAGAAATGTACTTAATGAACTCAAAGCTATTCTTGCCCAAGAAATTGGTTTTGATCCTCAAACGGTGAATGAGAAAGAAGCTCTCATCAACTTAGGTGCTGATTCGTTGGTAATGCTCAATTGTCTTGAAACAATTAATGAAAAATACAATGTTGAAATTAATGTTAACGATCTTTTTCAAAATCTTTCAACTTTAGAAAGCATCGCTAATTTTATTAATAATAGTGCTCCAGTGGAAGAAGAAGCTCCCGTTGCTACAGCAGCGCCATTGATGAATGTGACTCGTTCTTCTGTTAATGTATCAGGCGATTTTTTCGAACAACAAATTTCAATTATCCAGCAACAACTTGATCTTCTAAGAAATATGAAAGGTGCTGCACCAATAGCAACTGTTAATAAGGTAGCAGCTAAACCTGCAGTTTCTGCATCGGCAACCGCAACGACAGGTTCTGATTTAAGCGGACGTGGGGTTCTCGGTAATTTCTCTGGCAAACACGTCGCAACCACTGAAAAGCTAGAAGATGATCAGAAGCAAGCTTACTTAAATAAGTTAATTAAAACTTTTTCCGAAAGAACAAAAAAATCAAAAGAGCTAACGCAAAAATATCGAACAGAATTGGCCGATAACCGTGCAGCGGCTGGTTTTAGACCAAACTTAAAAGAAGTTATCTACCCAATCGTTTGTGAAAAAGCGCAAGGCTCACGTTTTGTGGATATCGATGGAAATAACTATGTGGATTTCACGATGGGCTTTGGAGTAAACCTTTTTGGGCACTCACCGGATTTTATTAATAAAGCCTTAAAAGCTCAGTTAGATACAGGCTTAGCGGTTGGTCCGCAATCAAATCAAGCGGGACAAGTAGCAGCTTTAATGGCCGAGCTAACCAAACAAGAACGCGTAGCTTTTGTGAACTCAGGAACTGAAGCGATTATGACTGCAGTTCGTTTGGCGCGCGCAGCTACTAAGCGTGAAAAAATTGTTATCTTCGAAGGTTCATACCACGGTCACTTCGATGGAATTTTAGGTCGTAGGACGACCAAAGGCGATATCGTTCCAGTTGCACCAGGGGTTCCACGTTCATTAACGGAAGATTTGATTGTTCTTGATTATACTAAACAAGAGTCGCTCGATTATATTCAACAGCACGGTCAAGAGATTGCCGCTGTTTTAGTTGAGTCAGTACAAAGTCGTTATCCAGAGTATCAACCAAAAGAATTTTTAAAAGAAATTCGTCGTATTACCGAAAGCACTGGCACTGCCATGGTGTTTGATGAAGTTATCACCGGTTTTAGAATTGCGGTTGGTGGAGCACAAGAACATTTTGGAATTAAAGCGGATATCGCGGCTTACGGTAAAGTCATGGGTGGGGGGATGCCAATTGGTGCCGTAGCAGGTTCAAAAAAATATATGGATTTTATTGACGGTGGTGAATGGCGTTTTGGCGATCAATCCATTCCACAAAATAACTTAACTTTTTTTGCAGGTACTTTTTGTAAGCATCCTTTAGCGATGGCCGCTAGTTACGAGGCACTCAGCAAATTAAAAAATGAAGGCAAGGAGTTAATTGAAAAGTTAAATAATCGTACAACGGCGATGGTAAAAAGATTAAATGACTTCTTTACGGAAAAAGCCATTGGTCTCGAGCTAGTTTCTTTCGGAAGTTTATTCCGTTTCAAATTCCAAAGTAATATGGATTGGTTGTTTATTGCACTAAACCTTGAAGGTGTTTATATTTGGGAAGGACGTAACATGTTCCTTTCAACCGCCCATACTGATGCAGATGTGGATTTCTTTGTGAACAAAGTGCAAAAAGTGGTGAATGAGTTAATTGATGTTGGGTATATCACTTCCCAAAAGCCGCAGGTTTTAGAAAAAAATATGATTGAATCACATGAGCGCTTTTTATCGTTGGTAAAATCAGAAGTGAAAGAAAATCGTTTGTCAGCGCAAATCTATTTGGCCCTTACTTTAAAAGGTAATTTAAATGAGCCAAAAATGATCGAGGCTTTATCATATTTACTTAAGCGCTATGATTCATTGAATGCGAAATATAAAACAGATGAAAAGAAAATTCTTTTCAATCAGCCGAATACGACAACTGTTGGTTTGATTGATTTCTCTGAGTTACCAGATGCCGCTAATCGCGCTCAGCAATGGTTAGAGAATAATTCAAAAAATGAATTAAAAATCAATGAAGAACCACTCAAAATCGATTTATTAAAAATCAGTAATGAAGATTATCTGATTTCATTTGTAACTCAGCACTTGGTAATGGATGGTCTGTCGATTGCTTTCATGACTGATGACTTGGCCAAAGTTTATACCGCGTTTGCGACGGGCAAAGAGCTGAAGTTAAATAATGTTTCAAGCTTTGGCCAATACTTAGAAGAGTTTAATCCTCGTATTGCTAAAATGGATGAAGCTGCGGTTTTCTGGAAAACTGAAGCGCAGAATTGGACTGGTCTTCCGATGAAGCAAATGACTGACAACAAAGCTGGTAAGCGTTTAAAGCTACACTTCGATAAAGATGGGTATAACAAAATTAAATTATTTGGCTATAAGAACAAGAGTTCTTTGCTCGTAACATTACTTTCAGTTTTCTATAAAAACTTAGAAGAAACTTTTTCACAGAAAACTTTTACCGTGGGAATTCCAGCCGCTGGCCATACATCAATTAAAGAACCGATGATCGGAAATTGTGTCAACCTAGCGCCTTTAACTTATACAGTGGGTTCAGCCGCAAGCTTAATCGAGCAAGTGCAGAACCTACGTCAGTATCAGTTGGAAGTCTTTAAACACGCTGACTACCCATATTTAAGAGTTATTTCAGATCAGAAGAGCTCTCCATTGGCGATAATCTTTAATGTTGAGCCGATTTCGAAATTACCAAAATTTGATACGTTAACAGCTGATTTATTAACTTACCCGATTGTCAGCAGTGAATTCCCACTGATGATCAATGCGATGAAGTTAAATGATGAATTACATATTGAAATGGATTTCCAGTATGCTTTATTTAGTGATGCTGAAGCGGCAAAATTTTTAAATAGTTATAAAGAAAAATTATCCCAAATTGATTTATGAAATATATAGCTGGCTTTGTTGCCATCCTGCTGGTGCTGGTTTTTAAAACCCTAGTGGATGCGAACGTTTTTAAAGACTTTGCTGAGAACAATCATGAAAGCTGTCAGACGCTTCTCAATCTCCAAGGCGTTGAGGATATTGATAGTATCGATGATGAAATCATTTTATCATCGGCATATTTTCCTCCGTTCTATGATATGCATAAAAATCCAGGTGCACTTTATTTGTATAATCATGCTACGAAGAAGCTGACGAATTTAACCAAAAGCATTTCTTTCGAGTTTTATCCCCACGGAATTTATTTCTTTAAAACTAATAACAAGAAAATTTTATTTGTTATTAATCACACCACCTTAGGTGATCGTATTGAACGCTTCGAGCTGGTAGATGAGAAATTAACCAATTATGTTTTCTACCAAACTGAAGAACTTTATAACGCCAATGACATTGTTGGGGTTGATGAAAATCGTTTTTATGTAACGGTTACTCACGGTGCACGCTCACATATGGGAATGTTTATCGAAAATTTTTCGCAGCTGGGCCGTGGTTACGTGCTTTATTATGATGGTGCTAAATTTACAAAAGTTATTGACCGTCTTTCGTTTGCAAACGGTATTGAATATCAGGATAGTACAAAACAACTTTATTTAAGTCAGATGGTTTCAAAAAAGGTAGGGATTTATTCTGTCGCTGATTTTCT
>JAEUWD010000044.1 GCA_016786485.1 Bacteriovoracaceae bacterium | reverse complement strand
ATGGAAAATCTGTTTTAAGAGTGATTTTATTTTTCGTTAGTCCTTGAGAATCAGGAATATATTTATCATCCAGGATAATCGTCCGTACCCACCAGCAATAATACTGTCTTTGTGCCAAATGAGGATACTTTTTCAGACTGTCTTCATCATAAATAATTTGTAGTCCATTCTCTTCAGTTTTGACTGGCACACCATTCTTATGGGTTGCAATGAGGTTTTTGGAGTTTAAAAACTCATGTGCACTCATTTCGACCGAAAACTGTCCCGTTTTACCGACTAAAGTAATCTTTTGGTTTGGTTCAACCTTAAATTTTTTTAAAATTTCTTGTGTTAAATAGCCAGTATATTGAATTTCGCCTAGTTTAGAAAAATGTGGGTGATGATTTCTTGTTACAATAGTGGTTTGTGTGAGGTTTGAAAAGTTAACTTCATGTACATTTCCATTTTGCACAATACGTAACATTTGAGGTTCAGCTGTACCCCAAGCAAAGGTCGCATGGATTAGAATGAATAAAGCTATTTTCAAATTTCCCTCATAATTTCGATGTTAATTCGTGCTGGGTCTAGGAGATAAAAACGTTCAAACTTACGACCTCGGACTTCGGTGATTCCCACTCCTTTGATTTTGCAATCAAGTGGTGGCATGGAACGAATATCCAAATTATGCTCTTCGCTTTCCTTAAGAATCCGTTTAAACACTAAAGAATCAACTTCCAATGCTAAATGCTGAGGACTTGGAAGGCGTTCAGCTTTAAAAGGAACTAATAAGATTTCAAGTTCATGTTCTTGGCCAATAACGAGTACATAACCTTGATTGCGAGTTCCAGTATCGATGAAGCTATCAATAAATTTAAAACCTAAAATTGTTTCATAAAATTTTCTTGATTCGTCGATATTATCGCAGCCAAGAATGAGGTGATTAATTCGCATCTTGCTTCTCCTCAATTAAACGCTTTATTTCATCGAGTGTTATTTGAAACTCATTTTTCTTACTTTGAATTTCTTCAAGTACTTCTTTTAAATATTCTTTATTTTCAAGATTTGCACTCATGGCATCAATAGCGGTAACAAGAACAGAAAACTGATTGTTAAAACGGTGAATAAGATTATTGGAGGCGCGTTTCATATAAGCCTCCGTGATTTGTTTGGAAAATTTCTTTAGAACTTGGTTTGTTCTGATAATGAGAAAGAAGTTGCTTTGAAATTTTTAATCGTCTTGCCGCTTCATTACGATTTCCATCAGAAGCTTCAATGACAGATTCTATGATTTGAGATTTTACTAAATCTAAATAGTCTTTTAGGCCCAATTCCTGCGCCAATCTAATGTTTTGTTTGGTTACATTTGATGTAGTTTTGTTTGATACCTGATTTCTGAATTGTTCTGGAATTTGTTTCTCGGTAATAATCCCATTGCCATGGATTTGCCAATACTCAACCAGTGTCTCAATATCACGAACATTGTTTTTCCAATCAAGGCCTATCAATAAATCTTTTGCCTCTTTAGTAATGGAAATTCTTCTCGCAAACTTATCCAAATAGAAATTGATGATAGGAATAATATCTTCTTTTCTTTCACTTAATCCATAGAGCTGTATTTGAAGCCCACTCATTCTGGCATAGAAGTCAGCTCTAAATTTTTTTGTTGCTACCATGTCGAGCAAATCTTCGCATGTTGCGCAAATAACTCTGAAATTGGATTTAACAATTTTAGTTGAACCAACCGGGTAAAATTCCTTTTCTTCAATCGCCTTCATAAGTTTTTGTTGAGCTGATTTAGACAGGGCATGGATTTCATCGAGAAAAATAATCCCATTATCGGCTTTAGCAAGAAGTCCTAATTTATCTTCTGTGGCACCAGTAAAGGAGCCTTTTTTGTGTCCAAATAATTCTGATTCGAGAAGGTTGTCACTAAATTGAGCACAATTGATCTCAATAAACTTATCTTTTAATATTTTCAAAGCATCACGAATAATATGAGCTACAATTCGTTTACCTGTCCCACTCGGGCCTTTAATCAATACGGGCTTATCAGTGAGTCCAATTTTTTTGATGATATTGAGTTCATTTAACGTTGCTGCGTGAGTGGTAATGTAGTTAGTTTCAATTAAGCTCTGAATTCGAGTTTCTGAATCAAAAGCATTAAATCGCTTAAGAACCAAATCCAGTGATTTTTGAGTTATGGGCTTGGTCAGGTAGTCCTGACAACCCAATTGATACGCCCTCTCAACAATTTTCTCATCACTATGGCCCGTAACAATAATTGAATATAAACCACGTTCCTTAGCAATTTTGGTTAATTCCAGGCCTGCCAGTTTTTTATCCAGATCTAAATCCAGAAATGCTAAATCGAATTTTTCATTTAAAATTAGAGCTCGAGCTTGTGCTAAAGTTTTAGCCTCAGTAGTTTCAACATCTTTCAGCAACCCTCTAAGTGTTAGCCTTGGAAGGTTCTCATCTTCAACAATAATGCATTTCATTTGAAGTCCAATTTATTTTACTTTTAGTCAAATTTATTGGACTTTTTATGGTTAATTCAGGCCTAAGTCAAGTATCCCTGTAATTATGCATAGAGCGTCTAGGTACTGATTTCATTAGATATTTAAATTTTTTTAAATTTCTTCTCATTTTTGGCACGAAAGCTGCCTTATCTAAATGTGTAAGCACACAAAAATCGAAAACACCGGGAGGGTAATAGCAATGAGAACAAAACATTATTTTGATTTCTGTCCGAGATGTGGACACGCAGGTCTTGAGCACTTAAGAAGCTATTCGCATTGCGTGAACTGCTTATTTGTAAACGACCGTAGTTTTATGCCAGCGAGCATTCCACTGTGGGCAAAAAAAGAATTTAAGAAAGTTTCTAAAACATTTAATTGGCAAGTTTCACGTCTAAGTGGAGGGGAAAAATGAAAAGAGATCTTAAAGTTGGTAACGAAATTAAAATTTTAACCAAAGATGGCCAAAGCTATGAAGGTATTTTGATGGATTGTCATCGCGGGCATTTATCGGCCATCGCAAAACTCGGCGTTATTTTAACATTTCCACTCGGTTCTATACTTGATGTGGTCAAAATTTGAGGAGCTTCTTATGCATATAATGTTATTTATCATTTCATTTTTTTTCTTTATTGGCTGCTCTTTTAAAAGCAGTGAAGACAAAAATAAGACCATGAAGAACTATCAAGAGCTGACAGCTAATGACTTAATTAAAATCGATTCCGACGGGGATATGCTCAATGATTTAGACGAGCAAGAAAAAGGCCTTAATCCATTTATCGCAAATATTCCCGAGCTTCAAATCTCATTTCTTCAAAATTATTCGATTAAAGCAGAGGGTATCGAAAGAAATAATCCTAGTAGTAGATGGGAGTTTACTATTGATACCAAAGTTGGTCGCAACGATCCTGACTTTAAGTATCGTGTTGGTGGAATTTTAATTCGTGATAAGAGTTTAGAATCAGCGGCAAAAATTGGAAAATACTCAATTCATACATGGGATGATATTGAGGATAATGATCTAACATGGGTTAAATACCCTGCAATTGATCCTAGTTTTTATCATAATCAGGTTATTAAAAACATTCACTATTTTGATGAAGAATATGATCTGGAAAAAATAACCCTTCAGTTTGAAAACTCTATCAAACTTTTATCTTCTAAGCTCTATCCTGCGATTAAAAACTTAGAGTTAAGTTTTTATTATTATGATTATGAAAGAGAAAGTTATGAAAGAATTGGTAGCACAAAGATTGAAAGGCATTTTCACGGAGGAATTAACGAAACATTTGAGGTAACTTTAGAGAGCGTACCCAAAAATCTTATTTATGAAAACTATCTTAAGCGCGGCGAGTTTATTTTTTCGAAGATCGATGATTTCGAAATCCCTTCACTTTCAATAAAATATTCACAACTGCTGGCATCTGTGAAAAACAAATCATTACCAGTTGTTTATAACACTCCTCTCGAAAGCAAAATCTATTATGTCGGGCTAAATTCAGGACAAAAGAAATTTGAAGAAATTCTTCAACATCTATTTGATAAAAACTACACGATTGAGAATGATGAATTAATCAAGATTTATCATTTTAAAAATGATCTTAAAGATTTCGAAAATCTTAGCGAATTAAAAAACAAAGAAAAAGAAGGCAAATGGTTTGTTTTCACTAACAAACTCAGAATGAATTATCTTGATCATGAATTTAATAATAAAAATATAATTTCACTTTCTTATGTGACAGGTAAAGAGCTATCTCAGCAATCAGCAGATAAAATATTTTCTTATCGAAAAGACGCCTACGGTGGTAATGATTTTATAATTTACCCACTAGGGATCGCATCCACAAATAGTGAAGTTGATTTTCAAATATTTCCGAAGAGAAGATGGGGTAAGAAATTTCTAAAAAATAAACTAGGATTTTTATGCCGTGAAAAATCTTGTAAATGCCATTACGATATAAATCAATTTATTGAGAGGGATGAACAATTTAAATTTGAAAAATCTCTTGAGGGTGAATTTTCATTAATACACTTAATGATCAACGATGACGAATTTGAACTCAAAAAATTAATTGAAGAAAAGAAGATTAATGTAAAATGGATCAACGATGCTCTCCATATCAACATTAAGTCAATATCTGCTATCAAAGAACTTGATAACAACGAAGAACACTCACTCTCTATAAAAGTCATCAATAACACAGGTGTTATTCAACAAGGAGTCGAATTTACCAAAATGGCTGAAGGCTATTCGCTTTTTTATTGTGCTGAAGTTGTTATCCGTGCCGCATACGACAGAAAGATTTCAATTTCAAGTGATTCTTGGCGCTTTGATGAATTAACAAAACAAAGGAGCTGGAGAAACTGGGTAAAGTATTGTCGCAATTGCGTTCGATTGTCATATCGAGAACAATATAACGAGTATTTTTCAATCGCATTAAGCGCATTAATTAATAACTTTCATAACTAAGGAGTAATCATGAAACTTTTGATTCCTTTCATTCTATTTTTTCAGTCTGAAACTTTATTTGCCAGAAGCCTTAAAGCTACGGCAGACAAACTTGCTCAAGAAACTTCCCGTATTGGACTAGGACTGGCCCTCTTTGGGATTTGTATTGCAGGAATTTACTTTATTTTAGGACGGCAGGATGCCTCGACTAAAATGACTCAAGCGCTTTTGGGGATTTTTGTTCTTATGCTAGGTCCATCAATTCTAAGTTTTATTAAAAGTTTGGCGTAGGAGTCATTATGCGAAGAAACCCCAAGTTTTTAAAAGTTATGCCCTCTTTTTTTGGATTAAGCTTCATAGATCTTGGAGTATTAGTGATATCACTGCATATTTGTGTCATCTTTAATTTGCCACCACTAATATCTCTAATCTTGTCGTTTTGTCTGATTGCTATGACCAAACTTGTTTATACAAAACTTGATCTTATAAGTTTTTTTCTACCTCGAAAGAAGAACTTATTTTTGATGGATGAAACAGTAAGGAGCGAACATGATGCCCATATTTAGTCAAAAAAATCACGTTTTGACTTCTATGAACGGGGAAGTGAGTTCATTTTATGAAGTTGTAACATCCGATTTAGAAAGTCATGATTTTAAAAGTTATGAACAGATTATCAAATGCCTTGAATCAGATTTAATAAATTCGGAAGGATCTTTTAAGCTGTATTGGTTAAACCAGAAACTTTACCTTAATGCTTTCGGAGATATCAATCTTTCACATTGCGAGCTAATTTCTTGCGAAAGACCTATCGAAACTTTTTTGGGGACTAAGTTTTCCAATATTAGTTTTTTTGAGAACTACCTAATTCAATCAGATGAGTATTTAAGACTCTTAAGCTTTAAAGATTTGCCAAGCCAGCTTTTACCTTTCGAAGTCAATTCTTACCCCGATTTTGTGATAAATGTAAGAAAGATCACAAAAGAGAAAGCGAAAAACAAAATCAACTTTCGAAGGAAAATGCATTTTTCTTCACTCTTTAAAAACATGCGAGATCTTGAATCGGAAAATGCTTATTCTGAGGCTGAAGAACTATTGGATGCAATTACTGCTGATAATAAGGCCCTTTTTAAAGCGGAAATTTATCTATTTATCAAAGCGGACACTAAAAAAGAGCTAGATCGAAAAACGCAGGTAGTGATTAAGGATTTTGAAGGTAAAGGTGCAAAGTTAATAACTGAAGCTGAGGCCCTAAGCTACTTCTATCAAACTCTAATTCCTGGAGTTCCGGCCAGTTTTAAACGCAAGCTTTTGTGCCCAAGTGATCTCTTGTCTTACTTAGTGCCATTTCATCGAGATTTCGTAAATGAAAGCGGGATGAAACTCTCAGCTAAATCTGAAAACGATGTGAAGGTAAATCTCTTTAATCCAGCGGCACTTAACTATAATTGCTTAGTGACCGGAAGCTCGGGGCAAGGCAAGTCTATGCTTGTTAATAAAATCTTGATGCATGAACTAAATCAAGGTGCGAAAGCCGTAGTTTTGGATCTTGGAAATTCATTTAATAAAAACGCCAAATTTCATTCGGGTATGATTCTATCCCAGAAATTTAATCCTTTTGAGTTTAAAAACACTCGCTACCTGAAAGAATTTATTCTTGCTGCGATAGATGAAAAAATGAGCAAAAAAGAAGAAGGAAAACTACACGAAACGATTAAGTATGCACTGGAGCTAAGAAATGTTCAAAACTTCCAAGAACTCTTAGATGAGTTAGAGCGAGAATTTACAGGAATTAGTTTCTATTTCTCAGAGCTAAAGGAATATTTCACGGAAGATAAAGCAAAATTATCCGATTTTACGTATTGTGACTTCTCTGTTTATCCAGAAGCAATGAAAGCACCACTTATTATTTACCTGATTGAATATTTCAAAAACTTAAATGGTCGAAAGATTTTTATTTTTGATGAATGCTGGCATTTACTGAATAAAAACGCTTCTTATATTGCCGAGTGCTTTAGAACTTTCAGAAAACACAATGCTTCTGCCATGGCCATTTCACAAAACTTGGATGATTTCTCTGAAACTCAACTGGGACGAGTAATCATACAAAATACCTATTTTAAATTCCTTTTTAAGCAGTCGCTAAATGAATCGGAGTTTTTAGATTTTCACTCAAAAAACTTATTAGATTCAGTGCAGTCAGAAAAAGGACGTTATAGTGAATTTCTTTTTTTAAGCGAAGTTCAAAAAAAGATTCTGCGCTACTATCCAAGTCATCTTGAATATCAAATTTTTACTAGTGATCGTCAGGAAAACAATCAATTTGAAAATTATATGGAAGAAAAAGGAAAGTTCTTAGATTTTAAAAATGCCATACAAAACTTCACCCAAATTAAAAACCCTGACTGGAGGTATCAAAATGAAATCTCCGTTTAAAATTATCTTGATTGCTGGTTTCGCTATTTTGAGTCCTTTAAGCTTTGCTATTTTTGGTTCAGATACAGCACTTTTAGTTGAGTTAGTCACTACAACTGCTAGTCAATTAAATGAAATAGAAAAACTTGTAACTAACGCAGAAAAGTACACTGAAAAAATGCAGAAATATAATGAACTCTTTCAGGATGAGTATTACAGGGCAGAAAGAGTTCTTTACATTGCCGAGTCTTTAGCTGCAAAGAAAGAAATCGAAAACTTGGGAGACTTAAACTGGGCAATCCGAGAGCTGAAATATTCTATGGCAGAGTTTAAAGAACTCATGCGTGAGTATTCTGAAATCAAGGGCAAAGAAAAAGAAATTAAAGCACAGGTAAAAGTCACAAAGAAGCTTAATCAACGAAAAGAGAAAATAGCTCGCTCACAAGTAAATAAGTCAATTGACGCTCAAACATCAGGAAGAGCGGCACAATTAACTGCGCAAAACACAGCACTTATCTTTGAATCAAACGTAGACATCCATAATACACAACTTGAAATCTTAGAAAAGACGGCGACTACTAATCGTCTACTGGCTGAAGAACTCGAAGAGAAACGTTTAGAGCAAATCGAAAAAGAGAAATTCTACAAAGTTAATAAGGATAAAAGATGAAAAATAGCTTTCTCAAAGACATGCTTTTAATACACGAACCCAGTGTCGTTCATCTTTATAAAGAAATGCTAGAGATTGCGGGTTACTTTATTGCTCCAGCTTTTACGATTGCCATACTGCTTGAGTATTTTGGAGATATGAATTTTGGAGGAATAGTAAAAAAGCTTTTCATCATAACAATTTTTATGAGTGCCTTTTATACGTTTCACACGAAAGCTGTTGATTTATCCCTTGATAGTGCAAGTGTAACATTAAGAAAAGTTTCACCTCGAAATCTCTTTTTAAAAATATGGAGTGAGCCAAAAGTTGTGACTAAAAATAAAAGTCGCGGATTTTTTGATGCTATAGCTGTTCCAGCTATTAATGATCTCATTGCCACAACATTTTTTGTGCTCGCAAAATTCTTTATTTGGCTCTTAAAACTTATTTATTCCAGCGTCTACCACTTAACTTACGTTTTCTCAGGCATTACAGCAGTTTTATATTTCTTTGGATGGACGAAAGATGCTCTTAAAGGAACCGTTCAAGCAAGTCTTTGGTGCATCCTTCTTCCATTTGTTTTAGTCGCAATTTTATCACTTGTGGGAAACAGCATGGAAGAGAACGCTCTTAATGGAGAATTAGTTAACATTGATACTCTGATCTGGCTTTTAGGAATTACTTTACTGCTCCTTCTTGCTCCTATGATGACCTATGGGATGGTTAAAGGTGATGGTATTCATGCATTTGCGCCAAAAATGGGACAAATGCTCATGACCTCAGCACTTTTGCCGGTCGCCGCCAAAGCAGCTTCACTTATAAAAATAACTGATTCAAAACTAGGTTCATTACTTCCATCGAAGGGGACTCAAGGTGGAACAAGCAATTATATTAAAAATATGCGAACAAAAGAGCGAACGCCGAGCTTTAGAGAAGCAGCTGACCATTATAATGGCCAAGTTGCTAAAGAACAGGTGTTACAGCAATCTACTAGAGGAGTTAAGACTAATAATATAGCAAAAATTGAAATACAAAACACGAATGAGAAAAAAAGTGGAAATAATATCACTGGCAAACAAACAATAAATAAGGTTACACAAAAGACCATTCCAGCGCCAGGCAAACAATCTCTGGTAAATAGAACGAAGTTGGCTCATCCTGCAAACAATCAAGGCACAAATAGAATTAATCAAAATCAAATTCGCTTTGAGAAGGTCACTGCTAATAAAGTCATTCATAAAAATGTAAGACCACACATAAACCCAAGGAGAAGAAATGAGCTTCGATGATTTTTCTTCCAGTTTTGTTAAAGAAAACCGCAAACTCAAAATGGCATTGGCGATAAGCCTTATCATTTTTAGTATTGGAACAATTAGTCTCCTTGCTGAAAAACGCTATTACCTCTATCAGGGTGGTGAAATTTTTGATGAAAGACCACTCGCGGAAGAAGTTTGCCGGCAAGCTTTCATGACTCTTGCCCAAGGAAGCCCGAATCCTTTTGTTGTTAGTTCAGAAATCATTGAACTAGTGAATAAAGAACCGTTCAGCCTTACCGTCGATAAAATTCTTCAAATTAAATCGCTTGAAATTGGAGCATGTAAAATCATCTTAAAATCTGAAGGACAACTTCTAGCTTTTAAAGTGATTCTTGAAGGACGAGACACTAATCCATTCTTTTATAAATTAACTGAACTTAATGAGATTCCACCAAAGGAGGAGTTATGACCTTTCATATTCTGATGAATCAAGTGACGACTCTATTTCTAAGCTTAAACCTGCTAACAACGCTCTCTTTTGAAAGTGAAATTCAAAGTTATCTTTATGGCGGGAGCAAAGAAGAAATGTTTTTTCAAGTGACTAATAATCACAAAACATTAGCAATAAAGCCTAAGCTTGAGGGTGGTTATTCAAATCTTTTGGTCATTACCAAAAACCGAAAATACTATTTTGACTTAAAACTTAATAAAGAAGTTCCTCATCAATTTATTGAAGTTAAAGATGGAGTCAGAAATCATGCTTTAACTAGAAAGATTGAAGCCCCTCTGTTTGATATTTTAGAGGGCGATAATTCTTTGCTTTTTATTAATAAGAAAACTGAACCAGTAGTAGTTAATGGATTGCCGATTAAATCTAGGGAATATTTTTCGAAGGGAGTGCCTTTAATTTATGAAGGGACTCGGATTTTAAACTAAAACATTAGGAAATTTTATGAAGTATTTAGCAATTTTACCTATTGCCTGCGTGAGCTTCGCTCTTTTGGCTGCGCCAGCAAGAATTTCGAGGCTTAAAGATAAATCTCAAAACAAAACATATTCAAAAACACCAGGAGGTCAACATGACAGAGTTTTTCAAAAATTACTTGAAAGCAATCGACGAATTACTGAAATCCTTCAAAACAGAAGCAGTGAGCCCGTTATCTGGCAACAACAAGATCAAATCCTCACCGGAAAGGCCTTTCGTGGTACTTTACTAAATTCGATCGTTTCCACTAATTTAAATTCACCTGTACTGGTTGCCGCTCTACCTAATCAAGGATTAGAACCTGGAACTAAGTTTTCATGCCAAGGTGTTACGCAACATAAAAGAGTTTTCACTCTTTGCAATAAAATGGTTACACCGAGCAAAGAAATACCGATCGTGGCACAAATTCTTAATCCAGATGGCACTAGTGGACTTGAAGGTGAATATGACGACGGTAAAGAAGATTTAATAGTAGCAGCTGTCGCTAGTGACTTTGCTCAAGGAGTTCTCTCTGCTGCTCAAACGAGAATTACTTCCCCTCTAGGACAACTGCAAGACGGCTCAGTCAAAAACCAAGTGTTACAAGGTTTTATTGAATCAGGTCGAACGACATCAGACATTCTCTTAGAAGAGATGAAAGCAAAAGAACCCATTGTCACAATTGATGCAGGTATTGATGTGATTATTTATTTTATGGAGGCAGTTAATGAAAATAATTAATTTGCTGCTAATTCTGCTGCTGGCTTCATGCTCAACGCTTAAGAAGGGCCTTATCGCCGGTGCAAGCATAGGCTTGGTTGCGGGTGCAGCTGGTGGGTCAATTTATTCCCCAGATGAAGCATCTCGAGATAAGAACGCATATCTTTTTGGAGTGATTGGAGCTATTGCAGGAGCTGGACTCGCTTATTATCTCCAAGACGATGAAAAGAAAAAAAGCAATGTTCCAATGCTCTTAGATGAACCAGCTCAGACTCATCAGGAGCTTCCGCTCTTTGATTTCTCACCTGAACTTAAAAGCGTTAAACCAGAAGTAAGCTTTAAGCCTGTTAAGCGCTACGAAGTTCCGCAAGAAAGATTACCAAAAGAGTTAGAAGGAAAAGTTAAAAAACAATTCATCATTGAATACGAGGCGGAAGCCAGAACTATTGATTTAGGGAATCGCACTATTCAAATCAGTCCATTCAAAGCATGGGAGCATTCTTATGAAAAATAAAAATCAAAGTCCACAACTAGATCTATTTAAACCTTTCCATGAAATCTTTCATGAACTGTGTCTAATTATTTTCGACCTACTTAAAGAATTATTTAAATTCGCTTTCGGCAAAGTATTTAACTTGAAAGCTCCAGAACACAAAATTGAACGTAGAGCTTTAGCTGTCAAAAAACAAACTCAATTGGAAGATGCACTGGGAATAGATACTCGTACAAAAAGGGAGGTAAACTTAAAGAGTATTGATTTTAAAAAGCATTCCTTCATCGTAGGTGCATCAGGTTTTGGTAAAACAAATCTGATTACTATCCTCCAAGAACACTCACTACGTGAAAATAAGCCCATTATCTTCTTTGACCCTAAGGGTGACTATGAATCACTTATGACGTTTCAAGCACTTTGCAAAAAATATAAAAAGCCTTGTTATATTTTTTCAGAGCACTATAAGGATTCAATTAGTCTAAATCCCGTTTTAGACGGTACTGCTAATCAAGTCACAAATCGGATTATGGAGTGTTTTACTTGGACTGAGCCTCATTACGAGACGATGTGCAAAAGCGCTTTAAGGAAAGCTCTGAACCAAATTAAAGCCGATGATAGAGTCTTCACACTAAAAACCATTCTGGATTATTTAAAACAAAGCTCAAGTAAAGACATTGTCGGCCTGATTGAAAAATTAGAAGACATCGTTGGCAGCGACTTTGGCAGGATCTTAAATGCAGAAACCGATGGCTTAACATTTTCGAAGGTTCGAGCTGAGAGGGCATGTCTTTATGTCGGTCTATCAACTCAAGGGTATGGTGAGACTGCCAGAGCATTAGGTCGCCTATTTTTAGGTGAGTTAATGAATCAATCTTATACGTCACTTAATAGCGAAAAAGGCAAATACGAAGCGGAGTTAAACCCCGTGAGTATTTATTTTGATGAATTCGGTTCAATTGTAACCAAGGAGTTTATTGAATTACAAAATAAATGCCGAGGTGGAGGAATAGAGCTAACTGTTGCCGTACAAGCAGCAGCTGATATTAATAAAATATGCCCAGACCTTATGAATCAAATTATTGAGAACTCAGGTAACTATTTTGTTTTGAAGCAACGCCTTGATGAAGCAGCAACATTTTTTGCAAATGCTATCGGCACAATTGTGACGAAAAAAGAAACGCATATGATTGAAGATGGTGAAGTTCAAAAGAAAGGTTCAGTTCGAGATGTAAATGAACTAATTGCTCACCCTGATATTATTAAGAACCTAGCTGTTGGCCAATGCATCTTACTTACCCAAGACCCTGTGTCATACAAGTTAATTAATATTAGAAATAGAAAGATGACGGATGTGACTAAATATAATCGCCTGGTTAACAATCAAAATTTCCAAACGTAAATTTAAAAGGAGCAATATGACAGAATTCATGAATTTAAATTCACTTCATTTAAATTACTTAGGCCCATTACTTAAATGGCGAGTGATGGATTTAGAAAGCTTAAGGCGTGAGTGTTTTCGAATTCCAAAGTACCATAATTTCTATCGTGTCATTAGGAGTTTAGAAAAAAGAAAAGTACTTGAAGGTTATCGTGATCCCTTTAGCCGAAAGAAATTTGTCTATCTTAGTAGCCTCGGTGAGGCACAACTTTCTATAAGAGAAAATTCGAATGCTTTATCACGTGAAACTCTAATTCATGACATTAAAGTTTCTGAAATCGTTAGAGCATTATTGGATAGTGGCTTGATTGAAAACGCGGAACTAGAGCATCAGATTCATGACAAGAGAACTTCTAGAAATGATTTTGAAATTACTCCTGATGCAGTTTTGTACTATGAAAAAGATGGCAAAAAAATCAAAGTAGCACTGGAATTAGAACTCACACGCAAGAACAATCAACGCATTACAGAGAAGGCAAGACAATATCTTTATAACAGTTTTTATCAGAATGTTATCTACATCTTTCCGCAAAAAGAACTCATGAAAAAATATCAGGAGGTGATGTTAAACAAACTTGGTGACGACGTTTTTAAACGACTGCACTTTTTTTATCATCCTGAGTTAACATTTAAACCTTATAAGTTTGATGCAATCATGGGTGAAATTGAAAAGAATGAGATGAGTTTAAAAGATTTTTTAGGCCCAGGTAAATAGACATAAAAATGGTGTAAAAACGATATGAAATGATGATGAGTACTAAAATTTCTGCCCGCTAATTCGTTGATATTATTTTGTTTTTTTTGCTCCGAATGTGACTCCCTCTCTTTCACGTTGTTTCAATAGATGGAGTCACATTCTACGCGGGCGAGAGAAAATAATAGATTAGCGGGCAATTTAAAAGGAGATGATTATGAATGAAATAGTGAAAGAGGAAGGGAAGAAAAGAGGAAGAAAGCCAAAAAATCAAAAGAAGGAGTATGTCATCAATCAAGAGAGGTCAAAGTTTTACGTTGATGTCAGTGATGATAAAGAAAATTTGGATTTGATTTTTAGTCTACTGAAGAAAGCAAACGCAAAAAACTATGGGCGAGAAATTAATTTCAAAGACCTTTGTCTTTTATTGCTAACGAAGGTGACAGATAAAGACATTGAGAAACTTCAGGAAAATAGTCTTTCAGAAATGGAAAAAGTAGAAAGAAGCAGAGACGAGTACAATAGGAAGAACAATACAAATCTCACACTTGGCGAATATTTAATTAAACGCCTTAATATTAATTAACACAACAAGGAGTAATTATGAATCAAAACAAATCGATTTTAATTTGCGGTCGTCTTGGTGGAAATCCAGATCTTAGGTATACCAAAAAACAAGAAGCAGTTTGCATCTTCAGTCTCGCCGAAAATATTGAAGGTAGTGAAAAACCAAAATGGCATAAAATTGTTGTCTGGGGTAAGCAAGCGGAAAATTGCAATCTTCATTTAAAAAAAGGGTTACGAGTTTTTGTGCAGGGCCAAAACCAGAGTAGAGAATTTAAAAATCTTGAAGGAGAAATAAAACAATTCACAGAGCTTAAAGCGGAGCTTGTTGGTTTCACATTAACTAATTAATCATAAATATTTAAGGGGAATTGATGAATTATAATGATGCTTACAAATTGCCACAAAATAGCTATAATAAAGACACTCAGGGGGAAATCCCCTCTGAGTTGTTCTTTAACAATTTAATATGGATGACGTCCAAGGATACTGCTAAGTATCTTCGGAAAAGTGTAAATGCAATTAGGATTCTGGTTTATAAGAGAAATCTTAAAGCCAGAAAATTTAACAACCGATTGTATTTCAGACGAGATGAACTTGATGAGTTGCTAGAAACTTCTTTTTTAAAAGGAGGTTTTCATGGCGATTACATCAAAAACAATTGATGGAAAAGTTTTTTTCGATATCTATGTTCAAGCAAGAGGTAAAACGGATTCATCACTACGGATTCAACGAAGGGCTTCAAAAATTGAAAACATTGTAGAGGCTAAGCGACTTGAAAAAAAGCTTTATAAAACTGTTTATGAAGAAATAGCTAAAATTGAGGGGCGTGGATTAAAGTGGATTGATATTATCGAAAGATGGTCTACGAGTGCGAAACTCGGTCATTTAGGTGATAAATATTCCAAGCCACATCAGTTCAATGATCATGTAAATCGCTTAAAGCGATACACAAGTGAATGGTTATTTATTCAGGCCAGTGAGCTAACCAAAGGTGATGGTCGTAAGGTGCTGGCTAAAGCTGAAGAGCAGGGGCTGGCACAAGCCACAATAAGAAACATCAAGGGCTCTATCAACACGGTTTACAAGTGGGGCATCGAAGAAAAGCTAATTATTGGTGTTAACACAACTCCAGTCGAGCGATTAGATATTCGAAGGAAATCAGAAAAGGTTCCTAAAATTCTATCTTTAGATGAGATAAAAACACTTTTATATGAAGCGAAGCGAGCTGAAAATCCTTGGTATCGAATTTGGTCATTTGCTCTTTATACAGGAATGCGTAGTGGGGAGCTTATGGGATTACAATGGAGAGATATAGATTTTGAAAAATCTATAATTAGGGTTTCTCAATCTTATAAGAGAAGTCATCAAATCTTAAAATGCACGAAGTCTGGATATTGGCGAACGGTGCCTATATCAAAAGAACTATTGGGTATTTTAAATGATTTGAAAACCAGCAAACCCATTAAGGATGACGATTTTGTTCTTCCGCGACTTTATTCATGGACTAACGGTGAGGCAGGGAAGGTTTTAAGAGAATTTTTAAAATCGATAGGGATAGATAGACCTATTAACTTTCACTCATTAAGGGCCTGTTTTGCCACTCACATGCTTGCTTCTGGTGTCGACCAAGCTACAGTTATGAAGATTGGCGGATGGCAAGATTTGAAGACATTTCAAATCTATGTCAGATTCGCTGGAATTGAAGTAACTGGAGCAACAGACGTCTTGGAAGTATTTTCACCATCAACAGATAAATTCAAAAACAACGTAATTGATTTTGAACGTTATCAAAATTAACAACTCGGGGCCGATTTCTATTGGCCCCAAATCATTCTAACAAATTATAGTATTAACATTTCTGTTCGTTTCTATGGTTTGCGCTTTTTGGCTATTTCAGCCATAATAATCCCAACAAAATTAGGAGACTAGGGCGACACTGCTCGGGTCCACCATTTACCGTTTCCTGCACTTACATCATGTTCGCTAGTCTCGATGTCTCTTAGTAGCAGGCAGGTATTTCTAGTGCTTTTTTTCATATTTCGATCGAACGAGTCTTTCAATCGGGAAGCCCTGTTCTTTGGCGATTTCAATATATTCTTTAAGTTTAATTTCAGGCATGGATTTATTTCGCGCCATTATCCAAAGCGATTTTCGATCTCGGCTTCCAACCATTACATACTGATAGTTTTCATCGATTTTTATAATATTATAGTCACCTTTAACTCGAAATAACCTGGTAAAAAAATTATTAAAACTCACCTCTAGCTCAGCTTTGGTTTGAAAGTTTATAACGACGGCCTGACCTTCAATGGTGGTCGTTTTATTTTTCTTGTAACACGTATTGAGTACACTGATAGCGCTTTCGTTGATGATTTGATAATCAGCTGACTGTCCAAGGCACTTACGCGTAAAAAATTGTGGCAATGAGGTGATAGCGTACCATTTCCCAATATAACGATTGATATCAATGTCGTCAGCTGTTTTAAGCTCCTGCGCTCTTGCACATGAAGAAAAAATGATGATGAGAATTATTGAGTTTAGCTTTAACATATTTCTGACCTGAATTTTGTTTTTAACTTTTATCATGAATCTTAAGCGCTAGCAAGGCTGCACCTAAAACACCAGCTGAATCAGAAAGACGGTTTTGATAAATTTTAATAGTATTGTTTGGAATATAAGAGTATTTTTTTACCTTGGCCTCAAGGCCTTGATAGATTACTTTCTGATTGCTTACACCGCCTCCAAGTACGATGTAATCGAGATTCAAAGTATTTGCTAGATTTGCTAGGAAATTAGCGAGACGCTCTTGGTATTTTTCAAAAAATATTTTAGAACTAGCTTCTTTAAAAATTTCACTCGAAGATAATTTTTTATCGGTAAATTGTTTCTGCCACTCCAGTTCTATCCCAGTGCCCGACAAATAAACTTCAGCACAACCTAAGCGGCCACAAAAACATGCTCTGCCGTTACTTTCGACAGGTGTATGTCCAATCTCTCCAGCGCCACCGTTACGGCCCCTATGAATTTTCCCTTGAATTATAATCCCTCCACCGACACCAGTCCCAAGTGTTACTCCCATACTGTTGTGTTGTGTTGGATTGATTTTTGTTTTTTTTGCAAAGTTTAAACCTGCTCCCCAAAAAGTTTCTGCATAAATAAAGAGATTAGCATCATTGTCTGATATTACTGTTTTTTTATATTTAAGTTCCTTTTTAAGATCTTTTGCCAAGTTTTGGGCATTGAAAGGAGATGTTTTAATATCTGCAATCAATCCTGTTGTCGGATCAACACTCGCCGGAAGACCAATCCCAATCCCATTAATCATGCTCATCGAAATTTTGTGTTTAGTGAGTGTATCTTGTATAAAACTTGCAAGTTTTATGATGAGATTTTGGTAACCAAGTTCTTTTTGCGTTGGCATACGCTTTTTTAGAAGAATGTGATAATTTTTTTTCTCTACTTTTAGAGGTAATTTACTTTTTCCTTTATCAGATAAAAGGGCTATTTCCGTTTTTGTTCCACCAATATCAATCCCAAGAAAATATTTACTCATTAGAATATTCTTTTGCTCTTTTGGGCAAAGACCGTTTCAATGTGTGACTTTAACCATTTGTATTTTTGAAGTTTGGATATTTCAAGTGGAGCAACACCGGTAAGAAAGCGATAGATTGCTTCAACTTCTGTTATCGAAAGTTTGAAAAAACCTTCATCGGTGCTGGCCGGAAGTAGGTGTGCGAAGCGATTAAATTCACTAGCATAAATATCGCTGAGAATCTTAGTTTTCAGGTTGTATTCTTTTTTTGTTAGTCGAATATCGAGTTCCGGATAAACATTTTGCGCGATACTCATAACTAGGTTTTTTGCAAAGGCCTTGTGGACGCAGTAACTCACATCTTGGTGATGAGGGTGACCGTATTCACCCAATATACTGTGAGTATAAATAGTCTCAGCTTTTGGTAATGTTTTTAGTTGAGTGATCAAGCGCTCACAGTTTAATCTTTTTTCGTAAATATCAGGAAAGTCCCAACGTTCATAATGATCAACTTTTAGTTTTTTGCAGGCCTGTTTAAACTGCTCGAGCCTTATCATCCCTTGTCCGTCAGCATTTCCATCGGTGACACAAATGACTGTCCAAGGTTTGCGTCGATGACGTTGAATCAGGCCAGCAAAAAAAATGGTTTCATCATCAGGATGAGCAGCAATAATTATATTTGAAATGCTTTTGGCCATAAAAACTTCCTCGTGTATAATTCTATCATATGAGTCTTTATTCTTTTAGTAATCAAAAGAAAGTTATCGAATTCGCCAACGAATGGTGTCAAAAAAATATTGCTCAGAGCGGGGCGAAAAGTTTGTTTATTCCTTCGGGAAATACGGTCATTCCCTTGTACAAATTATGGGAACAAGAGAAGCCAGACTTTTTGAATCAGGTAAGGCTTTTGCAAATTGATGAAGTCATTACGGGAAAAGAAAAAGGTGTTTTTAAAAAATTTTATGAAGAACATCTTCCAAGCTACGCTCATAAAATTGAATGGATTGGCAACGAAGTAATAAAAGTCGATCTTGCTTTAGTGGGATTGGGACTCAATGGACATGTCGGATTTCATGAACCTGGTTTGCCATTAGATTTTAACATGGGTTGTGTGAAATTATCTGAAACGACATGTAAAAATCTCAAGTTGGCCAACCCAACTTGGGGGCTGACTTATGGTTTGGGTGCTCTCATGAATTGTCAGAAGGTACTGATGATTGCGTGGGGCCATAATAAAAAAGACGTTATCTCTAAACTTCTCAAGCATGAAGTCGCTTTACCTGCTACCCATCTTATCACTCAGCACCTAGGTTTTGATCTGGTTTACGAAGCGATTGCCTAAAATCGAAACATCTCGTCTATTCCTGAACAATAGAGGGATTTTGAAAGTCATAAGTTGTTGAAAAGACTTGAATTTTCTTCTTACTTTTGGCAGCTCATTTGCTATGTAAAGGGCTATGGAATTTAAGTCCTATGGGCCTCGCTATTCATTGATTTTGTTGCTGGTGACGATATTTACTTCCGCGTGGGCGCAACAACCAAATCTGCAAAAAGAATTAAAAGGTTGCCTGCAATTTTTTCTAAAGGCCCATGAATTGGCCAGTACCAATAATTTAAAACACGAAGACTATCAGCGTGACCTGCATACAAAGTGTTCAACTTTTGTGCCACGTTCACACCATTCAAGTGGCTTCGAAACAAATATAAAGAATTATTTAAAAAAAAGTTTATTAGCTCGTGTGGAATATGATCTTTATCAATATATTTACGAATACAGAAGAGTACTTTCTAGCGTTTATGAACAAGTTGAGCATCAGACAGAAAAATCAAACTTTGAGTACGACCTTTATCATTCTT
>JAEUWD010000037.1 GCA_016786485.1 Bacteriovoracaceae bacterium | reverse complement strand
CTATTGGATGGTAGTGAAACAACTTTTGTTGCTCGTGACGGTGCTAGTGTCACCTCACCGCATGCTCCAGGGGTCTTTTTAAATATTCCAGCTAATGCGATTATTGGAAATAACGATGTCAGTATAAATATGATAGAAATCCCGGCCAATAGAACTTCAGTTGAGTTGCCGGACTTTGCGGTTCCACAAACTGTTATAGCACTCGAGCCATCGGGATTAACCTTTGAAACACCAGTACATCTTGAGTTACCTAATTATAACGAATTGCCAGAAGCTACTGAGATGGTGATTCTTACAAAAAACTCAAAAACCGGAAACTGGGAAGTTGATGGCGCTGCCATTGTACAAAACAATAAAGTTGTTACTAAACCAGGTATGGGGATTTCACATTTTTCAGAAGTCATGAGTGCTCCTATTGGCTTGAGAGTTTCAGAATATAAATCAGGCGATAGACCTGGTGCCGATGTCTTTAACGGCGCCGTTTCAAACTCAATAGCATTGCCTAGTTATAAAAGTTTAGGTCAAGATATATCACCCTCACTGGTTTATAATTCACGATGGGCCGATCCTAATGTCGTTGTTTCAAATCTGATCGACATCCCAAGAATGGAAGTTAAAAGAACAGGAAGAGCGCCAGGCGGTAGTGCCTTAGGTGGTCTTTTTAAAGCAGAAGTTAAACTAAATGTTACAAGCTGGATAACGCCAGAATGGATTGATGCTCAATTTATTTCAGGTGAATTTCAATCTGAGAAAGTACGTTTTACTGGAGTACCTAATAAATCAATTATTTCATATGCTCTTGACCTGAAAGATTTTGAATCTGGCATTCATCCTTATGTTTCACACTATGATATTCAACTCAAGCAAATGACAGTAGGTACTCAGAAGGTAAAAACGAAAAAGTTTGGTAGAACAAAAACAAAAACTTATCCTATTAATCAACAAGTTTTACTTGATGAAATTTTCCCACAAGACTTAGTTGGGAATATTAATCTACAAAATAAAAAAATATCGAATTCAGGTACTGGTTGGAAAATTGGTGGAGTTCAAAAAATACTTAATACAAACTCAGATAGAATCTTAGTTGAAGAAGCTGATGGTGGAACATCAGTTTATGCTTTAAATAATAAAATGGAGACGCTACTTTTTAATCAGAGTGGAGTAAAGGGAGTAGATTTTACAAATTATCCAGATATATATTTTATTGAAGGAAATAATCAAACTAAAAAGTATACTATAGGACAATTAGAGTCAGTTAATATTTTTAAACCTCGAGAACTTTCAGGAAACCTACTTCTGAAAACACGGTGGCTAGTAGGTTTACTATTTGATACTCGTTATACTTGTCGTGTACAAAGTCAAGCTTACTCAAAAGAACAGGTTATTAATAAAGTTATTAATACTGAAAATAATATTTTTGTTACAGCAAATACGGGAAGTATTTTAACAAATAATTATTCCGACCAGGCACTAGTGAATGATTTTGCAATACCTCCAACATTTAAGACCAGCGGTGGATATGCCTCACAACCAAACTTTCAACCATTTTGCAATAGTACGATTGGTGAAAATTGTTCTTCAGTTGTTCTTTTGTATTCTGGAACTCAATCAACAGGAAGCATACCAAGCGTTGCATATAATCAGTGCATGCTTCATTGGAACAACGACTTAAGTCAAGGTGAAATTGGTGACCCAGGATTTGCAGACGGTACTTTAACTTCCTCAAAACTAAATAATCCCACTGATCTTATTTCAGGGTTTTATGCAAACACTATGGTCGTTGCAGATACGGGAAACAATCGCATACGCTTAATCAATTTAGAAAACGAAACAGTATCAACGATTGCAGGTAACGGTCAAACATTTGATAACGGCGATGGTGGCTATGCCACTGCAGCTAGCTTATTTCACCCTCGTGGATTAGCCTATGATTCCTTTGGAAATCTCTATGTAACAACCGAAGCGGGATACATTCGAAAAATTGATCCTAATGGATTTATAACGACTTTTGCTGGTAAAACTGCTGCACAAGGCGGCATTCTTGCTGACGAAACATTTGCACAAGATGTTTTACTCAATAAACCAACCGGTATGGTATTTGATGCAAACCTTGAAGCTCTTTATGTGGCAGATACTGGACACAACCGTGTTTTAAGAATTGATCTAGAAAACAGAATCGCCACAACCGTCGCAGGTTCTGGTGAATGTACTCAGGGCGATATTGGAGATAATAAACCAGCACTAACCGCTTCGCTTTGTGCACCTGAGTTTTTGGGACTCGACAATGCTGGAAACCTACTCATTCAAGATACTGGACATAGTAGAATACGTCGGGTGATTTTCAATAGTTCATCTGATACTTCGTTAGCTTATGCACCAATTATTAAAGATAATTCTGAATTACTAAAAAATGCGGATGGTACATTTACTCGAAATTATCGCAACGGTTCAGTAGCTAAATTCGATGCTCAAGGAAAACATATTGAGCAATCTAGTCGTACGGGTCGATTCATTAGTTTTGAATACGATTCAAATGGTAGATTAATATTTGTAACAGATCCAGTTGGTCGTCAAATTCAATATGCATATAATGGTAATCATCTTTTAAGTTCAGTCACAGACCCGGCGAATCGTGTGACTAGTTTTGACTATACCGGCACCAAACTTACTCAAGTCAATTTCCCAGATGGCTCAACTCGCGAATTTGAGTACGACAGTTATGGCAATATGACGGCCGAAATCGACCAAAGAAATAATCGCACAGAGTATTTGTATAATGAATGGCGCCGAATGGTTGGAGTCAAAAAAGTTGATAATTCAGTCATTGAAGTTACCGATTCAACATCAGAGTTAATCGCTAACAATAACACGAGCAACAACCCTGCACCTTTAAAATCACTCAACGATGAAAGCTTAGTGGATGGAATAAAAGATGCTAAAGGCAATGAAACAAAATTTAATTCGGACGAAACTGGCTACATTCAAAAAATTACTGATGCTGAAGACAGAGAAACTTTTGTTGAACGCAATATAGATGGCCTTCCAACAAAGATTACACGTCCGGATGGAAGCTATACGACTTTTAACTATGATCCAGCTACGAACGATCTCCTTTCAAAATTTGATAGTTCATCGAGTGTGACGACGTCTCAAATTTTCGATAGCTTCGGAAATATGACTGAGCAAACCGATGCGAGAGGTTACAAGTCAAAAACATTTTATAATGCTCAAGGCTTGGTAAGCTCACAACAAAATGCTCTCAATCATACAACAAGTCGAACTTATTTTGACTTAGGACTAGTCAAATCTATCGTTCAACCATTAGGCCAAACTTCGCAGTTTGAGTACGATGAGTTTGGGAACTTATCGAAACGAATTAATGCATCTAATGATGCAACAATTTATCTGAGAGATCTTGCTGGTAATATTACTCAAACAAAAAATGCTAAGAACGAAATCACTCAGTATGAATACGATAACTTCAATCGCTTAACGGCAGTGGTGACTCCAGCGGGCAATAGAACCGAATATGAATATTTACCAACTGGTGAACTGTCGCTGATTCGTGACCCTGAGAATAACTTAACGAAGTTTTTTTATAATAATCTAGGTCAGCTAGTTAAAAAGGTTGATCCAAAAAATGAGCAGACCCCATCCATCGTCCACTGTTAAGTATGTTTCTCTAGCACGCTAAAACTCCATCGACAATTCTAAAACTCTCTGGCGCTGGTGGTTTATAACCCAGACTGCTATGAGGTCTTCGCGTGTTGTACTCTCTTCTC
>JAEUWD010000003.1 GCA_016786485.1 Bacteriovoracaceae bacterium | reverse complement strand
ACGCCCATCGGTATTGATAACATAATTTTGTTCGTCAGCACTTGCGAAAGCCTTCACTTGTTTTGCGCCAAAAGCTAACTCCATGACGGAATCAATATTTTCTGGATTCTTAACGAAATCTTGCGACGGATTATTCGTAATTTCTACCATACCGCCTTGGCCATCGGGAACGCTGAAGCGATTGTAACCAGTCAGAAGAATTTTAAATTGTTGCTCATTAGGGAAGCGACTTACCAGTGAAGCGAAATAACTTTTTATCGCACTGGCCGTGATAACGCGAGTTTTTGAATGACGTTCTGAAAGCACATAACTACCAGGTTCACTGAATAAATGTTTATCAGGCGCGATATGTAAAAAACCTACGAGTTTATGTCCGTTAGCATCGATACCGACTTCTTGGCTAGCACCAGCGTGTTTCACGCCGACACAAAAAGCATGTTCGCAGTAGTAAGCTCCAGCGTCCTTACTTTGATAAACTTCAACGGTGTTTCCTGGTGAAACATCCAGAACAAATTTATCACAATAATGAGCTGTCGAACGATTTGCGTACACCATAGTTAAAAATGTTAGAACCAAGTACCGAAATTGTCGCATAAAAACTAAAAGTTATAAGCTAACCCTAAACTGATAAGTGTTACGGCATCGTTAGTTTCTGAAAAACTAATACTATTTGCAAATAATCTTGTATTAACAGCATCTGTTTTAATATTTGTCTGAGATAAAGTTAAGCTTGCGGTGAAATCAGAAGAAATGAGAACTTCTGTTCCGATACTTGGCATAAGGACTAAGCCAGTAGAACGTGAATCACCTTGCATATTGAGACTGTCGTAATTCATCGCTACTTGTCTTGCTCCTAAACTGATAGCGGTAAATGGTCTGATGTTCAGGTTTTTTCCAAATACATTAATTCCCATTAATTTACCAAGTCTTTGCTCAGCGACGATTTCTGTAATGTTACGAGTTGTTTTATAGTTTTGATTTCCAGCGCCATCATTGATGAACATTGAATCATCTGATCTTGAAAGTCTTAGTGTCCCGCCGAAGCTGGTATAAATTCCATTTCCTAATGAATAGTTTTTGCGAACTGAAGCTCTTAAAGCATTAGCGCTGCCATCACGTGTAGCACGTGTGGTATTTCCCGGAGCAACACTGCTTGATGAAACACCAACGTTTGAATCTCCTGACATATTATCAAGACCTAATTCAACTTGTAGTGCTGTATTGATACTTGCTGCACGGTTATTGCGTTTAGTTTTAGTTGAACTCACGTTGTTTTGTGCTAAAGCGGTTAGGCTGAATGATAGTGCGGCAGTTAAAACTAAAAATTTATTCATAATAAACTCCTGTAAAATAATATTGATTAAAGTATAGGAGCTAAAAAATTTCCGTGTTGGAAAAAACGAATTTTAAGTAAAACTTATCTGTCAAAAATTTAGACAGTAATGGCTATAAATGCTTATCGCAATTTAATCCATCGATGTGTTTCTCGATTAATTCTTTCTCTGAACGAATAAGATTATCAAAAGCAAAAGGCTCGCCGGTGAACTTCTCAACCGCCAATGGGAATGGTAATTCAAAGCCTTTTTTATAATAACCTTCAGCTAGTAATTTCGCTAAAGTAGGCTGTAAATTTAAGCTTTTACGGCCTGTCTCTTGTTGAAATTTACTCCATAAAAATTGAGCGTTCATCATCGATGAAGCTTCGGCCAGGAAGTAGCCAATATAGCGAATATTACGTCCCCAATGGTGAACGGTCATAAAATTTGCCCAATGGTCAATACTTGTTGAGGCACGCTCAGAGCCTGCAATTAAGAACTCCTTATCCAGAGCTTCACCAACTTCAACTGCGCGTTCTAAGAAGGTTTTGGCGCCTGGTTGTGAGAAGTCATAGTTCCATAATTCAAGTTCAAAAAGCGCTTTTTTGGCCATACCACGGAAGCCACCCAATGAGGTAACGCTGCTGTTTTCAATGTATTTAAGGGCCAAATCAACCGGTAGTTTTTTGCCTTTTAGATTCACACCTTTGGTTGTTAAGAACTCAAGGTCTTGGAAGAAATAT
>JAEUWD010000067.1 GCA_016786485.1 Bacteriovoracaceae bacterium | reverse complement strand
GTTATCTAAATAAAGTGGACGTTTAAAACTATTTTCTAGCGCGTGACCACCTTCGTGGAAGGCAGTGGTGGCTGAACCTGGGCCATCTGTTTTAAAGTTCTGAATGACATAAGACTCTGGTGTGGTCCAAGAGCTGTCACGTACCGGGCTCTTCACTTCCAATGTTTTGGCATTAATGCTTAGCTTTTTCGGAGTTGGAGTTTTAGTGCTTGAGAGATAAGCGTGGTAGTACTTTCTATCACGTGGGAATTCATCCACGATAATTTGTTCAAGTGTCTCTTGGCTGAAACCACTTTCGCGCATGGTTTGGCGCCAAACTTCAACGATCTTTTCTTTCGGAAAATACTCATCAATTAAGCCTGTTGTCTGTGGCGATAAGAAACCGTTAATAAATTCAGGTAATTTTTCCGGAAGTGGTTGCTTCATGACGTATTGATAGCGAGCAGCTAAGTAAGCCTTCGCGATTTCTTGTGTTTCATTTAAGAAGTTACGTAAAAACTGGCGACGAGAATCGACTTCAACTAATTCGCCTTGATAACCATCACGTTGTTCATAAAGCGCGTAGTGTGCGTAATTCTCAAAGCCTTTGCTTTTTGCAAGGAGTGTTTTTTGTTTGGCGATGTTCGCAAAGTTTTCCGCACCTTTGCTCGAGTAATATTCAATATGTTTTTCAAAAGCGACGTAAGCATCTTTAAGAATTTTACGACCTTCATCCACCGAAATTATTCCTGCGTGGAAGTCCTTCATCACTTGTTGGCTAATCGGACCGTACTTCTGAACTTCCGGAACATGTGGGCTGGTGTTTAAAATATTGTTGATATTAATAAATTCATCTGAAATTTGTTTTGCTATCGCTTGTTGCTCATCGTTCAGTTTATTAAACTCAAAATCTTCTTTCATTTTTTTGATATAACGAGTGAAGTTACTGTCTGGTAAACCTTCACTAAGCTCAATCAACTTAAGCTTGGCATTGAGATATTCATCAGAGTTGGCCAATTTTCGAATTTCAGTGTTGGTTTCTTTCTCAATTTTCTGCCACTCATTTTTTTCGGTATCGCTAGTGTAAAAAGCACGATCAACTAAAAGGTGATAGATGTTACTAGTGTAACTTAATTTTTCCATTTTACTTTGAGTGGGTATCAAGTTCTGACGATAATGTGTGAGAATTTTTTTATGTGCGAGCGGAGCACTTTGAAATTCAGGAAACACGACCGGTGCTATTTCATATTCTTTGATGCTTTGTAACATGCGCTCACGTTCAATTTGATTTTCAGGAGTTAATTCATATTGTTGTGAATAGGCTTGGTTCATAAAATAGAGACATAAAATAAGAAGGGTTAGTTTCATAAAATTGCCCTCATAAGGTGAATGTGAGGCGACAATAGTAAAACTTGGCGCCTCTGGCTATTTAGACTTAAGTCCCTGAAAAAACTACAGGAATAAGGATAAAAATTGACCCTGATTATGCGTCATGACAATCTCGCCTCATGCTTGGTTTTTTACTGCTTTTAAGTCAACTTCACCTGGGCTTCACAGCTTGCGATCATCACTTTTCTTTCTTAGCACCCAAGCAGCTCTATGGACTGCCTTTTATTCAATCCAAATGGTCACATGATAAATTCAAGCGCTTCCAACCTTTCAAGGATATGGCGTTTTTAGAGCAGATTCAGTTTCCTTGGATGACCCAAGACGCCCTCAATGGTCTTTCGAAGAAGTATAAATTTAAAACGAAAAAAAATAAAACCGTCACTATATACCTTGAACTCATGCATGACCCAAATATCATCACAAAAAAACTGGTGAAGGGGAAAAAGCAAAAAGTGGTGAAAGAGCATGTGACGATGCTGGCGACACTTTTTATGGGTGATGAGATTGTTGGCTACACTGCTCGCAATTTCACTCATGATCAATTTGGAAACTTAGTCGGGGATACGGAAGGCATGTATATTAATCAAGAGCTGGATGAAATACGTGGGATCGCCTCAAGCCTTTTTAAATTTTGGTATGACGAAGTTTACGTGAAAATTCCTGAACTTCTTCACGTTACGAACTTCGCTGATTACGTTGGAAGATATTTATGGGCCAAACTCGGTTATCAATTTAGTGAGACTGCTTGGTTTTGGGATATTGATCATAAATCGACGATTAAGCTTGTTGATTTAGCTCGAGCAAACTTGGCCCGCTTTTTGGAACGGAATAAAATTAATCCAAACGATCTTTCAAAACCGATTGAAGAACTTCAAACCCCAGCTGATTTTGCTAACCTTGTTCATAAAAAAGGTAAAACGATTCGCATGCAACCACTCATTGGTTCAAATAAAAACGATGTTATCTTGGGACCCCTGGATGATTTTGCTATAGGAAAAGCTTTTTTGTTATCCGATTACCGATATAACCCAAAAACTGATAAGTATTACGTTCAAGGTCCTATGCGCGGACCGAATAATGATGGTGGGAAAATTTCAGCTTATGCTATGCCGAAGTATCGCAGTTATTTATTGGTGAACGAAAATTAATCGCGTCGTCTTCTAAATCCGCCGCCGCCCTTATTACCACCGCCACCACCATGTCTTCTTTGATTTTTGTGAGGACGTCGACTGCCTGAAGGTTTACGTGCACCTTCAATGCGTGCCTTAGCTTTACCGACACTGGTCGTAGTAGCTTGGGCCGATTCTTCTGAGTGATAAGGATGATCGATAGTCACAGGAATTTCTTGTCGTGTCGCTTTTTCAATCGCCCGTAAATAAGATTTCTCGTCCGCTGTGCAGAATGAAATAGCTTTCCCTTCAGCTCCGGCGCGTGCGGTACGACCGATACGGTGAACATAACTTTCTGGAATATTTGGAAGATCGTAATTAATAACATGAGTAATGCCGTCGATATCAATTCCGCGAGAAGCGATATCAGTTGCTATTAAAACTCTAGTTCTATTTTTGCTGAAATTCTCTATAGCTTTTTGACGAGCCGTTTGTGATTTATTTCCGTGAATAGTATCGGCATTAATTCCATTCACTTTTAAGCGGTCGGCTACTTTATTGCATTGGTGTTTCATTTCGACAAAAACGATAACTTTCGTTTTTGGATTTTCTCTTAAGAAATGCACCAGTAAATTCACTTTGGATTTCTTTTCCACAAACATTACCGTTTGCTGAATTTTTTCAACGGTAGTTGCTTGTGGTGTGATTTCAACTTTCACGGGATTTTTCTTAAGAATTGTTTCCGCTAAACTTTGAATTTCTTTTGGCATGGTGGCCGAAAAGAAAATGGTTTGGCGTTGAGTAGGGATGAGGGGGAGAATTTTTTTGATATCTCTCATAAATCCCATATCGAGCATGCGATCAGCTTCATCTAGAACAAAAATTTCGACGCGATCTAAACGCAGCAATCTTTGTTCAACTAAATCCAAAAGACGACCTGGAGTTGCGACTAAAACATCTGGCCCTTGGTTTAAGTCACGAACTTGTTGACCTTGGCTAACACCACCGAAAATAACGGCATGTCTGAGTTTTAAATATTTTCCATAAGTGCGTAGGCTTTCATGAATTTGAATAGCTAGTTCTCGTGTTGGAGTGAGAATGAGAGCGCGTGGACGCTTAGGTTCTGGACGTCCTGGAGCGGCGTTGAGTAATTGCAGAATCGGCAAACTAAAGGCCGCTGTTTTCCCTGTGCCGGTCTGGGCAATGCCTAAAAGATCGTTACCTTCTAAGAGCGGAGTAATACTCTGACCTTGAATCGGAGTAGGGGTAATATAGCCTGCGTCTTTTAATGCTTTTTGGATCGGGTCAATAAGTTTTAAATCAGTAAATTGAATTTGAGACATGTCTCTTCCTTAAATATGTAATAATTAATGCCACACCCTATCCTTACTGCGCCGCTTATTCAAGCGTTCTGTTGAGTTCTACCCACAATATAGGGTAGGATAAGGACATGAAAATACTAAATTATCTGATCATTCTGATTCTTGTCTCTTGTGCCTCAAAACCAGTCCTTTATCCCAACGATGTTTATAAAGAAGTTGGTAAGGAGGAAGCTGAAAAAGACGTGGAAATTTGTATGGATGAAGCCGAGAAATTCTTAGAATCTTCCAAGGGCAAGCAAATGCTCAAAGGTGCAGCTTCGGGTTCAATCTTTGGGGCAGTTGTCGGAGCGGCGACCGGTCTTATTACTGGCGACATTAAAAATTCTATCGGTCGTGGGGCCTTAGTTGGTGGTGCTGCGGGTGGCGCGGCTGCTGGATTGAGTCCAGATCAAATTAAGCGAAACTACGTTAATCAATGTCTTGGCGAGAAAGGCTATCGCGTTATTGGCTGGGACTAATGGCCGAGCGACAAACTCTGGCTTGTAGTGATTTACAACTAAGAAAAAACAGAAGACGATCTGCTATAAATGAAAGTCATTCGCTATAATATTTGCGTCATCACGGCAAAAGTAGAAATTCATGAATGAACGTTATGAACGCTACGTGAAAGCCTTGGAAGAAATCGATGCTCCATGTTTAGTTCTGGATTTGGAGCTACTCGATGAAAATATTCGTAAATTAGAAAAAGCGGCCTCCCATAAAAAAATTCGTCTTGCGACGAAATCAATTCGCTCTTATCCAGTGATTGAATATATTCAAAAGCAACTACCTGATGCAGGAGTCATGTGCTACGACTTGAATGAAGCGTTGTATCTGCGAGCCTGTGGTCAAAAAGATATTTTGATGGGTTATCCGACATTGAATGAAAGTGCGCTGAGTATATTGGCACAATCAAAAGATGTGACACCGATTGTGTTAATGGTTGATCATCGTTCGCATTTGGAAATCTTAAATCGCATTGGTACAAAATATAATTACCAATTTCATATTTGTATCGATATTGATCTTTCAAATAGCTTGCCCGGTTTACACTTTGGCGTGTGGAGATCTTCGATTCACGCTGAAGATGAATTTCGCTCTTTTGTGGATGATTTAAAAAATTATCCGCAAGTGAAGTTAGTCGGTTTGATGGGTTATGAAGCCCAGGTTGCTGGTGTCACTGATAGTGTGGCTGGACGAAAACCAAAAAATCTTATTATTCAAAATCTTAAAAAGATGGCGATGAAAATCGTTGCTTCTAAACGCCGAAGATATGTCGAAATTTTAAAAGCAGAACATTACAGCTTAAAATTTGTTAACGGTGGAGGGACAGGAAGTTTAAAAGAAACGTCTCAAGAACCATGGGTAGATGAGGTGACGATAGGCTCTGGGTTTTATTCTCCAGGACTGTTTGATCATTATCAAAACTTTCGCTATCGACCGGCCATGTGTTTTGCATTGCCTGTCACGCGTAATCCTGCTCCTGGTTATTATACCTGTCAGAGCGGTGGTTTTATTGCTTCAGGCAGTATCGATGTACTCAAACAACCAGTGCCTTATTTACCAGAAGGCATGAAGCTGTTTCCTTTAGAAGGTGCTGGCGAAGTCCAAACACCAGTGGCGCATCCAGAACTTAAAATCGGCGATAAAGCTTTTTTTAGACATGCGAAGGCCGGTGAGGTTTGTGAACATTTCCAAGAAATCCTTTGTTTGCGTAAAGATAAAATTGAAAAAAGAATGGCCACTTATCGTGGTGAAGGAAAATGTTTTTTATGATAATAAAAAACTGGTCCGGAAATCTTAGTTTCATGCCTAAAAAAATTCTTAAACCTAAAACTACTTATGAAATTGTTCAAATCGTCAAAGAGGCGGCAATTCACAAACAAAAAATTCGTCTTATTGGTAGTGGACATTCTTGGACTCCATTAATTGTGAGTGATGATATTTTTATAACACTCGATGATTTTCAAGGTGTGTCGGAAGTTGATAAAGTAAAAAAAACAGCGCTAGTGAAGGCCGGAACCAAATTAAAGTTTTTGGGTGAAGAATTATTTAAACACGGTCTGGCGATGGAAAATCTCGGTGATATTGATGTTCAGTCGATTGCCGGCGCGAGCAGTACTGGGACACATGGAACCGGCCAGAATTTAAGGTCTATTTCCAATCAAATTATTGAGCTGACATATATTAATGGAGAGGGCGAACTCATCACCTGTTCGGAACAAGTGAATCCCGAAATTTTTTCTGCTATTCGTGTTTCAGTAGGTTCGTTCGGAATTCTTTGCACTCTTCGTTTGAAGCTGGTGGAGAGTTATAAGCTAAACATGAGTTTATTTCCTGAGCGCCTAGATGATTGTTTAAAAAAATGGGTGCAATACGTTTCTCAAAATCGTCACTTTGAAGTGTTTATGTTTCCGATGTCGGAAATGTGTTTAGTCAAAACCATGAACGAAACGAAAGTGGACGTACCCAATAAAAAAATTGAACGTTGGATTAATGATATCGTCATGGAAAATTGGCTGTATGGTCTATTTAATCGTGTTGCTGAGAAATTTAAGATTTATCATGTTCTCGCCCGTATCCTTGATAAATTCTTATCTGCCCGAACGGTGATTGATTGGTCACAAAGAGTGTTTGCGACTCATCGATCTGTTAAATTTTATGAAATGGAATATGGGATTCCTGCTGAAAATTTCTTAGAGTGTGTACAAAAAATTCGTGAAGCAATCAAAGTCAATAAATTTCAAACACTTTTTCCTATCGAGATACGCTTCGTTAAAAGAGATGAGATTTACTTATCGCCTTGTTATCAACGTGATTGTGTTTATTTTGCCGTTCATATGTATATCGCTCAATCACCGACAGAATATTTCACTGCCTTAGAAAAAATATTTCAAAGTTACGGTGGGCGCCCGCACTGGGGCAAAATGCATCAGGCGAATGCCCATTATCTTTCGAAAGTTTATCCGAAGTGGAATGAGTTTATCACTTTAAGAAATAAATCTGATAGTCAAAAAATCTTTCTTAATTCTTACCTGACAGAGCTTTTTCGTTAGTCAGTAGTGTGGAAAATTGCTGATAGAAACGATAGAGATAATAAAAACAAAATGCATTAATCACATGCCACAAAGCGTGTCCTTGCCAGATGTGATTATCAGGTCGACACCAGATTTCTTTTGCATCCATATTCCAAATAAAAAATGAAATACCAAAAAGCAATAACGCTACTTTTAGATTACTGTAATCTGCTTGATTTTTCTTCAGATATAAAATCGATTCAGAAATGAGAACGAATATAATATGTGTCCCAAAAATATATTCTCCTGATTTACCCTTTAAAAAGAACATCAATAAACCAGAAAGTATAACCACCGTAGGGTAGAAATAAAAAAGACTCTTTTTGCCAATTTTACCTAAGCGCAATAAATTTAAACTTAACATCAAAGCGGAAAGCGTGAACATCGATGTCACATCAAAAACTTGGAAGAAAAAAGTCCAGCTGGCGTGATATAAAAATGACGTAATACCAACCAGGACCGATGAAATTGGAAAAAGCACATAAAGGCTACGACGATCGACTATTTTAAATAAATAGAGCCCCATCAGAACAAAGCCTAAGTTTGAATAGGCATTTGCAGGCTGGACAATAATGTCACAGAGTTTCGCTTCACAAAAATGCATGGTGGCTTGGGACCATTGTCCCCAGAAACAAGCTTGCTCGTTCATGTTAAAAGAATGTCCACATAAGTGATGCCTTTGCTAAGCGCGGAGGACGATTTGGCCCTTTGGCCTTTAATAAAAATTTTCTTTTCATTGAACATGGTCTTTAGGGCAGCACGAGAAATATTTTTTAGTTTTTCATTTTCGTTCTGTGCTCTGAGCGCTTCCAGTAGTTTATTATCCATACGAGTTTCAGGATACTCGAGTTCAATAACAACGCGGAATGAGTTAGCTGGCTGTGGTGGAATCGAATGTGTCATAGCGCTTAGAGTTAACATTTACGGAAATAGAAGTCTAGGCTTTCTTTACGAACTCTGACTTGAGGTTCATTGCCCCTATACCATCGATTTTGCAGGCGATATTATGGCCATCATCACTTTCGACTAAGCGAATGCCACGGACTTTGGTTCCAACTTTAACGGTGGAAGAAGTTCCTTTAACTTTAAGATCTTTGATAACCGTTACGGCGTCGCCATCATTTAAGACGTTGCCATAAGCATCGCGAATCAAATTATCTGAAACCGCTTCGACAGGCGTCTCAGCTTCATGCATGCTCCACTCATGAGCGCATTCTGGACAAATCCATAACGTACCGTCGGAGTAGGTGTACTCAGATTTACATTTTGGGCATTGAGGTTCTTTGTTCATGTCTTATTATACTTAATTTGTAGGCGAAATTTCAATCGCATTAATATGTGCGTAGTGAAATGTTGAACTACTATTGGCGCTATCGTGATTTCTTATTTTTACTTCCACCATACCATTTGCGTCTGGTGTAACATTTAACAAACTTACAGTATTTGTAGCATTAGCTTTTGCTTCTAATGAAACCTCATTTGATCCAATTTTAAAGTAACAAGGTCGACTAGTCGTATCTTTGGTACTAGCAAAAAACTTAAAACTATATTTTAAGCTTGGATTTAACCCATGAAAGTAAAGTGTTGCGGTATTTTTATAAACACTCCAGTGAGAGCGAGTTATCACAGCTTGATAGTCATGTGAGGTAGTCCCAACATCATGTCCACCCCAGTTGTTAGCTCCAGACCAGTTGGTCCCTGCCAGCATGGTGATTTTACTATTGCGCTTATCTTCAGTTAAAAGCGATGGGTAAACCATACCTGGAGTCGGGGCAAACATCGTGGTATTCCAGGTGTCATTAGCATTAGATGCTTCACCAAAATTAATTTTTACTTTGTAATTTAATTCATTCGCGCCAACCGCTGTAGCGTAGTTAGGGTTTAAGATAGCGTATGGTCTTTTTTCAACTTTTACATTTTTTTGGTTGTCGATGGCCATGAAGTATATCTCACGTTTACCTAGACTCAAATTACTTGGCATATTGTAAACTAATTCATAGCGATCATTTCCGATCGATGTCATCTTAAGATTATATTTACTAGAGCCTCCAAAATTATTTAGGTGAGCAAATACTCCTCCAATGGCATTTTTACCTGTGACTTTGACTTCAAAACGAACTTGAGGGGCTTCGTTTTGGTGATGTTGAATTTGACTGAAAGTTATTTGTGTAATTTTTAAATCATGCTCGACTAATTTTTGTGCAAACATCCAATTGTAAACACCAATCGTTTGCGAGTTCACAGAATCGTTGTAGGTTTTTGTCCATGAATCGTGTCCAGAAGCATTATAAATAGTATATTTATGAATACCGACGTTGCTATTAGAAAAACCATCAGTCCATACCCATGAGTTAGTCCAACCAGTACTTGTACTAACACCTCTGGCGTTAACCGCAGTGGTTGCAAAAGGCATACTGGTCGCGTTACTTGGACCGCCACCACCGTAAGGCCACTGAGACCATAATCCTCCAGAGTGAAAGTTTGTGGCATCTCTAAAAACACCTTCGGTACTACCTCGACCAACAGTACCGTCATCTTTATTAGTAAAGGCCCAAATCGGTGTGTTGGCCATCTCATAACCTAAATCAGAACCAACACCACAAATAGGAACAATCGCAGCGACTCTATCAGGTCTCAGTCCGGCGTAGTTAAAAGTTCCACCACCGCCCATACTAAGTCCAGTTACATAAAAACGGGTTCTATCAATATGGTGGCCATAAACTGAAAATATATGATCAACAAATTCATCGACAGCATTATTATCCCATGAGTAATTAGCTTGTGGTGAGAAGACAAATGCATCAAAGTGTTTACCCGCAGCGATGAGTTTACTAGGTCCATGTGCAATGACTCGACTTAACGGTGTTGAACCACCATTAGATCGTTCACCCATACCATGCAGAAATAAAATAACCGGCCACTTTTTATAAAGAGCATGATTTGTATTGGCGACATCACGAGGAACATATTCATAGAACCCATATTTGGCCGCTGTCGAACCTAAAGCACGTTCAGTTTGTTTACCGGCAAGGCCAGCGAGTGCATTGTCACTTAAGCGAATAGATGGATCTCTAACTCGAATATAAAAATTTTCTTTGCCCGCAGCCGAAATATCCCTAGCTTCAATGTCAAAACGTTTGTTGTATCCAGCATTGGCATTTGGCTCAATTCTTAATGTCATTGAATTATTATCTTCATCTTCAATAAATGCAAAACTAGGAAGTGTTTGTATAAATTTAAGAACAATTTGATCGTCATCATCATCTTGATAATCAATTTTAACAAATTTAGTTGTACCATTATCCATAAAAACGTTATGAACTTTGCTAATTGTTGGTGGAGTATTAGCTTCGATGCCACCATTAATAACGGTCGGAGGGACAGAAGCCGCAATCACTGGAGGCTTTACTTTTGTCGTTTTGGTATTAAGTAATAACCAATCATAAATATTAGTTCCACTGTGTTGTGTACCGAAGCTGCCATAAACTTTTCCCCAAGCTGTTCCGCTATGACCATCACCAACCAGTGTCGTCATCCCTGCCATATGGTTACTGCTTGAGGTATGACAATTATTAAATTTTGTAACAGCGGCCAAACCTTGTGAGTAGTTATTGTCGGCCCCATTATCTTGATCACCATGGAAAAACCACATGCCTTGATTTTTTGCAACACAGGCATCAAGCCCAAGATCATATCTGCCTGAAGCAATAACGGCTGCAGCGTAACGACTTGGATATCGAACCATTAAGCGAGTTGAACCTTCGCCGCCCATTGAAAGTCCAGTTACGTAGAGTCGTGTATCATCGGCTTTAGGAAATGTTGCAAGTGCATGAGTGATAACTTTTTCTGTCCAGTTTTGAAAGTCTGGATCTTTCGATGGGTCAGTCCAATCAAAACCGTTTTGTGAGGTTGGTAGCTGTGGAGCGACAACAATAAATTTGTAATTTTGTGGCCAAGTTCCTGCCTTGATATATTTAAAAGGACCGTGGGCCGCAATCAGATTTTGATTAGCTGTTGTATTACTTCCATCTCCACGTTCACCATGTCCGTGCAAGAACATAATGACTGGAAACTTGGTACCAGCAGTCGCAGTATAATAATCTTTTGGTAATGAAACCCAGTAGTTTAAGCAACTAGGTGAACAAACTTGATGAAACATTGTTAGCGTTGGCTTATCTGTACTGGCCGTAGCTTGGACCACAACTTGAATATCATCATTATGTGTTCCACCTGAAGTATCAGTTACTTTTAAATTAAAAACATAAGTTCCTTCAACTAATGAAGTCACATTGGTTGCTAAAGTATTTGTATTCGAAATGGTAGCAGTAGGGCCGCTCTTTTTTGTCCATAGATAAGTTAAGCTTTGATTTTCAGCATCGCTGGCGGTGCCTGAGAGTGAAACAGTACTAATTGGTAATTGAATAGTTTGATCGTTGCCTGCATTGGCCACAGGAGCTGTATTCGGTTTTGGTTTTACTACCACTTGAACTTCGTCAGAAGCAGCAGCATTTTGATTATCTTTCACTGTCACTTTAAAAATGTAAGTTCCTTCTACTAAGGAGCTCAGATTAAGCGTGCTGGTAGTTGTATTTGCAAGTGTTGCAGCAGGGCCTGAATTTTTTTCCCAAAGGTAAGAGCTAATTGTCCCATCACTGTCGGAAGCTGAAGCGGCTAAAGTCAGTGTATTGGTTGGTAGTGTAATTTCTTTGTCGGCTCCCGCACTTACTGTTGGAGCTGCGTTCACAAAAATTTTAGCAATCACACTGGCCGAAGCACCTTGATTATCTAATACAGTTAATTCAAATTCATAATTTCCGCTGACTAAAGCACTTAGATTTAAATTGCTAGTGTTAGCATTCGCGAGAGTAGCGGCCCCACCGGTTTTTTTATTCCAACTATAACTTGCAATCGAACCATCACTATCCGTCGCAACTGCGGTTATAGTAGTTGAGTTAGTTGGCAGAGTTAATTTAATATCAGCAATCGCTGCAATCGTAGGAGCGACATTTGGTTTTGGCTTCACGACAATTTGTACGTCATCTAATGCTGAAGCATTTTGATTATCTTTTACTGTTACTCGAAAAACATAAGTTCCTTCAAGTAAATTTGAAGCGCTGAGATTTAAAGTGTTAACACCTGCTAGCGTAACGTTTGGTCCAGAAATTTTACTCCAAGTATAACTTGCAATACTTCCATCACTGTCTTGAGCACTAGCTGAAAAAGTAGCTGTATTTGTTGGGAGAGTAATCTCTTGATCAATCCCTGCATTAACCGTAGGAGCTTGATTGACTGGAACAACTGGCGCTGGGTTTACTACCACTTGAATGATATCACTCGCGCTGTCACCCACATTGTCAGTTACTGTTAAGCGAAATTGATATGTGCCTTCTTGTAAATTTGAAAGTTGTAATAAGTCAGATTGTGATCCAACCAGTGTCGCATTTGCGCCACTTATTTTTTCCCAAGCAAATGAACTAATACTTCCATCTTGGTCAGCAGCTGATGCTTGGATATTAATGGCGTTAGTTGGAAGAGTTATCGATAGGTCAGATCCAAGTGAAACTTGTGGCAGTACATTCGCCGGTGTTTCAGTTTGGTTTTGTTCGTCTTCGTTGTTCAAATCACCTAACAACCCGCCTTCTTGAGGTTGTGGTACACAGGCAACTAAAAACAAGAAAAAGAGTATGTTTAATGATTTCATAACCATCCTATCGGTTAAATGCTTATTTTTATTATCCTTTCGTTCGTGGCATTAAAAAAAATGAAAATGGTCATGCCTAGTGAAATCAATAAGTTAGCCTCTGGTTCATTCATATATTTTAGGTTAGGCGATGCCTCAGAAATGTTGCATAATTTAGTCTGAAAAAAACGGAGTTTTTTATGAAGAAAATGGAATGGATTTTGGCCCTTATTAGCTCGGTTATTTTACTACAAACGCTCGCCTTTAAATTTACCGCTGCCCCAGAATCGGTTTGGATTTTCTCCACACTAGGGATGGAACCTTGGGGAAGAATTGGCTCGGGAATTATGGAACTTATCGCTGGGGTTTGTTTGTTGGTTCCGGCCTTAAGGATGTGGGGGGCACTCCTCACAGTAGGGGTCATGTCAGGAGCGATTCTAAGTCACTTCTTTGTTTTAGGTATTGCCGTCCAGGATGATGGAGGCTTGTTATTTACGTTGGCCTTAATATGTTTTTTCTCTTCCCTGGTGATTGTCTACTTACAACGAAAAAATATTCCGTATTTAAAAACTTTTTTCATTCTACTTTTGTTACCGACGATAGGTTTTGCAAAGCCGAGTTACAATACAGAAAGTAAATTTGGGATTCATGGATACGATCCTGTTTCATATCTAACAGGAAAAAAAGCCGTCGAAGGTAAAGTGGGCATCGTTTTTGAGTATGATGGAATCAAATATCTTTTTTCCAGCGAAGATAACAAAGCCACTTTTATTAAAGAACCCATGAAGTACATTCCTGCTTATGGTGGGTGGTGTGCGTATGCGATGGCCAATGAAGACAAAGTCGATGTGGACCCTGAAACATTCAAAATTATCGATGGTAAAACTTATCTTTTTTATAATGGTTTCTACGGAGACACGCTTAAAAAATGGAATGCTGAAGGTGAAGATAAACTAAAACCTAAAGCCGATGCTTACTATCAAAAAATAACGAAATAATGAGGTCATATGAAATATTTTAGTTTTTTGATTTTATTTTTATCTCTGAATCTTCACGGCAAGTGGGAAAAAAAGAGTAAAGAACAATTAAAAAAAGAACTGACACCGATGCAATATAAAGTCTTACAAGAAGAGGGGACAGAACCTGCGTTTAAAAACGAATATTGGGATAATAAGAAGCCAGGCATTTACGTTGATCGCGCGACGGGCGAGCCACTCTTTAGTTCAACCGACAAGTACGACTCTGGAACAGGTTGGCCGAGTTTCACCAAAGGCATTCATGATGACAGTATGGAGTTAAAATTAGATTTAAGCCTTGGTGCTGCGAGAACTGAAGTGCGAAGCAAAGGTGGACACTTAGGTCACGTCTTTGATGATGGTCCAGCCGATAAAGGTGGAAAAAGATTTTGTATTAATTCAGCCGCGCTGAAATTTATTCCAGTCGAAGAAATGGAAAAAGCTGGTTATGGAGAATACTTAAAACTTTTTAATGGAGCGCAATCCATTCATGAAAAGAAAAACTAAGCCACTTTCTTTCTTAGATCGTCATTGATTTGTGTCAGGTAGTCGATCGTTTTTCGTGCTTTCTCGTTGAGATTTTTTAACGCCGTGATTTTTCCCTTAAGATCATCTTGTGATTTGATATATCCCACTTTCATTTCTTTAACCGTTTCAACTTTTTCTGCAATTTGTTTTTTGAGAATAATCATATTATCTTGCGAAGTTTTTAATTTCTCGATTTCTTTATAGAGGGCTTTGATTGTATCGTTTTTTTCGCTGATATCATTTTCCAGCTTGGCGACTTCATTTTGTTTACGATTGAGTACACTTCCAAAATCCACATTTTTTGATTGAAATTGCTGCGTTAATTCTTTGAGCTCCTGATCTTTGGATGTGACTTTAATTCGAAGCTCATTCACACTGTCTTTCAAATGCAGGATTTCTTCTTTTTGCCGTGCTAAATCTCGCAATAACCCATCATTAGTCGCGAGGGCCTTTTGCGCCTGATCGCGAGAGTCTTCAATTTGGTTACGTTGCTCATGAAGAGCGCTCATCTGATTTTCAGATTCTGTTTCTAGTTTTAAAATATAAGATTCATTTTCATTGATAAACGTATTGAGAATGCTGATTTTAAGTTTTGCTTCTTCCACGATATTGCGATTCGTTTTTATTTGGTTTTGCAATTCATCAACTTGTATCGAGAGCATTTTCACTGTTTCTGTTGATTCAGTTGTCGGTACATTTTGTTGCGCCTGAGCATGCAGAATTTTTTCCAGTTGCAGATCACCTTCGACTTTCATGATTTGTATTTGAAGTCGATGAATAAAAGCTAATTGCTTTTGTACCAGCTTCATTAGGCGCTCATTGCGATGATCACCTTCGAGAAGCTGATTTTCAATCAGCAGCTTTTTATATAATTCACCAATCTCAATAAAACAGCGTTGAATCATGATTTCTGAAACATTATCAAAAGCTTTATTGACCTGAACAAAAAATTTAAACTCCTCAGAGTAATCATAAATTTCACGAATAATAGTGGGAACACTTTGTCCTTCATAGCGTTCGAGTTTGTCTTTTATGATGCCTGAAGGAATTTCAATATCAGGATGATTACTTAAATAAACTTTTCCGGCATCGCTATGATAAAAAGTTTTTAAGTATTCTTGATAAAGATTGATGTCAGCTTTTTTGACATAGAGTTCAGTCACTTGACCTGAGCTTAGTTTTTGAAAATCTTCTGCCGTAATCTGGTTTCCACTATGCGTGAATTGAACAATTCGACCCAATTTTTTGAGTAAAATAAAAGTATCGAACGTGACCTCTGTCCCGACCTGAATCGAGTCGATCAGAATTTTAAAATAGTCATTTTCGTTATAACCGGCCACATTACTCCTTATCTTCAAACTGATCGTCATTTACTAAATTAAATTTAGTGTTCCTGATTGATTCGCGCGGGTATCTAGACAGTTTTACTTAAATGGCAAAGTTACTTACAATGAACCTTTAACAATTTATTTCAGGGAGGAAGAATGAACGCAAAAGTTATTTTAGGATGTCGTATCTTACTAGGTTTAATTTTCACAGTTTTTGGTCTTAATGGATTAATGATGATTTTTACCGGTGCAGGTTTTATTCCAATGCCACCACCATCACCAGAGATGGGGGCGATCATGGGCGGATTTTTTAGTGCGAAATATCTCATGCCATTGGTTAAATTGCTTCAAGTTGTTTCAGGCATCATGTTGTTAACTAACAAATATGTTAATGCGGCCCTAACTTTCTTAGGCCCTATTATTGTTAATATCCTAGGCATTCATTTATTCGTGGATTTAGCTGGTGCACCAATGGCCATTTTTATCACTGTTTTATGGGCGATTCTCGTTTGCAGTCGTTGGAATAGTTTCAAGCCTTTATTAACTGCTTAATTAATTTTTTGTTTCACAGACCTTGACATGCCTCCAATTGAAATTATTTTTTTATTAAGAAAATAACTTTTAATTGGAGGTATTTATGCAAACTAGATTTTATCCTTTAAGAACCCTTGGATTAAGACCTGCCTTTTGGGGGTTTGACCGTGATTTTAAAGACGTTATTGAACAAATCGAAGCTACCTGGGATGGTATCGAAAGATCACAATTTTCTGATTTCAAAGAAAACGATAAGGCCTTTATGCTTTCGCTCGATATGCCTGGGGTAAGCCAGAAAAGTCTCGAAGTTGAAGTGGTTGAACAGACCTTAAACATTAAAGCTTCACGTAAAAGAGGTTTTGATAAAGATTCTAGTCAAAATCTGGTGACTGTTGAAAAAACAATTTCGATCCCTAAAAACGTCGATCGTGAAAAAATTCAAGCTCACTGTGAAGACGGTGTCCTTTACCTACTTCTCCCTAAGCATGAAGCCGTGCAGCCGAAGAAGATCAAGGTAAACACGACTGAACAGACGAGTTCATGGTTGAACTTTTTTAATAAGATTGAAGATAAAAGTTCGACCTAATAAAGGCGCCTTCAGGCGCCTTTATTACTTATTTAGCTTTGATGCACATATCTTTTTCTAAATAAACGTGCTATAACTGGCGCAAGTATAACTAAAGTTTTGAGGTTATTATGTCTCTAAAAAATGCACTTCTTAAAGCCGGTATTAAAACGACTAAGACTGAGAACATGCGCGATATCAAACCTAAAAAAGAAAAAAAACAAATTGAGCAACATCAAGAACTAAGAAGCTTTTGTGAAGTTTGTGAAATGGTTCAACCTGATGTTGAGAGATTTTTTCACAAGATGCCAGCGATTGATGCTGAATGGATTTGCGTTAATTGCGCTGATAAATGCAAAATTCATGATGACACAAGACAAACCCAACAAAGTCATTTATCAAAAATGAAACAATATAAGCGCTTTTATGGTCCAACTAAAAAGTTTGATAACAAACCGACGGACAAAAAAGTTTCAACATCGAATCAATCGAATAAAGAAGAAAAAAAGAACTACACGATTGATGATGATGGTGAGAAAAACTTTAATCGCTAATGTTCATTCTATTTTTTTTGTTATTCACGGCTGAATCACAAATTTTATCTGAACAAGAAATTTCAGACTTGCTAGGTCCATTTCCCGTGCTCGGTACAGCCGATTCCCAAGCTGATTTTGATGAACTACTTCGTTTACAAAAAACCAGAACAAAAGCTGAATGCGAAGCTGCCGCCAAAAATGAAACACCGACCTTGCTTAATCTTTTCAGTGCTAATGACGGACCTTTAACCGAAACGGAAGCTAAGCGAATTTCGATCGAACTGATGAAAGTCTATCTTGAGGCCGGCATTAATATTAAAACGGCCAAAAAACATTTCGAACGCCCACGTCCTTATGTCATTGAGAACAAATTAAAACCTTGTATTAAACTTGAAGACTCATACGCTTATCCGAGTGGTCATGCGACCTTGGGTTACATGTTGGCGCAAATCCTAGTTGAGAAATATCCAGAACGTCGAGAAACCATTTTAAGACGAGCTGAGCAGGTTGCTCATAACCGAGTATTGGGTGGAGTCCATCATCCTTCTGACATCATTGCAGCAAAAAAGTTAGCTGAAGCCTTAGCGAATCTTTATCTTGCGAAGTGATAGTGCTAAATTAAGGCCATGAGAAAGGTTTTAGTTTTTCAGCATGTGGCACACAAAATTTTAGGTACGCTCAATCCCTTAATGAAACAAGAACGTCTTAGAGTTCGTTATATTAATTTTGAACGTGAGCCCGAAGCCTCACCGACACTGGATAAATATAGTGGTCTGGTGATCCTGGGAGGGCATATGGGCGTTTACGAAGCTCATAAGTACACGCATATCAAAGTCGAAATGCGCTTGATCGAAGAGGCCCTCAAAAAAGAAATTCCCATCTTGGGAATTTGCTTAGGCTCACAAATTTTGGCCCACGTTCTAGGTTCAGAAGTTTATCAAGCACCAGAAAAAGAAATTGGCTGGTACGATATTGAGCTAACATCCGAAGGGCGTCAGGATCCTTTATTTGCAGACTTTCAGCAAACCGAAAAGATTTTTCAACTTCATGGTGATACCTTTGAAATTCCCAAAAGCTGTCAACACTTAGCAACCGCTAATGGTTGCACATCTCAAGCCTTTCGTTACGGTGATAAGGCCTATGGATTGCAATTTCATCTCGAGGTTGATGAACCGATGATTTTACGTTGGTTGGATAACCCGATTAATCAAAAAGAAATTTCCCGTTCAAATGGTAAATTTTCAATAGAACAAATTCGCGCCGAAACCAGCGATCGCATTGGGCGTTCGATGGAGCTTAGTCGCAAAACATTTATGCATTTTATTTCACTCTTCGGTCAAAAAGAAAGAAGAGTGCTACTGGGATCAAAGGATTAGTTATGACCATGTTTATGAAACAAGCTCTCGTTTTTATGATCTCAGCGATGGTATTCGTTCCCATTTTTAAGCGACTAGGTTTTGGTTCAGTGTTGGGATATTTGATGGCGGGTGTGATTGTGGGGCCTTACGGCCTGGAGCTGATTCATGATGCTGAGAACGTCACACACTTTTCAGAATTCGGCGTTATCTTTCTTCTTTTCGTTATTGGTTTAGAAATTCAGCCACGCAGACTTTGGTCGATGCGAAGAGATCTCATTTTGCTAGGTGGTTTTCAAGTCGTGGCCTGTGCCGCTGTTTTTTCCACTATCTGTTATTTGAGTGGTTTAGCTTTGCCCGTTTCAATTGTAATTGGCTTTGCTCTTTCTTTATCATCTACCGCTTTTTCGATTCAAACTATGTTGGATAAAAATCTTTTTCAGACAGATTTTGGTCGTACTTCTTTTTCGATTTTGCTCGCCCAAGATCTTTTTGCCATTCCGGCCTTAGCGATGATTCCGGTCTTGTTAAGCTCGAATGTAGCAAATGCTCACGGTTCTCATACGAGTTGGTGGGTAGTTATTTTAGTTATTCTTGGTGTGGTGCTTGCAAGTCGTTATTTATTAGGTCCCGTTTTCAGACTGATTGCTGAAACTCGTTCACGCGAAGTTTTCACCGCAGCGACTTTGTTCATCGTGGTTGGAGTTGCCGCACTCATGCAAGAAATTGGTTTATCATCAGCACTAGGAGCTTTTCTCGCAGGTGTTATGTTGGCCGATTCTGAATATCGACACGAACTTGAAACCAATATTGATCCTTTTAAAGGATTATTTATGGGTTTATTTTTTATTGCGGTAGGAATGGGGGTTGATCTCGACATTGTTTTCCACAAACCGCATAAACTTTTGATGTTTGCCGTTTTGTATTTGTTTATTAAGGCCGCAATTATTTACGCTGTCGCAAAATTATCAAAAAAAGATCATCAGTCTGCAAAACTGACAGCGCTTTATACTTCGCAGGGTGGAGAATTTGCATTTGTTATCTTTGGTTTATTAACTGGCCTATCGGTGGTGCCGGCCTCAAGTCTGGCTTACCTCACAGTTATAATCACTTTATCTATGGCCGTTAATCCAATCTTCATCATGCTGAATGAAAAATACACGAAATGTAAAAATGAAAACGATAAAACGGAACCCAAGTATGACCAAATTGATGATGAATCAGCACAAGTTATCATTGCGGGTTTTGGACGTTTTGGTCAAATTTTCGGACGGATTTTGAGAGCACAACAAATTCCTTTTGTGGCCATCGATCACGATGCGGCCCAAATTGAATTGCTCAGAAAATTTGGAAATAAAGTTTATTACGGTGATGCTAGTCGTTCAGATTTGTTGGAAATGGCCGGTGCTAGCAAAGCAAAATATTTTATTTTAGCTGTCGATGATATGGAGACTTCGCTCAAAACAGCGAAAGTTGTTCGTAGTCACTTTCCGCATTTAAAAGTTTTTGCTCGTGCACGTAATCGTGGTCATGCTTTTGAGTTAATGGATCTTGATATTCATTTAATCAAACGTGAGACGATTGATTCGAGCATGAATTTTGTGCGCGATTTGCTCTTAGACATGGGTTACGGCGCTGATAAAGCGAATAAAATTATCAAGCGATTTCATACCCATGATGAAGAAATGCTGCTGGAACAATATAAAGTTCGTGATGATGATAAGACTTTTGTCAGTGTCGCCCACCAGGGAACTGCACAATTGGCACAGGTTTTGCTCGATGACGCAAATAATGAAGAATCACAGCAACGGATACAGTAAAGAAGGGCGAAATGGAGTAAAATTGACCCATTTTGCCTCTAGGAGTGTACTAAATACCGGTTTTGTGGTTTAATAACAAATCTGAGTTAGTTACAGTTCTACATTACTGGTTCTTTTGTCTTAGTGTAAATATCCAGAAAAATTCAAAAATGAGGAGAAACTTATGAAGAAGAAGAGTAGTAAAAAAGCTAATTGGACCGATTTAACTGCGAAAATGAAGAACGATACCGCTGTTAGTTATACGATGAGCAGCAGCTATAAAACAGGTGATTATATCAATCATACTGTCTTTGGTTTGGGCTACATTGAGAGCTCTTATGGCCCTAAGATTTCAGTCGTTTTCGAGGATAAAACTCGTTTTTTAATGCAAAATACCAAGTAATTTTTGACAAAGAAAAAAAGAAGTGGTTAAAACCACATATGAACAACCCGTTACCTAGATTTTATGCATTTACGCCTAAATCCTCTCGAGTAACACCATAGCCTTTGGAGGAAATATGGAAAAGAAACTTTACGTAGGAAATTTACCTTTTAGCGTTAACGACGCTTCACTTTCTGAGCAATTCGCTGCTTTCGGCGAAGTAGCTTCAGCAAAAGTAATCATTGACCGCGAAACTAATCGCAGCAAAGGATTCGGATTTGTTGAAATGACAACTGCTGAATCAGCTCAAGCTGCTATCGAAGGTCTTAATGGTGCTGATTTTGGTGGACGCCAAATGAAAGTAACTGAAGCAAAACCTCAAAAACCACGTGATTCTCGTTGGTAGAAATACTAAAAGCCGCCTTCTGGGCGGCTTTTTTTTTGCCTATAATCTATGCTAGTCTTCATTAGTGAAAATCAAAATCCTTAGTTATAACGTTAATAAGTCCCGCAGTTGGAAGTTTGTCGATGATACATCTGACAAAATTAAAAAAATCATCATTGAATCAAATGCAGATATTGTTTTTTTGCAAGAAGTCGTAGGTGAGAATTCTAACAGAAATATCTCAAAGCCTCACTATGAAGAATTGGCCGACGAAATTTGGACTGAATTTGCCTACGGAAAAAATGCAGTTTATGAAAAGGGTCATCATGGGAACGTCATTTTGAGTAAGTTTCCCTTGGTAAAGTGGGAGCAAGAAAATCTCTCAACCAATCGTTTTGAGCAACGAGGGTTATTGTATGCAAAAATTGAACCTCAGAACTCAGCTAAGAAAATTCCAATACATCTCTATTGCCTTCACCTCGATCTCCTTTTTAAAGGTCGAAAGCAGCAAATCGAGCGAATTATTGAGCGTATAAAATCTGAAGTTGGAGATGATGCTTTTATTATTGCGGGAGATTTTAATGATTGGGATCATCGTATTGGAAATATGATTGAAAATGCTTTGAACGTAAAAGATTGCTCGGCAATAATAAATGGAGAATATTTAAAAACTTTCCCCTCTTTTTATCCAAGCCTGAAGTTAGATAGAGTTTACATTAAAAATGGTATTACTCTATCTGCCGCCACCATGAAATATACATATTCAGATCACTTACCATTACTATGTGAGGTTAGTATTGAATCTTGAGGGATATAATTTCGAAAACGCTAAAATTATTCGGGGTGGTGGATTCTATTTAGAAAAATTAATTCAGCAAATTGAATGTGCAAAATTTCAAATTATAATCAACGTCTATACATTTAAAAACGATGAATCCGGCCAAGCTATTCTCAAAAAACTTATTCAAGCTGTTGAGAGAGGCGTGTGTGTGCATTTGCTTCTGGATTCGATAGGTTCTTGGGACATTGAGGATGCAACGATCACCGAAATAAAAAAAGCCGGTATACAGCTTTCATTTTTCAATCCACTTTTCAGCTCGTTTTCCGTTCCTCTCGGTAGAAGATTACACCAGAAGATTTTTATTTTCGATCAGTATCGTGCCTTTATTGGCGGAATTAATATTTCGGATGAGTATTTGCAGCACAGGAATGAGCCGGTGTGGTTAGATTATGTTATCTATCTAAGAGGCGAGATTGTTTCCCAGATTGCATTAAATGCGATTCGTTACCACGAGAAAAGGGTGGTTGAAATCGAGGTTAGGCAAAATCAGCTTGAAGTTATTGGTAAGGCCAATGTTTACATGCAAGATTTCTGGAAAGGGCAATTTGGTATTTCTCATCTTTACAGTTCTCAGATTAAATCTGCCCAGAAATCAATTATTATTATGAATGCTTATTTTTTTCCTGGCCGTAAATTTCTTAAAACTTTAAAAAGAAAGGCACGTGAAGGTGTCGAAGTTAAACTGGTTCTAGGAAAAATTTCAGATGTTCCATTAGTAAAGTGGTCAACCAACTGTCTATACGAGGATTTACTTTCGGCCGGCGTTAAAATCTATGAATGGCAATCGTCAGTTCTCCATGCCAAGATTGCCCTTATCGATTCAAGTTGGTGTACCATTGGCTCTTACAATATTGATTATGTAAGTACCATGAGCAATGTTGAAATGAATATTACGTCGAGGGAACCATTTATCGTCAATCAAATGTTAAGCGAAGTGAATAATGTTTTTGAACAAGAGTTGGAAGAAGTAAAGTTAACTCATTGGAAAAATAATCGTAGCGTTTTTCATGTCCTGAGAGATCTCGTGGCATTTGGGGTTTTTACATGTATACAAATGATCACTTTAAATAGGGCATTTTTTAGGAATATTGAACATGATTAAATTTTTTCTTTTTCTCTTTTTCTTAACATCTTACGTGAATGCTGCCTCGACTGTAAAAGTAGGCGCATACATCAATGACATTCATAATATGGAACTCAGTTCTCATAGCTACAAAGTTGATTTTTATCTTTGGTTTAAATGGCAAGATAAAGCCATTGATCCATCTGTGAATTTTGAATTTATGAACCCATTTGAACTTTGGGGCCACACCACGACTAAATCATATGAAGAACCAATTCGCTTACCGAATGGTGATTATTATCAGGTGATACGTGTGATAGGTGGTTTCACTCACAAATTTGATTTAAAAAATTATCCTTTTGATACTCAGTACTTAACAGTTGAGTTTGAACCCTTGGATTCAATTGAAAGCCACACATTTGAAATTGATACGGCCGAAAATATCAAGATGAATCCTGAAATAAAATTTCCAGGTTTCATCCTGGGTAGTCCGGAACTCGAAGTCGTGAAGCAAACTCATGCCACTGATTTTGGTGATATTCGTGAAAAGGATCAGCATTCAGTTTTCACTCGAGTCAAAGTTAAAGTTCCAATCAAACGTCCTATTATTACTTATATGGTGAAATTAATTCTACCCATTTTATGTGTGGTTTTTAGTACTTGCTTAATGTTTTTATTTCGCCCGACTTACGTCGATGCTCGAGTGGGAATTGGTATTACATCACTACTAACCATTGTGGCGCTCCAGATCACATTGAATGATGAATTGCCCGAAATTGATTATCTCGTTTTGATGGATAAGATTTATATTCTGACTTACATTTTTATTGTTATCGGCTTAGCGATCGTTGTTTACGGTTCCTGGATAATGGATAAAGGTGAGGACTATCTTAAAAAAGTTATCGCTTTAGATCGCAAAGCCTTAATTTATCTTATTTCGTTTTATTTATTCGCGCTTTTACTTTTACTTGTTCAGTCATTGATAAACCGCTAGTCGCTTGATTTTTGAATTTTAAGATTTTAACTTCGAAAGGAACCAGATGCTTTCATTCGTTCAACCTCTAAAAGGACGATACATTATATTAATTCCCATTCGGCCTGAGCATAAAGAGCTTTTGCGTCCGAATGCAGTCTTCCCTGAAATTTGGACCCATAATACCCAAATTAGCAAATATACACCCGAGCTCTACGATACGTGGTTTAGTCTGGCCTACAACCACTCCCTAACGGGAACGCATCTGCCTTATATGATTGAGGCGCAAAATGGCCAGCTCATTGGGTGTAGTAGCTATTACAGTATCAATAAGGACAAAAAGGAAATTGCCATTGGTTTTACCTGGATTACCCCGGCCCATTGGGGAACAAAGGTGAATCCTGAAATGAAATATCTCATGCTTGAACATGCTTTCAATCATGGTTACCAAAAGGTCTTTTTCCATGTGGATAATCGCAATCTTCATTCGCAAGCGGCGATGAAGAAATTAGGGGCGACACTGAATCAAATTAAGCCGGCGGATAAAATGCGCTTAGATGGAAGTATGCGTGATACGGTTGAGTTTGTTATTACTCTTGAGGAGTGGCCAAAAGTTAAAAAGAAATTATTGGCGCGTTTGTAATTTTATCGGTGGTAGTTTGGTTGGCAGTTTTAATTCAGGAACTGGAAATTCGAGTTTTTTATTAGTTAGTTTTCCAATATTTCTTTCGCGAGCTTCAATAAATTTTTTACTAGCTTCGACCACTGAGCGCGGATCAGTTTTATCCTTACTCAAGCGCATTGACCAATGTAGATGCGGTCCAGTCGTTTGTTTTCCGGTTCCACCTGAAAGCGCAACCAGATCACCTTGCTTAACTTTATCTCCAACTTTAACTTTGAATTGGCTTAAATGCATATAGAGCGAGAAGATCTCCATACCGTGATCGATAATTAAAATATTTCCTTCATAATAAAGTGAAATAGCTCCAGTCACGATTCCATCATTAACCGCGTAAACTTCAGTGCCTTCTGGAACACCATAATCAAGTCCTGAATGTCGGCCGTGAATCCCGGCATTTTTATATTTTCTTTCAGTTCCATAGGGTGAACTAATTGGACCTTCAAGTGGTTCAATAAATGGTGAGCGGAAAAGCGGGCGAGGACTTGAATTACGGTAAGCACGCCCGAGAGCAGCGCCTTCTGCTTTTAATTTGGCTTCAATTTCTGGAGAAACTTTTTCACCCCTAACGCCTTTAACTGGCATCGGCTTTTCACTAATCGGATAAACTTTATCAAGAACGAGATACGAGCCAACCAAATGCGCTTCTTTTTCAATTTCTAAGAAACAGTCATTTTGTAATTTGGGCGAAAGTTGCATCTCGCGGATGAAGCCAATAATCTTTTGTTCACGTGGGACTTTCGTAAAGGGAACTTGCACTGAATATTTAAGTTTTGGATCTTCAGTTAAGCGATAACAAACTAATTTTGTCTGGGCCAAACGTCCTCGAATAGCTTCTGGAATTTCAAATTCAAAAAACTCTGTCGTTCCACGAACAATTTCGAAATTGTTATGTTCTGGCATTTCACAACCCGCGCCTGTCGTCTGTAAAGCCTCATTAGGTTCTAGGGCCTCAGGATTAATCGATGGAAGTAATAGTGCAACGGCTTGCTCCTGCGCTAGTAGTGAAAAAGGAGATAAAAGTACGAATAAAAGAAATATTTTCATGCCATTTTTGAAGCAAAGAAAGTGCCAGTTTTGGTCTGGTATCTATTTGAAATAAGGTGGTTTTTTTGTAAAAGAAAGAGCAATATGTATAATAAAAGACCTTATTTAGAGGAGAAACGACTTGGCAGAATTTCTATTAATTGCTTCAGCGCTTTTACATGCCTTATGGAACGCGCAAGCCAAAAGAGCTAGTTCTCCCTCACTTCAAGTCTTAGGAATTTTGATTTTCTCCGCCCTTTTTTCTTTAGCTTTTCTGCCTTTTTTTCCCGGTGAAAGCTTTCCTAACAAATGGGCCTTGATTTGGGCCGGTGCCGCCGGATTATTTGAAGCGGGTTATGTGATTAGCTTGGCCGCAAGTCTTGAGCGTTCACCGCTGGGGCTGTCCTATACCATTATGCGCGGTGGGGCAATGCTGACTGTTTGGTTTTTATCAGTCTTGTTTTTTGATGAACGATTTAACTATTTGACCTCGATAGGTGTGGGCGTTTTATTTCTGGGATTATTTTTCACCACCTATGCTAAAAATTGGCGCGAAGTCTTTTCGATCTGGCCTTACTTGTGTGCACTTTTCATCGCTGGGTATCACATTTTTTATGATCTTTCCTTATCGCGTGGAAGTAATCCTGCTTCACTTTTTTCTTTTTCACTTTGGATCGCGTTGCCGGCGCTGTTTATTTATCACGGTAAGAACAAGTTTCAGCGTTTGAAACAACATTTTCATCTTTCGCCCATCATGATGATGCTTGGTGGCTTAGTCTGTACGCTTTCGTTTATTTTATTTTTAATGGGACTGAGTATCACTGGAGCAGGTCTCGCTCTGTCGCTGCGAAATTCTTCTGTTATCTTTGCGCAAATTTTTGCGTTAATGATCGGCGAAAAAATTTCTTGGAGACAATGGTTTGGAGCGTTCTTAGTCGCACTCGGTTGTGTTCTCGTAAATTATTCAGTGAGTTAAAAAGAGTTCGGTGTGCCAAACATAGTAATTCTTTTAGACGAATGTTCTCGTCAGTGATAAATTTAAGCATAAATTTTTTCTCAAAGGGGAAATATGTCACTCCCAATCGAAGGATCGATAGATTACTTAGCTATAATTATTTTAATTGCTCTGGCAGTTACGATTGCCGGTATTGTTGTTTCGGTTAATAAGCTTTTAGGAAAAAAAATAACTGAAATCACGCCAAAAAAATATGACACCTACGAATGTGGTGTTGGTTACGAAGGCAATGCCCACCAACAATTTTCTGTTCGTTACTATCTGGTGGGAATTATTTTTCTTATTTTCGATGTTGAAGTCGTGTTCATGTATCCATGGACATTGGTTTATAAGCATTACTTAACTCAAGGTCCGATCATCCTTTTAGAAATGGGATTATTTTTTATGTTGCTATTGGGTGGTTATTTGTATTTGCGTCTCCGTGGCGCTTTACGTTGGGACTAAAGGAGCTTTATGGGTAAGGACGGTAGTTCATTCTTTTTTACAACGATGCTGGAAGAAACAGCGAAGTGGGCGCAGAAAAATTCTCTGTGGCCAATGACCTTTGGTACCTCTTGTTGTGGTATCGAAATGATGTCGACCATTTCAAGTACATATGACTTGGCCCGTTTCGGTGCTGAAGTTGTACGCTTCTCTCCACGCCAGGCCGATTTGTTGATTGTGGCCGGAACTATCACCACAAAAATGGCGCCAGTTCTTCGTACGATTTATGATCAAATGTTAGAACCTAAATGGGTTATTGCCATGGGAGCTTGTTCTTCTTCGGGTGGTATCTTTGATACATACTCAGTCCTCCAAGGGATTGATGAAATTATGCCTGTGGATGTTTATGTTCCAGGTTGCCCACCTATTCCAGAAGGTTTGATTCACGCTATTTTGCATTTACAAAAACAAATCGATAAAAGTTTAGAGAGAAAGCCGGCTGAGAAGCCAACGTTTGAAGATTCACAAAACGCGATGTCGTATCGCAAGAGTGTTGATGGTGTGAAGGCCAATTTCATTATCACACCTGAATATGTGAATGAACAAAAAAATTTAAGAGGTGAAAAATGAAAACAAGTTCAGTTTCACCAAACGCAAAATACTTAGCAACTCAAATGGCATTAACAGAATATCTCAAAACACAATTTGGTACTGGCCGTAAAATTGAACTCGATAACTTTGAAGAAGTTATTGTATGGGCCAAAGATCCAGCTGATGCAAAAAGATGTGTGAAAGACTTCATGACTGATAAAAATATTCAAATGGATTTTTTATCTGACCTAACAGCTTATGACAATAAAGATGGGGAAGATGGTGATAAACGTTTTGTTCTCGTTTATCAACTTTTCTCTCGCACTTTTCATACTCGCATTCGTTTAAAGTGTTTGCTTGATGAAAATGAATCGGCTTTAACCATTGTTGATCTTTTTGCTGGTGCCAATTGGTTAGAGCGAGAAGTTTACGACATGTTTGGAATTGATTTCAAAGGTCACCCAAATCTTCGCCGTATTATGATGGATGAGAGATTTACGGGTCATCCTCTGCGTAAAGAATATCCAATGAAACAACGTGAACCATTTAAAGATAATATTCGTCTGCACCTAGGTGCTAACGAGGACAAGTAGGAATTATGATGGAAAATCAACAACAAGATCTTTATAACCCAAATGTCCTCATTAATATTGGTCCTAATCACCCAGCGACTCATGGAACCTTACGAGTTATGTGTCGTATCAACGGTGAAGTGATCGAAGATGCCAATTGTGAAATTGGTTATCTTCACCGCGCGATTGAAAAATTGGGCGAAGAAAAAACTTACCACCAGTGGATGGTTTATACTGACCGCTTAAATTATTGTTCAGCTTTAAATAACAATATTACTTACGCGATGACGGTTGAAAATCTGATGAAAATTTCACCGACGGATAGATGTATGTATATTCGTGTCGTGTGCATGGAATTGTCGCGTATTATCGATCACATTGTTTGTATCGCTGCCAACGCGCTCGACTTGGGTGCTATGACTGTTTTCTTCTTATTAATTCACTGGCGTGAAGAAGCTTACACCATGATTGAATCAATGTGTGGGATGCGACTGACGACAACTTATGCTCGTATCGGTGGCATGAGTTATGATTTACCAGACGGTTTTGCCCAAAGATTAAAAAAGTTTTGTGACGAAATTCCAAAAGCGATTGATGAAATTGAAGGCCTTTTAACTGGTAACCGCATTTGGATCGATAGAACCAAAAATGTTGGAGTTATTACGAAAGAAGATTGCGCTCAATTTTCTGTGACTGGCCCATGTGCTCGTGCTTCTGGGATTGATATGGATTTACGTCGCGATCGTCCTTATTATATCTACCCTGAATTGGATTTCGATGTTGTCGTAGGTTCCGGTGGTGACGTTTATGATCGTTACTTGGTTCGTATGGAAGAAATGCGCCAATCAGTTCGTATCTTAAAACAATGTAATGAAAAAATGCCAAATGGCCCATTATGGGTTGATGATAAGCGTGTTCTTATTCCAAATAAGTTAGATGTTTATACTAAGATGGAAGTTTTGATTCATCATTTTAAAATCTTTATGGAAGGTATCGATGTTCCTAAAGGTGAGGCTTACACTTGTACTGAAGGCCCGAACGGTGAAGTTGGTTTCTATATTGTAAGTCGTGGAGGACCGAAAGCATGGCGTATTCGCGTGAAGTCGCCTTCGTTCACACACTTTCAAGTTTTCGAAAAAACAATTAAAGGTGGAAAAATTCCAGATGCAATCGCGCATTTAGGAAGCGTTAATATTATTGCTGGCGAACTAGATCGTTAAGAGAGAAAAAATATGGCCATATCAGAAAAAGTAAAAAAGACAATTGAAGGGATTCGTCACCAATTTCCGACGACCCAAGCACTCCTCATTCCTTTGTTGCATGAAATTCAACAAGATAAAAATTGGATTTCACCAGAGTCGTTAAAGGATGCTGCTGAATTTTTGGAATTACCTCTAGCTAAAGTCAAAGAAGTTGCGACTTTCTATACGATGTTCAAACTTGAACCAGTCGGAAAAGTAAACTTGCAACTTTGTGTGAATATTAGTTGTTGGTTAAATGGTTCAGAAAAACTCCTGCATTGTATGGAAAAGCGTTTGAAGATTGGCTGTGGTGAAACAACGGCAGATGGAAAATATACCTTAAGTGAAGCTGAGTGTTTGGCTTCATGTGGAACAGCGCCAGTCCTACAAGTCAACGAAGACTATTATGAAAATTTAGACGTTCCGCAATTGAATAAATTATTGGATCAATTTGATAGCGAATTAGCAGCAGGAAAAGTGGTTGGTAAATCAACTCATCAACCAGGAGTGTGGCCGTGAGCGATTTAGTTATTACCAAACATGTGAATGAAAAAAATTGTGAAACAATTGATTTCTATATTCAAAAAGATCATGGTTATGAAGCTTTGAAAAAAGCTTTAACAATGACTCCCGCAGCCGTGGTAGACGAAGTGAAAAAATCAAATCTTCGTGGTCGTGGCGGTGCAGGTTTCCCAACTGGTATGAAGTGGTCATTTATGCCACCAAATCCAGTCGATGCGAAAGGTAATCCAAAGCCAAAGTACTTAGTTTGTAATGCTGACGAAGGTGAGCCAGGAACATTTAAAGATCGTTTAATTATGACCAAAACTCCTCACAAAATGATCGAGGGGATGATTATTGCGGGTCATGCTATTGGCTCAAATAAAGGTTTTATTTATATTCGTGGAGAGTTCTATCAAGAAACTCGCATCGTACAAAAAGCGATTGATGAAGCTTATAAAAAAGGTTTCTTGGGAAAAAATATTTTAGGTTCAAATTTCACTTTCGATCTAGTGGTTTATAAAGGAGCTGGCGCTTATATTTGTGGTGAAGAAACAGCGCTTTTAAATTCACTCGAAGGTAAAAGAGGTGAGCCACGCTTGAAGCCACCATTCCCAGCGCAAGTTGGTGCTTACGGTATGCCTAGTTGTGTAAACAACGTAGAAACTTTCGCCGCTGTTCCTTATATTATTCACGAAGGTGCAGAGAAATTTGCCAAAATGGGAACGGAACGTTCAGGTGGAACACGTTTATTCTGTGTTTCAGGTCATGTTAACAAGCCAGGTGTCTATGAACTACCAATGTTGTTATCAATGCGTGAATTAATTGAAGTGGCCGGTGGTATGAAAAATGGCAAAAAATTAAAAGCTGTTATTCCAGGTGGAGCTTCAGCTCCGATGCTTACGGCGGAAGAAATCGATGTCAAAATGGATTTCGATTCTTTAGCGAAAGCAGGCACGATGGCCGGTTCAGGTGGTGTTATCGTTATGGATGAATCAGTCTGTATCGTGGAAGCCGCCAGTGTTCTTTTAAAATTTTATGAGCATGAATCTTGTGGTCAATGTTCTCAATGTCGTGAAGGTTCTCACTGGTTAGCTCGTATGTTCCACCGAATTGAAAACGGTAAGGGTGTACAATCTGACTTAGACTATATTGCAAAAATTTGTGGCAACATGGCGGGACAGACGATTTGCGCTTTCGCTGATGCTGTCACTGGTCCAGCTCTTTCATCTGTGAAAAAATTTAGAAAAGAATTTGAAGATCATATTACTCAAGGTTGTTGCCCGCACAAAGGTCCGGGTCACCGCCACGCTCATGATCATAAGGAAAGCGCGCATGTCTAATACAACTGAGATTGAAATTAAAATGCCAAAAGTGGATTTGAACTATAGTTCATTTAAGAAACCAGTTCAGGTGAGTGCTGATCCAGCGGCAAAACCAAATCCAAAAGTTACTATTGATGGAAAAGTTTATGACTTCGCTCCAGGCGATACCATCATGCAAGTAGCTGAGCGATATAAAATTCACGAAGAAATTCCTCGTTATTGTTACCACCCAGGCATGCCGATCGCAGGTAGCTGTCGTATGTGTACCGTAGAAGTTGAGAAAGCTCCAAAGCTTATGACTTCTTGTTCAACGCCAGCTGCAGATGGAATGGTTGTTCACACACGTTCAGAAAAAGTTGTGAAGTCTCGTACTGGTGTTATGGAATTTTTATTAACTAACCACCCCCTTGATTGTCCAGTTTGTGATAAGGCCGGTGAGTGCGAGTTGCAAGATTACAACTTTGAATACGGTCCAATGACTAGTAACTTCAAAGAAGAAAAACGTGTTTATGAAGATTCAACGACTAAAAAATTATCAGATAAAGTAACGCTGAATATGAATCGTTGTGTTCACTGTGAACGTTGCGTACGTTTTACTGATGATGTCACGAAAACTAGTGACCTCGTTATGTTAAACCGTGGTTATAAAAAAGAATTAGCGGCAGCGGATGAAGAGCGTGGTCTGTTTAATGACTATCAAGGTTGTCTAACAGACTTCTGTCCAGTTGGCGCATTAACTTATAATGATTTCCGTTTTGAAAAACGTGTATGGTTTCTTGAGAAGAAAGCTTCGATCTGTGATCGTTGTTCAAAAGGTTGTAATATTGAAGTTCACTCGGAAAAAGATGTGGTTTATCGCTATATGCCTATCTTTAATGAACAAGTGAATCAACACTGGATGTGTGATGAAGGTCGCAGTTCATATCAGTCACTTTCAAATCCATTAAGAATTATTTCTCCCTTAATGAAATATCAAGATGCGCTTCACTCAACGAGCATTGAAACTCTTTTGGGATCAATTTCAAAAGAACTTCAGTCAGCTTCTTCAGTGGAGTTAGTGGTGGGAACCGATGCGACTTGTGAAGAGGCAGCTTATTTAAAAGAGAAAATGCCTGAAGTGATCAAGAATATTCGTCTTTCGTACTATAACGGCACAAATAATGTGACGACTTCAAAAGATGATCAAAAGCTCGATAATCTTTTGAGAATGAAAGATAAAACGGCCAACACCAAAGGTGTGGAAGAAACAGGCTTAACAGCATTAAAGAATGGCGAAGTAAGTTCTGAGATAGCGATTCTTTTTAGAAGTGGTCGCGCTGGGATTCCAAAAATGAAAGCAGACCAAAAATTAATTCTTTGGGGTGTTTGGACTCAAGAAGAAATTAAAGCATTACCGTCAAAAAATATTTTAGGTGTGATTGCTGGTCTTTCGACAATTGAGAAAATTGGAAGTTTTAAAAATACAGATGGCATTCTTCAAAAATTTGCTCCAGCGATTGTACATCGTGGAAATGGTTTGAGTGTAAAGAGTGTTGTAAGTGCATGGAAATCGCTTAAATAGTGTGGTGATATGGAAATGTTTGATTTAATCGCCGTTATGGCAAAAATTCTCTTCGTGATAGCAATATCATTGGGAGTCATACCATTCCTTGTTTGGTTTGAACGTCGAGGCTCGGCTTGGATGCAAGGGCGGGTAGGTCCAAACCGTATCGGTCCGTTTGGTTTGCTGCAAACCACCGCTGATGTTATTAAGTTTGTTTGTAAAGAAGACTTTGTTCCAAAAAATGCTAATAAGTTTTTCTACCATATGGCACCAACTGTAGCGCTCGTGGCCCCACTTTGTGCTATGGCCGTTATTCCTTTTGGAAGCTACTTAGTTCTAGGTGATCACACGGTCAATCTACAAATTGCCAATATGAATACCGGTGTTATTTTTATTCTCGCCTTTGCAGGTTTAGAAGTTTATCCGATTATTCTCGCGGGTTGGGCTTCAAATAATAAGTATTCGGTTCTTGGTGCACTTCGCGGTTCAGCGCAAATTGTTTCGTACGAAATCGCGATGGGATTAGCACTACTTTCGATGTTAGTTGTTTACGGCAGTTTCAATCCACATGAAATGGTGGCGTGGCAAAACGAAACAATCTTTGGTTTTCTTCCACGTTGGGGCGCTTTCGTAAATCCGATAGGTGCGCTAGTTTTCTGGATTGCTATTTTTGCCGAAACCAACCGTTTACCTTTCGATCTTCCAGAAGGTGAATCAGAAATCGTTGCGGGTTACCACCTTGAGTACGGCGGTATGAAGTTCGCGGCTTTCTTTATGGCCGAATACGTAGCGATGATTATGGCCTCAGGTTTAATCTCAACGATTTATTTTGGTGGTTATGGCTTTTTACCAGGCATGCAAACTATTCTTAATTTAGCCACAGAGTATTTTAGCTTAGGTGTAGCAGGAGTTCAGAACGTGAAAGCGTTGTTAGAATTCACTAGCTTCTTCTCTAAAGTTTCATTTTTCATGTTTGTTTTCGTATGGGTTCGTTGGACGCTACCGCGTTTTAGATTTGATCAGTTAATGGATTTGGGGTGGAAAATTTTATTCCCACTTTCGTTAATCAATTTAATTTTAGTAACTTTGGGTGTTTATTTCTTAAATTAAAAGAAGGTTAGATATGGGGACAGTTAACATTTCTCGAAAATACACAGCAACTCAAAAGACTTATCTTTGGGCCATTTTTATTGGGATGAAGATAACATTTAAAAGATTGCTACAAGGTTTTTTCTTAAGAAAAAATAATACAATTCAGTATCCTGAAGAGAGACGCGATTATTCACAACGTTTCCGAGGTATGCACTTTATTTCGGTCGATAAAAATAAAACGGAAAACTGTACCGCTTGTTATTTATGTCAGACCGTTTGTCCGGCCGAATGTATCCACATTATCGCCGATGAACGAGATGAGGATAACAACCCAGATGGTGTAAAAAAAGAAAAACGACCATTGAGCTTTGATATCGATGCTCTTCGTTGCTGTTTCTGTGGCTTTTGTGAAGAAGCTTGCCCAAAAGATGCGATTAAACTTTCTCGCAATTATGAATTAGCAGTTACGACACGCGATGATGCGATTTACGATCTTGATTTTCTTAAGCGTGATGTAAAAGGTAGAGGTTAATTTTATGCATATTGCTCTAGTTATCGCGGTCATCATCAGTGCCATTCTCGCAGTTATGATGTTGTTTGCTAAAAACCCAATCACTTCGGCCATTTGTTTGCTTGGAATTTTATTAATGTCAGCTGGTATGTACGCCTTAATGGGCGAGCATTTAGTGGCAACCATTCAGCTCGTCGTTTACGCCGGTGCTATTATGGTTCTTTTTGTTTTTTCCATCATGCTTTTGAATTTAAGTAATGCCGAATCAGAATTTAAAAATAACCCAAAGATGTTTTATGCTGGTATGACTTTAGGTGCGACCATTTTCAGTTTGTTAGCTTACGCCGTTTGTACGCACTTCTCAAAACATACATCTTCATTAACTTCTGGTGTTTTCACTAACGCGAAAGTTGAAGAACTAGGCGGTAACGCAAAAGTTTTGGCGCACTCACTCTTTAGCCAGTTTTACATTTCATTCGAAGTTATTTCGTTGGCCCTTTTAGTTGCCGTGGTTGGTGCGGTAGTTTTAGCAAAAAGAAAATTTGATTAGGTAGGAAATATGACACAAGAAATTTTAGTTCAAGTTTTAGCAGCTTTTCTTTTCACCGTTGGGATTTTGATTGTCCTTCTTCGAAGAGACACCATCATGATTCTGATGGGGATCGAATTAATGTTGAATGCTGCCAATCTTTCCATTGTGGCTTTTTCTAAAGCAGCAGGGATGGTGGAAGGTCAAATTCAGGTTTTCTTTATCATCACGATCGCAGCGGCTGAATCAGCGATTGGACTTTCGATCTTAGTTAATCTTTATCGAAATTTTGGTTCTATAAAAACTCAAAAAGCAAATACACTTAAAGGATAGACCGTGGAAACGACAAACTCAATTTTACCTCTTCTGATTTTGATTCTACCTTTAGTGGGATTTTTTATAAACGCGGTGGTTTATCCATTAGTCTTGAAAGGCTATGCGAAGACTTCAGCTAATTTGGCCGGCATTACAGCGACGGCATTTATCGGAACTAGTTTTATTTTTGCTCTAACTGCTTTTTCAAAACTCGGCTCACAGAATTTAATCATTCATTGTTTTGATTGGTTCAACTTCGGTGGATTACATATTCCATTCGAGCTTTATATTGATCGTCTTTCAGGTTTGTTGGTTCTTATCATCACTGGAGTTGGTACACTGATTCACCTTTATTCTATCAGCTATATGCATGAAGAAGAGTGTGTGGGGCGTTACTTTAGTTATTTAAATTTATTCTGCTTCAACATGTTGCTTCTGGTTCTTGGGAATAACCTTCCGTTATTATTTTTTGGATGGGAAGGAGTCGGTCTATGCTCATATTTATTGATTGGTTTTTGGTATACCGACACAGAAAAGGCCAATGCTGGTAAAAAAGCTTTCATCGTTAACCGTATTGGTGACTTAGGTTTCTTAATTGGTATGTTCCTTCTCTTTAAAGAATTGGGAACCTTGAATCTTTTGGAAATCAAAAAATTATTATTAGATAGTAATGTGCAAGTTCAACTGGCGCCGTCAGTAACTTTAATTTGCTTATCCCTTTTCGTAGGAGCGACTGGTAAATCAGCGCAGCTTCCACTTTATGTTTGGTTACCAGATGCAATGGCCGGTCCGACTCCCGTTTCAGCTCTAATCCACGCGGCAACCATGGTTACCGCTGGTGTTTATATGATTGCACGTCTTAGTCCGTTATTCGAAATGTCTGAGATCGCCTTATTAGTGATAGCCCACATTGGAGCATTCACAGCCTTATTTGCAGGAACAATTGCTATTGCACAAACTGATATTAAAAAAGTTTTAGCTTATTCAACTGTTTCGC
>JAEUWD010000066.1 GCA_016786485.1 Bacteriovoracaceae bacterium | reverse complement strand
GATGATCGAGCTGCGAGAAGCTCGTGATCATATTAATTTTTTACGTGCCTGCGCTTTGATTGCGCATAATTTTGGTGATCTGGATCGTGTTATCGAGCAATGGAAGATGCCGGAGGACAATGCTTTTCGAAAAAGAATTTTTAAATTAGGTCATCAGAAAAACGAAGCCTACCCAAGTTCGATCCTGCCATACGCAGGCCAAGTCAATAAACGTTTCCTCGCGGTAGAAAATCATCGTCATATGTCGATGCGCCAACCAAAGTGCCTCAGACGTTCGAGTGATTTTTTAATTCCGATTGGACCATTTATGCGTGAGTGGGGAAAGATTTTAGGTCAAAGTTCACTTTTAAGTTTAGAAGAAAAAGGTGAAATCGTAGCGGCTTATTTTGAAGGATACAAACGTCAGAACCAAGCTTTCGGTTATGCTCGCGCTTACGGGGGCATGTTAAGTGCGCTACCGAAAGGCATTGAAACTTTAGCTCCTGTGATTGCCTTTGATGTCATGGCCGAAATCAAAAAATCAGATTTCACGAAAATTGCGGAACGTCATGAAGATGAATTTCTGAGTAGTTATAAAAAAGAACTCGAAAATTTTACATGTCCCGTGACAGGTTTTAAGTTTTAAGTATATGTTACCTTTATAAACAGGGGAGATATATGAACAATTTTTTAGCTTTAGCTTTTATCCTTTTATCCAATACAACTTATGCAAATAATCCACGAACTTATATTTGTAAAAGTGAAGATGGTGATATTCAATTGCAGTATACTGCTAAAATTGGAAAGTGGACGGAAGCGCAAGTTCCACACAATATTTACTTGCAGATAAAAGGTAGAAAAGGAGTACTTGATTTGGTTTCCTATGAAAGCTCTGTAACACTAAGCCCTGCTAAAAATCCTAATCTAGCAACTGTCTTTTCAAGTGGGAATATAACAAAAAACAAATTACTCGGCGGTACTAAATTACTTGGAACCTACCGATTTTCAACAGAACAAAAAATGCAAGATGAGACTGAGGAATATCGTTTTAGTGGTAATATTTCATTAACTTCAAAAAGTTTGGGTCTTTTCTATCGTTCAGTTCCGATTAAATGTGAGATTTGGCTTTAATCTAAAGTAATTTTTGTGCAAGATTTATAGCACTATAAACAATACCAGCTAAAACTAAGAACAAACTGAAATTTACGCCGTATTTAACCGTTAGATAGAGTGGACGATTAGTTTGCTTTAATTCCTTGGTCTTTCTAAGAATGGGAGAAAGCGAACTAAAAATAAGATTAATCATGCCTCGTTGATCGCCTTCCATATTCGGAACAACTGACATACGAGCAAAACCTTTATAGAAAAAATTAATTATTTTACCTAGAAAATTCATCGGGCGCTCGACATCAAGCATGAGGATAACACGATCGGAGCTAGCGTCGTTATTGGCGTAGTGCAAATAAGTTTCATCAAAAAGGAGAACTTGGCCATCACGCCATGAATGGTTGATGCCATCCACATTGATAAAACAAGCGTTATCATTTGGAGTTAATAATCCCAGATGATAGCGAAGTGAACACGCGATCGGATCGAGGTGTCTTGTGAGCTTGCCACCCTTAGGGAGAATGGTGAGCATCGCCCCATTGACTGACGGTACTTTGCTTACGATTTCTACTGTTTTTGGACATAATTTCTGTGCTGAATTGAGCTTTGTTCCATACCAAGTGAGATAAAATTTACTCCAACCATATTTATAAAAAGTTCTGAAGCCAATGTCATAGTACGCGTCGTTTTCAGGCTTATTTGTTTGATCAAGGTGGCGGGCCTGATAAAGGGCCCGGACTTCTTCGGCGATAGTTTTCCAGTTGGTTTGAATTTCTGCCAGTTCGGGGAAATCAGCCGCATTCATAATTGGTTTTCTGGCACGTGCTTCAGTAAATAAATAAAGTAGGCAATTAAATGGTGCGAAAATGGGCCAGCCTTTACGTAAATATTCCTTAAGACTTTTCCAACGTGTTTGACCACGGTAACGATAGACGTAAAAAAGGCTTCCAACTATATAAGAAATCAAGACAAGCATGATGATGGTTGTAGGCATACTTTATCCTTAAAAGGGTTTCTTCTAAACTATCAAACTAATTTACTTTTACCAAGCGTCCCGTTATAAATAAGTCATGAAAAATCATTATTTGTTGTTAGTTGCCCTTATCGGGGGCATTGTTCTTGGTTGTATTGCCCATCCTTTTCAGTCAGAGACTTGGCTTCAGCATTTACTCAATTACATTATGCTGCCCGCCGGCCAGGTTTTTCTTCGTTTGCTATTCATGATTGTAGTCCCTATGGTGTTTTCGGCCTTAGTTTTAGGCGTTTATGATCTCGCTAAAAATCAAGGGGTAGGTAAAGTTGCGAGTCGCACACTTTTTTATACAGTTATCGCTTCGGCTTTTTCTGTGTTCATCGGTATTGGTCTGGTAAACTTTTTTAAACCAGGTGCAGACTTTAAAGTCGATAGTTCCCTTTTTGAAAAAACTAAATCGAGTGTTGATACGATTACTAGTAATGCTCAAAGCACTAAAAACTTCGCACAAATTTTAGTCGAAATTATTCCAAAGAATCCACTCGATGCCGCCGTTCGAGCACTCGATGGTGAAATGCTGGCGCTTATGTTCTGTGCGCTTTTGTTTGGAGTTGCATTCTTTCTTTATCAAGACAAAACCAAAAATAAAGAAGATCTGATTGTTTTACGTATTTTAGATGAAGTCTTACACGCTTCACTTAAGATTGTTGAGATCGCAATCAAAATGGCGCCAGTAGCGGTGTTTGCCATTGTTTTCGGTACCGCGACTAAATATGGTTTAAGCATTTTTGAATCTTTATTTTATTTCACTGCGACCGTTGTCATCGGTCTTTTGATTCAGCAGTTTTTGGTTTATTCATTGATGTTAAAATTTATTGCCAAACGTTCACCTTGGAAATTTTTAAGCGATTCAAAAGAAGTTCTGCTTTATGCGTTTTCAACCTCATCGTCGAACGCAACATTGCCAAAATCAATTGAAGTAGCGGAGAGTAAATTAAAATTATCACCAAGTATTTCTCGTTTTGTTTTAACCGTGGGAGCTACTGCTAATCAAAATGGTTCGGCCCTATTTGAAGGTGTAACAGTTCTGTTCTTGGCGCAAGTTTTTAATATTGATTTATCTTTATTTCAGCAAGTGCAAGTGGTGTTGATGTGTATCGTTGGTGGAATTGGTACAGCAGGTGTGCCAGGCGGCTCATTACCATTTATTATGATTATTATGAACAACGTCGGCATCCCAGCGGAAGGTCTTGCACTTATCCTGGGTGTTGATCGTTTCCTTGATATGTGTCGTACAACTTTGAACGTAAGTGGTGATTTAGTTATTGCAGCTTTAGTGGATGAAAAATAAAAATCCATGAGCACATTATTAGCGCTTAAAAATTTAACACTCACTTATCCTCATAAAGTTATTTTTAAAGACATTAATTTTACGCTTTCTGAAGGAGACAAAATTGGTGTTTTAGGACTTAACGGACATGGTAAGTCTTCACTCTTTAAAATTTTAGCAGGCGAAGCTACGGCCGATATCACGGTGCCTCCGTTTATTTATGATAAGAATCGTGATTTTTCTTTATTTTTAGTTCCTCAAGAATTACCGCAACATCCAGGTGTTAGTTTAGAAAATTATTTTTATGAGTTCTATCCTGAGTTTAAACAGTTAAAACAAAGTCTGGATAAAATTTCAGAGCAACTGGGCGAGCCAGATGCCGATTTTGATAAACTCATCGAAAAACAAACAAAAATTTATGATAAATTACATGAACTCGGTGAAGATCGAATTTATAACCAATATTTAAGTTATTTAAAACTTTTTGAGTTGAAAGATTTGCAACGAACACTCAAGGATCTTTCTGGTGGTGAGCAACGCAAAGTCGCTTTAAGTCTTGGACTTTCAGCTCCTCATCAAGTCATTTTGTGGGACGAACCTACCAACCACCTAGACTTGGCGACGATTGAATTGTTTGAAGATGAGTTATCTGGTCTTAAAAAAACTTTTATGATCATCTCTCACGACCGTGCCTTACTCAACAATGTGGTTGAGCGAATCGTACATATCTTAAACGGTAAAATTGTTAACTTTAAAGGTACTTATCAAGAATATTTGGCCTTTTTACAAGAAGAAGAAAAAAGACGTGCCAAAGAAATTGATAAACTTTCTAACTATCAACGTCGAGAAAGTTTATGGTATCACCGAGGCGCTAAAGCTCGTCGGACGAAAAGTAAAAAGCGTATGGAAGATTTTGGTACACTTAACAAAACTATAAGTGAGCTCAAATCGAAGGCACATAAACAAGTCAGTTTAAATGTCCAAGGGACAGGTCGCAAAACGAAAATTTTACTTGAGGCAACTGATTTAGGTTTAAGTTTTGGACCACGAACTTTATTTAGTGAACTGAATTTCAAAGTGGCGAAGGGTGATAAAATTGCACTCTTAGGTGACAACGGTGTAGGTAAAAGTTCTCTCCTCAAAATGTTTATGCAAGAATTACAACCGACTCAAGGTAAAATTAAAATTGCTGAAAATTTGAATGTCGGTTTCTTTTCACAAAAACGTGAAACACTGAAACCTGATCTTACTCCATGGGAATTAATCGGTGAGGGTATTGATTATGTTATTTCAAGTACTGGTGAGCGCCGACATGTCGCCGGTTATCTAGAAGGTTTTTTATTTAAATCAGAAGAGCTGAAACGTCCGATACATACCTTCTCTGGTGGTGAGAAAAATCGCCTACAGTTAGCACAATTTATGAAAAACCCACAAGACATTTGGATTTTTGACGAACCTACCAACGATCTGGATTTGGAAACGATTGGTGTTCTCGAAGAAGAATTAAAAAATTACGAGGGTGCTTTATTCGTGGTCGGTCACGACCGCGCTTTTATCGAAAATATCACCAATAAATGTTGGTTATTACATGATAAGAAACTTGAGATGTTTGATGGCGGTTTCCCGCAGGCCTCATTATATTTAGAGGCGATTGAGCTGGAGAAAAAGTTAAAAGCTTTAGATGATAAGAAACCGAAAGCTAAAAATCCTTCGAAGAACGAAGCTCAAGCCGATGATATTGAAAGCAAAATTGAAAAACTTGAAGCTGAAATTGCCGCGAATGAAGAAAAATTGCAAAATTTTGATTACACTAACAAAACACAAATCGCTGATTCTAAGAAAATAGAAAAAGTTGTGAAAGAACAAAAAGAGCAGCTCAATGCGCTCTACGAACAGTTGAGTTAGTTGATGAATAAATTAAAAGGTTTAGTCTTAGCTGTCCATGATCCGAGTGTTAATGAATTACTTCCACTTATCCCAGAAGGTACCATCGTCAAAAATTTTGAGTTACTTCTTTCCAACGGACGACGAGTTGAACTGAATCATATTTTAAAAAATGGTCCGCTGCTTTTAGTCTTCATTCGAGGAACTTGGTGTCCTTATTGTCGCATGCATCTTTCTCGTTTGCGTGAATGGATGCGCAATCTACAAAATAAAAAATCTACGGTTATCGTGGTTTCTACCGAAACGCCGGAAATCATCAACGAGTGGTTGACCAAAAATAATTCTTCTTACTTATTTGCTAGTGACGCTAAAATGGAATTATCCGATTATTTTGGCGTGCATATTAATCCGAATGATTTCGCTAATGCCGCCACTTTTCTCATTGATACTGACAATAGTTTAAAGCTTTCTTATGCTGGTAAACGTACGGATAAGAATTTCGAAGAAATGGATAAGAAGTTAACTAAGACCAAGTAAGACCGTGTGACTCAATTTTTCTTTGTTGTAATTTCAAATCATTGATCTGATTTTCCCAATAGAGCTGGCTGCCAAATTGTGGAAAGGCATTTTGAAAGGCCTTGTCTTCCCAGCGCTTGGCAATCCAGGCCGAGAAGTGAATATATCTGAGCGCACGTAGAGGTTCGATCAGCTTCATTTCACGATAATCAAACTCGCGCATACTTTCATAACTATCCATAAGCGTATTGCGATCATTAATAGCGTACTCATCTTCACCTGGTACAATTAACCAAATATCTTGCACCGCTGGGCCCATCATCATGTCATCGAAGTCGATAAAAAAGAGTCCTTCACGATCACGACTAATAACATTTCCCCAATGGCAATCGCCATGAATACGCAAAGATTTAATGCCGTTGAAGAGCGGTGTCGATAATCGACAAATATCTTTCACAACTTTTTCATATTCACTTTCAAATTGAGCGGGAATACATTTTTTTTCTTTTAAAAAAGCTAAATTCTGCAGACCAAAACTATCAGGGGTCAGTTTGATACGGGCATTGGCAGATTTTTGTTCACCCACGTTGTGTAAACGCGCGAGCATACGACCCATGATCTGTAGCTGCTCGGTATTCATTTCACCTAGCATCCTGCCGCCTTTTTTAGGGTACAGGCAATAGAAGAGATTCTGTTCTTCTAAACGAAAAAGACTTTCGCCATTAACGACGATATTGGCGACTAAAGGAATGTCCGCCGCTTTGAGATCTTGCATGAATTGGTGCTCTTCACGAATTTGCGCTTCAGTCCAGCGAGCTGGGCGATAAAATTTAGCAACTAAAAAATTATCACTGGGAGATTTTACTTGGTCTTCAGGAACATCGATTTCAATTTCATAAACACGATTTTCCATACTATTAAGGGTTAAGATACGTCCGGTAGTCTTAAAGCCAAGACAGTCGACCGCTTTTAAGACCACGTCTGGATTTAATTCATAGAAGTATTTCGTTTCTTCCTGGCCCCAGACATAGTTAGACATTATAGACCTCACATAGTAATATTCATCTTCATTCTAACCAGGAATCCTGTCATGGCAAATTGTAAATACTGTAGCAAAGAAATCACTTGGATGAAGGACGGTCATAAAAACGTTCCAGTCGAAAGTGATGGCGGTATTCATAAATGTGAAAAATTTATTAAATCCATGAATTCCTATCGTGAAATCGATCCGAAATCTCTTTCAGAAGCCGAACTAAAACGTTTGCGCGACGGTCTTAAGAAGAAAAAATAAGTCATGAAATTTTTTGTACTCCTCCTTTGCCTTTTTCAGTTTTCGCTGGCGACGGCACAAACCGCAAGGCAACGAACTGGTTTTCTTTTTGACGGTGATGATAATCTTTTTGGTTTAAAAACTAAGATCATTCTTTTTCATGCCGATGGTAGGGAAGTTCCGATCTCAACATACGACTTTTCTCTCTTTCGTTCAAAGTTAGGTCAAGAAGGTGAAGTTGAAATCAATGGCATAAAATATCAACTGCGTGATTTGCGTTTAGTTGATAGTGAGGTGAGCGAAAATCATTCTTATAAGCAATTTAAAGACCATCCAGATGTTCCAACTTTTGATGAGCAAATCCAAGAAGCCATTCAAGAACCAAATTGGAAGCGCTCAAGTTGGGACGCTTTTGTCGTTGCTAGCAGCAATCAGATCGTGGCGGAGGAAGATACCTTCTTAGTTACAGGACGTGGGCATGCGCCACGATCAATTTTGTCAGGGATTACGAATAATTTTCCTGAAATTAAATATGCCATGAAAGAAAGAAATATTTGGCCGGTGAAGTTTGAACACTTCATAGAGTTCTTTTACAAACGTTTTGGTTATTACCCACCAGCTGAAGTAGGAATCAATATTTCACTCAGAAAACTGGTTGTTATTAAGGCCATCTTAGATGAATTTGAAGCCACACCTTTACCTAAAATGCCTCAAAGTGTTTCAGTGTTAACACCAGATATGAAAGAGATGCGACCGATGCACTTGTTGGGTTTTTCTGACGATGACATCAAAACTTTTGAGACTGTTCGTCTTGATTTAGGTCATGAATTGGCCAAAAATCGTTGGCCGAATGTAAAAATAACTTTGTATTTTACGACAGAAAAATCACAAAAATCGATTGTTTTAATTCCGAATGGTGGTCATCGGTTGAGCTTTGAAGGACAAAAAGAATATTTATCGATTCTGGGCAACTGTTCTAAATACTTATTTCTTTAGGCCAATCTTTTTTCGTTTTGAGGGTAAAATAGGTAAGTCCGTTTCTAAACTGTCCAGACGGTCAAAAACAATTTTAAATAATTTATTCGTTCCTTTTTCAAGTTCAGCGATTTTTTCAGAAAGTGTTTGATCGGTAGCCAATATACGTCTTATTTTAACGAAAGTTCTCATAATAGAAATATTGACTTCAATTGCTCTGTCACTGTTAAGAACTGAGGAAAGCATGGCCACGCCTTGCTCTGTAAAGGCATAAGGTAAATAACGACGTCCACCACGTCCTTCTTTTTTTGAGGTCACAATTTGTGACCTCAAAGATTCATACTCATCTAGCGTTAGCTGAAACATAAAATCGTTAGGGAATCTCTTCGAATTTCTTTTTATTGTCTGGTTAAATACCTTTGTTTCTACTTCGTAGAGTTCGGCCAAATCATAGTCAAACATTACTTTTTGACCTCTTACGAGGTAGATAATTTTTTCGATTTTTATTGGGCTAATAATCATAAAACTTTTCCTTTCATTGTTTTGAGATAACAAATTGTGATCTCAAAAATGTCCAAAGAAGGCCAATCATGTGTATTCTCTAGAGCTGAATTTTGCAAAAATGAAAACATATAGTTTTAAGTCATTATATTTCCAGGCTTTTTACTCAAGAATGCCATGTTTTTCGGTCATATCTCATATATTCTATTAGATTTCAGATAAATAGAAAAACTTGAGCAGCCTTGTAAGCCTTGAGAATGATTGAAATTGCCCATCATTTTTACTCCCAAATAATCTCCAGAACTTACCGATAGTAGAATAAGAATATCTTCAAAAGGAACGTATGTTGCGTTGGTTACTCATTATATTTTGTGTTCTCTCAATACGTGCGCATGCACAGACTTCATCTTCTTTTACCTATGGCGGTCGTTTAGCGAATGCCGATGGTAGTCCAAAAACGGCCGCAGTGACTCTCACATTTGAAATAGCAAATTCAGCCGCAGCCGGTGTGCCACTTTGTGCAAAATCAATTCCTACTACGCCAGACGCTAACGGTGTTTTCAACGTCACCGTTGATTTCACACTTGGTGAGTGCGGTGGAACAAGCTTTGCGCAA
>JAEUWD010000039.1 GCA_016786485.1 Bacteriovoracaceae bacterium | reverse complement strand
TTTATGGTTTATTAAAATTAAAATCTGAACCACCGATGACCCGTTTTATGTGTAATCAAATGGGAAAAAATCATTACTTCAGTCATGCCAGAGCTAAAAATGATTTTGGTTATGAAGCTCAAGTCAGCGTTGAAGAAGGTCTTCGTCGTTATTTTTTGAGCGTGAGATGAGTCGCTACATTCTGTTTCATAAACCTTACGATGTTTTAAGTCAGTTCACGCCAGAAGAAGCTGGTCAAAAAACATTGGGCGATTTTGATTTACCTAAAAATATTTATCCTGTAGGACGACTCGATCGAGATTCTGAAGGTTTGTTATTATTAACAGATGATGCCGATATTCAGCATCGGCTGACGGATCCTAAATTTTTTCATGAAAAAACTTATTGGGTACAAGTGGAGGGCATTCCTGACCAGAAGAGTTTAGATAAGTTAAAAAGTGGAGTCACAATCCAAGACTATAAAACGAGACCTTGTCAGGCAAAAATCTTAAGCCCAGCTCCAGAGATTCCTGCTCGTAACCCACCAATACGTGAACGCAAAAGCATTCCAACCACTTGGCTGGAAATTATTCTCACTGAGGGAAAAAATCGACAGGTCAGAAGAATGACCGCTTCAGTCGGTTTTCCTACTTTGCGGCTAATTCGTGTTGCTATTGGAAAAATACGCTTAGATGATTTAGAATTAGGGAAGTGGCGAGAGATAAAAAAAGCGGATCTTTTATAAACTTTTAACCAAGGAATGGTTATGAAAAATGTGTTACTAATCGGCCTTCTTCTCCTCTCTATGCAGGTCCATGCTGATCCTCCGGACTTTACCAGTCTCTCTGCATCTGATTTGAAAAAAGTTCTGACGGACTTTAATGGAAACATGACACCTACCACGGTGACAGGTTCTAGCAGTGCTAAAATTTTTGGTTTTCAAGTTGGTCTCGTCGCTTCAACCATCGATTCACCAAATATTAAAACACTCGATTCAAATGTCGATAAAATTGCCAACGCTTCTATTTATGCAAACTTGGCCCTTCCATTAGGGATTGGGTTCGAAGCGCTGTATACTCCCTTAAAATTAGATGACATGGAATATAATTATAAATCGATTCTCGCGTATTACTCTGGCGGCATGGGATTTTTAAATTATAAGGTAAAAGGTTTTGTGACGACCGCTTCGATGGAATATACCGATCCAACTTCAGGAGCAGTTGAATATGAAAGCAAAAACTATGGGGCAAATTTAGTTTTTGGTTTACCACTCATTGTCATTGAACCTTACGCGGGTGTTGGTTACGTCTCTGGTGATAGTAAATTAAATGCGGCCGTTTCACTCTTTGATGGTGCTGTGACACAGGCGATGGGTGCGAGTGGTGTTGATGAAGATGATGTGTATGTTATGGCCGGTTTAGAAGCTAATCTACTCTTTATTAAGTTAGGTGCAGAGTACTCTAATCCTTATGGTAATGATCGAATAGCAGCACGCGTTTCTCTAGGCTTTTAATAAATGAAACTTAAACTTTTTACGTTAATACTGATGATTGGTGCGACCTCTTGTTTTAAGCAAGAGGTCAATCAATTAAATGAAAGTCCTTCACCGCTTTTAAGGCAACATAGCGGTTCTGCTATTTGGTGGAAGCGTTGGGAAGATGATTCTCTTCGTTATATTAGTTCTTCGCAAAAAGTTTTAGTTTTTCTCACCAAGTTATCCGATCAGCGAACGAATAAATTTCTCAGTGTTTTAAATGAAGAGCAAAATACTCAACACATTAACAAAAATTTCGTGAGTTTTTTTGTAGATTTAGATAGTAAGCCACAAATTGCAGATTATTTTTATGCACAATTGCCACGTAAAGAAGCGGGCGAAGCTCAGCTCATGATTTTTGATGAGAAAATGCAGCTGCTGGCCGTAAAAAATGATAGCAACGATTTAAACCAATTTATACGCACTAACCATAAAACGATGGATGTGAGTAAAGCGACTGCTAATTGGGGCAATGATGATAAAGCACAGCTGATTAACTATTTTCATAAAATCAAAAAAGAATTTGATACGCAAGCGGGTGTCTTTCCTGAAATGAATTTACTTGGTCATCACCAAACACTTTCAACCCTTCTGAAAATTTACAATCGACATGATAAAGCGGTCCATGGAAAAGAAATACTTGGAATCGTCAATAAATCACTTCTTACGCTATATGCCTCAGAACACTACGATCATATTCAAGGTGGTTTCTTTAATCGAGTTGAAGACCGCAAAAACTTGGTTAACCCAAGCATCGAAAAAGATCTGATGACTAATATTGCAATGGCGAAACTGTACTTAGAAACGTTTCAGCTAACGGACCAAGAGCTTTATAAAGAAATTACGTTAGAGATACTTAATTATATCGTGCAAAACCTACGACAATCACGTGGGGCCTTCTATACTTCAAGTTATATGAATGGATCACAAACCAACTTTGGTCTCTTGCCGGAAGAGTTGCTAAAAAAACTCACTCCGAGTGAACAGAAAAAAATGTTAGAAGTTTATGATATTAAGCATTTTTTAAGTGTTAAAGATAAGGGCGCCATTTATTTAACTTTTCGTGAAGATATTAAATTTATTCGCCAAAAAATTAATCGTTATCTGCAGAAACAAAAAGCTAATAATATCGATGATCGTGTCATATTGGCCTACAATGCTGAAGCCATTAAACTTTTTACGAAGGCCTACCAAGTCTTTCGTGACAAAAAATATATTTCATTGGCCTTTGATATTATCCAGGCCATGAAAAAAGAACTATTCACGAAAAGCGGAACCTTTCGTTATGTCACAAAGGCCGGGAATGAGGTGATGGAACTGCAAGACTATGTTTCGTTGGTTGATGCTTATATTGCTTTGTATGAAACTGAACTGGATGAGCGATGGCTGCAGGAAGCGATCAGTTGGCAAAACAAAACTTCAGATAAGAGCAATTACTTAACAGTTGCACAATTACCTCAGCTAAAAATCGATTACACGCTATACACCGATACCTTGTGGTTACAAAGCTGGATACAAAATCTTTTGAATCAAATGAAGCTATATGCGCTCACAAACTCGGATAAAGATAAAACACAATATGAACAGAGTTTGATTCAATTAAAGAAAACATTAAATGCTAAAAAATTGTTTTCCTATACGGCCTATTTGCAATTGGCTGATTTTAAATTAGATTTTCCAAAACAACTTTTCGTTAAAGTTAGCTCTAAAGAAAAAAGCTTTCTGGATTTTGTACACCAGCATGTGATCCCATCGTTGGTCATTAATCGCTTTCAATCGGCTTTTAAAAATCGTCCGAATTTACCAGCGGTGACGGAAGAAAAAGCTCAGATGGCGATCGTGTGTCAAATTGATAATTGTTCTGCGCCATTATTGTTTTTGAAAGACTTAAGAAAGTTGCTGCAGGAAAAGAGCACACTCGAATTAGAGTAATTGCGACAACGCTAAAGCAAACCCTAAATTAAAAGCAAAATGATCCACCATCACAAAGTTAAGTGAAATAAGCTTTTCGCGTTTACGATTAAGCCACCAGGCCAGCGCAAAAGTATAAAGAGCTTGGTAATAAACAAAAATCCGAAATTCAGCTGGCACCAAAAAGACTGCTACCAAATGTCCTAGAGAAAATAATAAGCAATTAATCCAGAAAGCATACTTTTGGGTAAAGGCCCGACTTAAAACTTCAACCAGCGCACCACGATAAAGCAATTCTTCCCAAATCGGAGCAAAAATAATCAACATGAAAAAAGTCATGGCAGTTGGTGCATCAAAAGGAATTGGGAGCTGAACCCAGGCCGCTAAACGATAAGTTAAAAAGCCACAAAGAAACAAAATGAGAAAATCTACCGCGATGATAGAGGTAAGTTTCCAATGCCATTTAGGACGTTTTTTAAAGCTATAGTATGTGAGTGCCATGAAGCAGGCTTCGATAATGTATTGAGTTTTTGCTGTTAACTGAAAAAGATGAACGATCGCAAGCTCAAAACAACAAAAGAAAATCAGAAGCAAAAGAG
>JAEUWD010000024.1 GCA_016786485.1 Bacteriovoracaceae bacterium | reverse complement strand
TCGGACTCATGTAAATAGCTCGCTCCAATACGTTCGTCTGCAAAGTACCAATCGAAACGGAAACTATTTGGGAGCTAAATTTTTTGGTCGTGCCTGTCACGTTTTCTGGAATAGTGCTACCGTCAATTAAAATTTCTTGATCACCTGTGATAGGACTTGGAATCGAGAAGATCCCTGCCTCATTAGTTAGACTTGTTTGACCAGAAGATTGAATGGTGACCGTTACACCCGGAAGTGGCATATCATAAATGTCTTTCACGATCCCTGAAAGTGTAGTGTCCACATTATAAAGTAGCGTCACTTGTTGTGAACGATTAAGTTCAACTACTTCCATACTGATAATAAGGCTCGTAAAATAACTTAATTCAGCGTTAAAAGATCCATCAGCATTGGATTTCACTGTTACTTCATTTAAAAAACCAGCATCTAAATTCACATCTTCGTTGGGATAAACTGATCCTGGCATTCCGGTGATTTCCAATTTTCCATCTTGATTGGGAGCAATGGAAATGAGTTCTCGGCGAATTAGTTCGATAAGAATTGTAGTATCGATCGTCGTAGAGCCAATATTTCCCATTAAATCTTCTGCTACAAATTCAAGTGTTAGATTACCTTCGGTCATAGCATCATAGATACCTGCAAAATTGATTTGATTATTTTGCAGTGTTAATGGAGTGTTATTGACTGAAACTTTTTGAAGTGCTTCATTACTAAAACCCGCCACTTGAAAACTAGTGGTTCTCACCACATTCCCATCTGGAAGTGTGATAGTGAGCAGTGGTGGCGTCGTATCTAAAACAATATTCGGCAAGCGTAACGTTGTGGATACGTTCCCGGCGTAGTCGGTAGATTTCAACTCGATAAGGTTTATCCCTTCAATTAACTCCACCTGAAATTCTGGATTATATCCAGCTACTTCACCAACTAGTTCTGTATTAAGATAAATTTGAGTGACTACTGGTGAATTATCATAAACAAAAGCTTCAAAACTAAAAAAGGGGTTTCCGGTGACAATGTCTTCTGTGAGTAAGGTCTCAAGGGTTGGTGCTACGTTATCATCACAGTATTCCACCACGGCAATTGATAGATTATCTCGTGGCTCATCGAGCGTAACAATTTGTTGTGTTTGATCATAAGAAAAATTTCGTGCGTTACCATCCACTTCAACTTTAATAGTCGTACTATCAACTTTTGTGCTGGTTAATTGAAAACTATTGCTGGCCACTTCAGTGGTCGTCGCCAGTCTTCCCAAACGAGTTAACCCATCACCATATTCACCACTGTCGAGTTGAATATTTAAGCCATTCGCGAGACGAATAAGATCTAAATAGCCATAACCAATTTCATTTTGCGTATTAATTAGTTTTTTCCAGTGATCATGTTTCCATTTGGTTGTAACCGTTGGAAGAGTTGAATTCTCATCATAAAGCACACCACCAACAACTAATGGCTTACCTTGTTTGAGCGCAAGTAACTTTTGATAAATGTTTTGTGGCGTCACTAACAAATTATGATTTTTATCTTCGCAATATTTTTTGTAAGCGGCTTTTTCTAAACCAAAAGGATCAGAAACGGGTTTCACATTAACCGGATATTTCGCGCAAACATCATTCTCATCAGAAATAAAAACCACCATTAAAGCCGCATCATCACGAAACAAGCCTTGAGATTTAATTTTAGTGATATTACTTGGCTTCAATGCTTCTTGTAATGAGTACAAACCCATTTCACCACTTTGGAAAAAGCCTTGTTTGTAAGTATCGTCAATCGAATCTTCTAAGTACTGCTGAATTTCTTCCAGGCTTAATTCATCTGAACGCAGAACATATTTTTTGGGTGGCTTATTCTTTTTGTATTTATCTTTAAATTTATGCCAATAACTTTGGTGATGTGATCCCTTGGTATTAAGTTCCATTTCAAAAAGTTGGCCGGCACCTTTGCCGGTGACCGCTAGGAGCTGAGCAATTCGATAATCAGCATTACTGGGAAGAAATTCCACAAAAGTTTTTAAACCTTCAGCAATTTTGGCGCGTTCAGGTTCAAGTGAGCGTGAGGTATCAGTTACGAGTAGAATATCAATTTTACGACTGATGCTGGCCGGTTCAGGTTTAAAGCTTTGAACATAACAAGAAGGAGCGGGTGTCGGAGTCTCGATAGTCTCATTCGCAAAAGCGTTATCCGCTGCTTCTGAGATTTCGAGTTCCTGTTCAGCAGTTGGCTGACAAGCCACAAGGAAAGCAGTAAGCAATAATAAAGAGCTTGAAAGTTTCATATGCACCCCTATCAAACGTTCAACTTGGAATAGAAAAGTGATTTACTCCATTATCGGTCTGTATTGGCCCTGGCCCAAAAAATATTTGGAATAATAATAAGTAATTCAAGGATTCAGGATTGTTAGAATGGGTTTTTAATCAAAGCTGATTAACTTTTCAATCAATATTGATTGAAAACAAATAAAAAATAATTAAGAAATATCGACTTTAGCTTTTTCAGTCGCAGTTTTTTCAATTTTTTCTAATTCTCTTATAAGCTTAGTCATCCTGATTTTAAGCATATGGCATATCTTTCTCATTTCCTCGAACGTGATTTCTCTTTGCCCTGATTCAATTCGAGAAATAGTCATTTGATTCATGCCAAGATTTTTTGCCATGTCTTCTTGAGAAAGATTTTTCTCTGTTCTCAATGACTTAATCATGTTTGCGATATAATTTTTATGCATGCGAGCGAATCGGAAGATAGTGTGGTTAGGAAAACTCAATATTTGGTTAATATGTTTTAACCTCGTTTTTTTTGTAGAAGTTAAGAATTCTTTTTACGACTAAATGCTTGATTGAACCGATAAAAATAAAAATTGAAAGATGCAGCTTAGTCTATGTGTATTTAAACGTTGATAACTAAATCATCACCATGGAGAAGTTTTTATGTCAGGAAATGATTTTCATTGGAAAAAGTTAAAAGCAGACCTTAGTAAAAATATTGAGCCTGATCGCATTGCGACTCTTGACGAAGAAAGCTCCCTGATTATAGAAAAAATTCGGATTTCGGAACTTCAAACAAAGAAAAGAATTCAAGGCTTAGTTCTTGGTTATGTTCAGTCTGGGAAGACTGAGAATATGATTGCGATTTCTGCAAAAGGATTGGATGAAGGCTATAAAATAATTATTGTCCTTTCGGGAATTTTAAATTCATTACGAAAGCAGACACAGCTACGTTTTGACGAAGGTTGGACAAAAAATCCAAAGACATTACAGCGTATGGGGATTGATGTTCGTTATTTCGAAGGTCCCAGACCGCCGAGACCAGGACTTGAAATTGAGTCAATGACCTATGCAGATGCAAAAGACAATGGTGGAGATTATAGTAAAGAAAATATTATACCAAGTTCAGTGATGTATGGTGAAGATAATATAGGCAATGCACCAAATTTTATTTGGATTATCAAAAAAAACAAAGCAATTCTATCTTCGTTAAGAGCTTCACTTGAAGCTGTTGGTGCCACAAATTTAGAAAAAATAAAACTTCCAGTCCTCGTTATAGATGATGAGTCAGATCAGGCGACGATCAATACAGGTAAATTAAAAAATAAGATCAGTGCGATAAATCGTGAGCTAAGAGAGTTTCTTAATAACTACTTTGAGTATGTTAGCTACATAGGCTACACAGCTACTCCTTATGCGAATGTCTTGATAGACTTTAGAGAAGACGACTCAGAGGCGGGCCTCGATTTATACCCTCGAGATTTCATTTTGCCTTTGAATAAAAAAAGTGGATATCTAGGTGCTCTGGAATATCACGGTGATGTGAGTGGAAAGTATGCAGGTCTGCCATCTGTATTCGAATTTATTGATGATGAAGAAATTGTGGCTGTGAAGAAAGGCAACATCTCACTAAGTGACAAATCAGATGTTTTGAAGGATGTGCCTAGTCTAGAACGCTCGATTTTAGATTTTTTTATTTCAATGGCATATGCGGAAGACAGAGGGATTAAAAGTCATTTTTCCCTTATGATTCATCCAGATATGAGAACAAATGTTAGTGAAAAGATTGGCACAATCGTATTGCGATACCTTAATTGTATGAAGGAAGAAATGGTTCCTAGCGAAAGAATCTATACAGAAATTATTTCTCTTCACAAAGAGCATTATAAAAAAAGTTGTTCAATACAAAAAGAGCTATCAAAGTTAAGTTATGAGCATGAAGTCATCCCTAAAGCAATTCAACGGATTGAGGATGAGCGGTTGATTTCATCCATTAGAGCGAGTTTACAGAAAATCGAAGTAATGCAATTGCATTCTCGAAGTAAAGATTTTTTGGATTATGACAAAACCAATTCTAAAAAATATATCATAATTGGCGGTAACAAATTGTCACGTGGTTTAACGATTCAGGGGTTACTAGGTACATTTTTTGCAAGAGAGCCTAACGGGTATGACACAGTCATGCAGATGGGCAGATGGTTTGGGTATCGATTGGGATATGCTGATTTAATAAGAATAAAATGCTCTGCTGATTCTCATGACGATTTTACTTCTTTAGTAGAAGTTGAAGAGGACTTGCGTGATCAAATCAATCAGCTGGTGTTAAGTGGGGCTTCACCTTTGAAATTTCCACCTACAATAATGAAAATAACCGGATTGAATATTGTTGCTAAAAATCGGATGGGAGCTGCGAAATTGACTGAAAAGTCTTTTGGTACTGTGACAAGTCTCGATAAATTCAATTTGACTTCATTTGAAAATTCAAAAAAAAATATTGATTTGATTTTGAAAGCCTTCTCATCTTTTGGTGCAAAGTTTACGCAATTGAGAAATCAACAACTATATTTTACACAAAGGAATACTTCTAGCACTGGATTTGAAATATTGAGGATTGCCCTTGAGGAGCGATTTCCTGAACATTGGGAAGGATTTAAAAGATTTCTGTCTGATATGGGTGACAAAATTCAATGGCAGTTTTTCTTGAGGGGAGGAGAAGGCTGGACGAATAATGAAGATGGAAGCAAGCGTCAGCTTAGTGTCATGTTAGGGGATCAGAGGATTGAATTTAATTCTGCAAGCCGTCCAATAACAAGCACAAAACAAAGATTCAGTCATGTAAAAGCACCAGAAGATTATAGAGAGGTAACAAGTCAAATAAGCTTAGATACAACACGTGATGCTGTGCTTGGATTTTATCTAATGAATGTTAAAGATTCGATCTTAAAAACTCGTTCAAGCAGAAGTGATTCTTCTTTCATGGATGAATTTTTATCTATTCCTGAAGACTCAGCCTGGACATTGGTACCTACTATTTGGCTACCATCCGGTTCAAGTTACTATGAACGATACGGACAAGAACCTTTGATTGATGAAGAGGATGAAACGGAGGAAGACGATGTTTAACTGCAAACTCGTAGGGTGCTTTTGTTAGTCCGACTGATTCCATATATTCAAATAATTTAATATTAAAAACTATCAAGGGCATTTTCCTGGCCCAAAAACATCGTAATTATCAGTGTTAACTCAAAATGAGCAAGTGGTATGCTTAATTTTTCACTCAATAATTGATACAAGTAAATGCATAGTTTATAAATGGCGGCAGGTTGTTATTTAAAAATTTCCAGATTGATTATCGTAGTTTTTTTATAAAGATCTTTGCGTTATCGTTGCATTGAGTTGTCGTGAGTGTAGGTTTGAGTATTGGCTTTAGTTGTAAGTATTCGTAATTAATAGTATTTTTTATGATTTATTAAAAATACTCAGAAGTATATTCATTTTTATTCTTGATTATTATTTTTTATAGACGTTTTTATTCATGGATATCGAGTGGTTTTTAGTTGTAAAATTCGATTAACCATCGAAAACAAAGGGTATATTTTCTGTAGTGATGATTTTTTTGCAATGGGTTAAGTTGCTGTTAATCTTAAAAATGCATAAATAAGTGATTGTTTTTGATTGTTTGCTATGGACTTTTATAAAATCGATGGATATCTTCGGCACAAATCATTTCAAAGGAGAATAAATGAGTGATTTAGACTTAGAAATTGTTGCATTAACCGAAATAAATAAGGTTCTTTCACCTATCCAGAACGAGCAGACACTAGAGAGAATTATTAGATGGGCGAGTGAAAAGTTTACGCCAACTTTAATAAGCTCGAAGATAATTGAAAGCGAAGTTCCTGTTGTACATGCTAATAATATGAATACAGCGGATAGTTCGATAAATTTTCAAAAAAATGAAATTCCTGGAATTGCACTGGTGACTGATAAGGGTGCATTTAAGCTTACACTTCGCGATACTAAGGCTAAAAGTAATAATGATGCGGCCATCCGCCTAGTCTTGGTTTCAATCTATGCTCATAATTTATTGACTGGCTCTAGTGAAGTTTCAACTAAGGAAATTATAAATCCTATTTTGAAGCATTGGCGAGTTTACGACGGTAATACAAGAAAAGCGATAGCGGGTCATCAGGGAATAATTAGAGCTTCAGGTGGCATGTTAAGCTTAGATTATCATGCTACGGAAGAAGCAAAGTCTTATGTGAAAGAAATAAGTGACCCTTCTGTGAAAGGGACTTGGAAAGCATCGGCAGTGAAAAATAAAAAACAAAACAACGGAGTAGTAAATGAACGAAACTGAGCAGAATACAAGTGTAACTGGCAAAGCATTGAACTCGTTTAATAATGAATTAGAAGCTATGAGCGTTATTGGGGGGGCCCTTGTTGACTTGAACTCGGTTGAACTTGAAAGGGTTTTAAATTGGGTAATGTCGAGATTTGCAGGAAATGTAAATCTTAATAATAAAGTTCATGAGGAAGACGATAATGGTGTCGATTATGATATAAATAAGTTCTCGTCAAAAAAACCTCCACAAACTAAAATTGAATCTTTTGAAACTGCAGCAGAGTTTTTCGGCCAAGCAAAACCTAAGACGCATCAAGAGAAAATTTTGGCCATAGCCGCTTACAAGCAGGTTGTTGGAAAATTAAATCAATTCGATTCGGCTTCAATAAATAAAGAACTACAAAATTTCGGCCATAAAGTCAGTGAAATATCGAAAGAGTTTAATAAGTTGATTGTAAAAGAGCCGCAATTAGTAGTTCAGCTCAAAAAAACTGGGAAGGCGAAGCAAGCTAGAAAAGTATATAAAGTGACTATTGCTGGAATAAATTATGTAGAGTCGATGCTTAACAACTAGAGCAAGGATTACAATATGCTAGGAATTACGGTGATGATAATTCTTAGTATAAAAGGTCGTGGGATTGAATGGATTCAAGGATTAGGTCAGAGCTGATTTTAAAATTAGATTCTAAATTAGTAGACGAATTACTAACTACATATAAGGAATCGAAGCAGAACTTTTTTTCGGGAGGTTTACGTTTACAAAGTGTGGAAGGCGGGCGTTTTTGTGAAGCTGCTTTTCGTCTTATCGAATATATTACAACTGGTGCTTATACTCCTTTGGGCCGCTCATTAGAAATCGACAAATTGTTAGTAACACTTGGTAATTTGCAAAAAAATAAATTTTTAGACTCCATTCGATTGCATATTCCTAGGGCCCTTAGAGTGGTTTATGATATCCGCAGTTGTAGAAATGCGGCTCACCTTGCAGATGGTATTGACCCAAATTTGCAAGATGCCACTTTGGTATGTGCAATTTTAGATTGGGTATTGGCTGAATTCGTTCGTCTTTATCACGGAGTAAATCCTGATGAAGCACAGAAAATAGTAAACGAGCTTGTTACGCGAAAAATACCACTTATTCAAAATTTTGATGGACACCCAAAAGTTTTAAATCCAAAACTTTCTTCTGGTGATTTTTGTATGGTACTCCTTTATGACAGGGGAATGCTTGGGGCAACCTATAAAGAACTAGTTGACTGGTCACTGCCAAAAATGAAAAAAAATTTGAAGCGTACGCTTACAATTTTAGACAAAGAGAAGGCATACTTATTTGAGAAAGCTGGTTGTTACAAGATCACAATTCCAGGTTTAAAATATGTCGAAGAAAAGATTTTACGCGAAATTTAGATCTTGTTAGAAAAAGCAAATATCTGTCAACTCAAAATTGATAACGAACAATTTATGGTAAATTGCTTACTTTAAAATGCCAGCCATGCCAGCGGGGTGATGAATTTCTGTGAATTAATATGAAGTATAGTGAAAAAGAAAAAACGCAGAAGGCCCTGATTTCATTCGTAAGTTTTTGTTTTTAATGATTTTCAATTAGTCGGCAATTACAGCTCGGGTAATTCGGGCATGCTGTATCTATATGATTTTATTGATGAAAAGTCTATCAATTCTAGACTTACTTCGGTTCGGGCATCTAGGTCTCAACATCTTAGAATCATGGAAGTTTTCTATTATGCTGCGCCAGTCATACCAGCAGATGCCAGCGCTAGGCCAGTCAAGATGCTAAACTTGCCATAATTGGCAAGTTGTGATATTCTAGTAGGATGAATCGTCGCGAATATAGTGTACGCGTAAAAATCAATGGCATCCTAATTACTAAGGCCATCATTGATCCTCACTATGAGGAAAAGCATGCTGAAAGTGTGAATGACGAGATTATTTTGTCTCTGGTTAAATCACTAGATGGAAAAAGTTTTGAGCCGGACGATGAAAAGCCACCTTATTTCTATTTTGTAACGGACAAAATAGAATTAGATGAAAAGTTTTATAAGCTGATTTGGCTTTTAGAAGAAAATGAAATTTATATTGGCGTTATTAACGCATATAGGAGTTAGTTATGGGATTTCCAAATAAGAAAGACATAGAGCAAGCCCTCAAAAAATTAGAAAAGGTTGATGGGACTTTGGCATTAAAAGCAAATGCAACTGCTCTAGAAAAATTCCGTTGGGATTTATGCCAAAAATTTATTACATATAAAAAATTGCACAAAATTAATCAAAGAGAGTTAGCTCAGACATTAGAAGTGGATGAGGCCAAGGTAAGCAAAATTCTTCATCATAGAATTGATGAGTTTTCTACTGATCGCTTAATTGGTCTTTATTTGAAGTTAGAACCTGAATTAAAATTAAAAGTAAGTTAATAAAAATTCATTGGCCCTGAATAAGCTATATCTTACTTTCAGAAAAAAACGATTGTTAATTTATTACTAAAAAATTAAAAACAGAGCATGCAGGTGCAAAAAATGGTGGTGGACACAGGGGAACACGACATGAGGCAAAAACCTTGATTAAGCGCTTGAGACGCAGAAGAAATAAGGCCATGGCCAAAAATGAAAAAGATAGTTCGATAATTAAATAGCTAATAATTTATTTTGATAAATGCGATTTCAGGTTTGCAGTTAAACCGAATGGGTAGTATTGAGTTTCCTAATCCTCTGCTCACATACATTCTCGCTCGTTCTTCTTGAAACCAACCGGAATCATAACTTCCAGTTCCCTCTGGCGTCCACAAAGGGCCAATGAAAGGAAAGCGAATTTGTCCGCCATGAGAGTGACCTGCGAAGGCCAAGTCTGTTTTATTATTGATAGAATTGAATAATGTAGGTGAATGAAATATTGAGATAATTTTAGCATTCTTAGGAATACTCTCATAAATATCAAGCTCAGGTGAACCGGCGAGCTCATCATCAAGACCTGCCAGCCAAAGGTCATCTTTGATATGAACGATCTTATTTGTCAGGTCGACAATATTTGTTTTTTTTAAAATATCACTCAATTCTTTTATCGGTTCCCAATACTCCCAGTTTCCCTGGACAAAATAAACTCCGAGAGGAGCATGAAATTGTGAAAGCACATGCATGTAACCCTCAACTGTTCCGCCGGGCGTAGCGATATCTCCTGTTATAAAAATAATATCAGGCTTTGTTGTGAGAATGGAATCAATCAACTTAAGCTCTAAAGTTCCTACGCTACTGGTATGGAGATCGGTTATATGAGCTGCGATTATATTTTTACCTTTTGTACCAATTTCTAGCTCATGAAAAGAAATTTCTAGCTGATAAGGTTCAAAACAAATTGAATAAACTAAAATCAAAACAGGAATGAGCAAAAAGATTATTTTTGGTTTTTTCATGATATTCTTTTATTATGGGAAACATTCTCAAGATTTACCATTTAAAAGATGAAGCTTTGATTGACCTTTATAATAGGTTAGACAAGGATTTGCGTCCGATGCCTAAGAAGTCTGATAGGAGTATTGATCCGTACGGGCTTGGATTGGAGGATAATGATGTAGATGCTTTGAGGCATGCCTATATTAGCGGTGTATATACGATGGAATATAGTGAAGAAACGGCTGAACTAATGGGTCGTCTGAATGAATTAACATCATTTGACTCAAGCTCAACCTCAGCTGTGAGCGAAAATATGGATTTGTGGAATAATGCTGTTGGCAGAACATTCGGAAAGAAATCGAAAACTTGGGATGAGCTTTATTTAAGTCTGATGAAGGCCTTGAAAGACAATCAGCTTATTATCGATTTGAAAGATGATAGAAAGTATAAAGGTGACAAAAAAATCAAACGAATGCCTAAGTTTTTTGTCATTAAGATTAAGGAGAATAAGACTGGAGCTAATACTGAGTTTTTGGATGTTCGAAAAAAAATTGTTATGACTAAGATTGATTTCATCGCGGCTATCAGACAGGGTAAATATCCTGGCTATGCTATCAAAAAGCATAGTTCTGGTGAGTTTCCATATTCGACAAGAGATAAGTTTAGCTTTAATAATCTTGGTTAGTTAATTTTGCTTAAGTCAAATTTTCAGCTACTCTCATGCCAGCCATGCCAGCCATGCCAGCGGAAAGATGAATTTTTCTGAATTCATATGAAGTAGAGTGAAAAAGAAAAAACGCATAAAGCCCTCATTTCATTCGTAAGTTTTTGTTTTTAATGATTTTCAATTAGTCAGCAACTACAGCTCGGGTAACTCTGGCATATAACCTATTGATTTTAAATGTATTTATAGAATAATATTGATGGCTTTATATACATATAAAAGTATGGTATCATATCTTGATGAAAGTGGGAACAGTTATTGAAAACGAAAAGTGGAAGATTAAGGTTTTTGCACCACCAAAAGAACATGGCCCACCTCATGTTCATGTTATTGCAAAAGGTGAGAAAGCCGAGGTGAAAATTTCGCTTGTAACACTAGGAGTAATTGGCTCCACAAATTTTGATAAGAGAACAGTTAAAGGCATTATTAATTATATCCATGAGAACTATGAATTTCTCTGGAAGTGTTGGGAGGTTCTCCATGGTACAGAAAAAAAACAGAATGAAAAAACCAAGCTTAAAAAGCGCACTAAGAAAAGTAGATAATCTAGCTGAAAGTTTTTTTGGTAATGTCAGTGTTGATTTGTCTAGTTTGCCATGTTTAACCAAGGTGACGAAAGAGAAAATCACTGCGAATTTTGATTCGGATGTTCTAGAGGCAGTGAGAGCTGCCGCAGACGAGTACGAGGTCTCTTACTCATCTTTAATTAATGATGTTTTAAGGAAAGTTTTTATTGATGAAAAAAAGGGTAGTTAAATAATGAGTAAAAAGTTAAAAACGGAACATACCGGTGCAAAAAATGGTGGAGGATACTGGGGCACTCGACATGAAGCCAAAACTGTAGTTAAACGTCTGAGACGAAGAAGAAATAAAGATATTATTAAAAATGAAATAGCTTTGATTGAACTAACACTTAAGAAAACATAGAATGATAAAAGCGATAGAATCCTTCATAAAATTATTTTGTGGAGTCATGATTTTATTTTATATACTTTGGATCATGTTTCACGATGAATCAGGTACTCCATATCCAGTAAAATTCGAAATAGCTTTGTTAATGATTGTTGTATCTATTCTTTGTAATATGGGCTTTTATCTTTCTTTAGTAAATTCTAAGAGAAAGTTTAAAAAGACGATTATCATTCTCCTTTTTATAGCAGCTTTTTTTAATTTTTTCATGTTTGTGTCGTTTTCTCACAATCCTTTTGAGTTTTTAGATGAAGCACAATGGTACTTCTTACGAAAATATCTAGCATATAGTTCTGTGTTGTTTTCTTTGGTCACGAGTATATTTGTAATTAGGAATAAGCAATGATTCCCGAAAAAATAGGAATTAAAATTTGGGACTTAAAGGCAGAAGCCCGCGATGAACTTTATCAGTTAATCGACAAGCATTACAAAAAAATGCCACGGAATTCAGATGGTTCAATAAAAAGTAGTGATCCGAGTTTCAACGACAATGATATTGATTCTTTGAGACACTCTTATGTTAGTGCTGTCTATGTGATTGAGTTTAGTTATGAAACAGCAGAATTACTTGGTCGTTTAAACGAATTTGATCCGAGGAGCAATGAACTAGCATCTCTCAATATGGATTTGTGGAATAATTCAGTTGGACGAGATTATGGCAAAAAATTCAAGCGAGGCGAAGAATTATTTTTTGCTCTTCTTAAGGCACTTAAGGACGGAGAACTGATTATCACCCCAAGTGATTCAAGAAAATATAAAGGCTCTAAGAGTATTAAGCGTTTACCCAAGTCATTCGTTATTAAAATTAGGGAAAACAGAACTGGGGCCAATATAGAATTTTTTGATATTCGGAATAAACGAATGATGACCAAGGAACAATTCATCGAAGCTATTCGAGCGGGGCTTTATCCTGGATATGCTGTAAAAAAGCACAGTTCAGGAGAATTTCCATATTCTACAAGGGACAAATTTAGTTTTAATAATCTCGGATAACATAAATAAAAAGAGGAAGATTTTTTTCTTTAGAATGTATACTTTTGCTAAAAGTTATATTGTTTATTTTCCGACTTTATTTTTCAAATGATGAAACAAAGTGAAAACAAATTAAATATGGTGAAATGACGAAATCTGCTTGAGACTAATTTTCGGTCGTAAACGCTTGAAATGCTGATTGTTTGTTGATGCCCGAATACTCATCGGGTAATTCGGGCATAAGCCTGTTATATCATTAGTGTGCGGAGCATTTCCACTTTTTATCCAGAATAATGTAGAATAGGATTAGAAAAGGTGAACTTATGACAACATTAAAACTTAAAACTGATTTAGCTTGTGGCAAATGTGTCGAAAAATTAAGAAATGTTTTTCAGCATGAAAGTGGTATTTCCACATGGGACGTAGATTTGAAATCGCCAGATAAAACGCTGACTGTCCAAGGTGATGTCAATGAAGTTACGATTACAAAGTTAGTGGAAAAAGCTGGGTATCACGTGCTAGGTGCGACCCCAAACTTTTTTAAAACTTATTATCCACTCATTTTAATTTTCGCCTATATTACGGGTTTCGCACTTTTAAAACAATTGGTGAGAAGCGTTTTTTCTTTACACGGTCTCATGCTGGATTTTATGGGTGGTTTTTTTATCGTCTTTTCATTTTTCAAATTCCTTAATCTGAAAGGCTTTGCAGAGGCATATAGCACCTACGATGTTTTAGCAAAAAGAGTACGTGCCTATGGATACGTTTATCCGTTTTTAGAATTACTACTCGGTATCGCTTACTTCGCACGCTTTGATTTAGAGCTAACCTCCCTTGCGACATTTGTCTTGATGCTCTTCAGTAGTATTGGTGTGATCCAAGCGGTGGTAAAGAAATCAAAAATTCAGTGTGCTTGTCTTGGAACGATTTTTAATTTACCGATGACTTATATTACTTTTTTTGAAGATCTATTAATGGTGGTTATGGCGGCCATTATGTTCTTTGCTTAAAGCCAAGTTTGACAAGGTCTTTAGTGTTTATATCCAACCGCATGCAGAGTTGAGTGCCAAATTTTATCGAGAATGACCTTGCTGCTTTCGATACTCGGATGAATATTCTTTTCAAAAAAACGCTGACAGTTCCCATAGACGGGCCACTGATTTACTTTGTAATGAATCCACTGCGACTGACGGGCCAAGTGAGCTTCATCTAGCTGCGGAGCAAACTTCGTCATTTGTTCAAAAACTTGATGCAATTGATTTTTGACTAAAGAAGAGTCGGTTGCTAAAAGTGTTTGTGCTTCTGGTAAGCTGAGCAATTTTAAATTGATAGTGTAATCATCTAGCATCTTCGCCATCTTGCCATAACGCTTTAGCCATAAATGATAGTGTACACCTTTCAAAATGCCTTCTTCATTATACCCAATCAAAATATCTTTAAGCAGTTTTGAAAATAATTGTAGCCCATCCACATGTTGTTGAACCAATAAAGCACGCTCAGCTTTATTAGAAACGTTGATTAAAAAATCAATTTCTTGATCAAAAAGATCTTGGGGGAATTCGAGCATGGCAGACTCAGATGCATCCCAAAGTGAAAACTTTTTATAGCCATAATATTCAACATCAAAACTTTTAATCGTGCGCTGAACTTTAGTGACAACTGATTCAACCTGTTTAATAAAACGATTCGTGTGTTCTTCATCATCATAAATTTTGTGTTTGATTTTCTCAATAAGTTCAACTTTATTTTCTGGTAGATTTTCTTCGTAGGCCAATTGATGCGCCTTACGTAAATGAGAAAAATAAAGGCTGCGATAATACCAATTGCTAAAAAAAGTTTCCCAGCGTGCCAGAAATTTATTGTTTACTTCATCACCGTTAGGCAACTTACGGGTGAAAATTTCCACTGATGTTTTTAAACGCTTCAGCTGAGTCCAAACCGCCGCCTGCAGATAATTACAAATAGGGAATTTATTAAAAAATTTACCAAGCGGTGTCGCATGCTCTGCCACTTCGATCGCGCCACTAGTAGCACCACCAACTAAAGCATAATACCATTCATATTGAAACAATGAGATCCAAGTTTCTCGCGCAAACATCTCCACACCATGCCACAGACCCATAACGAGTGAGTGGGCAAGTTTCAAACTCCAAATCACGGTACGAGCAGGGGCCAGCATCCAGTAAGTAAATTTATTCATCGATTCTTTAGCCGCACCCACGTGGCATCCATGAGTGTGCCCACACTCATGCACCACCATCTCTTTCAAAATCCCAAGTGATTGCTTGAGATATTGAGTCGAAGGAAGTTCGTAAAGCACTTCATTTCCGAGCTTAATCGGGTTGAGTTTTAAATCTGTCGGTGCAATTAAAGGATAACTAGGTTTTTGTGTTTTAATGAGAAGAATAAGCTCCGCATACTGTTCGGCCAATTCATCCGTGTGATGGTGATGACCATGTCCATGGCCGCCATGTTGAGCGTATAAATGAAGCGGAAGCATGAGCAATATGAGCACGAAAAACTTCATTATTGGTTCCTGAGTTTGATATGCCAAACAAAATAGATGCGGAAAGCTAAGTCGTCAATCTTACTATGTAAAAAGGTTAAGATGTTTAGATAATCTCCTGTCATGGTTGGTGATAGCTATGATGGCCATCTGTAGTGAATAATTCTAATATAGTGACTTAGATCATAGTCTTTCGTTAGGATTGGCCGAATTATGTATGAAATGACTTTTAAAGCGTTATTCGAACATTCATCAATTGGGATTATTCTATCCAACGATGAAGGAGTTATTGAGCGTGCCAATCCTTATGCTTCTAAAATTTTTGGTTATGAAACGACCGAGCTAATTGGCCAATACATCGAAGTTCTCATTCCTCAGCCTTTGCGCGAAAGACACGTTAAATATCGTCAACAATACATTGAAAACCCTCATCCTCGGGCGATGGGAAAAAATATTAATCTTTTGGCACTGAAAAAAAGTGGAGATACGTTTCCAGTTGAAATCAGTCTTACCTTTTTTGAGACCAATGGACATCGTCAAATTGTTAGCTTTATTAATGACATTACTGAACGTAAGCGCGCAGAAGATGAGTTACTTCGTATGACCGAAGAATTGGAATCTAAAGTCACAGAAAGAACGAAAGAACTTTCAGATGCCCTGTTGGAACTCAGTGTTACAAATAAAGGTTTGCAACAAGAAATGGAGCATCGAAAAAGAATAGAAGCCCAAATGCGAGAGATGCTCGAAAAACAGAAAGAGCTTAATGAACTCAAGTCTCGTTTCGTCTCAATGGCCTCACATGAGTTTCGAACGCCATTAGGTGGAATTCTCACTTCTGCTTCTTTAATTGCAAAATACCCAAAAACAGAAGACGAACCTAAACGTGAAAAACATGTGCAAACGATTAAAAAATCAGTTCGTAATCTTAATAATATTCTTAATGACTTTCTTTCTTTGGATAAACTTGAGCAAGGAAAAATTTCTTCGAGTCCGACACGTTTTTATTTAACCCAGTTCATTGATGAGTCGATCGAAGAATTAAAAGAGATGAGTGGAAAGGGACATGATCTACAGGTTACACATGCGATACAGAACCTGGAAGTTTTTCAAGATAAAGAAATGATCCGAAATATTATCTTTAATTTAGTTTCTAATGCTATCAAATATTCAATGGATGGAACGACGATACACATTCGTACGAATTTGAAAGATCAGCAAGTGTCTTTAGAGATCCAGGATTACGGGGTTGGTATACCAGTAGCTGATCAGAAGCATTTATTCGAACGATTTTTTAGGGCGCAAAATGTACTCAATCTACAAGGTACAGGCTTAGGTCTTAACATCGTAAAACGTTACGTCGATTTAATGGGTGGCTCCATTCATTTTACGAGTCGTGAAAACGAAGGAACAACTTTTCAAGTTATATTACCAAAAGAGAAATGATGAAGAAAATTTTATTAATTGAAGATGATACAGTTATGCGTGAGAATACCGCTGAAATTCTAGAGCTTGCCGGCTTTAGTGTTAAAACTGCCGTTAACGGAAAAAATGGTTGTGCTTTGGCCAAAGAAGTAAAGCCAGATCTGATTGTTTGCGACATCATGATGCCAGAGCTGGATGGGTATGGTGTGCTTCATGTTCTTTCACGCGATCCGAAAACCGCGTCGATTCCTTTTATTTTTTTGACCGCCAAAGCAGAAAAAAGTGAAGTGCGCAAAGGCATGGAGCTAGGAGCTGATGATTATCTAACGAAGCCTTTTGAAGATACGGATTTGCTTAATGCCATCGAAATGCGCTTGAAAAAAGTAGATGCATTGAAGCAAGAATTTTCTCGTGACGCCAAAGGTGTTAATCGTTTTTTAGATGAAGCAAGTGGGCTTCAAGAGCTTCAGTCCTTATCCAAAGGACGTGAAAGTTCAAAATACAAGAAGAAAGAAATTATTTTTCACATGGGAGATACACCTCACTATCTTTATTTTCTAGTGAAGGGAAGTGTCAAAGTTTTTAAAACTCATGATGATGGAAAAGATTTGATTACGAATATTTATCAGTCAGGAGAATTTTTCGGTCATGTCTCATTGTTTGAAAATCACCTCTATTCTGATACTGCGTTGGTTATGGAAGATAGTGAAATTCTAAAAATACCGAAAGAGGATTTTTTGGCGTTAATTTATAAAAATCGAGACGTGGCCCAGAAATTTATTCAACTTCTTTCTAATCAAGTTGAAGAGCAGGAAAAACAACTTCTGCGATTGGCTTACGATACTGTTCGTAAAAGAACAGCGGAAGCTCTATTACAACTTATGAAATTGGCCAAAGCGAAGAATCCTAACTCGGTCAGAATCAGTCGCGATGATTTGGCCAATATGGTAGGAACAGCCACTGAAACTGTTATACGTTGTTTGGCAGAGTTTAAAGAAGATGAGATGGTGGAAATTCATGGCCGTGAAATTACAGTTTTAGATCGCGCTGGTTTAGAAAGTATTCCTTAAAAACTGATAAAAGTCACAATTTCAACCAAGACTGGTCATGGGGTACCAATAGGAATTAGCTTACCCTAAATTCATGAACATTCTTATTCCTACCGATTTTACTACCCAAGCTCGCTCACTGCTAAGATACGTATTGGATTTGTCCCAGAATACGCAGGAGCACTTGAATTTTTTTTTACTAAATACTTATTTAGTTCAAATGAATACAGAACCTAATCAACTACTGCAAAATAATGACGAGCTTAAGCAGAAATCAAAGTTAATGCTAGAAGAAGAAGTTGAATGGGCACGTCATTATTCTAAAAATACAAAGCTAAACATTATGCCCGTTTCTCATATGGGCTCGATAAATAATGTCATTTTAAATCTTCTTTCAAAAAAGGCCATTAATTTGGTTATTTTGGGTGATGAGGATCATGTACATAGAGATATAGCTTTGTTTCTGCAATCGCAGAATTATCCAGTTCTTTCTATACCAGTGACAAAGAAAAACCTTATCTATGATATCTATAAAGAGAGTTCTTCTGGCAGGGTTTTATTTTTAATAAATGAAACTGAAGGAGCACTACTTAATGAATAAGCATAATTTGAGATTGAAATTCTTAGGGGCAGCGCGGGAAGTAACAGGAAGTAAAACTCAAGTTAATTATAAGAATCTGTCATTTTTGGTGGATTGCGGAACTTACCAAGGCCCCAAAGAATTGCGACAACTTAATCGAGAAGAGCTTCCTCATGCTGATAGATATGACGGCGTGATTTTAACACATGCTCATATTGATCACAGCGGTTATTTGCCAAAAATAGTACAGAATGGTTTTCGTGGGCCCATTTATTGTACTGCCGCAACAGCAGCTCTGACTAAAATTCTTCTGATTGATGCTGCTCATATCGAAGAAGAGGATGCTGCTTATGCAAATCGCAAAGGACACTCATCTCATCATCCCGCGATTCCGCTTTTTACATTAGAGGATGTGGAGCAAACGATAAAATTGTTTAAAATCATCAAACGTGACGAGTGGATGGAACTCGGTGCTGGACTTTCAGTAAAGCTGTTACGTTCAGGTCATATTCTCGGCTCAAGTTTTGTCCAATTTTCTTTTGATACTGGTAACGGTCAAAAGATCCTGACCTTTTCTGGTGATCTTGGTTCAGATCGGTCACCAATAATAAAAGGTCCTGTCAATATTCTTGAAAGTGACTATTTAGTTTTAGAAGCAACCTATGGTGATAAAGTCCATCACGCTGAGAAGTTAGAAAAACAGCTGACGGATGTTATTCACAAAGTAATGTCTCGAGAAGGTGTACTGGTTATTCCAGCTTTTGCTGTTGGACGAACACAAGAAATACTCTATTACATTCATAAGTTATTAAAAAATAAACAAATTCCACCTCTACCAGTCTTTGTGGACAGTCCGATGGCCCTGAAGGCAACTGAAATTTATCGGAACTATAAAGAAGAACTTAAAATAGTGGAGGGTGAAGAGGGTTTTGAAACTTCTTTGGAAGATCCTGAGTTTCATGCCGTTTCAACTCCAGAAGCTTCACGCGCACTTAATTTAAAATCCGGCCCCATGATTATTATTTCTGCCGCTGGCATGTTGAGTGGTGGAAGAATTCTTCATCACTTAAAGCAGCGACTCCCTGATAAAAAAAATATTCTATTGTTTGCAGGATTTCAGGCAAGCGGGACTAAGGGACGCTTGTTGCAAAATGGTATTGATAGAATTCGAATTCATCATGAGAATATTGAGGTTAAGGCCGAGGTAGAGACTTTAGAAGGAATCTCCGCCCATGCAGACTCAAAAGAAACGGTGGTATGGCTGTCTCATTTCCAGCGGCTGCCTCGTCATATTTTTTTAAATCATGGTGAAAATCAAGCACTCAAAGCATTAAAGTATCGCCTACAAAATGAACTAGCGATTACGAATGTCGATATTCCTTATTTAGGCGAAGAATTTGTCCTCGAATAAAAACATGATCAAGATCATTTTTCATTATTTTCAATCATGATGCTCGTCAGTGCGACTTAGCAATAGATCAGTATCATCAAAATAAGGATAAATATGTTGAAGTGTGCACATTGCGATGAACAGGCGTTGCGGCCAATTTACTCTGCTGCAGACGGGGAATACCAATTCCCTTTCTGCTGTCATGGTTGTTTAACCGTTTTTGAATTGCTTAAAGAAAAAAGTTTAACCTCATACTATAAAATCAAAAATGCTTCAGGCACTTTCAAACGGCGTTCACCTGTAACTACCTCATCTGAGACCTTTAATTTTTTAGATGATGAACGATTTGAAGCGACACATTCTTACTTAAATTATGAGGGCCAGCGGACGATGGACTTTTATTTAGAAGGAATCCATTGCTTGGCATGTTTATGGCTGATCGAAAAATTACCTGAGTATGTTGAAGGTGTGGCCTCGGCAAAATTAGATATCGAGAAGTCAGTGGTTAGTGTTGTGATTGCACATACCGGAAAATTTTCTCGAGTGGCACAGGAGTTGAATCAGCTCGGTTACCGTCCTCATGCTTTGGCAAATAGCAATCAAGCTAAGGATCTTCGTATCCAAGAAGAAAAAAAATACCTTAAGCGCTTAGGTATTGCCGGTGCAGCTGCAGGCAATATCATGATCTATTCATTTTCGCTCTATGCAGGCGCAGATAAATCCGTGGCCAGTCTGTTTAATGCGTTGACCGTGATTCTCGCTATCCCTGTATTTACTTATAGTGCCTGGCCATTCTATCAAAGCGCCATAACATCTATACGAAATAAAACTTTGTCGATTGATATACCTATAGCTCTTTCTTTATTGATGGGATTCATCATGGGAGGTTGGAATCTTTGGCATGGACAAGAAGAAAATTATTTCGATTCGCTCACTACGCTAGTTTTTCTTTTATTACTGTCACGATATTTTCTAAAAAAAATACAAGACAAAGGCCTCTCTCTTACTGACCTGCACTTTTTTTATCGAAATGAAAGTGTACAACGGCAAAGTACAAATGGTTTTGAAGAAGTCTATAGTGATTTTTTAAATCAGGGTGATATTATTAAAGTTCATCGCGAAGAGTTTATCCCAGCCGATGGGATTGTATTGGCCGGTTCTTCATTGATGAATAATTCACTTTTGACAGGTGAATCTATACCAGTAAAGGTCGATGTTGGCGCACAAGTGTTTTCTGGAACCCAGAATCTGGGTGATGAGCTAATAATTCAGATAACGAAAGTCGCGCATGAAACGCGCTTAGGAAAAATATTAAAAAATGTGGAACAAGGCTGGGCGCTTCGTTCGCGCACCGTCGATTTAACTTCTACTGTTGCCAAATATTTCACGTTGTGTGTTGTTCTTATGTCCTTGTTACTATTTGCTATTCTTTTGCCAGAGGGAATGGAGATAGCTTTAACACGAGCGATGACTCTACTGATCGTCACTTGTCCTTGTGCCTTGGCAATTTCCGTTCCTCTGACTTTCCATCGTAGTCTCTCTCAAGCTTCAAAACATGGTATTTTTATTAAGAGCGATGAAGTTTTTGAAAAGCTGGCCAAGGTGAAGGAGATCTTTCTCGACAAAACAGGGACCATCACTTTAGGACGACTGCAGGTCATCAATTTAAACTCGCAGGTTCCGGTTAACAATATCATTTATAGTTTAGAAAAAAAATCACGTCATCCTGTGGGGCGTGCATTAGTCGAGTTTGCACTTGAACAGAGTGCTAAGCCGCTTGAAGTAACAGAATATCTTGAAATTCCTGGTTTGGGAGTACAGGGTATAATAAATGGTAAGCTCTATCACATCTCTCGTGGTGAAATTCGTGAAAATGGTAAAGTCATAGCGACTTTTCAAGTGCAAGATGTTCTTCGCTACGATTCTAAAACAATTATCTCACATTTTAAAAAATTAGGTCACAAAGTTTCTATTATCTCTGGCGATCGTCGCGAGGTTGTCGAACAAGTGGCGCGCGAAACAGGTATTGATAATAGTTATGCTGAAATCAGTCCTGAAGAAAAAGTTAAAATCATCAAGACAAATGACTCATTGATGGTAGGTGATGGTGCGAACGATGCCATGGCATTAGAAGCGGCTAGTGTCGGAATTGCCGTTTCAGGTGCGATGGATATTTCTCTTCGTGCTGCGGATGTTTACTTGACTACACCAGGCTTGGTCAGTGTCGAAAAAATATTGATTCTCTCTCGTGAAACGATGCAAGTCGTGAAACGTAATTTAATACTTTCACTTTGCTATAATTCCCTTTCGGTCGTTTTTGTTTTTATGGGTATGATTAGTCCCTTAGTGGCGGCCATTATCATGCCTGCAAGTTCACTCACCGTTCTTATCTCGACTCTTCTAGGGACAAAAAAAATGAGGTCATTATGGAAATCCTAATTATTCTCATGCCGTTGGCATTAGGGATGGGAGCTTTATTTGTTTTTTTATTTTTATGGGCGGTTAAAAGAGGTCAATACGATGATGTGGAGACACCTAAATATAGAATGCTTTTAGATGAAACGATAGGTCCTATGGACCCTAAAAAAGGAAAAGAGATATGAGTTCGAATCAGATGAGGACTGGCAAGCCAGAGACTTTTACTTATGATGATGAGATTGTTAAAAAATTTGTGATTGCGACTTTGCTCTGGGGAGCAGTGGCACTTCTACTGGGTGTAACAATCGCATTTCAGCTGGCCGAGTGGCGTTTTAATTTCGAAATACCTTGGCTTACCTTTGGTCGGTTAAGACCGCTTCACACGAATGCAGCTATTTTTGCTTTTTGTGGTAACGCGATCTTTGCGGGTATTTATTATTCCCATCAGCGACTATTAAAAAGTCGCCTCTTCAGTGATGTTCTTTCGAAAGTTCACTTTTGGGGCTGGCAATTGATTATTGTTTCAGCCGCTTTAACACTTCCGTTTGGTATCACGACCGGAAAAGAATATGCAGAGCTTGAGTGGCCGATTGATATTTTAATCACAGTGATTTGGGTGGTTTTCGCGGTTAACTTTTTTGGAACTATCATTCGCCGACGGGAACGACATATCTATGTCGCTATTTGGTTTTACATAGCTACGATTATTACTGTCGCCGTTTTACATATTGTAAATTCGCTTGAGTTTCCTGTTTCTTTTACTAAATCATATTCACTCTATGCTGGTGTACAAGATGCATTAGTGCAATGGTGGTATGGACATAATGCTGTCGCATTTTTTCTTACTACTCCTTTTTTAGGTTTGATGTACTACTTCATCCCTAAAGCCGTTAATCGACCGGTGTATTCTTATCGACTTTCTATTATTCACTTTTGGTCATTAGTTTTCATTTATATCTGGGCCGGCCCTCATCACTTGCTTTATACAACTTTACCAGAATGGGCGCAGACCTTAGGTATGGTTTTTTCAGTGATGTTGTGGATGCCAAGCTGGGGAGGCATGATCAACGGCCTTATGACCTTGCGTGGAGTGTGGAACAAAGTTCGCACAGAGCCTTCAGTTCGTTTCATGGCCACTGCGGTGACGTTTTATGGGATGGCAACTTTTGAAGGACCTTTGCTTTCGATTAAATCAGTTAATGCCATCGCACATTTTACTGATTGGATTCCTGGTCACGTTCACTCGGGAACGATTGGTTGGAATTATATGTTGATCTCAGGGATTCTCTTTTATTTGGTTCCAAAACTTTGGAACACAGAGCTTTATTCTAAAAAACTTGCGCATCAACAATTTTGGCTTGCAACTTTTGGACTCGTTCTTTACATCGTTTCGATGTGGGTAGCAGGCATCACTCAATCACTTATGTGGAGAGCGATGGATGATGCCGGACGATTGATTTATCCAAATTTCATCGAAACGGTCATAAAGATTGTTCCGATGTATTGGGTTCGTGCAATTGGTGGAACATCCGTTTTAATTTCTTTCATTATAATGATGTATAATTTTTATCGCACAATCAAACAAGCTTCGGTTAAAGAGGAAACGATTTATGAAGCTTATGCTTTAGACGCGTCTTCTATTGAAGCACATGCTTCGGCCCATCGAAAGCTAGAGGGTGTGCCAATGATCTTTTCCGTTCTCTCACTAATTGCAATTTTGGTTGGTTCAGGAATTGAAATTATACCTTCACTCTTAGCTGATAAATACATCGTGAAAGTGAGTGCGATTAAGCCTTACACGCCCTTAGAGCTCCATGGCCGTGATATTTACATCAAAGAAGGTTGCTATACCTGTCACTCTCAAACAGTCAGACCAATGGCCCATGAGGTTGTGAGATATGGTAAGGCTTCCAATGCCGCTGAATTTGTTTACGATCATCCATTTCAATGGGGATCAAAACGAACCGGCCCAGATCTTGCGCGCGCTGGGGGAAAATATCCTCATATGTGGCATTACAAACATTTCTGGGATCCACGTGAAATGACGGCCGGATCTATTATGCCGAGATATCATTGGCTGTTTGATCAAAAGCTCCCTTATACGGGCATCCCTGCCAAAATGCGTGTGATGCAAAAATTAGGAGTCCCATATACCGATCAACAGATCGCAAGTTCGATTGATGATGCTAAAGCTCAGGCCAAAACAATAGCAGATGAGCTGGCACAAAGTGGTGTCCCTGCCAAACTTGCAGAAATGGAAATCGTTTCTTTAATTGCATATATCCAAAGACTTGGAATTGATTACGGTTCTGTCCCTGATGAACCTGCACAGGAGGAAAAATAATGAAACAACAAGCATTACAACATTTTGATATGCCATGGTTACCAGTGAGTGCACTTATTCTTTTTGTCATTTGTTTTATCATTTATTTTTGGTGGACCTATCGGTCGCAAAATAAAAATTTCTTTCAGCAAATGGCAGAGATTCCCTTGGTGGATGAAGTAAAACATAAAAGGAATTTATATGAATAATACTGAGGAAAAAATTGAAGTCAAAGAAGATGAAAAACATCTTTTACTTGATCATAACTATGACAATATTCAAGAACTCAATCACCCTTTACCGAGTTGGTGGAATACGATTTGGGCCATTTCAATTGTTTTTTCCATCGGATATTTTGTCTATTACCAATTCATGGGAGGTCCGACTTTAGTCGAAGAGTTTCAAACGGAATATTCTGAGATTATAGTGAAGCAGACTGAATTTAAACGAAAAGAATCTCTTTTCGACGACTCATACTATCAAAAAATTATTGCAGACGGTGGTCTTGAGAAAGGCAAAGAAGTTTATGAAATTAACTGTCTGCCTTGTCATTTGAAAGATGGTGTCGGGGATACGGGGCCAAATTTAACTGACGATTACTGGCTAATAGCTAAAGGTACACCAGAGTCGATCTATTCAGTGATCTTTAATGGATCGGAAGAAAATGGAATGCCAATCTGGTCAGAAGTTATTTCTAAAGACGAAATTTATCAGGCCGTAAGTTATGTCATGACTTTTAAAAATACTTTCAAAAAAGGCAAAAAGCCACAGGGAGAAAAGATTGTCGACAAGTAAAAGTATTTTCGAACTTGATCCGGAAAGACTTGCAACGACTGATGTCGATGGTAATCGCGTTTATTTGCATCCTCAAGAAATAAACGGCAAGTGGCAAAAACGTCGTTCAGTTTTCTTTTGGTTCTTGATTGGAATCTATCTGGTTTTACCTTGGATTAATATTAAGGGCAAACCTGCACTTCAGATCGATATTTTTCATCGTGAGTTTACTTTTTTAGGAGAAACTCTTTACGGTATGGAACCTGTCCTGATGTTTTTAGCGGCTGCATGCCTTTTGTTCATGATGGCCTTTATCACCAGTGTCTATGGAAGAGTATGGTGTGGTTGGGCCTGTCCGCAAACGGTTTTTATACAGGCGCTTTTTCTTAAGATCGAAACTTTTATTGAGGGCACGCCTAAGCAGCAACGCGAACTCGATGCTTCAAGCTGGAATGCGCATAAAATTTTTAAGCGTGGTTTGAAATGGTTTTTATTTGTCTTGTTGTCACTTCACATAGCTCATACTTTTATAGGATATCTCCTTGGCCCGCGTGAATTGTTATTAAAAACAATGGGGTCGCCACTGGAAAATTGGGGTCTTTTTTTGACCACCATGACAGTGACGGGTATTTTTCTTTTTGATTTTGGTTGGTTTCGAGAGCAATTCTGCATCATTATGTGTCCCTACGGCAGAATTCAATCGGTCATGATGGATGAAAATTCATTAGTTGTGGCCTACGATGCAAAACGAGGCGAGCCACGGTTTGGTAGCTCTGAAAAAGGCGCTCAAGGCGATTGTGTTAATTGTTATTTATGTGTCAAAGTTTGTCCGACCGGTATTGATATACGAAGAGGAACACAGTTGGAATGCATTCACTGTACTCGCTGTATCGATGCTTGTGACAATGTCATGGATAAGATAAAAAAGCCTCGTGGTCTGATCAAATACAATTCTGAAAGTAAAGAGCAACACAAGGTTTTCACTCCTCGTAGTCGAATTTATTTTTCAATTTCTTTAATCTTGCTGACGGCCTTTATTTATTTTTTACATTCATCGACAAAATTAAAACTAGTTTTTCTTAGAGCAAAGTTGCCTTATAGCATGACTCAAGAAGGAAAAATTATGAATCAATTTCAACTGAAATTATCGCACCAAGGACGTGAACATCTTTCAGTAGATTTAAAAATTCAAGAACCTGAACTGGCCAATAAAATTGAGATTATTACTCCTAAACAACCTGTGGAGCTCGATAAAGCGGAAAAAAAAATCGTCGTCTTTTTCCGTTTTCATTCAGATTTACTTAACGCTGGTAAATTCAAGGCCACGGTACAAGCTATCGATCATAAATCTCAGTTAGTCTTTTCAGAAAAGGAGGTTACCCTTGTTGGACCTAACTAATCATTTACTACCTTATGCTTCTTTTATCGCCGGAATCTCTGGCAGTCTTCACTGTGTAGGCATGTGTGGAGGCTTAGTCACAGCAAGCTGTCATAATCCAAAAGACGTTTTGATTTATCAAACCGGTAGGCTGGTGGGATATTCGATTCTCGGTGCGATGGCCTTCGCTTTTGGTTCTTTGTTAAAAGAAGTTTTTACTTTGCAGTCAGGGGTACTGACCTCAGGCTTGATTTTAGGCTTACTTTTTATATATTGGGGAATTCAAAGTTATCAGGGAAGAAAAGCCGAAATTCCGCTCCCTAATTTTTTACGTAAAATATATCAATATTCTTTTCGCCATTTGGTTTCAAAAGAAAGTCCATTTCACTCTTTTTTTATAGGACTGATATCCATTATGTTGCCTTGTGGACTTGTTTACGGTGTCTTGTTAGCAGCCGTGGCCTTAGGCGAATTTCAGTATGTTATGCTTTCGCTTTTATTTTTTTGGTTAGGTACGTTACCTGCGATGGTGGCCGCACCTCAAGTGGTAAAAAAGATTTTAAAACCTTTGAAAAAACGTCTGCCAAAAGTTTATGCACTGGTTTTTATTTTTATTGGACTTACGACGATTGCGACTCGTTTATATGCTTATCCTTGGACACAGAGTGCTTCGACCACACCAGAACAAAAGGTCCATCGCTGTCATTAGAATATGAGAGTGAAATGTTTACAAAAATGATAGTAATTCTTGGGTTTTTATCGATTAATGATACAATGCGCTAATATGAAATCTATACTGCTTCTATTCATTGGCCTTATTTCAAGCACCGCTTTTGCAGACCAAATCCCGGTTGAGATCGATATCTTTGCCTCTAATATCGGTCGTGGTGATCGTGTTGAAAGTATTGGTCGTAATACCGCCGATGTTTTAGATCACTATAAATGCCAGATACATAAACACAATGTTTGGATCTACAGCAGCTATAATTATGTTGAACATAAAACGTTAGGCAAGCTTGCGAATCACACGGCCGGAATTCAAGGAATCGTACAATGCGAGCAAAATAGCTATTTTAACGGTTGTGAAAAACTGAAATTACAATTAATTGCGACCAATGCGAGTAAAATCAGTGGGTGGGAAGATGCTCTTTATACTTTCCAACTTCAATGTGCAGACGGAAAACAAGATATTTTTATTAATTACAATTATGAAGGCACTGAAATTATTGATAACCAAGGCTTCAATGATCTAGTGCAATTTCGTAGTGAAGAACAACAATTTGATTTAAAGAAATTTGATATTACAACCTTCAAGAAAAACAAATTGGATTTACGAGTTTATAAACAAGTCAGACGATCTCGTTTGAATCCAGCGGACAAAAGATAATCTAATCTCGATAAGATATTTGATAAAGAAAAAGTCCTTTGGCCACCGCCGGTTTCCACTTTCTCTTTTCTTGCTTGGGGCCCTCTAGCAATTGCATAAATTCTTTGACGGTCATTTTTTCACTTCCCACCAACCATAGCGCACTCATCAAATGACGAATCATTTGCTTCAGAAAACCTTTGCCAACAATTTTCAATTGATAACAAATTTGTAGCTCATCAGGAATATGAAAGAGGGGAGAATCTGCAAAAAAAGTTTGCGGGTTAACTTGTGTTAATTCACTAACAAATATTTCTCGAACAGTACTCGTGACGTTGCTACCAGTAGAGTAGAAATTTTGAAAGTTATGTGTGCCAATTAGTAGGGCCACACACTGTTGCATTTTTTCAATATTGAGTGGGTAATAATAATTTGTGAGGAAACGACAATCGGGTGCAGCTGATTTTATATTCGTAAAATAGTAACGATATTCTTTGCTAACAGGTTCTTTGGCGGGTTTGAATTCACCATGGCAAGTTGTTATTTGCAAACATTTGATTTGTGGTGGAAGGGTACGGCGAAGTTCAGTCAGAAAAATTTCAGGTTCGAGTGGATGTTCGCAAGAAATTTTCACGACTTGTTCCAGCGCATGAACGCCAGTATCTGTCCGTGAAGCTCCCATGGTTGTGACTTTACCACTCAGAATTTGTTGGATCGCTTGATTGAGATCACTTTGAATGGTTGGCGCGTTTTTTTGCCACTGAAAACCAGCGTAATCAGTTCCATCGTATTGAATCGTTGCTTTGTAATAGTGCATAGACTATTTTTTTTCTTTATTTAATACGAGTCTTATCTAGTTATTGCACGGTGTGTAAATAGCTTTGAAAAAAATATAAATTTGTTATAAATCCGCTTTTATGAGGAAAAAGAAGTCCTACTGGCCTTTCACGGCAAGGCTCCTTTCGAGTCGCTCAATAAAGAGACAAACCTCAAAAAATGATCCATCATATATGTATGAAACATCAGCATAATTACATTATTAATGACAAAAAATTAGTGAGTAACGAAAAGAAAATCACCATCGTGGTGGCACTGACTTTTATTACCATGATTTTTGAAATCGTTTACGGCTATATTACTGGTTCCATGGCATTGCTCGCTGATGGCTGGCATATGGGAAGTCATGTGGGTGCTTTAGGCATCGCGGTCATCGTTTATAAATTGGCCCGCTCAGAAAAACTTAATCGTATTTTTTCATTCGGCACAGGAAAATTAGTTCCACTCGGTGGATACACGAGTGCCCTGATGTTAGGGATCATCGCGCTTTTTATGATTGCTGAATCGATCGAACGTTTTTTTGCTCCTGAGGTCATTCATTTTCAAACGGCGATTACAGTTTCTGTTATTGGTTTTGTGGTCAACCTGCTTTCAGCGCTGATTTTAATGGATCATCATGACCATGATCATGGGACTACGTTTACTCCGGTGCAAGCCACGACTCACCATCATCATCAATGCAATCACGATCATGGACATGACCATGTTCATGAACACAAGCATGAGCAGGATCATAATCATAAGAGTGCTCTCGTTCACGTTATTGCGGATGCCTTCACTTCGGTCTTGGCGATTGTGGCCCTTTTAATGGGTAGGTATTTTCAGGCCAATTGGGCCGATCCGTTAATGGGAATCGTTGGTGGCCTGGTTATTTTGAAATGGGCCTACGGACTTTCAAAAGCTACGGTCTGGGAACTATTAGATGGGCCTTCAAAAGACATCAGTAGTGATGATATCCAAAAGCTTTTTCCAGAAGAGAGGAGTCTCGAGATTTTAGATTTGCATGTCTGGCGAATCGCCCCTAATGCCCACGCTTGTGAGCTAGTTGTTTCGAATCAGAATCTTAAGGGCAGTGATTTTTATCGTCCCCGTATCCAAGAAAAATTTTCAATTGCTCATTTAGTTATCGAAGAACGTAAGTGCACGTAATGGGCTGATTTTAAATCTGAGCGCCTTATAATTTTTACAAATCTGTAGAAAATACACTATCCCCTAAAGAAAAAGTTGTTAGCGCTTGCTCACCGTGTTAACAACGTTCTGACCTTTAAATTTTTTAGACAAGGGGAACGTGTATGAATTTTCTATCTCTAAGTATTTTATGGGCAATCTTTTTAACTTTAAATTTGGCCCAAGCTCAAACAGAATTAGATCCGCAAAACTTAGCACCGAAGGAAATTGTTGTTCGTGTTGACGAAAATGGTAAAGTTGAAGTTTACAAAGTTTCGCCTTCAATCAAAGTTGATAACGCGGCATCGGCTGAAGCAGCTATTGAAAAATATGTCGTAGCTGAAAATAAAGTCACAAATTTGGTAACATATAATGAGTTAGACCAAGTGACTTCAACTGAATCATGGTTCTACTTTTACAACCCGAATTGGGGTTATAACTACAATTTTGGTTTCCGATATAACTGGGGTTTTAATACGTACAATTTTTATTACCAGCCTTATTTCAATTATAACTGGGGTAATAGTTGGTATTATTACTACTATTGGTTCTAAAAAATGCATATGAACTGTCAGCCGAAAATTACTAAGGTATATTCGTTCGTAATCTTTTTGCTGACAGTTTTTTTTACTTCTCAACTTCAAGCCTATACAGAAATTGTTAATCCAAGCGAACTTAAAAAACGGCTCGGTAATATTTCTGCTTCAAGAAATCTTTCAAATATTAAAGTCGCGGTTCTCGATAATGGCTTTGCTGGTTTTGTTGCCGGTTCAGGCATGTTGCCAGATTCTGCCGAGTATATTGAAGGACCTCTGAAGACACAGTCAAACAGTTCGCACGGACTTGGAATGGCACAGATTTTATGGGCCGTGACTGGAAAAACGGCGACTGGTCCAAAGATTTATTTAGTAAATACCAATGGCTTTACCAACTTTAAAGCCGCAGTCGATTTTGTGGTTAAAGAAGAAGTTGATATTGTGCTGTATTCTCAGGTTTGGATGTTTGGTAGTAACTTTGACGGCAAAGGTTTTATTAACGAAGTCGTCAATCGTGCCACGGAAGCTGGAATTATTTGGATTAATGCTGCTGGAAATCTCGGCGCGCATGTTTATACTGGTTCGATTGGCGAGAAGAAAAAAGTTTTTAGCTTCAATAATCGTTTAGATGAAAATAATTTCACCGTGACTCTGACATGGAATGATTTTGCTGAGAGCGAATTCGAATGTAGTGCTAAAGATATGGATCTGGAAATCTTGAATGCGAAAGATGAAGTGGTCGCGAGTAGTACTTTTGTTCAAAAAGGTGAAGCACCTGATACAAAAAATCAAAACGATAAACGATCATGTTATGCTCGTGAGAGTGTTTCTTTAAAATTGCTTGAACGTGGTGTCTATCGCGCGCGTATCACTCGTAAGTCAGAAGGTTTTCTACCGTCAGATACTTTCCGTATTGTGATTAGTGATGAAAAACCTGAGTCGATTATTTTTACCGATGCACGGGTTGGACAAGAAATCATGCCTCCTGCGGACAATGCCCAAGTTATTACTATTGGCGATCAGTCAAAACTTTCGGCCGTTGGCCCAACTCAAGATAAACGAATGAAGCCGGATTTTGTGGTGATGAATTCGAAAGTCCAATTTACGAATGGGAATGAAACGAGTGGTTCATCGAATGCTGCAGCGTTAGTCGCAGGCGCAGTTGCCGTGATGAAATCTCATAACTCGATGCTGACTTGGCAAAAAATTCAAAACTATTCAGAGTCTTTACGTCATAACTATATGCCGAGTTCAGGACTTAAACCTTTTCAAAATCCACCACCGTTATTGGCCAATTTAATTCCAGAAAATGGTTCGGTTATGCTACATCCAGCGACTGGCCGTGCAGTCATTTTTTCTCGTGAAGAACCGCTAGACCTTTCACCGCTTAAATATTTTGATCTGGTTTCGTTAAACGAGGACGATATTTTTGCCTGTAAGGTCGATATTTCTGATTGTGATGTTTTTCCAAAGGCCCGCGAAAACTCTCTGAGCGCTCCATGGGTAGAGTTTCGCCAGTTTAAGAAAATTTCAAAGTCCAAAATTCCGGTTTGGAAGACATTTTTAGCTGAGTAATTAATACAAAAAACCCTTCAAAATCCTTCTTTTAGCTGTTAGCATAAATTTTTTTAAATAATCGAGGAGACCCTTATGTCTAAACTTTTCGCGAAGAAGAATATTGCTCAGTTGATTAAGGATGCACACGATCCAAATATAGAAGAAGGTTCTGGCGGGTTTAAACGTCATTTAAATGCTTTTAGTATTACGATGTTGGGGATAGGCGCCATTATAGGTGCAGGGATTTTCTCTTTAACTGGGGTTGCAGCTGCTAATTATGCTGGTCCTGGGATTGTTTATAGTTTCGCGCTTGGCGGGATTTTGTGTGCTTTCGCTGGTCTTTGCTACGCTGAAATGGCAGCAATGGTGCCGGTTTCGGGTTCAGCTTATGCTTATTCATACGCTACACTTGGTGAGTTCATCGCTTGGATTATTGGTTGGGATTTAATTTTAGAATACGCTTTTGGTGCTGTGACCGTTTCAGCTTCATGGTCAGGTTATTTCGTTTCGCTTTTAACTAAAACTTTTGGCTGGCATTTTTCGGATACTATCATGCTCTTTACTAAAGGCCCATGGGAAATGGTAACACTTGCGGATGGCTCTCAAGTTCATGGTCTTTGGAATCTTCCCGCGTCTTTGATTGCTTTATTAGTAACGGCAGTTCTGTTTCGCGGAATTAAAGAAAGTTCATTCATTAACAATATTGTGGTTGTGGTCAAAGTGACGATCATTCTTGCCTTTATCGCTCTTGGTTGGAGTGTGGTTGATAGTGCTAACTGGGTTGCTAATGAAGCAGCAAGTGGTTTAGCTCGTTTAGTTCCTGCTGAAGCAATGTCAGTTCGCCATGGCCAAGAATATTTAAGTTATGGGTGGCCAGGGGTTTTAACTGGTGCCGGTGTTGTTTTCTTTGCTTATATTGGTTTTGATGCTTTATCGACTACGGCCCAAGAAACAAAAAATCCGCAACGTGATCTTCCGATTGGTATGTTGTGTTCATTAGTTATTTGTACTGCTGTTTATATTCTTATGGCACTGGTTATGACTGGTGTTGTTCCCTATAAAGAATTAGGCGTTGCAGATCCAGTTGCTGTTGGTGTTGATGCCATTACGCTTAAATATGGTTGGAGTGCGGGTGTAAAAGCGCTTATTTCAGGCACTGTGAAATTTGGTGCTCTTGCTGGTTTAACTTCAGTTATCCTGGTTATGATGCTGGCCCAAACACGAATCTTCTATGCTATGAGTAAAGATGGTTTACTCCCATGGTTTGAAAGAATTCATAAAAAGTTTCATACGCCACATATTGCAACTATTGCGACTGGTGTTTTCGTAGCACTTTGTGGTGGTGCGATGCCAATGAGTTTAGTTGGTGAGCTTGTTTCGATCGGAACACTTTTAGCATTCGTCCTCGTTTGTGCAGGTGTCTTCATTCTTCGTAAAACACATCCAGATCTTAAGCGTCCATTCCGAGTACCGGCCTATTGGTTGATTGCTCCATTAGGCGCGATCTCATGTCTATGGGTAATGTACGGTTTACCGATGGATACATGGCTCCGATTATTCGTTTGGTTGGCGATTGGTTTTGCGATTTATTTCACTTACGGTGTGAAGAATAGTCGCTTAGGCAAAAAATAAATTGCTATTAGCGTTTGCCGCATCAATTACTAAAAACACAACTGAGCTATACTAAACCATTTGTCATGTCACAAATGTAATTGGTCAGTAACAGGTGAGAATAAATTAAAAACGACAGTTGAAGCTGGTAAATAATGATGTCTGAAAAATATTCGGCTCGGTGGAAAAAGATTCTTTTAATTGCTTGGCCATTAATTATTGCCAATAGTTTTTGGAATTTACAATTAACTATCGACCGAGTTTTTTTAGGGATGCATTCAACTGAAGCACTTGGCGCTGCGATGGCGGTCATGGGTGTCTTCTGGGTCCCGATGGCATTACTGCAAGGGACAGCTGGCTATATCACAACATTCGTGGCGCAGTATTTTGGGGCGAACGAACAACATAAAATTGGTGCCAGTGTGTGGCAATCTTTTTATGTCAGTATCATCGGCGGCCTTTTCTTTTTGGTATTAAACTTATTTTCGTCTTGGTTTTTTGGTGAAATTGGTCATGCGGCCAAGACACAAGCTCTTGAAGTCGAATATTTTAATGCGTTATCATATTCGGCGCTTCCTACGGCCTTAGTGGCAGCAATTAGCGGGTTTTTTACTGGCCTTGGTCGTACGCAAACGGTTATTTGGATTAATTTTGTAGGATTAATTCTCAATGCGATTTTAGATTATATTTTTATTTTTGGAAATTTTGGATGTTCGGCGATGGGGGTGGCAGGTGCTGGATACGCGACCTCGATTGCAACATACGGTGCTGCGATTTTTGGTATTTATTTGATTTTCACTCAAGCACACGAGAATCAATTCAAGCTCAAGAGTCAATGGAAGATCGATCTTCCATTATTAAAACAATTTTTAAGATTTGGTTTACCCAGTGGCTTACAGTGGGCGCTTGAAGGTTTAGCGTTTACTGTCTTTTTAATCATCATGGGGCGACTGCAAAATGGTGAAGCCGCACTCGCTAGTTCGAGTATTGCGGTCACTGTTATGATGTTATCCGTTCTTCCAAGTATGGGTGTCGCTCAAGCCGTCATGACTTTAATGGGACAAAAACTAGGACAGAAAAATCCAGAAGAAGCGCAGGTGATTACGTGGGATGGAGTTAAAATTTCTTCCATCTACATGTTGATCATGGGACTGACTTTCTGGTTGTTTCCAGAATTTTATTTATCCTGGTTTAAAAATGAACAAAATGCGCTTCTATGGGCGCAGGTCTCTGAACTAGCACCAAAAATTTTAGGCTGTGTTGCGATCTTCACTATTTTTGATAGTGCGTATTTAAATATTTCTTTTGCCCTTAAAGGGGCAGGAGATACAAAATTTGTTTCTGCTATTGCTCTGATTGTACCGTGGCCAGTGATGGTACTGCCGGCCTATTTATTGAAGGATCGGCCTAACGCCGATATTGTTTCATGGTATTTCGTTATTCTTTATTCACTAAGTATCGTAACTGTTCTGACTTATCGTTTTCGACAAGGGAAATGGAAATCGATGAGTGTCATTGGATAAACTACTTAAGATTAAAACTTTTCTTCACAGCATTGAAGTAAGATTTCGCCACCGCTTGGATGCGTGGAGAGTTTTCTGTTACTTCACCATGCTGTAATTGCACGCCTTCATTCGGGAAATCCATACACGAAGCTTCCCCTAAAATAGCAGCGGACTCAATTTCGCGAGTCATAAAAAGACCACGCGAGTACACACCTTCCACGTGTTTCATGGATGAATTTTTAAGATAGGGCGCAATATGCTTGGTCGGATCTACAATAGGGATATTGAGATTCTTTTTAAATTCGAGCACTAAGTGTTTGGCCATGATAACCGCTTTATCCACGTGGTCAGTAAGGAGCATACGTAAGAAATGGTAACGATAATTTTTGTTTTTGAAGTATGAACCACCTAAACTGCCTCCGACAAAAACCATTGTGAAATTAGCAGGTGCCGCTAAGTAAGTTTGATTATCAATTTGTTTGCCACAAGAATTGTAGTGAATACTGATAGAAAGATCGGGCTTATATTCGTTGATCAGGTCCGCGCGTTTTTGCAAATCAGCTAGATTGAAATGATAAAACATTTCTTCTTTGCTTAAAGCTCGTAAACGAGTGCGCTCACGTTCGCGACTGACCGCAGGTACTTCGGCCACTTTATTATCAATAAAAGTATTGAGATCTTGATCATACCATTCATCGTAATTCTTGCCGAAAGCTGATTCGCCAATTCCACTGCGAGTTAACATGACTTCAATCCCGATCGCTTCTAATTGTTCTTTAAGGACTTTGGCCGTGAGAAAATTAATATTTCCTTCTTTAACTAAAATGTCGCGATGATTATTTTCAGCACTTGGGAATTGATGAAAATGTCTAGCTTCTAAAATAGAATAGGCCCCACCAAAATGACCGGGGTCAAGGGCAATACGAATTTTTTTACGATAAGGTGTTATCACCTTCATTGTTTTGGTCGCAAAATTTTTGGTGAGTAATTTGAGATTAAATTCTTCTGTACCGTTTTGGTTTTTCAAAACAAATTGGCCAGGTTTAAAACTGTAATAGTTGCCAACCGTATTTGTTTTTTGCAAAAAAGCCGTAATACGTGTTTTCAGTTGAGTGGCATTAAATTTACTGTTGTAACGAGTGAATTGACTATAATCAAAGTCTTGCGTCCAAGCCAAACTGATAAAGAAAATTAAAATATTCACTCTTAAATTCTAAGAATATTTACAGTGATTGCAAAGGATTACAAACTTGACTTAAATTATCGGCAGTTGTTATTTGATTTCGAAATCAACCTGGATCATGGTGCTGACTTCTTGTTTTCCCACTTCCATTTGAGGGGCACTATCAGCAGCGGCTCCTTTCATCATCATCATTTCTTGTCCACGATGATGGGCCGGCATCGGTTGATAGTTATGTCCACCTTGTTCGATAATTTTTAGCACAGGGCCTACTTTTTCATCGATACTTTTAAGCATTTTTTGTGCTTTCTCTCGGGCGTTGGCCAGCGCAATAGTGAGACAGTCTTGATAAGTGGCTTCATAAAGTGCACGTGAGATATAAGGATTAGGGCCTGTGATGCTGAGATTTTTTTCTTTTTCACCGACATTAACTAATTCGCCCATTTTATCCATTGACGATGATGTTAAGGCCAAACCAATACTGGTTTGATGTCCACGAAGAACTTGTTTATTGTTCTCCCACGGACGATGCGGCTGAGTAATAAAATGCGTTGTCTTAATTTCTTTATCATTAAGTGACATAGCTTCAAGTTGTTTTTTAATCTTATTATAAAGGTTACTGGCCTTTTGTTTCGAAGCCTCAGCGGTGTCTTCAATAATTTCAATTTGAAAATTCATTTGCAAACGATCAGGATAAATTTCTTTGATAGCTTGTCCTTGGGTTGAAACACTTCGTTTTTCTGATGCTGATGCCAATGGAACAAGGAAAATGAGAATTAAAATTAAATAACTGTTCATACTAGAATTTTAAATTATCTTATACTTAAGGCAAGTTTATTATTGAATTAATTTTTCGATGGCCTTAATTCCAGCATTTATTTTTGACATGAATGAATGAGTGGAAGCTATAAATTGATATTTAGGGTGTTGCGACCAGATACGTTGTAATCGTTTATCTAATTCGATGGCGCGTTTTGCATCCTCTGTTCGGTAAGGATTGTTACCCAAAATATCATTCCCGTTAGAAGCGGCGGTTTCGAAAAAAATAATTCCATCATAACGATTTAATTCTTGAGCAAAAGTGGACTTAATAGTTTTAAAATAGTTTTCTTCCTCATCTGGCCAGTATGCCAAGCCATCAAGGGTACCCCGATCACAAACGAGAATTTGATGTCCATCTAAAAAGGTTGAAATTGATTCAAGCGATATTTGTAAATCATAAATAGTTTTTTGGATAAATTTTATTTTTTCAGATGAGGTTTCTCTTCTTATACCACTTTGAAATAACATAGTTGCGGCTTCAGGAATAATTTTAACTTTCGATTGAAATTCTCTTTGAAATAAATCCAGCGCAGTGGTTTTTCCTCCACCTGGGCCACCTGTTACAACAATTTTCAGTTCTTTTTTCATATTAACTTTTGAGTCTATAACCCGTTTTAAAAATCCATCCGATCACTGTAAGACACAATACTAAAAAGATAAGGATCATCAGTAAGCATGTGGTGACATCAATGTCTGAAGTTCCATAGAAACTCCAACGAAAACCACTAATCAAGTAAACGACTGGATTGACGAGTGAAATTTTATACCAGAAGTCCGGTAACATCTTAATAGAATAGAAACTTCCACCTAAAAAGGCGAGAGGTGAAATAATCAACGAAGGCACGATTTGTAACTTCTGAAAACCATCCGCCCAAACACCGATAATGAAGCCTAAAAGACAAAAACTAATAACGGTGAGAAGAAAAAATCCGATCATCCAAAAAGGATGTTGGATTTGAATATCCACAAAAAAACTAGCGGTAATAAGAATGATAGTTCCCACCATGAGTGACTTGGTCGCAGCGGCCCCTACGTAACCCATTACGATTTCCACAAATGAAAGCGGTGCCGAAAGAATTTCATAAATGGTTCCGGAAAAGCGTGGCATATAAATACCAAAAGAAGCATTAGAAATACTTTCAGTTAAGACTGTCAGCATGATAAGCCCTGGGACAATGAAGGCCCCGTAATTGATGCCATCAATATCGGAAATACGAGAACCGATGGCCGAGCCAAAAACAATAAAATACAAAGATGTAGATAAAACCGGAGCGGCCAGACTTTCTCCTAATGTGCGGAAGGTGCGGGCCATTTCAAATTTATAAATCGCTAAGATTGAACGAAAGTTCATGTTTTTCTCACTAATTGAATAAAAATGTCTTCTAGTGAACTTTGTTTGGTTTGGAGATCTTTAAAAGAAATATGATTTTCTTTTAATCTTTCAAACAATGCACTAATTTGATCATCAGTTTTCTTCGTATCGTAAATAAAATGCAAATTTCGTTTGTCATCAGTTAGCGTTAGATCAAAATTCTTTAAACTTTCGGGTAACGCTGTCAACGGTGCCGTCAGTTCTAAATTTAATTCTTTTTTTCCAAGTTTTTTCATTAGCGTCTTTTTTTCCTCGACTAAAATAATTTGTCCTTCAGAAATAACGCCAATTCGATCCGCCATCATCTCGGCTTCTTCAATATAATGAGTCGTGAGAATAATCGTCACGCCCGATTGTCGTAATTTATGCACCATGGACCACATGTCTTTACGAAGTTCAACATCGACACCAGCGGTAGGCTCGTCGAGAAAAAGGACTTGTGGCTCATGAGAAAGTGCTTTGGCGATCATCACCCGTCGTTTCATTCCACCCGAAAGAGTCATGATGCGATTATGGCGTTTATCCCAAAGTGAAAGTTTCTTCAGCGTTTCTTCGATGAAGGCCGGATTTTTCGATTTTCCAAACAAAGCACGACTATGGCTTACGGTATTCCAAACGGTTTCGAACATGTCCGTTGTAAGTTCTTGTGGGACGAGGCCAATGAGTGAACGCGTTTGTCGATAATTTTTAATATTATCAAAACCGCCGACGCTGATTCTTCCCTGAGAAGGATTTACAATACCGCAAATAATATTAATCAAAGTGGTTTTGCCTGCTCCGTTAGGACCTAGCAACGCAAAGATTTCACCTTTACGAATTTGTAATTGTATTTTTTTTAGGGCGTTATAACCGCCAGCATAGGTTTTATCAAGGCCATCCACATGAATTATATTTTCTGAAGTTTGCATGAGGAGATTATAGCGAAAAAGTATCCGCGATGAATACCATTTTCATGACCTTTTCCAAGTTCAAAGCAAAGTGTTTTTGTCAGTTTTTTAGGAATCTTTAAATTCATTGCACCCAGATTGAATTTTGTTATTCTTAATAGAGAGTCAAATTATGCCAACAAAGCCTTCCATACTTCTGATCGTCGAAGATAAAAAATTTTATGAAAAGGTTAAAAAATCTTTAGGCGAAGAAAATTTGCATCTGCATTTTGTTTCGACTGTCGATGAAGCTCAAAAATATTTAAAAGATAAGCAATTTAATTTGAATGGAATTTTTATTAATCCTGAAATTTCTAATAAAGAAGGGGTTACACTACTTAAAACTTATCATGAAAATCATATTCCAGTTCCGGTTTATCTGATTACGGACGATTTAGATAAACTCTCGCAAGGTTTAACCAAAGAAGATATGGGTATTCACGGTGTCGCCAAAAGTGCGCGTGAAGTAACAGAGATGGTGAAAATTATTCAAATCGGGATGAAAGAATTTGATAAAGCACGTGCCATGGAAGTGCGGGATACTTTGGATACAAAAGATAAAGAAATTCAAGAAAACGATATTGCCTTTGTTCCGATTAAAATTCAAAATTTTATTACGGGTCAGTATTCTTATTTTGATGTGTATATCAAAATCAATTCCAATAAATATATTAAAATTGTGGCAGCAGGAGATGATTTTGATTTTGAGCGTATTAAAAAATATAATTTGCGTGGAACACAGTATTTTTATATTCGCAAAAATGCTCAAGAGCACTACGTCGAATTTTGTGATAAATTGGCCAAAAAAGTTTTAGCTTCGAATAAGGTCTCCGCTGATATGAAAATTAATCGCACCATGAATCATGGAGAAGAAGTTCTAAAATTTTTCGCCGTTCAAGGCTTGGATGAGAATAGTTTGACGTTTGCTAAAAACTACACGACTTCGGTTTATGAACTTTTAGAAAAAGTTTCTGAGCAAAATAAAATCATTAAAAAATTTCTCAAAAATATTAATACCTACGAACATGCTATCGCTGTCTCGATACTTTCTGGTCTGATGGGACGTGCTTACGGTCTTGAGGCGCAAGAGTGTATCGAGATTTTAGGGATGGCGGCGACTCTGCATGATATTGGGTTATCAAAAAAACGTACACATTATAGTGAAGGTGATGATCTCCTTTTCTACGAAGAAGAAAAAATTGAAGCCGAATTAAAAAGTGAAGGGCTTAAGCCGTCGAGAGAAAAAGAATTACTCGAAATTTATCTGGGTCATCCAAAACGCGGAGTCGAGATGATAAGTTCCCTCAAAAATATTAATCCGACGGTGGTGCAAATTATAGCTGAACACCATAAATGGAATAATGCCAGCAAAGATGAATTAAAAGGTTTCCATAAACTCGAAGGCAAAGGCATGGTTCACCCATTGGCCCAGATAGTGGGTCTTTGCGATGAGTTTGCTAAGTTGCTCAAATTAGTAGGCGGACAGCGTCTTTCACGCGATGAACTTAAAACCTTTCTAACCTCTCTAACCCATTATAATGAGTCTATTGGCCAACTCTTTATAAAGACGATGACTAAGACTTAGCCCGCCATTAATCTCTGCCAGTTTTAATAATTTCAATAACTTAGCTCATGCAAGACTTAAGCCCTTAAAAGCCCGAACATCCCGTAATAATTTCATATAGTTAGAGCAAGCTAAGCCATATAAAACCAAAAAATTTTGAGGGAACGATAACCTATAACTAACAAGAAATAGGAAGTTTCAGGAGGTTAGTTATGAAGACTTTAAATATGGCCAATTTACTAACGATGATTCTTATCTTTAGTGCCTGCGGTGGTGGTGGAGGCGGTAAAAAGAAGAAAGCTATAGTTACAACACCGGTCGTAGTTGTCCCTAAAGTTGCTCAAGATACAGTGATGAAATTAAGTGAAGGTGAAACCGGCTTTTTGGAAGTTACTGGTAATGATCCAGGCGCTATGTTCACCATTACCCAACCGCCAGCAAAAGGCACGATCAATATGATTGATCCAACGACTGGTGAGTTTGAATTTATTCCAAGTAGTGGTTCTGGTGTAACAACTTTTGAATTCCAAGTAAGCAATCCGGATGGTTCAGTTTCTACCGGAACATACACCGTGGAATTTGCAAGCAACGCAAGTCCTATTGCAGCCGCTGCAAGCTACACTCAAAATCAGGATACAACTTTTAATTTTAGTTTAAATGGTTCCGATGCTGATGGCGACGTTTTAACTTATGCGATCACCAGTTCACCTTTAAATGGAACGTTAACGTTAAATAATACAGCAACAGGTGCTGTAACTTATGTTCCTGCTCCTGGTGATTTTGGTGTTTATACTTTTAATTATTCAGTCACAGATCAATTTAAAACAGCTTCGGCCACAGTGACTTTAAATGTGAATCAAGTGGTAGTGATTCCAATCACCGCTAAAGTTGCTCAAAATGCGACTTTAGATTTGGCCCAGGTGCAAAGTGGAATTTTAAATACGACTGGTAATAATCCTAATGCTGTGTTTTCAATTACTCAAGAACCAGCAAAGGGTAGTGTAACGGTTAATGCTAGTACTGGTGAGTTCCAATTTAATCCAAATGGTAAATCTGGTGTGACATGGTTTGATTTTCAAGTAGCAAATCCAAATGGTCCAACCTCAACAGCTCGTTACACCGTTTACTTTGCAACCAATTCAGCTCCGGTAGCTGCAGCGATGACGCCTTCAATGAATGAAGATGCTTCTTTAACTTTTACGCTTGCAGGAACAGACGCGGATGGAGATGTTTTAACTTACAGTCTGAATACGACTCCGGCCTCAGGAACATTAACTTTAAATAGTTCAAACACTGGTTCAGTGACTTATGTTCCAGAAGCGAATACGAGTGGTGTACATACTTTTAATTATACCGTTTCGGATTCCATCACAACCGCTTCAGCGACGGTAACCTTAACTGTAAACGCTGTTAACGATGCTCCAACCATGACTGCGATGACTGATCGTTTTACGACTGAAGGTACGCCGATTTCGATTAACATTACAATTGATGAAGGTGGTAGTAGTGATGAAAATACTCAAGTGGTGGTGTTAAATGCGAAAAGTGGTAACGCGCAAATTGTTCCAAACAATAACGTCATTGTGAATGTTTCAGATAGTGGTAATGGTGGTAGTGGAACTATTTTGATTACTCCAAGACCTAATCAATTTGGTATTGCTCCGATCATTTTAACTCTTTCAGATGGTATAACAGAAGTGACCAGCCAGTTCTTGCTTTCGGTTGGTAATATCCCAGGAGCTCCAATTGCATGGCATATTGCTCGAACAACGGCAAAGAATACGGATTTGACCATCGACCTAAGTTCACTCTTTGGTGCTGAAGGAGCTGGTTATACTTATGTACTGGTTGATTATCCTCTTCATGGTGAGGTGAGTGGAACTTTACCGAATGTGATTTATACTCCTGATTTTAATTTTGCGGGTCGAGATACGATTAGATATCAGGTTATTAATGATATCGGTGAAAGTAACACGGCGACTTTAACCATCTTAGTTGCTGGTAAATTATTGTTTATCGTGGCGGATCCAAATGCTCTTAATGCAGGTGATACTCAAATTAAAGCTAGAATGCTTTCACTTGGTTTTGAAGTAACGATGAAAGATGATAATTTAACCGCCACTGCGGATGCTAATGGAAAAGATCTGATTGTTATCTCTTCATCATCAGCTTCAGCTAACATTAACACGAAGTACACCAATGTTGCTGTTCCGATTATGACGTGGGAGAGATTCTTGTACGATGATTTACAGTTAAGTGGTGCTGGGGCCACTGATAATGGTGTGGTTGATCTTCAATCTCAAATTAACGTGACAAATGCTACGCACCCTTTAGCGGCAGGACTTTCAGGTACCTTCACTGTTTTTCAGGCCAACGCTAGCATCGTATGGGGTAAATTGAACGATAACGCTCAAGTGGTTGCAACGGTTGCAGGTGACCCAACTAAGCCCGTGTTGTTTGTTTACGAAAAAGATGAAGAGATGGCCGGAGGCTTAATTGCTCCAGCTCGTCGCGTAGGTTATTTCTTGCCAGATAATTCGGCGACGACCTTAACGCCAGCAGGCTTAACTCTCTTAGATGCTGCGATTAACTCTGCTCTTGTAAGTTTCTAATACAAATGTGATTCCACGGATGGAATTGCCCAGGATGGGCCAATAAAAAAGCTCCCTTGCGGGAGCTTTTTTATTTATTTGAAAGTTTTAATTTCACCAGCGTTTAATTTTCTTTGATACTCAACTAGCCACGACTTCACTTTTTTAAGTAAATAATAACAGGCAAAAATATTTGGGATAACAAGTAGACCGTAAACACCGTCAGAAAGATTGAGAACAATATTGAGCTTGGCAATTGCTCCAATAAAAATGAAAGCAATAAAAACATAACGATAAGTCGGAATATGCTTTTCACCAAACAGGAAAGTCACACCTTGTTCACCGTAATAGCTCCACGAAATAATGGTCGAGAAAGCAAATAGGGTTACAGTTAAAGTCACGATCCAACGACCAGCTCCACCTAAGACACTTTCAAAAGCGTGAGCTGTCATTTCAGAACCTTCAATCCCAGCTACTTGCCAGCTATCAGTTAAGAGAATCGCCATCGCAGTAATAGTACAAACGATGATGGTATCAACGAATGGTTCTAGAAGGGCAACGATACCTTCTTGGATCGGGGTTGATTTCGCAGCCGAGTGGGCCATGGCAGCTGAACCCATACCAGCTTCGTTCGAAAAGCTTGCTCTTCGAACACCCATGATAACAACATCTTTAATCGCGGCCCCAGCAAAACCGCCAACGGCAGCAGTACCAGCAAAAGCTCCACTAAAAATACTGGTGAAAACATCAGGGATGTGCGAAAATTTGGTAAGAACGATAGCGATAGCTCCTAGAAAATAAACACCAATCATCGCTGGCACTAATTTTTCAGTTACTTTTCCAATACGCTTGATTCCACCAACTAAAATTAAAGCTGCTAAGATACAGAAGGCCAAACCACTGGCCCAAGTAGGAATACCAGCTGAACTTAAAAGAATAGATGCCATTTGGTTTGATTGAAACATGTTACCAGCGCCAAAAGAACTTAAAATAACACAGAAGGCATAGAACCAAGCCATGAACATATATTTTTTTGGTAAAGCATTTTTGATAACAAACATCGGTCCACCATGAGCGTGACCATCAGCAGATATGTCTCGGTGACCAAGGGCCAATGTTACTTCGGTAAATTTCGTGGTCATACCAATAAAGCCTGCTACCCAAAGCCAGAAAACAGCACCAGGTCCACCTAAGGCCACGGCCACAGCAACACCTGCAATATTTCCTAATCCAACTGTCGCTGAAAGGGCAGTGGTAAGTGCCTGAAAATGTGAAATATCACCTTTCTCGTTCGGGTCATCGTATTTGCCTGAAATAATTTGAATCGCGTGTTTAAAAAATCTGATTTGGGGGAAGCCAAAATAAATAGTAAAAATAATCCCTGAGCCAATAAGAATAAAAATAAGTGGTAAACCCCACACTAAACCTACAAAATCCGCTGTTAACTGTTCAAACGCTGCCATTTTCAACCTTCCCTAAATTGAGTAATAAAAACTTTTAAGGAATTATGTATGACACAAAAAAAACTGGTTAGCTACCCTTGGTTGGGCTTTGAGGGAATAAAAGTTAAAGATTTTGTGGCCTTAAAGTTTTGTTTGTTAGGATTATCAAAAGTAATGTTGTCTAAAATCGATTTTACACATTCTTCTAGGCGCTTATTGGCAGTATTTGACTTCACTTTTGAAGCAGCGACATTTCCTAATGGGTCCACCACAAAGTTCATCTTAACAAAGTGTCTGGCGTCTGAGTTTTCTCGCTTATAGCAGCTGACAAAGTGCTGAATATTATTTTGAATAGCATAATGAATTTCTCTTTCATTCTCTCCTAAAGCCAAAATCTTTGGTGTTTTTTTGGTCTGAACTTTGGTCGAAGAACAGCCGGCCAGTAGAATAAAAATAGCGAATAGTAGTGTTTTTTTCATAACTTTATTCTAGCTCACCCAGGGAGAATCTCAACTGTAGAGATTTAAACGACTGAGTAAAAGATAGACAAAAAAACGGCCATCTTATTACTTAATTAGTCATTATTACAGGCCCATTGACGCATCGTGATAAAAATGACACGAAATGCATTTATCTATAGCATTTTTATTGGGTTCGACGTAAGATGCAAAAATTAGTATTTCGTGACCTCAAAGGAGAATGTCAAGTGAGCACAAAATTGTATGTAGGAAATTTATCTTTCCAAGCAACTGAACAAGAAGTAAACGAACTTTTCGCACAGGCCGGAGAAGTAGCTTCAGTAAAAATTATTACTGATAGAGAAACAGGCCGTAGTCGTGGATTTGCTTTCGTAGAAATGTCTTCAGAAGAAGCTGCATCAGCTGCTTTAGAGCAATTAGATGGGAAAGAAGCTTTCGGTAGAAATTTAAAAGTAAGTGTAGCGCAAGATCGTGAAAGAACTGGCGGCGGCGGCGGCGGTGGCTTCCGTGGTAACCGTAGCGGTGGCGGCCCAAGAGGCGGCGGCGGTTTCGGTGGTGGTCGTGGTGGACGTGACGGCGGTGGTCGTGGCGATCGCGGCGGTAACAGATTCAATAGAGACGAATAATCAATATTGCATTAATGTTTATAAAGAAGAGCAGGTTGTATGACCTGCTCTTTTTTTTTATGGGGAGAGATTCAGATGCCAATTGCTTTCAAAACAATTTCACTGCTCATTCTTAGCAACGTTTTCATGACTTTTGCTTGGTACGGCCACTTAAAATATAAAAATCATGCGATTTGGTTAGTGATATTAGTTAGCTGGGGCATAGCTTTTTTTGAATACTGCTTACAAGTTCCGGCCAATCGTTTTGGTCATGGGTATTTCACCGCGGCCCAATTAAAAGTCCTACAAGAAGTTATCACTTTTTCTGTTTTTGCTGTTTTCTCTTGGGCCTATCTGAAAGAATCACTTACTCGTTATGATATTTTGGCCTTCGTGTTAATTATCGTGGCAGTTGGGATTAGTCTTTTTCAACCGAAGGTTTAATTTTTATTTTATTACGAATTTCTTTGCGCATTTTTTCAATCACTGAAAAAATCGGTCGATTTTCAACTGAGTCAGGTCGAATCCCCAAGGTGCGGAAAAAGGACGGGTTCACTTTTTGTGCCGGCATGTGAGCTTTTAGCCGAGGAAAAAATATCATCGAAAGTAATCTAAAAGCAGAAGAAGCACTAAAAACTAAAAAATAAACCGAATAATCAATTTGAACATAACGGAAGAGAATCAAACCAATTGCTGTCCCAATACCAATTCCGAGATAGTGATAGAAATTATAGTAACTCATGTAATAACGCTGCAGGGTCGAAGGCACACGATTAAAAATAATCAGGAAGAAAGATAGTTCAAAAGCGCCCCAGAAAATTCCCGTGAAAATTTCGAGCATAAAAATATGCTTAAATGTATGCAGCTGCGTCCAAATAAATGGGATACAAGAAATACCTAAACTGGAAAAAAAGAGAATACTATTAACCGTCAACTTGGTCCGAAATTGATTATAGAAATTGGAAAAAATGATTCGACCAATATATGCCGAAGCGAGCACCAACATAAATTCAGTATAGGTAAAACGTAATTCATCCAACATGTAAGGCGAAAAATACCCAGCTGAAACATAAACCGAAAGTTTAAATAACGAAAAATAAAAAGTGGTACGCTTCAAATTAGGGTAATCTTCAAACTGTTTCAGATCGAGTGAACTTTGTTGTTTCGCCGCTTGGGTTTGGTGTTTGTGACTATCTTTATAAAGCGACAAAAGATAAGTGGAAACTAAACGCGCCAGCGCGCTGACCAGAAAAATGGTTAGAAAAATTTCTGGAACAAAACCAGGTTTCCAATCATATTGAATAGCAAAACCGGCATAGACTAAACCAATGACAACTCCGATATGTCCAAACATCCCACGCAAATTAAAAAAATGATTAATTTTTTCGGTAGGAATTTGTTCCGCAATCAGTGTCGACCAGCCAGGTGAGACCGCCAGATTAAAAATCCAATAGAAGGTCACGATCAAAATGAGGAACTCATGATGTTTAGCTAAATGTGGATGAAAATAAATCAGACTCACAAAACACATTGCCTGTAAAAAAGCGCCGAGCACACACCAAGTACGCAAACTGGTAAAGCGATACATCAGCTTCGGTACGATGATTTGAAAAAGACCACCTAAGCAAACCGGTACAGTTGCCACTAAACTCGCCTGTAGCGGTGTATGTCCTAGACGCAAAGAATAGGCGGGGAAATAACTTTCTCCAGCTCCAATCATCAAGCTGTAGAAAAGCGAATCAAGATAATATAACCACATAGATATATTCTAGAAGTTCAAAACGAGAATGACACCCAAAATATGATTGTATCTCGTATTTTGGGTGCGCGGGATATACTCATTCATGTACTCAATTTCAAGTCGGTGCTCTTCATCGTATGGTAACGCCAAGCCAATGGCGAAACGATTCCGATCAAAGGCATGGTCATCACCCCACTGAGAGTGATTGATGTTGAAAAAGAATTCGTTACTTAGATAAAAGAAGCGATAGCCTGAAAGATTTGGATGCTGAAAGCGAAAAAACATTCTTAATCGCTCACCATGATCATCAACTGACTCGCGTTTTCTAAATTCATATCGTGTGAAAGAGATAAACCGAAATTTTTCTGCGTTATATGTGTAACGTATGCCGGGCCATAAACGATACTCGTAAGTAGGGGCCGAAGATGTATTGGCGTAATTTGCAATAGCATCAGTACCCAAACGCAAATTCCACCGATTGTTCAAAGCATGGCCCACAGAAAAACGAGTAAAAGCTTGGTGCATGTTATAGTGGCCTTCACGTTGTCTGAGACGAAGTTCTGTCAATAAATCATTTTTGTCAGTCAACGGCTTATTGATATTGATTCCTAGCCAATACATCTCCGTATCAATCTGTTCTTTGGCAGAAAGATTAACGGAAAAAATCAGCAAAAAGAGTATGCTCAGATAATGTAGGGACATAAACAGATAAAAACATATTTAAAGCGCTTTAGCTATTAGAAAAAGCACTGCGTTGTAGTCGTGACTCTTGACTCCCGTCATTTCATGATTACCTTTAAAGAAGTAACAACTTTTACGAGGTAAAAAACTATGTTTAAAAGAATTATGCTTTTTGCAGTCATGAACATTCTAGTGGTCGTGACTTTTTCCGTGATTTCGAACCTACTAGGTCTTAATCACTATATAACTGCTCAAGGAATTGATTATCAATCGTTGCTTGTTTTCTGTTTACTCTGGGGTAGTGTCGGTTCATTTGTTTCTTTGATGTTATCAAAGTTCATGGCGAAAATGGCGATGGGTGTGAAGATCGTAACCACCAACGATCCAAACTATGCTCAAATCGTTTCGCGTGTGCACCAGTTAGCTCAAGCTGCAGGTCTACAAAAGATGCCAGAGGTTGGTGTTTATGAAAGTCCTGAAGTGAATGCTTTTGCAACAGGTCCAAGTAAGAATAATTCTTTAGTGGCGGTTTCAACCGGACTGCTACGTCATATGAATACCAATGAAGTGGATGGCGTTTTGGCCCACGAAATTGCTCACGTTAAAAACGGTGACATGGTGACCATGGCCCTGCTCCAAGGTGTTATTAACGCTTTTGTTATGTTCTTTGCTCGTATCGCTGCGTTTGCTCTGAATAACTTCTTACGTGGTAATAGTGACAGAGAAAATTCAGGTCTTGGTCATATCGGCCAATATTTTGTGGTTATTATCTTCGAAATCCTTTTTGGCTTTTTAGGTATGTTCATTTTAGCTTACTTCTCTCGTTACCGTGAATTCCGTGCCGACAAAGGTGGCGCGCAGTTAGCAGGGACGAATAATATGGTGGCCGCGCTCGAAAAATTAAAACAAAATTTTAGTCGAGTCGATGATTCAGTGGAAAATCTACGTGCAATGAAAATTTCGTCACGCAAAGGTTTGATGAATTTTCTTTCAACTCACCCAAGTTTAGATGACAGAATTGCAGCTTTAAGAAAAATGTAATTATTGACCTTTAGTTGACGAGGCGTCAGATGAATCGCCACCAACTGATAAATCAAGCTTAAAGTTAATTTCGCGACCGCTATCATTTGATACGCGTCCACCAGTTTTTGGTTTTACATCAGCACAACTTACAGTTGCAGTTGATGAACCATTCTGGAAAGCGACTTTTGATAAATCGATTTGCCCAACAGCATTGCTGGCAAGCTCGATTTTGTCTTTGCTTATATCAGTTGTCACAGTTAAGTTTAGCACGTTACCGGCACCTTCAGTTAAAGCCGTTTTTTCAAACTTACAGCTGCCTTTCGTTTCTGAAATAAAAGTTCTTGGTGAACTTGCAGTATGCGTTTCTGATTGGCTCCAACTAAATTTGAAAGCACTGCAATCAATCAATGAAACCAAATTGGTTTTTTTATCCGGGTCGGAGGTGAAATTAATCACTTTATTAGCTTCAGGAGTGGAGATATTAATTTTTCCTGTCAGAAAAAATTCAACTTCAGTATTATCGTCTTCACATGGGTCTTGTAAGAAAGTCATTTTGATATCTGCTAATACCCCTTGGTGTTTTACCATCTCTTCAACATCTTCATCGCAACCAATAAAGGTTACCAAGCTTAAAGTTAAAAGGATTAAGCTCAATTTCTTTTTCATATGTCTTCCTTATTTTTTTAAATTCTTTATTGTTTTTAAAGTTGTCGCATCTAAGTCTGTGACAAACTGTTCAAACTTTCCCTGGTCTACCAATGGTTCTAATCCGAAGTAAGGAGTCAGATATTGGCCCTGTTCTTTGTATTTATCGGCTAAAGCTCGTAAATTCTTAAAATAGTTTTTTAGTGCGGTTTTCTTGATTTCAGGCACGTTGCTCTCGGATTTGGCCAGGTTCCTAAAGATACGGTAAGCCTGAACCATCTTAGGTTGTTGTTTTTCAAAGCTTTTTAGCTCGTTTTCCAGCTCAGAGGCGTATGCGCCCGTCATGATGGCCAAGATTAAAAAGAAACTCTTCATAAGCTAAATTTGAGCAAATAATGGGCCAAAATGCAACGGGGTAAATATTTGATATTACAGGGTTTATTTGCCTTCGTTATATGCGTTTATAAGAAAAGATGCTAAAAAGTAGACGATTGAGCAAACCTAGACAGACCAGCAACCAGTGACCATTATAAATTCAAGAGTTTAGCGGCTGACTTTTGGCCCCTATCTTGCTTTATCTATATATAAATAAATGAACATACTAGGGGGATCAGTATGAAATTTTTTATTCAATTAGTGGTTTTTTTCTTTAGCGTTTCGGCCACCGCCAGCGTAGCAAAATACTCACTACACACGGTAAAACGTGGATCACTCTACCGTGGCAAAGCTCTTACTATGTTCGTGTGTCAGCGAACTAAAAAAGATATTCGTGAAAAAACTTTTGAAGATTGTGGCGAACAAAAAGGCCAAGTTATTTCGGATAAAGATTTCAGTTCAAAAAGTTTGCGTGGTTTTTTAGGAGTGAATTCTCAATTTATTAACACCAATTTTTCAAAAGCCGATTTAGAATTTGCTCACTTGCACCATACAAAATATGCTTCAAGTAATTTAAGCAATGCGAATTTAAAAGGTGCTTTGTTAACTGATAGTGAATTTAAACAAGTTAATTTTGAATCGTCTAACCTCTGTGGTGCGAATTTAATTAACTCAGATTTTTCAAGCGCAGAAAATTTAGATAAGGCCAATTTAAGAGGCGCTATCTTTAACGCTGGAACTAAACTTCCGTTTGGAATTGAGAAAGCGAAACAACTAGGCATGATTTTTACTTCAAGTGATAAAAAAGCTGAAATCCTTTTCACCTACAAACACGTAGCACGTCACTGTGGGGATGAAGTTTCATCAGAAGTTGAATACGTAAAAGCCGCTCCAACTACTAATTCGAGTGAAATGATTGATGAAACAGAAGCTTTCAAAGGACTATAGTAGTAAATACGCAGATTCCTGAAGGCTAATTTCTTTTACATTCTTTTAAAATTTGGGGGTCCGATGGGCCCCTTAAATATGCCCGCGTGGTTGAACGTTTTCGACCAAAGCCGGCACCTTTTTGGATTTTCCAACCCGCATCGATCATATTGGCGCGAATCGAAGTAGAAGAGCTGTAAGTCGAAAGAATAGTTTCTTCATGGCCAACTGATTTTAATAATTCAAACCATTCTTTCGTCCACAAATCAGGATTTTTTTTTGGCGAGAAAGCATCTTGGTAAATACAATCAAATTTAATTTGAGGATTTTTTTGAGAAAATTCTAAAAGGGTAGTGCGGGCGTCACCAATTAAGACAGTGAGACCTTCACTCGGTAGTCTGCGATTTTTTTTCACCCATTCGACTAAATCAGAATCAATTTCAAGACTCACAAAAAAGATTTGAGCTTGTGGTGCCTTTAGTTTGAGTGTGTTAATGGTCTCTTCCCAGCCGATACCTAATCCAAATCCCACTTCAAGAATATGAATGGCACCTTGCTTAAGTGCTTTATTTAGGACATCACAACCTTGAATATAGTGAGCTTGAGTTTCAGCGGCAGCACCAGAAGTTGAATGACAAGTTTCTTCAAAGCGCTTGGAAAAAAGAGTGAAGCTACCGTCTTCGGTTTCAACCCATTCGTGACCCGGAACTTGCGGTCTATTCACTTTGCCCGGCCCATTTCTTGATGGTGCTTGCGACCCATTGCGGATCATCTTCCGCCAAACTATGTCCGCCCCATTCGTGAAGTTCCAGTGGAGCGCCCCAATGTTTGGCAATTTTTTCTGAGCAACGATAATCGACCATGCGATCACCTTTACTCGCTAGAACTAAAACTTTAGAAACTGGTTTCTTTTTATTTACGGAAAAGGTTCCCGCGGCCACGAGCTGTCGAATGGCATTAGCGCGCGAAACGGGTCTTTGTGTGGCGATTTTGATCCACTGTTCTAAAACTTCAGACTTATTTCCCTGATTATTACAAACTAAGTCGACGATACTTTTTTCCCGCGAGACTAGTGACTGATTAATAAGACCTTTAAGGGTTACCAAAATGGCATTGGGCTTCATTCGGTGCCAAAGGGGGCTAACATTTTTAAAACTGGCATTGATAATAACCGCGCGCTTAAAATCGTCAGGGTAACGATGAACCCACTCTCCGGCAATCATCCCGCCTAGCGAGATGGAAATGAGCATCGATGGTTCATTGGGGACCGCTAGAAACTGCTGGCGAATACTATCAACCATCTTTGAGACAGTTAAAGGGGAATCGTTTAAATAAAATTTGCCTGTTCCCGGTGTTTCTAAAAAGAAAATTTTGTCCTGAGGGAAAAGGAGTTTAAGGACCTCTGGTAGCCCTTTCCAGTGCTCCGCTTCACGAATTAAACCACGTAACAAAAATATATTCATCATTGAACCTTTGTGTTAGCTTTTTTATAGTCTACAGCACACAGTAGCAAATTCCTAGAGGAGAGAGGCATATGATTTTAACCGACAAAGAAATTCTCAATCAAATCGAAAAAGGCACTATCGTTATTGAGCCTTACAATATTAAATCTCTTGGGACGAATAGCTACGATGTTCATTTAGGTAAAACCTTAGCAACTTATAATACCGACATTCTTGATGCAAAAAAACATAATGAGATTACCACTTTTGAAATTCCAGCTGAAGGTTTCGTGCTTGAGCCAAGTAAGTTTTATTTGGGTGTAACACTTGAATACACTGAAACACACGCGCACGTTCCATTCTTAGAAGGAAAATCAAGTGTTGGTCGTCTGGGAATTGATATCCATGCAACTGCTGGTAAAGGCGATGTTGGATTTTGTAACTATTGGACGCTTGAAATTTCTGTTAAGCAACCGGTTCGAGTTTACGCCGGAATGCCAATTGGTCAGTTGATTTACTTTGAAATCAAAGGTGATGTACAAACACCATACAACGTAAAAGCGAACGCAAAATATAATCCCAAAGCGAACGTTCCAGTTGAATCAATGATGTTTAAAAATAATTTTTAACCTTCGAAGTTAATTTCTCGGTATATGGAACTAAACCTACACATGCTGTAACGATGGTAGCGCCCAACATGCCCTGAGGCGTGAGTGTTTCATTTAACATGACAAAGCCAAAAAGTGCTGCAAAAGGTGATTCCATCAAATAAAAAATTCCTGCTAAATGAGCTGGAATGACTTGTTGGGTATAAACCTGCAAACCGAAACCGATGACCGTACAAAAAATTATCAAGACAAAAAAGGCCAAAAGAATCATTTCGCTTTTTTCTGAAGTTAGCACTGACCAATCAGGTGTTGTTTCAAAGATGATGGCACTGGTAAGCGCCAAAATTGCAATCGTAAGATTTTGATAAAGATTAAAAAGCATAGCGCTGCCGTTAGCAGGTGTCGCAGTTCCCACATAATAAATTTGGAAGGCACAAAATATGGCGCAGATGAGTGTTAAAAAATCTCCAAAGTTAAAACCAGAGAAACTCAATTCACACATGAGAAAAATACCAAAAAGACTGGTCAGCAAAAGGAGCCAGAAATCGATTCGAATTTTCACTTGATCTTTAAACATCATGATCAGCGGTGTGAAAAATGCAAAAAGGGTAGTGATGAAACTACTTTTAGCAACCGTCGTGTATTGCAGTCCAAGAATTTGCAAATAAATCGCCAGAAAAAGAAAAAAGCCGCACAACATTGGTAAGCGAGTAAGTTTTTTACTCGTTTCTTGTTTGCCAATAAAGAGTAAGGGGATGCTAAGTAGCGAAGAAATAAAAAACCGTATGCCCATCATCCATAAAGGTGAAAAATCAGCTATAAGCCATTTGGTCGCAACGTACGACATCCCCCAGCTTGCCGTGGTTAGCAAGAGTAGAGCTAAGTGTTTGGGAGAAATTCCGTAGGCTTTCATTTAGTGCTGAAAACACATTTTGAAAGCAGCGCGAGTTCGGTTTTGATATTTTGTAATCCAGCTTTTGTTATATGTTCTTCTAACGGATGCTGAATATAATTTTTGAAAAACGGTTCATGATATTCAATCGGAAAATTATTCAAAAAGACCGCAAATTCCGGTCGGTCATGCAGCTGAATCGAATCCAAATGCCCCATAGAACCGCCAATTTTGAGAACGCGTTTTGATTCTTGAATCACTTTGTCGCGAATGTCCTGAGGGATTTCATGAAAAAGAAAAACCGAACATACGATATCAAAACTTTCGTCTTTAAATGGTAGTTCCGCTGCATCGGCTTGCAAGAAATCTAAATTATCATCTTGTTTCAAACGTTCACGGGCTGTTTTCAAATAAGGCCGACTAAGATCGGTCATAGTTATATGAGCATTAGGAAAGGCCATACGTAAAAAACGAGAACTACTTCCAGTTCCACAGGCAAGTTCTAAAATTCGGATCCGACTACTAGAGGTATATCCACCATTTTTTTTGAGCGATTGAATGAGTAGTCGTCTCATCGCATTGGCAGTGCCACTAAAAAGCATTTCGACTTGGTGATCGTAGAGAACGGCTGATTCCTCAGAGAGGTAGCCTTGATTTTGAAAATGAAAATTTCTTTTAAAATATTCCGGCAATTTATCTTCGAGATATTTATTATCTTTCTCAAATTTTTTCGATTCACGGCGCTTTTTTTGTTTCTGAGAACGAAGTGCATCGGTAATTAAAGTAGGCAAGCGCATAATATGGTTAAATGGTGACTCTGGAAGTAAAACTTGCATTGGATAAATACCATCGACGATGTTTCTTGAGTCTTGTTTAAAAAGTTCTATGACTTGTCCCTGAAGCTTTTCAAAATCCTCTTGTGTTGGTTGTTCACCGGCCGGAGCTTCTCCAAAAATTTTCTGAAGTAACTTGAATTCAAAACTATAAAGGAAGCTACGTGATAGCGAATAAGTATAAAGTGGAATGGAGAGTAGGTCTTTTTGATCCATAATCAATTCTAGCATGGGCAGGCAGGCTTTTCTATTTACAGTCTAAAATAATCAGCATAAATAAAATGCATGACAAAAGTAAAACTAGTCCCCGTTGAAAAAAATTTAGAGAATTGCCAAAAGATCGCAGATTTCCACCGTGAGCATTACGACCGCGTTCCTTATATGCCAACAGCACAAGATATTAAGAATGGTTCATCGAATTATTTTTGGGCCTATAGTGGCGATGATTTGATTGGGATGACTGGTTATTATCTTAAAACAAAGACGCTGGCAGAAACGGTTAAAACCATTATCTTCAAGGATTATCGCGGTAAAGGCTTTGGTAAATTGGTTTCTGAAGCGATTGAAGCCGAAGTAAAATCTCGCGGAGTAAAAAAGATTATGAGCACCATCTATAGTTTTAATATTCCGATGATTTCCATCAAGTTAAAGCAAGGCTATATGATTGAGGGATATCACCCAGATCACGAGGCGCCAGGCTTTGATGAGTATAGTTTGGGCAAAATCTTAAAATAATATAACTATTAATCCATTGCATTGTTTCAGTTAAGGTAAATTAACCTTGCAACTATTTCTTTACACTATCTTTTCCCTGAATATTCGTAATAGAATATTTTTAGAAATTTATGGGGGAAAAGACATGGATACCAGCAAAAAAGTTTGGGTTTACGACGAAACAGACAAATTGACTAAGAGCATTATGGTTCATTTAGAGCTTCGTTATAACGCCAAGCAAATAAATGCCTTTCCTAATTTTTTAGAACAACTCAAGACCGAGACTCCTGAAGTTTTAGTTATTTACTTTGATTACCAAAATCAGAATTTCTTAAAACTTATGCAGACTAACTACTTTAAAGATAAAAATATCCCACTGATTGTCGTTTCAGAAATTGATGATATTGATTTGATTCAATTTATGTACGGTCTAGGTGTTATCGATTATCAAGTTTATCCATTTAATGTGAATTTATTATTGTCAAAAATTTCTCTCGTTTTAAATAACAATTTGAAATTTATTTCACGCCAGAAATCTCAACTCGAGCAGCGATTACAAAACTTGGACTTAACGTTCAAGGAAAGCAAAATCTTAAAGCTATTCATGGATGCTCAAGATTATAAAATTCACCGTGATACTCTCGTGAATGAGATCTGGGGCGAGATGGTTGTTCATTTTAAAACACTCGATGTCCACCTCTATAATTTAAGAAGAAAAATTCAGAAGGCTGAACTGGAAATTCGCAGTGAAGGCGCAGGCTATTTTACATTAGTCGTTGCTGCGAAAGAGCAGAAAACAAGTACCGCTGATACTTCTGTCTTTGCTACTGCTTAAAGCGCGAGTTGTTCTTCAATTTTTTCGGCTAATTTTTCTAGTGGCCCCGGCTTGCTAACAAAGCTTACGTTCGGGTATTTGGCCATCAAAAGATTAATAGTTTCTTTAAAAGTGCTAAAGATAATAATGGGTGTCTGTTTGCTTTGGGATTTTTCTTTTATTTTTTCGATCATGGCAAGGCCATCGAGTTTGGGCATCAAATAGTCGGTAATAATTAAGTTAAATCCACCAGCTTCACTTGCGGTATATCCCTGATTTCCATCCGCTGCAGCCGTTACTTTGTGGCCCATCATCTCAAGGGTTTCTTTGAGAATTGTGCGGATGTCGTCGTCATCTTCTACAATTAAAATATGTGACATATAAAGCTTCTCGGAAAAAGTTAAGAAAGGTTTAGATTGGTTAGGTCATAACGTAAATCAACGATTTTTATCAGAAGCTTAAATTAAATTAACTCGATTCAATCTTTTTAATTGATGTGAAAGTTGTTTTTATTCATGTTAAGCCATAAAGTGCCGATAAATATTCATTAAGGAATATTGCATGAATGATATTTTAAATGAGTTCCAGATTGTCGTAATAAAAGATCCATACTCTACAATCGAAAATGATTTTACGCAGTCTATATTTTCAAAAATGCTAGCTCTTAAAAAAGCAGGATATTCGCGTGCTTACGGTAAAGATTCGCTGCCACTTGGTGTTGAGGACTTTACATCGGCTCATTTACTTTTATGTGAAAAAGATGGGCATAAACCTGTAATGGGTATCCGAGCGACAGATTATCTGACTTGCAAGAAGTACAAAACGAATTTCCCCCCATTGGATATTTTAGACCCCATACTAGATCGTGATCATTATCAGGTAATAAAAAACATCATAGCGGAATCAGAAAAGAAAAAAATTAATTTGGGATATTCTGGTGGTTGGACGATTGCTCCAGAGATGCATCCAAAACGTGAATTAATGGCCGCAATAAAGGAAGTTACAGCCGCAGTTATGTATTTTTACTATGTGACAAACGGAATTAAAGAAGTTGTAGGAGGAGCAGTAACAGGTTACAAGGTAGATAAAAAATTGCATAATCCATTAGGATTTAAAAATATCACTTTAAACGGAGCAGACCTTCCACCTATTGATTGCAGGCTTATTAATGGTAACCAAGTTATTTGGCAACATTTGACTGCATTCACTCCTGAAGCAAAAGAATTGGCAGAGAGATATAGATTTTTTTGGAATCAAAGATTAGAAATAATTGAAACTGAAGCAGACAAGAATCATTTAATCGCTAAAGCTGAATGATGATTTTCCTCAAACGTTATTTTGTATAGGTCGTAGGGATCATTATTATTCACGTCTTTTATTTTCGTCACTTCAGCCGCAGATAGGTTTACGTACATTGGTACAGCTGAAAAGAAACCTTCTCTAACTAATGAAGCACTATTACTTAATAAGTAATCAGCGCCTAATAAATTAACGATATCAGGATTTGGCGTTCCCGATATGTAAATACTTTTTTCTGATACGCTATGTATTCTCCAAGTGTAATTTTTTTCAATTTTAGACGGGATAATAATTTCAGTCATTATTTCATAGAGTGAGCTCAGGGTCGTTGCATTTTTTAGAATAGAAAAATCGGGTGAATTTTTATTTGTAACAGCAGAACAGAGTCCCATCGATTTTAATAATTCCGGGCTTCTGAAATATTCTAAAAAATAATTACCGATATCAATATTGAGTTTTAAATTAATTGGCTTATCTGGATCCATGAGCGAATCTTCCGTAACTTGAAAATTTTTAAGTATATGTGCTCTTTTTTTCCAGCCAAATTTTTTTTCTATAAAGTATAAAGAATAATGCACGCTTCGACATTTACTGAAAGCATTAGTTGAATATTTTTCTCTCAGCGTAGAATAGCTTAGTTGCACTAATCGAGCGTAATCGATTTGTCCTTCAATGATAGAGTTCATCGTAATTTTGAAATAGTTAGACAGTTTAAAGAGGGGTTTTAATGGGACAGCGCCATTATTCAATCTGAGTTGTGCGTATTCATATTGAGTCAGCTCAATAAGGTCTAGGAAATCTTCAAACGAAAGCTTTGAAATATAGCATAGGCGGTCTATGCTATCCCAGATCTTTGCATGGTCAATAATCGGGTGACTAGGCATTAACTGGCTCCCATAACTTCGATATTATACTCACCGTGCTCTGAGGTGTGATTGCATTTATACCCAAACTGATCATACAAAAAGATAATATTTTTAAGCTTATAGGCTGAAAAAAAATCAGAGAAACCATTGTCGATTACAGTGCTTGGGATATTTGCATTCGTTTGAAACTTAATATTTCGTTGGCTTTTAGATTGAAACTTTAAAATTGTATTATAGCTAGATTGGTTGTCGATAATTTTCTGAATCAGCTGTAATTTATTTTCAAATTTTTTATAGTCTGCTCCGAAGCGTCCATGGTTTGCAAAATCTAGCGTCTTGGTGAAAATTTTATTATCAAGATCTCTTACTCCAAGGCTCACAAGTAGTTGATATAAATCAGTGAAAAGATTAATTGAAAGTGGTGCGTTCATAACATTTAGATAATCTTGATCAAAATTAATATTTTTGAAAAAGGTTGCGACACCTTCTTTGCCAAGTTGCTGGTTCGCTAAACTCAAAAGGGGAGTGATCTCTCTCACAAATAACAACTGTTCACTCTTATATTTTTTGGAAATACTAAATTTGTGTTTGGAAAAATCTTGTTCGGGATTTCCGTCTATTACACCTTGCTCAAAAGCCTCGTGTATATCTAGTCGAATGAAATTACAAAATCGAAACCACTCTTCGAGACCGGGCATTAAAGTGCCAGATTCATATTTAGAAACAGTTCCTTGGACAAAATTGAGTTTTGCAGCAAGTTCGACCTGGGTTAACCCCATTAATTTTCGCCCTGTTCTGATTATTTTTGATGTGTTTTCTAAGTTTTTTTCCATAAAGCCCCTCGCATAAGTCGATTAGACAGTTTATACAAGGTGCCGTTATATGTCGACAGCATTTTATTCCCAGGGGAATAAAGATTATTTCTTATCTATAATTGATCTAACTACCTTTGTGAGGTCATTATAATGCATCAAAATGTGTCGTCTTTAAGTTATTTTATGGAAAATTTTATTAAAATTAACTCGCATGATCAGCCTATGTTTATCTCAATAGGCAGTCAGCATGAGTTTAAGCAGATGAAGGAATTTTCACTGGCAAATCAGATCTATGTTGACTTGAATGTAGATATCCAAATCAATGAGTTAAAGGAAGTTTTTGCATTAAAGTACAAGCTAAATGAGTCACAAATTCAAACCAAAGTTAAAAATGAGTTAAGTAATGGTAAGGATAAATTTGGCGAATTTGTTTATTTTCCATGGGGATACAAAACGATTATAAATGTTTTACCAGAGCTGTATTTATATGAGTTATTAACCTGGCGTAATAAGCAAAAAATTATGGATGCAGAGCAAAGCTTAGTCAAAACGAAAAAAATTGGTGTAGTGGGGGCTTCAGTAGGGTCATCGGCCACGAAAATACTTTCAAAGCTTGGATTTACCTATTTCAGGTTAGCTGAGCCTAAAAATATGAAACCTTCAAATTCATCTAGGATGTATGAAGATTCAATGAGGCAATATGGCAAACATAAACTCACCCCGGTGTGTGAGAGTATTTATGAATATAATCCATACACATATATTAAAACGTATAAAGAAGGTTTAAACAAAGCCAATGCTGTGGAGTTCTTCCAAGGCTTTGGTCAAAATGAAAATCTAGATATTGTTGTTGATGCTGCAGATGATGGAAAGACAAAATTACTTATTCGTGACTATTGTCGAAGATTAAAAATACCAATGGTTGCTGGCTTTGATGAAAAAGGTGGTTTGCTTATCTACCGTTACGATAAACCAGAAATACTTATTGATGATGAGATTGATTTTAACGAAGATACGCTCGACCAATTAAAAGAAAGTGATCCCTATCAGTATGTTCTTAAATTACTAGATTTCTTCCCTGGAGGGATGAATAATTTATCGGAAAGACAGAAACAGACAATCCTAGGGGTTAGGGCCCTGGACCTCGGTGGTTTTTCGCAACTTGCGTGGGAAGCATCTTATTTTGCGGGTTATGTATCAAAAGCGGTACTGGATATTGCTCTCGGAGAGTTGGTGACAGGAAGAAAACTTTTAGATTTAGATTTAGAAATCACAAAAAATATGAATATCAAGAATCTAAAACAGAAGTATAAAATCGCCTAAACTTAAATATGAGCTAAAAGTTCATAATAAAAATCATGCTGTGATTCAATGTGCGGATAGTGAGATATATTAGGAAATATTTTGACATTAGTTTTTTCTATAAATTTATTAAGCACTTTCATTTCATTTTCATACTTAAAAATAGGGTCTTGAGCACCAAAAATGGCAATCGATTTAATTGATTTCTTCTTTTTTTGGGGTTTTAACGGAGCTATAGTTGGTTTTATTTTTAAAAAGTCATTTAATCTAAATTCATGCTCGTTAATAAGGAGTCCGAAGTATTTTTTGAAATTCTCTTCTGAACAAAAATTTAAACTGAAGTATCCTGATTGAAATGCTAGCAATAAGGCATCAATTTTATTCTGTTCAGTTTTATTTTTTTTGAATAATTGGATCTTTGTTTCCAGTTGTTTCGATAGTTCGGTGTTCGTTTTTTTTAAGATCTCAAGACCAACGTTTAAGATATTTTTATCTCCTTGTTCAAGATCTAATGCGGGTGAAACAAAGCAAAGACTATTGACAGGCAAGTCTGTCTTAGAAATAAGATCTAAGACTAAATATGAACCAAATGAATGGGAAATGATATTGAGATTTGGACCTTGTGAGAGGATGAAATCCTTAAGGTTATCGACCATTTCGGCATAATAATTTTTACTAGAGAAAGACTTAGGTTCATTCCAAAGGACAATTTCGTGGTTATGAGATTCAAAAATGGGTTTGAGTAATTGGCTTTCAGGATACGAATTTAAACCTGGCCCACCGTGGACATATAAGAATTTTTTCATATGATTTTTCTCCTATGCGGCTCAATAATGTGTGCTTGTTAGCACATAGTCGTAGCAAATCATATATATAATATCAACGCACGATAAGAAACATTATCGCTTGCTGTTGCACGTAAAGTATTAACGTGTAATAATGTGTTATGGCTATTGAATTTAGATCTATCGATGGTTTTTCCAGCTACATCATTTCATCTGATGGAATCATTAAAAATCTTCAAACTGGTAAGCAATTAGCGATTGCTCCGGATAATGCCGGTTATTTAAGAGTTTATTTAATTCGTGACAATGGACGCAGATCAGGTCAACTGATTCATCGCCTACTGGCCTTGGCTTTTATTCCAAACCCAGATAATAAACCATGTGTGAACCATATTGATGGTAATAAATCAAATAATGATTTAAAAAATCTTGAATGGTGTACTCACAAAGAAAACACACATCATGTGATTAGGACTTTAGAGAAGAGATTTGGTCAAAAAGAAAAATCATTGCGTGCTGAAATGATGGTTTATCTTGCCAAAAAATATACCTATGCTCAGATAGCTGACGCTTTTGAGCTTACTTTTGCCCGAGTTTCTCAGATTATCAATAAGGAAACTAAGAATTAATTAAACCTTAATTTTTACTTTTCTATAGCGTATCTAACTCATACGCAGCTTGTAATTCTAATACCTGCTCTTTAAGTTTCTGAATTTCTTTTTGGAGTTCTGGATCGGTATTATAAGCCTCACGTGCCTCAATCATCTTGATCGTTGCAGAAATTTGATCCTTCTTTGTTTTCAGACCATTTAACTGCTTTTTAAGTAGCTCTTGGTCCTGTCCAGCTACATAAGCTTTTTCTTTGAGCATAATTTCGTAAGCTTTTTGATACGCTAGAAAATCCTCCATAATCTGGACTTTTTCCAAAGCAATAGAATGCGATTTTAGAACTTCAAAGACATTGAAAGCATCAACATCGTGCCGCGGACTATGAGGTGCGTAACGATAGAAGTTGTCCATCATGTACTGATAGGCATCCTTTTCGATTATTTTTTGCTCTGCCGGTGTTAATTCAAAAATAATTCCAATATTTTTGGCGTATTCCCGTGCATCCAAATGACGTTTATTAGCGGCTTCGCTAAAAATAGCTTTTTCTCTCTCTCCCAGAATTGAAGTATGCGAAGAAGGTGACAAATCACGAATTAAGCCACCAATTGACGAGAGAACGATAACTGCTGGTGATGAAATATTAGCGCCATCAACATTAGATTTATTGACAACGATATATTCAGCTACAAAACCGATCAGAAGAATTCCCAAATCAGCAGTGATGGTGGTTGAACCATCGCCATAAAGTGAAAGAAATGGAAGCGATGAAGATGGAGTTACATCGGTGTCGTTGTGAAAATGATAAAGATACTCATTAAGCTCATCTGCGCCGTGAAGTGATACTGCTTGTAGGTGTTCGTCAAGCGTTGCCATTTTGATTAACGCATTTAAAAGCTGGGCCTCAACCTCGGCATCATATTTAGCTTGTTCTATAGTATTTTGTTCTTGTGCAGAGACCATAGTTGAAAGCAGAAACGAAAGTACAATGAGTAGTTTGGGCCATATTTTCATTTTAATTTTCTCCGTTCATGAGACTATCAAGTGCATAATTTTCTTGTAGCTCAAGGATCTCGCGCTTTAGCTCTTGTAGTTTTTTATCAAGCTGAGGATCAGTATTATGTGCTTCCCTAGTCTCGATAATATCGACTAATTCCTGAATCTGCTCTTTCTTCGATTTTAAATTCTTTAGTTTTTGTTCTAGTATTTCAGCATCATGAGTCGCAGTTCGGGCTGAGTTTTTTATTTGGTTCTCATAAGCTTTTTGATTCGCCTGGAACGCTTCATATATTTTAATTCTATCGACTGCGATGTCTTCTGATTTTAAGTATTTAATAATATTAAAATCGGGGATGTTCGTGCTGCGCTTTGTGGCCAGCTGATAATAGTTATCCATGAAATACTTAAAAAGTCTTTTTTCGACTTTATTTTTTTCCACCGCCGTTAATTCAAAAGCAATAGTATAATTGTGAGCATAGTTTCGTGCGTATTCATTGAAATTGGCACGTGCATGTTCAATGATTTGCTCTTCTTCGGCATCCAAAATAGAAGTGTTGATGGATGGGAATTGATTACGTAGTGATTCAGCACCAGAGGCTAATACGACACTTAAGGACGGCCACACTGAAAATTCGGGCTCTCCTTTACTGCTTCCTGAGTTTTGTTCCATGAGATAAAAAATAAATGTGGCAAGACCCAAAACGGCCAGATCACCAGTGATAGTCGTACTAACATCACCATAACTACTAATAGACCAAGGTGGTCTAACAAAATTATATTGATAATAGCTATGATGTTGCGAACGGGCAGCGCTTTTGACACTTTTATCGATAGTCGCAATTTCAATCATGAGGTTAAGCATTTTTGCATTCGTTTCGTTTGCAAAATTATTTTTGATTTGTGCAAAACCGGCAGTGCTGTTAAAAATAAAAAGCAAAGAAAAAAATGTTATTATCAATCTCATCTTATTTTCCTTTATTTACCGCGGTGTCTAGTTCAACAGCTTCTTGTTCAAGAATGTTTTCATCTTGCGCATTGACGCTAAGTAATGGATAGCAAATCAAAAAATATGCTAATAATAGATATTTCACTTTAGATCTCCCATATTGAGTTCATAGTTTTCTTTCAATTCTTTTGCTTTACGACTTAGTTCATCCAATTCCCTCTTCGCTTTAGGATCAGTGACCTCTCGCTGACGAAGCTCAATAGAATTCTGTAGCTCTTCCATAAGTTTGACTTTATTTTCAAAAGTTTCTTTTTGTTTTTTTTCTATTTCACTTTGCTGTTTAAGCCGTTGCGCATTTGCTTCTAATTCCTGACTAAAGGCTTTGTAGTTTGCTGCAAATTTTTGAATAATATTTACTCGTTCCATAGCGATTTTTTTCTCCTTAAGGAAACTCAGGACATCGTAAGTTTTATATTTCTTTTTAAGTCCAAAGAGATTTGTTTGATAGAAATTATGCATTGATATTTCAAAGGCCCAATCTGTCACGAGTTTTTCTTCAATGGGAGTTAGTGAGAAAATGATACTTACATTTCTAGCGTAGTTCCTAGCATAATTTAAGTAGGTTACTTTTGTATCATGAATAATCGATTTTTCTTCTTTGCTTTGTATGGAATTATGAAATCCAGGTGACGAATAAGCAATCGAACCCACGGCTGAAATACCAGCAAGGCTTACACCTGCTGAGAGAATCATTTCATCATCGTTTGGCATTAAATAATTTTGGGCCATAAGTGCTAGGCCAATCATCGCAACATCAATCGTCAGCATGGTGGAAGATTGTTTATGCGCAGAAAAATAAACAGATGGTGCAGAGAGTATTCCATTGAGCCTCTCCCCAGAAGATTCATGAGACAAATACCATTGCTCCTCGAGCTTACCTTTATTGTAGTCGACGGTGTTTTTAAATAATGTTTCGTCAAGCACTTGGATGTTGGTAATCAGTGCGAGTAGTTCAGCGTCAGACTCTTGGTCATAACTTAATTCTTGGGAATATAGCACATTACAATTCAGTATTAATGCGATTGTACACAATATAAACTTTTTCATTATTCAGCTCCTTGTGTAATTTCATAGTTTTCTTTAATCTCTTTCAGTTTTCTTTCAAGTGAATCGAGTTGCTTATTAAATGCAGGGTCTGTAACCTCGGCTTGCCTTGTTTCTATTGATTGTTTAAGTGCTTCGAGCGTATGCATTTTTTGTTCAAATTCACTTTTTTGTTTCTTGTTAATTTCAGCTTGTTTTTTGAGATTATTTTCTTGTCGTATCATGTCGTTATTATAAGCAAGGTAAGCTTTTGCAAAGGCTTGTATAATTTCGACACGATTAACAGCGATTCCATTTTCTTTTAAGAAGCTTAAAATATCATATTCTTTATAGCGGCTTTCGTTCACATAGAGATTGGCCTGGTAGTAGTTATCCATCGCTAATTCAAATGCCCAATTTTCAACGAGCTTTTCGTCTTGAGGACTAAGTTCAAAAATGATGGCCATATTTTTAGCGTATAAACGTGATGCATTTAACAGTTCAGATTCTGCTTTGCTAATGATCTCTTTCTCCGTTTTATTACTTAGCATAAGGTGAAAAGATGGTGAGTAGTGAGCTGCTGAACCAACGGCAGACCAGCCTGCCAACCCAACCCCAAAGGAAATCCACATATCAGCATCAGGTTTTATATAACTTTGGGCCAAACAACCAAGTGTTATAATCGCCAGGTCAATAGTAATGGTAGTTGTGAGTTGTTGGTGTGCAGATAAATAAACAAAAGGACTTGAATACCAATGGTCGCTGATAGAGTCTTTAGCTGCGGAGTGATTTAAGCTATACCATTCGTTATTTAGCTCTCTCTTCCCAAAATTTTTAGCTGTTTTCAAAATCTCGTTATCGAGAACTTGAATATTTGTTATGAGTGCAATAATTTCTGCATTTGTTTCGATTTCGTATTCAGATTTGTTTGTTTGAGAATATGAATTCATCGTTAAGTGATTAAAGATAAAAAGTGTTATGAAAATTATTCTTAATCTCATTTATGATCCCCTTGTGTTAATTCATGATTATCTTTAAGCTCTTGTGTTTTTAGCCGTAGCTCATCAAGTTTTTTGAGAAGGATAGGATCTGTTATAAATTTTTCTCTGACTTCAATAGAATCGAGAATGCCATTAATATTGTTGATGGTATTGGTGAATTTATCATGGGTATTTATTTTTAATTTTCTCTGATTTTCAGTAGAAATATCATTTAGCTTCGTATTTGTTAGATACTGCTGATAATTTCTTTCAAAGAGCTCAAAAGTTTCGACTTTTTTTAGTGCTATTTTATTTTCTTTTAGGTACACGATTGCATCGAATTTTTTTGGTTCTTTAATGCCGTGGTGATTCGCAATATAATAGTTACTCATTGCTGCTTCAAATGCAGCAAGTTCTAGTTTTTTTTCTTCAGCGACACTAAGCTCAAAAATAATAGCGACATTTTTTGCATAGTCGCGGCAGTAACGGCCGATGACAAGTTTCGCTTCAGAAATAATAGCTTTTTCATTTTTATCTTGTATAGAAGTGTTAAAGGAAGGAGAAGATGCCTTTATGGCGCCACTCCCCATAGACGCTAATACAGCAGAAAAACCCATAAAAGATAGTTTGTCTGGATTAGCTTTGTTGGACGTATAAACGTATGTAGCAACACCTACACCGATAGCCGCTAAATCGACCAAAAGTGTGGTAGCTGAATCGCCATGGTAGAATGAATAACCATGAATACTATGAAGATCTTTAGTATTTTCAATCTCGATTCTATTGGTATTGCCGGCCCAATAATTGGCCAAAATGTTTTTCTTGTATTCAGTCGAACTTAGCAGCATGTTGTCGTCAATTTCTTTGATGTCAGTTAATATTTTTAAAAGATGTAAGTTACTCTCGACGTAAGCTGCAACTTCATCTTCATTAAATATTTGTGCCTTTGCATCCCATAAAAGCGTGAAGCACAGGAAGAGTGTCATAAAAGTTTTCATCATTTTCGCTCCATAATCTTATCGATTTTGTTTTTTGTATTTAGTTTCATTTCTTCAATTACAATGAGTTTTTCTTGAGCACTTAGTAAAATATCAATGTCTTGTCTAATACCAATATCCAGGGATTCAGTGATTCGTTCTTTCTTTTCATTGAGGCGGTTAAAAAGATTTTGTTCGTACTTAAGAATCTTTTGTTTATCTTCTTCTGTTAAAGGCGTATCAGTTAAAAAAGAATCTAAATATTTATGAACATTTACATATAAACGATCATTATAAAGTTCTTCTCTCGCTTGTTTGTTCCAACTTTTAATTTCGGCCAACTTGCTCTCGCTCCACCACTGCATCTCTTCTTTTGGCGTCGTTTCATCAACCCAAATTTTATAGCCTAGAATAGGAGTGATATTTCTCAGAATAAACTTGGCTTCAATCATTGCAACCACGGTATTACGGATAGTGTGAAAGTTTTTGTTTTCAGCGTCTTCAGTCGCTAGTTGATAAACTTTATTAACACCCTTATTTCCTAGCTTATATTGAACGGTTAAATACACTCCGATCAAATTAGGAGATTCATCGAGGAAGTATGGAATTTGGATAGAAGTGTGCTCTCTTAAGGCCTTGGCAATCATTGTGGCGCAATCATTGATACCAGTGATGTTGTTATAGTTTTTGCCACGTTGTAGTTCAATGTAGCGATGAAGCTGATTTTTTTCTTCTTCTGTTAAATTAAGTTCGATCACGACTGCTGAATGTGGGAGCGCTAGTTTCTCTGCGACTTTGGTACTCTTATTCTCCGTTTCTTTGATATAGCCACGCTTTTTAAGGAGATCATGAATTTCACGAACACCTAGGTATTCATAGACAGTATGACTGTGCATTTCTGAAACACCATAACTGTAAACCACATCATCAAATTTAAGTGCGAGATGTGGGAATGGTGATTCATCAATAATGATCTGGACCGTATCTTGTGTGTCGATTTTTTTAAATTCTTCGTAGGAAATATGGTTTTCATCTAGTGTTAAGGCATAAGTAATGCCCATTCCGGTTGAGGTTAAAACTAAAAGAGCTGCAACGATGTTATTGGTTTGCTTAATTCGATGCCAAACCGGATGCTTTTTAAAATATTCTTTACGTGTTTCAAAAACTTGTTGCAGATTTTTGCTAGTAATCAGTGTGATTTCGCTTTCATTTGGCCGATAGTTCGGATTGTAATATTGCTTCACAAAAATATTGTTTAATTTAGAATCGATATTGAAAGGAATCGGCAATAAAGTATTTAAAACGCCATAAGTGAATTCAGATGGAAGCGAGGCCAGACTTTCACTTTGTTGATAAGTAAAAGGTGCCACGGTTCGTGGTCCAGAAAGAATCTTTAAAAGATCCATTGAAAGATTCATTGGTAAACGACTGAAAAGATCTTTTGTAAAAACAGCAGCTTTATACATTTTCATGAGCGCTGGATATTGCTTAAGGTATAAAGTGTCTTCACGAGTAAGTTCTAAGAATGCTTGTTTCGTAGGACCAAATGGCGCAGCAGTATATTTTAGCGCCATTTGGGCTATTTTCTTTGTTTCAAAAGAATCACCAATGGGAAGATTGTTGATCTCTTTATTAAGTATCTGAATATGTTCCAGGTATTTATTCAACCAAGCCTTTGGTTTATAAAGTGAAGTCTTATAAAATTCTTGATGCGAAGTCAGAATCTTTTCATAAGGTGACATGTAGACATCACATTCATGCCCAAATAGCTTGAAACTAAAACAGAGAATGAATGTGATAACTAATTTACTAACTTTCATTTTATCCTTGTAGCTTTGTTCCATTACTTAAAATTTTTCTCGGTGCTTTCGGATTCACTTCAACTTCACGACAAGTTTTCCCATCATAAGCTGAAGCGAAATCCATGTCGGCGGCAAACGTATCAGACTCTGTCTTTTCATAAGAGTGGCTTGAGCCTGAGCTGTAACCCGAACTGCGGCGACCGTAGAGAAGTATTAACGAAGCAGCACCACTTCGATATGTTGATGATTCATGAGAATTCGAGCGCGCAACATGCTGAGAATCGTCTCTAGAAAATGATAATGAATTTAGAATGTAAACATTCGAAATATCTTTGTTATTGATTCCCGCAATAGTTCGGCAATCATCCATCATAAGATCATAGGCTTCTTCAGCACCGGCTACGCTCGTACCTTTAGCAGTGCCCATAACAAACGGTTTCTTTTCTTTAACTGTATCGAGATAAACGCAATTGCTGCTACAACGCCATTCTTTAGCGGCATAAGCAACATTTGTGAGAGCTAGTAATGTTATTAGTAATTTCATTGTCCCCTCTTTATTTCAAAAGATTAGTAAAATAGTTTTTGTAGTTTGCGTTCACTCCAAATCTGAGAATCTCAGATTTATAAGCACTCAAGTCTTTTGCGTTCGATAAAATAACTTTTAAAGCTTGAGCATGTTCTTCGCTGTAAATATTCACAAGTAATGATTTTGCATAATACTGATCAAGCATCGCTAGTTTGAAGTTTGAGCCGCCCAGTAACTTAATTAGGCGTGAAATATTAACTGCATAAGCGATTTCATACTTCTTGTATCGAGGCAGATTAAAATTTTTAATGACTTCATGAAAGAATGAAACTTTGTGAGTGCTATCAACGCGACTATTGAAATCAACTACCAAAGCATCAAGTGTTTTAGTGCTTTGAAGAATTTTTGCGGCATATTCAGCATATTCCACTGAGCGCGTTTTTACGTTTTCAATATATTCAGCAGAGCTAGTTTTATCGTAATACAACCATTCATTTTTGTTGGTGTAATAAAATGAGTCTAGGCGGTTTTGTGTCGTGCTATTTGTAACGGCCTTTTCGCTGTCTAGCGCATAACCAGCGGGAGAAACTTCAGGATAGTCTGACTTGTAACCTAGATGTAATTCCCATTTGAATTCATTGTTTTCGGTTTTAACCAATAAGTTTTGTCCGATAACTGCCTTGTAATTTTCGTCAATATGGATGTAGCGACCAAATTTCTTCTCACAGTCACTTACACGAAGTGGAATTGAAACCGCTTCATATCCACAGCTCAAGCCATTTTTGAA
>JAEUWD010000009.1 GCA_016786485.1 Bacteriovoracaceae bacterium | reverse complement strand
TTCAAAATTTTCCCCCACTTTTTTTTAAGAAATATCTATAATATATTTTTTTGTATCCGTTAAGAAATGGTGAATGACATTTAAAAAAAAGCTGATATATTGAAAAAACAAAAAAATTGAGGAGATTACATGCGCAGTTTTAAAAACATTGCCCTGCTCATTCGTACAAAAAGAATGAATCACCCAAAAGGGTATTCCCAGTCGGAATTATCGAATTTATTGGGTTATAAAAATGGACAATTTATCAGCAATGTTGAGCGCGCACTCTGTAATATTCCTCTGAAAATGTTAAAACAAGTTTCAGAAATTCTCGATATTCCAGCGGCAGATTTAAAAGATGCCATCCTTAAAGATCACGAAGAAACGCTCAATAGTTATTTAAAACTATCTTCAGGCAAAGCTAATCTAAGCCTTAAAGAAACACCAAAAGAAACTCATGGTGCACTTGAAGCTACGAATGGTGTGCGAACTTATTAATTAAGATTTAGATTCCGCGTATTTAATATAATCATCATCGGTACCAACGCTTTCTTCTCGATCGTTAGCATAGCTAGGTCTATTGAGTTGCTTGTCATTAATATGTTGTTCTTTATGTGGGCCAGCGGGAACATTGTCACCCACGGCTGAAATATTATTATTAGTTGAATAATCTAAATCGAGTTTATAGCCGTCAGTTCTTTTTTGTAAAATATCTCGCTGCCAAGGTTCTAGGCGGCTTTCAAAACGACGGAGATTATCAAGAGTATCGTAAAAGTTTTTTTCTAGTTTATCTAAAGCTGGATAATCCACGCGATAGTACATTTCATAATACTTACGTCTGGCCTGCAGATGTTGGTCGAGCAGATTATCGTACTTTATAACAATACGACTAGGTGGGAGTGACTTCTTCTGGTGGTAACGTCTCTGATTATTGCGACCTTTATGAAATTTTCCGCCGCCGTGGTGACGCTTACCTTGGTTTCGATTCTGGTTATTGTTGTTTCTTTGTTCGCTCATAGTCGTAACCATACTACTGCGACCAAGGGAATTTGGCCATAATTCAATTTACGGCCAGAGGGGCCTTGATTATACTGAAGTCACATAAAAATAATGATTTGGAGGATATATGGCCAAGAAAAAAGTAAAAGTAGCAATTACCGGTGCTGCTGGGCAGATCGGATACTCACTATTATTCAGAATCGCTTCTGGACACATGTTTGGACCAGAAACAGATGTTGAGCTTCAGTTAATTGAACTAGAAGCGGCCCTACCGGCACTTAACGGTGTAGCGATGGAACTTGATGACTGTGCCTTCCCTCTATTAAAAAATATCGTTTGTACTTCAGACCAAAATGTTGGTTTCAAAGATGTTAACTGGTCACTTCTGGTTGGTGCCGTTCCTCGTAAAGCAGGAATGGAGCGCGGGGATTTATTAAAAATTAACGGTGGTGTTTTCACTGCTCAGGGAAATGCGATTGCTAAGAACGCGGCTTCTGATACTCGAATTTTAGTTGTTGGTAACCCATGTAATACAAATGCCTTGATTGCCATGAATAATGCCAAAGGTGTTCCGGCAGATCGTTTCTTTGCCATGACCATGCTTGATGAAAATCGCGCGAAAATTCAATTAGCGAAAAAAGCGAAAGTGGATGTTACTGCGATTACTGATATGACAATTTGGGGTAACCACTCAGCGACTCAATATCCAGATTTCTATAATGCTAAAATCAATGGCAAGAAAGTGACTGATGTTATTTCAGACGAAGCTTGGTTGAAAGGTGAATTTATTCAAACTGTTCAACAACGTGGAGCTGCCATCATTAAAGCTCGTGGTGCTTCTTCTGCTGCTTCAGCTGCCAACGCTATCGTTGATAGCGTACGTAACATGGTAACTGATACGCCAAAAGGTACGACATATTCAATGTGTTTAGCTTCTAACGGTGAATATGGTGTGGATAAAGGTCTTATTTATTCATTCCCATGCCGCACGGAAGGTGGAAAATTAAAAGTTATCGAAGGCATTAAGCAAAACGCGTTTGGTGAGGAAAAACTAAAAGCGACTCTGGATGAATTACGTTCAGAAAGAGATGCTGTAAAAAGCATGGGCCTCATCGGCTAAGAACTTAAACAACTTTTTTAAGCTTAGGTGCAGATGCTTGTTTGTCATCTTTGCTAGAGTAGTTGCCAAGAACTTTGGTGAATTCTCTAAATTCTTTGTGATAAAAAGTTTGATACAACGATGGGATCAAGCCACGACATCCAATACCTAACATGAGGTAGCGGATAGCGGTTGCATCGTGCACAGAAATTTCATCGGACTCACCATGGGCAAGAATCCCGCGGATTTCGATAATTTTATTATTTTTAAGCAGTGTTGATAAATCACCTTCGACAAAATCCACAAAGGGTTTGTGATCTTGGAACGCTTTCTTCATACAGAAGCTCGTACCATTAAAACCTTTCTTAATAAAAAAGATTAATTGGTTAATCGAGAAACTTTTTTGAAAGTGTGAAATCGGGATATAGTGATCTTCGGCTTTTTCAAAATAAAGTTTCGGTGGCATGGTTGAAGCGTCCACGAAAAATTCTTCACCAAAACCTTTGCGCTTTAAAGTGTGAATAATGAGATCGTTTAAAATAATTTCAAACGCTTTGATATATGAAAAAGCAATACGATGATTGTTATGATGACGATTTTCTAAAATATCAATTTCGGCAATTTCAATTTCTGCCCGTGCCGCATGGGGAATTTTATTATAAATAATTTCCGGTAGGGCATAGGCATGCACATACTTCAGCGCTTGAAGGCTTGCCATATTATTGATCGCCGGATGATGCTGAAGAATTAAGTGTGAACCGTCTTCTTGCTCATCAAAATACATTTCTTCCGCAAGGTCTTGGATGATAGCGGGATATTTAATGGCGGTAGTAAATGGTGAAAGCTCATCAATTTTTAAATCGCTATAAGGATTGTCGATATAAAACTCAGAGAGTTTTTTGGCGACACTCTCGTAAGAATGTTCTAACAAGGTAAAGTCCGCAATTTCAAACCAAATTTCTACTTTTTTATCGTCGTAAAAGCTGAGGGTGCGCGCTTGCTTCGGAAGTGATTTTTTTACGCCCACCACTTTGCCTACCCAAAGGTGATTAAAGTCGGTGATATAAAGATGAGTGCTAAGCGACTTCGCTTTATTTTCTGCGATGATTTTTTCAAAGGGTTCGAGGCTTAAATTTGATTCACGATTTTGTCCAATCATCTTACCCCAAAAAGCTGTCGCCGATTTATTTTGCTGAACATCTTTTTCCAGCAACTGATGAAACTCATGGGCCTGAGTAAAATGGGGTTCTTCACTATGGTTTAAAAAAGGATTGAACGTTAAGTAAAAATGGATTCCCGACATGTGTGCTACCTCTTCCTTCTTTTTCGACGGGAAAGAGGCTTTTCTAAAGGCTTTTTAACGCTTGAAAGAGGGCATTTGCCACTTGTTTTTGACCGGTGACACCATATATGAGCTTTTGATTAATTTCGACTTCAACTCCGCAGTATTTCCGACCAAAATACTTGCGTAATGCCGTGGTGAGGCCATCGCTTTTACCCTGGTAAGGATAGTTCATCCGAACCTTGTAATCGGTGGAGAGTGAACGTTTGAGTTGATGGCAAATCTCTTTCTCTGCTTTGTTGGCAGGGTCGTAGAGTAAGCCAATATCACAATCTCGAACCTCACCATTCATGATCGGTGTAAAAGAGTGAATCGAAAAATGTTGAGCGGCTCCAGTTTTCTTAAGAAGAGCTTGGATGTTCCTACAAACACCTGCTCGATATTTGTGATAACCACTTAAGAGCGAAGCTCTTTTATTTTCAGGCAACTGAGCTGAGAATTCACTCCATAAGCGTGGATGATGGGCCGAACGATTATATTCACTCACTAAACGTGACCTCAGGTGGGATGTAATTGGTAAGTGCATTTTTTTAGCGAGATCTTTGGCGACACCGAGAGCGCCGGGATCCCAACCGCGATGAGAATTTAAAACATCTTTTGGAATCTTTATTTCTGTTTTGAGCCAAGCAGGGATTTGATTTCCCCCATGCTCACAGGAAAGAAATATTTTATTCATAAGCGATATTTTTATCTAAACAGGTTTTTAATTTTTCGTATTGTCCGAGTTCGGGTTTTTTATGATGTTTTAATAAACGTTTGGCGAGATTACCTTGTTTTAAAATTAATTTAATTCCTTGATGAAAATGTGCTGGAATTTTCGGACTGAGTTGGGTGAAAATTTCTTCTAAGAGAGCATTCATCGACAGTTTTTTCTTAGTTGAAAAGAGTGCCGCGAATTTTTCTGTCACTTGAAAATCGTTCAACCCCAAAGACTCGTCATAAATGGCCTTAAGCTCCATTGTGTCGAGTTCTTTGCATTTCTCATTGAGTTTTTTGTCTGCTACTAAGTGTTTTACGATTTCAGTAAAAAGCGCAATCAAAGAAAAATCCATATAAGGACACTCTTGAATGTCCATCACACGAATTTCGATCGCGTTTAAATCTAACTTCGTAATCGCACCGCGAGAGTTAACCCACTGATGTTGAATAATACCCTCGGGATCGTATGGTTTAACTTCTTTATAAATATCATTAAGCATTTTTTGATAATCTTTCAGTGTGAAAATAGCTTCTGGTATCACTTTACCGGTAATCATCGGAATTTTTTTTTGGTTTTGTTCGTAGAAAGCGAGACGATTATCAGCTTTTTTAGTAGCGCCACCTTCAAAGTATGGCGAGCTGGCCGCCATAAAAGGCACGAAAGGTAAAACGACACGAACCGCCGCATGTAGTTTTCCAAACTCAGCATCATCAGCAAAAGGTAAGTTGATATGCACTGATTGGAGATTCGACCAACCATGACCTTGGCAATTAAAAATTTCGTTATATTTTTTGTAGATATCTTTATTTCCGTGAGGCCACAATTCTGTTTCTAAATTTGGCTGCATCCAAGGATGCATGCCGGTTGGCAATAAAACCGCATTATGCTTTTTCAGACTCTTGTTAATGAGTTGAGTGGTTGTGTGAAAGTCTTTTTCCATTTTAAGCAAATCGTTATGAGGCTCTGTACATTTAAGTTCAATCACGTGACGAACGAGTTCATTAGAAAGAGAAACATCATCTAATTCTATATCATCCGTTAACTCACCGTCGTTGAGGTCAGTCAGTAAGGTGTCTGAAATAGTTTTTATTTTAAGACTTTTTTGATCGACGATCATGTATTCAGCTTCAATCCCGTACACATCAAAAAGAGAATATTTACTCGACATTCATGATCCTTTTAGCTTCACATTGTTTTAAAAAATGAGTCATGATTTTATCATAAAGTTTATCGCCAGCGAATTGATCTTCAATACCACTTTCGATACTTGGATTATCGTTAACTTCAATAACATAAACTTCGTTACCAACTTGTTTCAAATCCACACCGTACAGTCCATTGCCGATCGGCCGACAAGCTTTCAGCGCCGTTTTTAAAACGTTCTTCGGCGTTTTGGCCGGGTCGATACAATCAAAATTTCCAACTTGAAGTTCACCGGCATCATCTTTCTTAATAATTTGCCAGTGATTATCCGCCATATAATATTTGCAAACATAAATGACTTCGCCACCGAGTACACCCACACGCCAGTCATAATCAGTCGGTAAATATTCTTGTACGCAAATAAGTTCCGAATGTTTAAAAAGATTTTGGCAAATCTCTAAAAATTGATTGAGGTCTGCGGCTTTATGCACCCCTTGTGAAAAAGCGCTGTCGGGTTGCTTAATAACACAAGGAAAAGTCAGTTGCGATAAACATTGATCGTAATTATCTTCATTTAAAATCATTGTTTTTGGTCGTTTGAGATCATGTCGCGATAACATTTCTTCCAGATAAACTTTATTAGAGCATTTTAAGATCGAATCAGGATCATCAATAACGACTAAACCCTCAGCGCGTGCTCGATCCGCCATTCGGTAAGTGTAGTGGTTGACGTTTGTTGTATCGCGAATAAAAAGGGCATCGTATTCAAGTAAGTGAACCATGTCTTTTTTAGTAAGAATATCCACCCAAATTCCCACGCGTTCACCGGCGTCGACAAACTTTTGTAGCGCCTTCGGACATGAGGGGGCGGATTTCTCATCGGGATTCACGAGAATCGCCATATCAAAACGATACTTATCTTGAACCGGCTTATGATGATGTTTTTTGGTAAAGTAAGTATCGGCGACTTGATTAAAAAAATCTAAGTGTGTATCAATCAATTCACTGATTTGTAACAATTTAATTTTATCGATATCCCATTTTTCCGTTTTAATAAAGTAGACACGAAACATCGGCGCTCGAATGTGACGATAAAGTTCTTTACTGAGGGGATTATATTTTTTATTTAGGTTTTGCCCTAAGTAAATACTAAGTTCGAAACGTGTGCTCTTAATACTTTTTAGTTGCTCTTGAACTTTTTCATCGAACTCTTCTGAGAAGAATCGTTGCATGGTTCGATCTTTTAAAGCTTGAATAATATTTGGTGAAGGAAAAGCACGATGTTCGCGCGCCATCGCCATCAGTGAAACATAATAACCTAAACTCTGATAAGAAAAAGTATTGGTTAAGTTGAAGACGTTCGCATTGGGAATAGCATCTTCTTTATAATTCATGATGTATTCCATTGGGGCCATCATGGTTACGTTATTAATTTTTAATTTATCTTTAAATTTTTCTTCGACGATGATGATGTCTTTTTTCATAACCTATGTTTTCTTAACTCGAGTTTTTTTCTTTTTTCCAATCAGTAATAAATTTCCATCATAGGTCATAACGCCGAGGAGAATCGAAGTGATCAGGCGCTCGGCGGTCACGCGGTAGTAGTGTTGACCACCAATCGGATTTGGAACATAAGGGTCAGCGATATTAATTAATTTACTGGCCTTATCATGGCCGTAGAGAACGACGAAGTGTCCGGCCGGATCACCGATAATATCATTGTACTCAGTCGTTTCTTCTTGTTCACGTTGAGTTTGATATAACCACGTAGCACTTAAGCCAGCTAAAATGGGAATATTTTTGTTGAGAAGATTCAAAATAACTTTTGGAGATAAGTCGATAAATTTTAAACTGCCACCAAGTTCGAGATATTCGATGTAGCTCATGAGTGCAATTTTATCTTTATGAGTGAGATGTTTTTTGCGAGCTAAGCGCATTTTGAGTTTTGCCACCAGATTGATATTACTTAGTCCAAACCAAGTGGGATCAAAAGTTCTGAGGTTATAAGAAATAATGGTGGTGTTAAAACCCTGTGCAATAGCATGCTTGGCCAGAATAACCGCAAGTGTACCGCCGCCTTTTTCAAACTGGCGGATTTCAGAAATGATCTGATCCAGCGGCATCTTATGTCCCCAAAATTGATAGATGGCGTGCAAGCTAGTAGGGCCACAGGTGGTATTGTCAGGCTGAGGTAAAATTTTTAATTTAAGTTTTTTCATAGATTATTTTACAGCGAGTAAAGCAATGTTTCGAGGTGAGATGTGACGATCAAATACTTCATAAATTCTTGCTTCATGGCCTAAGTCTTCAAGGTACATGGCACGGTCTAAAACTATGTAAAGTTCTATTAATCTTCCCAGAGCATTACGTAAGAGTCCAGCGAGAAAATAACGGTAGTAGAGTTTTTGTTGGTTTACCCCCGCAGCAAAGTCGGTTAATTCAGCACGGTTGGCTGCTTCGAAACCTAGTTTGGACAGTTGTTTATTCGCATAATCCGCCCAAGGTAATTGATAATCCTCGTGGGAGGCACTACCTAAGGTTTGTGGGCCGTGGGCGAGGTTTTTCTGTGCCAGATAAAATTGTAAAAGGTAACGATGGTGCTTCACCTTTTTTCGTTCGATGATGTCTTGCTGTGTGAGCGGGACATAACTTCGGGCCGCAAAGTGAAGCGCCTCAGTGGTGAGGGGGAGCGGGGCCTTTTTCGCCACTTGAGAGAGGTTCACGGGAGTTTCATATTTTTCGTAACAACAACCAAAATTGAGAAGGTAACTGGCCTTCGACTCATGAAAAAAATCCATCAAATGATTGGATAATGAACCGCAAGCGTGTAAGCCGAGACAAAGTGCTTCGACGTCTTTGTTCATCCAGTTTTTTAAGCGAAGTTGTTCTGGCGAAATAAACATATGCTCAAATATGAGCTGTATCTCTTTAGGATATTTTACTAAACGCTTTCGACCTAAATCTTGAAAATATTCATTATGGTCCAAGCTGATCACTTCTTTCGAATACTTTTCGGATAAAAATTCTCCACCATGTCCGACGCCACCTCCGAATTCAATCACGCGTTGAAATTTAAGCTCTTTCATTAATTCCGCGACACCTTGTAATTCATGTTCCTTTTTTTCTTTGATTTTAACGAGCTGTAATTTTTGCGGCGTAAATTCAAAAATAGGAATGGGCATGAGTTCACAAATGGTGGCGTAATATTTTTTGAGCTCATCACTGGCACGGGTAGGAACTTGATAGTGGCCTTCGAGTTGGGCCAGCTCTTCATCAGAGAAGTCCATTAACTCGTCCACCCAAGCTTCAAAAAAATCTGGAAAGCGATTGGGATAATGATTGAGAATTTCATTTTTCCATAAAAAATGGTAAATATTCAAGAAATCGCGAATTTGATTAAATTGTTGAACAAGGTTCATTAAGGATCTATAGCATGAAGTTAGTAATTTTTGGAATGGGCGTTTCTGGAGTAAGTGCACTAAAGCTCGCTTTGAAAAAAAAATACGAGGTTTCAGTCGTCAATCAAGGCGAACCACTCACTTGGAAGTGCTTTGAGGAAATCCAAAAAATACTTCCACCAGAAAAGATGTTCGAGCAAGATGAAGCCGAAGCGGTATTTAAAAGTGCCGATGAAATTATTTTAAGCCCGGGTATTCCAAGTACTTTACCGATTCTGCATTCAGCACTAAAAAAAGGCGTGAAAATCGTTTCTGAAATTGAATTTGCAGCACGCCATATTCAAATCCCTTTGCTTGCGGTAACTGGCACTAATGGGAAAACGACTTTTTGTACCTTACTTGCGAAAGCACTTGAGATGATTGATAAAAAAGTTTTCCTTGGCGGAAATATCGGAATTGCTTTAAGCGAACTAGCGATGAGTGAAAAAAAGTATGATTACGCCGTGGTAGAAGTTTCTAGTTTTCAAATGGAGACGATTGAAAAGTTTCATCCTAAAGTTGCGGTTATTTTGAATATCAGCTTAAGCCATACTGAACGCTACACCAATATTCGTGATTATGGTTTAGCGAAACTTAATATCGCCAAAAATCAGAACACCGATGACTTTTTTATTTCTACGAAGTTAGACAGTTTTGAAAAAGAAGTGGCGAATATTAAAGCGAGTAAAACATTAATTAATAAAAGCTATTTGGAAACCTTGCCACTTGATTTTTCAAAAATGAAAACCAAGGGTAACCACTATCAATATAGTTATGCTTTTTTATTCCAGATTTTTAAAAATCTGGAATTACCTAAGGCCAAAGAAATTTTACAAAATTTGGTTAATAACTTCGAAGGCTTGCCTCATCGAATTGAATTTGTGGAAGAAAAAAGAAATTTATTTTTTTACAATGATTCAAAAAGTACCAATATTGCTTCAACTATCGCCGCACTAGAATCTTTCGAGGATAAAGTTTGGTTGATTCTTGGTGGACAAATGCGTGATCCGAATTTGAGCTTCTTACAAGAATTATTCAAGATGAAAGATAAAATTCAAAAAGTTCTTCTCATGGGGCATTCGACGGAAAAAGCTTACGAGGCTTTGAATTCAGGTTTACCGTGTGTGAAATGTTTCGATTTTGAAGGTGTGTTTAAATATTTAAAGCAGCAAGAGGGCAGTGTTCTTTTCTCACCAGCGTTTCCGTCATTTGATCTTTTCAAAAATTACCAAGATCGTGGTGATAAGTTTAAAAATTATGTGAAAAATTGGAATTAAGTGTTACGGAATTTCGCGAGCAATTTCACCCGCACTCACTTGGGCAACTCCGGCTGGACCACGCGAAGTACTTTTTCCAATCGCTTTTGAACTTTCAAAAGTTACTTTGGCAAAAAAGATTCCTAAAATGATGATGATAACTGAGCCGATACGCTTGTCCATTTTAAACACCCCCGACAATGATACTTATCGACCGTGCCGAAGAAAACTTTAGTAATATTATGATCTTATCTTAAGAAACCAATGAAATCGGTTGGTTAATAGTGATTTTGTCGACTAATAACTGAATATCTTTAGCATCATGGTATGCGCCAAAACCAATTCGTATACGTGTGCCACGACGATCGATGAGGATCGATTGTTTTTCAAAAAACGCTATAGTTTCGATAGCTTGTTCTTCATTGCTAAATTCATAAGTGAGAAAGTGACCGCGCTTTTTTTCATTGGTGTTTAAAAGGATGGCCGAATCGAGCAAGGTCTTTTGCGATGCAACTTTGGCCACAAATGTCTTCATTAAGTTCTTCACATGCAGGTCGATGGACTTAATTGTAATGTCATCTTTTTTAAATAAATTCCAAATGGCGTTGAAGCGGTAAAAAGGTGTCGGTTCAAAGGTCGAACCTGCAAATCGATGACCATCGTCAGGGTAACTGACCAGATCTTTTTTAACTCCACTCAGTTCGTTCATGCCAGCAAACCACCCAGTGTACAGCGGTCGTAGCTGACAATTTTCTGGTAATGACATAAAACAAAGTCCTTCACCAGCTTGAGCATATTTATATCCACCGGCCACATAATAAATTCTTTTTGAAAGATTTTTAAGTGAAGTGGGGAGCGCACAAAAGGCGTGATATCCGTCGATACAAATTTGCGCTTTAGAATTGGCGTCGACCATTTTAGTCATATCATTTTCATTTAGGGCCAAACCATTATTGAAAAAGACTTGGGAAAAATAAATCAGATCGAAATTGCCTTGAGCGGCTTCAGAAAAGCGGTCCACGAAGGTTTCAAAAGGCATCACAGGAACTTTGATCACTTCCGCTTTTTTCCATTCTGCTATTCGTCTTACTTGGCGATCAAAGGAATAAAACTCACAATCGGTGGTTAAAATGCGAATTTTATCTTGCTCAAAAAAACAAGATAACAAACGAAAAACCAATTCATGAGTGTTTGGAGCAAAAGCGATATTTTGACTATTTTTAATTCCTAAATGATTCGCAATTAATTTTTGAGTTTGCGGAAAAACATTTTGAAAAAAATGTCCCCATTTATGATCGGAATATTCACAAGTATCAAGCCAAGCTTGATGATGTCCAACTTCTGAGATGTCTGGCCAATAATGAAGTGAATGGCTGGCAAAATGCAGACGGTTAGGCTTTGTGAATAAGAATTTTTTATAATATTTTTTCATCATTTCTGGAAACTAAAACCTAATTGTGTTTTGACTTCATTGGAAAGTACCGGCAATTGTTTGCGCGGGATTAAGAAACTTGCGAGATTAAAAAAATCGGTAAAGATTCGCGAGCTTTCCGTCGTTTTACGAAGATATTCATGACCTGAAGAACCACCGGTTCCAATTTTTGAACCGAGCAATCGCTGCGCCATCATGGCATGTCGATAGCGCCAAATGGTAAACAACTCATCAATATCTAAGAGCGCTTGAATAATTTCAAATGGCAGTGAAAGAATGGGCTCATCTCGATTTAATAGAATGAAAATGGCGGAAAGTGTGGCCCTACGTGAAAGTCGGCGTTCACCTGAATCTAAAACTTTTTGATATTCTTTATCATCAAATAAAACCTCAAATGAATGAAGGGTGGCGTTGAGATTATTTAATTCCATTTTCTTTTGTTCAGGCGGCAGGAAAGGGTTGTTTTCGATGACTTTGCGATCGTGGTCTAGTGTACTGGCCACAATATTTTTAAATTCTTTCCAATATTTTCCACCATCAATTTTATCAAACGGCATACGCTCTAACCATTTCTCAACCATCTCAAAGACTGAAGGTTCGTTATCAACTTTGGCCAAAAGCTTTTGATCTTCTTTACTTAAGCGGATGTTGAAAAATTTCTTTTCCATTTCGTTACGGTATTTATATTTGAGACCCAGTTTCACTTCCACCTGGCGAAATTGCAGACTTTGAAAACCAGAAGCTGGTTGTAATGAATCGCGGAAATCTAAGAAATCAAGCGGAGTCATGGTTTCAATAATGCGAATTTGATCGTTAAGGACTTTTTGAATTTCAGTTACCCTTTTGAGCCTTAAGACTACCGTGTGTAGGGCATTCTCAGGAATATAATCTTGTTGAAAGAGTTCCAACATAGAATCAATTTCGTGCAGAATTTGTTTAAACCATAGTTCGTAAGTTTGGTGGATGATGATAAAAAGTGTTTCATCATGGGCGGCAGTCCCAGATTTTTCACTTTCTGGCTTCTGTGCTCCTAGAATCTTGTCGAGCTGCAGATATTCTGCATAGTATAAAGGATTTTTATTATTCATAGGATTAATGTTGCCGCGAAAGAATGCCTTTGTCAGCACTTTATGCTTTAATATTTAAGGTATCGGAGGGGATGTCATGAAAAGTTCTTTTAAGCTAACCAAAGCTGAAATTAAAAGTAATATCGAAGCATTAAAAAAAATGATGAAAACACAAAAGCTCGAGGCTTTTTATGTTTCAAGTTTTGACGCCAACTTAAGTGAATATACTCCGCTAGAAGATTGTCACCGCTTTTATTTCACAGGTTTTACCGGATCGACCGCTGACATTTTAGTCATGGCCGATGATAAGGTTCGACTTTATGTTGATGGTCGTTATTTCGAACAAGCAGATTTAGAAATCGATAAAAAAGAAGTGGAAGTCGTGAAGTGCCAAGCCAGTCCAGGCATGGAATTATTAAACGATTTAAAAAACTTAAAATTAAAAAAAGTCGGTTGCGAAACAGAACGAACGCCGTATCAATATTATTTAAAAATGCAAAAGGCTTGTCAGGTTGAACTGGTTTCAACTTCTGAAATTGAAAAGTACGTAAGATTTAAGCATATTCTTTCACAAAATCCTGTCGAGTTTATTCCGAAAAAATTTCGTGGAGCAGACACGAAAGATAAATGTAAACGTGTCTTAGATCATTCTAAACATGCTTATTTTACCACCGCGATTGATAACGTTTCTTGGATTTCTAATTGTCGTGGTTACCACTTAATCAATCTAAGTAGTTTTGTCGCCAAAGCGATTGTGACCAAAGAGCGGGTGTATCTCTTTATTCAACCGGAAATTAAAATTTCAGATGAAGCCCTTAAGCAAAAGGAACTCGAATTTATCCCGACGCCAGAAGCGATGTTTGAGAAGAATTTAAAAAAATTACAAAGCACTTTGAAACTCCAATTAGTAAAAGTTGATTCATCACTACTAAGTACCGCTGACTATAAAATTGCTGAAAATGTTTTCGGTCCTTCGAGTTTATTAGAAGAAGCCGGTGGACTTTATAATTATCAATCAATCAAAGAAGCGGATGAACTCAAAGAAATCACGCGCTCATTTGAAAACAGCAGTCGCGCGGTCTTTAATACTATCAAATGGGTAAAAGAATCTATTGCGGCCGGAGAAAAAGTTTCGGAAGCTGATATTCGCTCACAAACCCAAACACAATATGAAAAAACGGGCTCTCGTGGTCATAGCTTTTCAACTATCGTAGGTGTTGGTCCAAACAGTTCGATTATTCATTATTCAGCTGCTTCGCCTGATGTAATTGCCAAAAAATCAGATTTTATTCTTTTAGATTCTGGTGGTTATTATGACGGTGGTTTTTCAACAGATACGACCAGAACTTTTTTAGCGGACAGTAAAACTAAAGCTGATCCAAAGTTCATCGAAATTTATACCTTAGTGCTTAAAGGTTTATTGCGTTTACAAAATAGTGTCTTCCCTGAAAATGCGCCAGGAGCTGTGCTCGACGGGTTTGCTCGTCAGCCTATTTTTCAACAAGGCTATAATTATAATCACGGCACAGGTCACGGTGTAGGTCTTCATGTGCATGAACCATGTGTGCGAATTGCACCGACTTCCCAAATTCCGATGCGAGCAGGACAAGTTGTCTCGATTGAGCCCGGTATTTACATTCCAGGTTTTGGTGGTGTTCGTTTAGAAAATATCGCTGTGGTAGAAAAGCATCCAAAGCATAAAGGCTTTTTGTGTTTCAGAAATTTAGTCTGGGTAGGATTCGAAAAAAATCTCATCGATAATTCGTTATTAAATCCAGAAGAAAAAGCTTGGTTAAAAGAATACGAAGAATCATGCCAGAAATTTGGGACGCAGTTTTAGTACGACGCAAATTAAAAAGCCCAATATCATATTAAAGAAAAACGATCCTGGGCCTTGAGAATCATTATTGGAATTAATGTCCTGAATAGTTGCAAGCATGCCGCAGCCATCGAGTTTTACCGGATATAAATAGGTCACGCCCTGAACATCATCTTCAGAAAGATTATTTTTTTTACCAATAAGACTAGCGTGCATAAGGGCATAACTCTTTTCACTGTGTCCGAGACCAATCGCATGTCCCATTTCGTGTGCAATGGTTGCAATAATTTCTTCATCATTTAATGCGGCGATGGCGACTGCCGGGTCAGCAGCATTTAATAAAATAACAGAACCAATAATATTGCGACCAGAAATATTATTAATTGAAGTCGAAGCTAAAATATTTGTGCTGTAAACATCGTTAGATGGAAAGTTTTCGTTGTCGTTAGCATTAGTACTACAGCCCACATAGATGTGACTGACCTGTGGAACTTTAGTCGCTGAAGCACAACTGGCGGGTGGATAAACACTGTCCCATAAACACAGTTCTCCCGTTGTGAAATCGGTATTGCCTGGATCAAATTTCCCAGCGGCCTCAAGTTTTAATGAGCTGGTTGGAATTTTATTCCAAACTTTGACGGCGGCTTTAACATAAGTTTCTAAATCATCTTCAGTAAAACCAGCATTCGCGCACGCGTTACTTCCATCATCTAAAGTAAAAACTTTGACTTCATCAGTATCGAATTGGATGCTGACATTGGCGTACAATGTAAAACATTGGGCCGCACTTGGAAGTAGCAAAAATAAAAAACTAAAAGTCTTGAACTTTGTCACGAACATCCCAGTAATAGTTAAAAGTTAATAAGTAACTCATCTGTCTTTGTTCTGAATCAAAGATAGAATAGTGAATGGTTTGCAAACGCGCACCCCATTTGCGTGAAAAATAATATTCTAAACCTAAATCGAGCGTGTTGTTGTAAGCCGTGCGAGTTTCTTCAGCACGATAAAAAGTTTGCGGTGAACCGCCATTATTCAATGTTACCGTTCCGCCATTACCTTTGAGATTAGTCATAACCAAGCTTGAGCCGAGCAATAATTTGTAGCGACCTTTGCGAAAGCGATAGGCAACATCCGCACGTAAAAAAAGCATCGTTAACAGGGCGCTGCCATCGGCTGTCGTCTTAGGAATGGTTAGTCCAAATTCCGTATTAAGATAGTATTTGTTTTTTGGCAGAGCGAATTCAAGGCCACCCACCACATAAGGGTTTATGTTAAAACTTTCAGTTTTCCCCGATGTATCAACTTGCATGGCGTTGATGAAATGTGCATAATTTCCGAAGCCCACGACGGCATTTCGCAGTTCAAAATTGCGCGCGCTTTGCTGGACTTGTGCTTCCTGAGCTTTAAGTTCGGTTGTTAGGAGAATGCTCAAAAATAGAAGTAAGCAGTTAGCGGCTTTCATTAGGGTATTATGGCTTAAAGTTGGACGTGTTATCAAGTTGGCCCTTTTGCTTCTTACTCCTAGGTATTATAATGCCAACAACCATCATC
>JAEUWD010000065.1 GCA_016786485.1 Bacteriovoracaceae bacterium | reverse complement strand
TTATTCTCTTTAGTATAGCTAACCTCTAGTTTTCATTAGTTTTCTTTTCATTTCGCAGATTTACTTCTTCTGAGGTTTTCAACCTTGGTCCACCACGATGGCCATCATCAATACTTTCAGAACCTAGATTACGTTTCTTTTCATCTTGCGTGCGTGCATAAACTTTCTTGTTGTAACAAGAGACATATTCATATCCGTCCACAAAAGGAGTCTTGCCTGTATTGGTGCAATAAATTTTTTCTTTGGTTTGTAATTCGATATCATGTCTGAAAACTTGGTCTGGAGCTACCGCGTATGGAACACTAATAAAATAAGCTTTAATTTGGTCAAAAGTGCCCTGAACTAAATTGTAATCAATACCACCACAATGAACGACAGTTTCGCCTTCTTTAAGTTCACATAACATCAATTCAATTTTATCCGTCACAATCATCGGGTCATTTTGCTCATTGGCCGAAGCAATTGAGCGACTATTTTTACAATTTTCAACTGAGTAGTTACTTAAGCATTCATTACCTTTCACGAAGCTTGCCAAAAAGAAGTCGACATCATTTACGCTCGAGAAATACTCGGCGCGAATACAATGCTTGCAAAGATAATCATATGAATCTTTATCTTGTGGTTTACAAACATCGTAACAAGGCTCACCTTTAACGAGGGCCATACTCGTAAACTTACCACCTGATTTATCAAAGTTTGCATATGAGAAATGAACCTTCAAATCTTTTGGTCCGAATTTCTTTTTGTCTTGTTTACATATTTCAAAATAAACAATTTCATCATCTTGTCGTTGAAATGAAACATTCTCGCCTGGTACGCCCATCATTATCGATAAATCTTTACTCGTCTTGCATTCAAAGTTGCGGCACTCAAGACCTTGCAATTCATCCAGCTTTGAAACTTCTGAGCTTTCAGTCACAACACCTTGCAACTGATCACAATAACGTTTGTAATCGCTATCGGGCAAAGCCATCGCATCGACGTGAACAATTTGTAAAATAATAAAAAGGAACTTCATCACAACAGACCTCACCTCTTTTTTATATCGGCTTTCAACTCTGCTAGCTTTACAATATAATTAAGAATTAAATCGGAGACTTAATGCTTGAGTGGAGTTTTTTAGTCGGAATTATCCTGTTACTCATCTACACCGCCCTTATTATTGCGCGTGAGAAAACCACTTATCTTGAAGAAGCCAAAATTATGCGCTTCCATGATCTCGAATTTCCGATTCCTCGCTGGTGGACACAAACAGAACAACAAAATTCATTTTGGAAATTTGAACGTACAGATACCCGATACGATTGGTACGCTAATTTCCAAAAATTAGAAAGTCATAAAGCGGCAGCCGAAATTCTGATTCACTATCTGCAACAAAAAAATATAAAAATGGATCCATCACCTGAGAGCATGGTGGAAGAAAATACGGCGCATCTCTTTAAAGATAAAATGCTGGTCGAGAATTTTTCTGATTTTATTCGCATGGAAGGAACCGCCACTCAAGACGAAGAAGAGCGGATTTATCTCGATGTCGTCATTCTCAAAAAAGAAAATGCAAATACATACTATCTACTTGAGAGTCGCAGCTCAGTTTTAAACGGCGGCGTGGAAGGTCCCTACTTCGAGGAAGCCCTTTCGCGAGCGTTGTACAAAACTAATTAAAGATTTCTAGGATTGAATCCACGAATTCTATCGATTAAGAAAAGAACTAAGTCTTCGTCTGTTGAAAAAACATCTTCAACATGCTCAGAACTTAATAAAAAGTTTCTTACACGATTAGCGACGTGGTTAAGTGATTCCACTAAATAAAGTCCGGCGATAGATTCACCTTGGAATGATTTAATGATTTCTTTTCTAGCGTGGTTAAACATTTCTGTTTCAGTAATATCTTCAGCTTCAACTTCACCGAATTTTTCTTCAACTTCTTCGATCGCTTGTTGCTTAATATCTTCATCTGTTGAAAAACAAACACCTAATTCAGTTGCAAGAGAGTCGATCAAATCAGCGCGAGCATCGGCTGGGAAGATAACAAATTCAGCTTCTTTTAAGTGATTGATAATATAACTAGCAAGTGTTTTTAGTGTTTCGAAATCTGTTCTCATGGTCCATCCTTTTATGTAGAGATACGACTACCCCTACGGGGCGAGCTTTCAAATACTGCTAAATTTTCGACGGATTTTTTGAAGCAGCTCGTTAATAATTTTTCTCTCACCTAGTATGTATAAACAAAGTCCATAAGTAAAGACAATCATGAAAAGAAAAATGGCGAGATAAAATAATTTTTCTAAGAAGTTTAGGTCTGAAAAAATCACCAAATTTTTTGTGAGTTCAACCATCAATGAGGCGCTTAACGCAGCCAGCAGTAACTTCCACATTTTTCCACCAAAATAGAATGTGATCGGAAATGAAAGATTTTTCATCAGAAAATGACCTTGAATTAAACTTCCCACCAACATGGAAAGCGAAGTACCCACTGCCAAAACAGCAAAACCAAATTTTTCAGTAAAAGCCAAACAGAAAATAATATTAAAAATGATCGAAGCAATTGAGCTATAAACCGGAATACTTTGGCGTTCGATAGCATAAAATGATGGAACAAAGATTTTACTTAAACTATAAAAAGGCATTCCAAGCGCATAACATTTTAATGCCAGTGCTGTCATTTTTGTATCTTCTAAATTGAACTGCCCACGCTCGTAAATGATGTGAACAATTTCATCCGAGAAAGCATACAAACCAACCACCGCAGGAAAAATAGTAAAAAGTGAAAGAAAATAACTCGAGGCCAAGTAATCAACGGCTTGCTCTTTTTGATTTGTTTTCCAAGCTTCGCTAAAATGCACTAAGTGCGAATTACCAATTGAGACTCCTAAAATTCCAATCGGTAATTGAAACAAACGAAAAGCATAACTCAACCATGAAACAGCACCCACGACAGTTCCCGAAGCAAGAATCGTCGTGATTAATAAGTTTAATTGAGTCGCGGCGAATCCCAAAAGACCTGGCCCCAAAAGTTTAAAAACTTTTACGCTACGAGCATAGATGATTTTATAAGGAACGAGAGGAGCAAAACCCTTTTTAAATAAAGCTGGCACTTGCACTAAGCTTTGCAACAATCCACCGACGGTTGCTCCAATTCCTAAAGCATAAACTCCAGGTCTTCCCATTTCTTCCAAAAGTCCTGGAAAATAAAACATGGAAACAATCATACTGATATTTAAAAAAACTGGGGCGAGTGCCGGTACAAAAAAAACTTTCAGCGAATTAAGTGCACCCATGAATAAAGCCGCCAGTGAAACAAGTAAAAGATACGGCGACATAATTCGAGTGAGATTAACCGTTATTTCTAATTTTTCTGGTTCAGCCACATAAGTTGGAGCAAAAAGTGTGACGAGTTCCGGTGCAAAAATGAAAATCAATAATGAAAGAATACCCGTAACAACGCTAAGCATGATAAAAAGTGCCCACATGAGATTGCGTGCTTCTGCTTGGCTTTCAGCTTTGGCCTCAACAAAAGTGGGAACAAAAGCTGAAGAAAAGGCACCTTCAGCAAATAAATCTCGCATCAAATTGGGGATACGAAAAGCGATGAGGAAGGCATCAGTTAGTGATGATGCGCCGAACAATGCAGCCATAACCTGCTCGCGGACTAAACCAAAAATGCGACTTAAGAAAGTTGCGATGGCCATCTTAAGGGATGAAAAAAAAACTTTCAATGCTGAGGGCCGTTGCATTTCTGTCAAAAAAAAACTCCACTGTTTAATAATCTCTAGTTATGTTAATCTCCTAAGACATAAATTAAAACATTAATTTTTCAAGGGGAATCAATGGAAGCTAGTATTGAATTTTTTGAGTACAGTCCAGTTATCGGGATGGCTGGATTTTTATTTGCAATTGCGACTTATTTCTGGATCAAAAAACAGCCTGCCGGAAATGCAAAAATGTTAGAAATTAGCGGTTTAATTGAAACTGGCTCTATGACATTTTTAAAAAAAGAATATTCTATTCTGGTTGTTTTTTTGGCGATCGTTGCAACTTTGCTCGCATGGAAACTTGGAACTAACACTGCTATCTGCTACCTTACTGGTGCTACAGCATCCATGCTTTGTGGCTTTATTGGTATGAAAGCTGCTACAAAAGCTAACGTAAGAACAGCTCAAGCCGCTAATGATAAAAGTCAGTCAAAAGCACTTTCAGTTGCCTTCTTTGGTGGTTCAGTCATGGGAATGACCGTGGCATCACTTGGTCTGCTCGGTGTCGCTCTGGCGTATAAATATTTAACCGATTCAAATACCATTGAAGCTTTAAATGGTTTCGCTATGGGTGCTTCATCTATTGCTCTTTTCGCTCGAGTCGGTGGCGGGATTTATACCAAAGCCGCTGACGTAGGCGCAGATTTAGTAGGTAAAGTTGAAGCCGGAATCCCAGAAGATGATCCGCGTAATCCAGCGACTATTGCTGATAACGTCGGTGATAATGTTGGGGATACTGCTGGTATGGGCGCTGATATCTTTGAATCTTATGTGGGTTCGATTATTGCGACGATGTTTATTGGCGCCACTTTCGCCAATGAGTCAAACGCTGCAGTTATTCTGCCAATCATGGTTTGCTCTATTGGATTAATTGCTTCGGCCATCGGTGTCTCGGCGATGAACGCTTTAAAAAGTTGGGATCCAGCAAAAGCTCTCCGATATACTCCAATCATAGCAATCGTACTTCTCTTCGCTACTTCTTATGTGGTGGTTAAGAGCATGAATTTTACCATTTTCCCAACCGCTATGGGTCCTTTCTATGCCATGATGATCGGTTCTATTTCAGGATTATTGATTGGACTTGTAACTGAATATTATACTTCTGGTGATTTTTCTCCAGTTAAAAAAGTGGCACATGCTGGTAAAACAGGTCCTGCCACTAATATTATCGCAGGCCTCGCACTCGGAATGTATTCATGTATTATTCCTGTTTTAATTATTTGTGCTGCCATTTATTTTTCAAATTATTTTTCAGGTTTATACGGCATTGGTATCGCTGCTGTTGGAATGCTAGCAACAACTGGTATTACAATGACGGTAGATGCTTACGGCCCGATTTCAGATAACGCTGGCGGGATTGCAGAAATGAGTCACCTTGGTGCAGACGTTCGAAAAATTACTGATGGTCTTGATTCATTAGGCAACACGACAGCTGCTATAGGAAAAGGTTTTGCGATTGGTTCAGCTGCTCTAACGGCACTTGCCATGTTCTCGGCTTATGCTACAGCGGTAGATTTAACAGCGATTGATTTAATGAATGCTAATGTTGTTATAGGATTATTTATCGGTGGGATTCTTCCTTTTTATGTTGGTGCGACAACCATGACTTCAGTCGGGTCTGCTGCTCAGAAAATGGTGGAAGAAGTTCGAAGACAATTCCGCGAAATCAAAGGTTTGATGGAAGGGACAGCAAAACCTGATACAGAAAAATGTGTGGCGATTGCAACGACAGCTGCACTGAAAGAAATGTTAGCTCCAGGAATTATTGCAGTGGTAGCTCCCGTGTTAGTTGGTTTTGGTCTTGGAAAAGATGCTTTAGGCGGAATGCTAGCAGGGGCCACTCTTACCGGCGTTATGTTGGCACTTTTTATGGCCAACGCAGGCGGTGCTTGGGACAATGCTAAAAAAGCGATTGAGCAAGGTCATATCGCAGGCGAGAAAAAAGGCAGTGATGCTCATAAGGCGGCTGTTACTGGTGATACTGTTGGTGACCCGTTCAAAGATACATCTGGCCCAGCGATGAACATTTTGGTTAAACTTATGTCAATCGTAGCTATGGTTATTGCGCCACTTTTAGCTTAAGGAAAAATGAAGTTTAATAGTTTTAAAGAATTTTATCCATATTATCTTCGCGAGCACGCCAATCGCACCTGTCGACAATTACATTTTGTTGGGACGGTTGGCGTGCTCTCTATTATCGTAGCGGCGATTAATCTACAGAATGCAAAAATACTTTTTTTAATTCCAGTGGTTGGATATGGCCTTGCTTGGATTGGTCATTTTGTTTTTGAAAAAAATCGTCCAGCCACTTTCAAACATCCTTTTTATAGTTTACTTGGTGACTTCCAAATGTTTTGGGACATTCTCCGCGGTAAAATTAAAACGTTTTAAAACCAAAATACCTTTTATTTTCTTACACTGATCTTTATAAGATCTTGCATTCTTAACTTAGCTTAAACCTTCATGGCGGCCCGGGCCTAAACAAATTCTAATGATATCAATAAATTATATTTCGTAGCATTTTACTCGGTATCCTTATGTCCCTGCTGGTGTCATTTTCTTAACAATTTCTGAGCATTTTTTGTAAGTGAAAAACTCGTGCCAGAGCGTTTTTCCGCATTTTATAATTTATTTAGCAGGATGCTCTTAGAGCTAATCTCCACACCGAGGATGGTACGAGAAAAGTTCTATGCCAACACACACAAATTGTTTCTCGTGACAGGATGTCCAAGAGGCAAAAAATTTTCGAGATGTAGAAGTAAGGAGGCGACTATGACTAGAAGAACCAATCTCGCGATTGCCGTCGAGACAAAGAAACACCCGAAACATCAAATTGACTACAAAGTCTGGTACTTGGAGCTCGATGAGTCAGGCCAAGTGCTTGGTGTCGGCGTGAAAACCAAAGAAGACCTTATCAAGAGTCTTTTTGAAAGTTACCAAAAGAGCGGTCAATCAAACTGGCGAGCCTTTCTGAAAGGAGCAGACAGTTCTTGTGCAATCGAAGCTTATGATTTCATTTCAAAAAACTCACAAGAGAACACACACTTTGGAAATCTCCCAACTTTGGGCGAGTTTCAACAAACTATCGACGCACTTCAAATGAATTTACAACTACGCTCAATTGCTTGCTAAATGTTACGCCAGTCTCCCCAGAGATTAAGAGGGCCCGAAAGGGCCCTTTTTACTTTACTGCCCGTTCAAGAAATTTCTATAATGGCGCTGTTCACAACTCTTATTCTGGAGACAATTATTATGACAAAACCTTTTATCGTAGTTGCTGATGGCTTTGATAATCATCTTTTTAAAGAACTACAATCTATATCAGAACTTGAAGTTTATCCTGAATCAAAAATCTCTCAAGATAATCTCAAAAAACTTTTACCAAAAATTAATGGTTTGATTATTCGTTCAGCGACAACGGTTACGAAAGAAATCGTGGATGCTGCTCCAAATTTAAAATATGTTATTCGCGCAGGCGAAGGTACGGACAATATTGACAAAAAATACTGCCAAACTAAAGGTGTTAAAGTTTCTAATACTCCAGGAGCAAATAACAATTCAGCAGCAGAACACGCGATTGCGTTGATGCTAACTGTTCTTCGTAAAACCGCTTACGCTGATGCTTCAATGAAGCGTGGTGAGTGGGAGAAAAATGCTTTCACCGGAAATGAACTTTGGAAAAAAACGATTGGTGTCGTAGGCTTTGGTCGTATCGGTCAAATCGTAACCAAAAGACTTTCTGGTTTTGAACCAAAAGTTCTTTTCTATGATCCGATGGTGCATGAGTCACAAGTTAACTACGCTAAAAAAGTAAACACACTGGATGAATTGTTTGAGCAATCGGACATCATTACTATTCACACTCCATTAGTTGAAGCAACAAAAAATATTATCAATCAAAAACTTCTGAGCAAGATGAAGCCAAGTGCCATTCTCATCAATGCTGCTCGTGGAAAAATCGTCGATGAAAATGCCCTTTATGAAACACTGAAAGCGAAAAAAATTCGTGGCGCTGGCTTCGACGTTTTTGCGGAAGAGCCACTAACTGCCGATAGCAAACTAAAAACTTTAGAAAATATTGTTTTAACTCCACACCTTGGTGCAAGCACAGAGGAAGCACAGGTTCGTGTAGGTGAAATGGCCGTGCATCAGATGAAAGAATTCTTTCTGAAGAAAAATTTACTCAACGAAGTGAGAAACTAAAATGAAGTCGATCGCAATTATTGGCGCGCAATGGGGTGATGAAGGAAAAGGCAAAGTAACTGACCAACTAGCTGGTCAAGCCGATTTAGTCATTCGCTACCAAGGCGGTAATAATGCTGGTCACACCATTATCGTTGATACAAAAAAAATTGTTCTGCATCTCATTCCATCTGGGATTTTAAATCCGAAATGCGTTTCGGTGATTGGTCACGGTGTAGTTTTTGATCCAACGGCTTTCATGAAAGAATTAGCGGAAGTTAAAGCGCACGTGAATGTTTCACCTGAAAATTTAAAAATTTCACTTAACTGTGCGGTCATCACTTCTTACCACAAGGTGATCGATGCTGCTCGCGAAGGTCAGTCTTCAGTGAAGATTGGAACTACGGGACGCGGGATTGGTCCAGCTTACGAGGATAAAGTCGCTCGTCGTGGAATTAAATTAAAAGATCTTTTAGATAAAGAAGTTTTGATCCAGAAACTAAAACACCAAGTGCAAGAAAAATTACATCTCTTTGATAGTCTTTATAAAGTTAGCTATCCATCAATTGAAGAAGAAGCTACGACTCTCCATAAACTGGGCAAGGAAATTGAACCTTATTTATGCGACACTATGAGCTTGATTGAAAAAGCTCATCAGCAAAGTAAAAATCTTCTTTATGAAGGTGCTCAGGGAATTTTGCTCGATATTGATTACGGAACTTATCCATATGTGACATCGTCTTCAACTGCTGCTGGCGGTATTTTCACTGGTGCCGGCTGCCCGGGTGGAAAAGTGGATGAAATTATTGGCGTTTGCAAGGCCTACACGACTCGCGTCGGCGAAGGTCCTTTCCCGACAGAACTTTTTGACAGCACTGGTGAACTGATTCAGAAAAAAGGGAATGAGTTTGGCGCCACCACAGGACGTAAACGTCGTTGTGGCTGGCTTGATTTACCACTTCTCAAGTATGCGGTGAAAGCTTCTTACCTCACTTCTTTATGTATTACAAAATTAGATATTCTCAGCGGTATTGGTGATCTTAAAATTTGTTATGCCTACGAATACGAAGGCAAAGAAATTGATTGCGCTTACCCCGGAATTGATTTGAGTAAGGTGAAGCCACTTTATAAAACGCTCAAAGCTTTTGATGATGCTTTCGAAACCAGCAATGTTTCTGAGTATCTAAATCTTTATATCAGTGAAATCGAAAAAGCGGTGAAGATCCCAGTTGGTATCATTGCATACGGACCAGAAAGAAAACAAATTTATTTCAGAAGAAAATATTATAATTAATAAATGATTTCGCCATAGAGTTTTTGCATGTGTAAACGTGTACAATAAACTCGACGAATTTGATTTTTCAAATGACTGTCTGATTTAACTTTTATTTGTAAATAGTTTGAAGTGTAGCCGGTCCAATATCCTTCTTTATCTTGGGTCTCAAATAGAACTTCCGAACTTTCACCCAACATTTTTTCACACATTTGCTGGAGCTTTCTCTCGCCTAGTTTAATCAATTTATTCACACGTTCTTTTTTAACGCCTGATTGGATTTGGTCAGGAAGTTTGGCAGCTGTCGTATTCTGACGTTTCGAAAACGGGAAAACATGAAAATGGGTCACACCAGAAGCTTCCAGCAATTTATAAGTATTTTGAAACTGCTCTTCCGTTTCACCAGGGTAACCTGCAATAATGTCAGCACCAATCGAGGCCATCGGAAAACGTTCTTTAATCTTATTAATCACTGAAAGATAAAAAGCCGAGTTATATTTTCGCCGCATGGATTTTAAGATTTGGTCATCTCCACTTTGTAGTGGAATATGAAAATGATCCATGGCCTTAGGCGATGCCACCAAAACATCCAATAATTCATCGGTAATGGTGTTTGGCTCAACAGAAGATAAACGTAAGCGCTCGAGACCCTCTAACTGCAATACTTCCCCGACAAGCGAAGATAAGCGCTCACCGCTGGTATTCTCGTATTCGCCAATATTCACGCCAGTTAACACTACTTCTTTATAGCCATTCGAAATAAGTTTTTTTGATTCTTCGATCGCATTAGCAACAGTTATCGTACGCGAACGTCCACGGGCCTGAGGAATGATACAGAACGAGCAAACATAGTTACAGCCATCCTGAATTTTTAAGAAAGCGCGAGTATGGGAATCAGCAGTCGTTGTACTAGCACCCCAAAATTCATTGGTTTTATCGATTTGAACTTGGTTTTGAACTTCTTCATCTAAATAATCAAAGACTTTAAACTTCTCAGTCGTACCTAAAATCAAATCCACCCCAGACATAGCTTCAATTTTTTTAGCTTCCATCTGGGCATAACAGCCAGCCACTACGATTTTGCCCTCTGGCGAGCTTTCCGCGGCCTTTCGAATAAGATTTCGGCAGGTGGAATCGGCCCCATCCGTCACCGTACAGGTATTCAAGAAAACCACGTCTGCCGGGACCCCAAAATCAACCACCTGGTAACCTCGCTCAACGAATCCCTGCGCTATACTGCCCGTTTCCGAGAAGTTTAAGCGGCATCCTAACGTGTGCATGGCCACGGTTTTCTGTCGATTTTCTACCTGTTGAATCATAATGAGCATATTTATGAGAAAAGGGTGCAAACGACAAGTAGAAGCTTCTCAACAACACAAAAACTTCGCAAAATTTTAGTATTCTGATTGACAGAGTTTTCTGAAATCATTAATTTTAAGCTTCGTTTTGATTAGGCGGTCCGTTAGCTCAGTTGGTTAGAGCACATCCCTTTTAAGGATGGGGTCCCGCGTTCGAGTCGCGGACGGATCACCACTTTTTCAAAACTACGACGATCCAAACACTAACGTGCTCCCATCGTCTAGCCCGGCCTAGGACATCGCCTTTTCACGGCGGTAACGCGGGTTCAAATCCCGCTGGGAGTGCCAATTTAACATAAAAAGTCTAACCCCGCTAAATGCGGGGTTTTTTATTGGACATCGGCCCATCAAAAAAAGCGATAGTTTAAAAATATAATGCTGATTTAAAGCTTAGGGTATGTATCCCATGACTCGAAGAAAGTTTTTATAATCTGGCAAAGCTTCGCCACGGAATTTTATATAATCTTCTTGGGTTGAAAATAAGCCGCCTTTGGCCAGGAATTCTTTTCTAAAAATTTCCCAACGCTCAAGATTTAATGGTTCATTTTTCGGAAAAAGCCATTCGTACAGATGGGCCCCATAATGTAGTCCAGATAAATAAGTAAAATAGCCAGAGGCATAGCCGCCACCAGTAAAGAGGTGGCCAAAATTTGAAATCAAAATTTCTTCATGACTACCCTGTTTGCGACCAAAAACTCTATCTTCATAACGCTTAAGCGACTGAATATTTTTGGGATTTTCTTGATGAACCATCAAGTCTAGATAGGCCCTATTGGCGATACGTTGTAATGAACCTGTCGACCAAGCCGAGCCATAAAGCCCCATAAAGCGCCGTGATTCTAAAACTTTTTCAATCATGTCATCGCTCATAGGCTCACCTGTCTCATGATGGGCACTTAGCATTTTAATTCCTCTCGGATCACGCATAAAATATTCCATCATCATCGACGGTATCTCGACGACATCAATAACTGACTGGGTACCGGCGAGCGTACCCGAATGAAGCTGCGATAAAAAGTCATTAACAGCATGACCTGATTCATGTAACTGAACTTCGACATCTTCGATATCAAGTAATGTTTTACCCACCGGATTTTTAGGAATATTAAGCACATTCACGACGTGAGGCTTATCTTTCGAAAATCGATGATTTTGACCGGCACGAAGTGAGATCGACCAAGCACCTCTCTCTTTACCCATGCGAGAAAAAGGATCAAGATAATAAAGCCCTAAATCTTTATCTAATTTTTTGTCACGACATAAGAAAACTAAAACATCAGGATGATAAACCGGTACATCTAGTGGTGTAAATTCTAAGTTATAAACCTTTCCATAGAGCTCAAACATTTTCTTTACGGTAGTCTTGAATTCGAAATAAGAAGCAACTTCTTCTGATGAGAGTCCAATAACTTCTTTACGATAAAGTTCAGTATAATAGCCTATATCCCAAGGTTCTAATTTATCGAGTCCATCTCTCGCTTCAGCAAACTTTTGAAGCTTCTCTAAATCTCTAGAGCTTACTTCCTCCATTAGCTTTTTTGTCTCGGTTACAATTTCTATAGCTTTTGGGAGCTTTTCCGTCATTGTTAGGTAATCAAAAAATAATTCAGAGTAGTTTTTATGCCCTAAAATATTCGCTTGCCGATGTCTAAGTCTTAAAATGCTTCGAATCACTTCTTGATTGCTATGATAGCCACTTCGCCCCAATCCCATTAAATGCTCATGAACGCGATAACGTGTGTTACGATTGTGAGCATATTTTAAAATTCTTGCGTGCTCTTCTCCTGCGGCATTCATAGCAAAACCTTCGATCTTGTAATCTGCAGCTTTTGCTTTTAGGTTATTAATTAAACTTTCAGGAAGGCCTTCTAGCTCATCTGTCTGAAATGTAATATATCTTGATGCTAATTCATATTTTTGATTAATAGCAAAATCAATTTCTAAATCAGAAAGCTCCTCACTAATTCGGACTAACTTTCTGGCCGAGCTTTTGTCTTTACCAAAACCAAGCTCCGAAAAACCTTCAAGGTAAGTATCTACCAAAAACTCTTGCTCCAAGGTTAATTTTTGCTTAGAAATTATTTTCAGTTTTCTGGCCAACTTGAGATTAGAATAATATTGATTGTAGGCATCTATAAAATCTAGATTGGCATTTTTTTCAAGTTCTTCCCAAATCTTGTTTCCCATCGTAGCGTTCAAATGTGAAATCGTCGTAAAAGCTCGGTCTAACTCATTGGCCAAGTAATCTAATTTCTCTACCGTATTTTTAAAAGTTGGCAAAGTTTCAGATTCGGCCACTTTGTTAACATGATTAAGAAAATTTTTTCGAGCTAACTGAAAAACTTCTTCAGCATTTTTATAATTAATTTGTCCCCAATCAAGTGCTGCTTGGGTATATGGACTTTTTTTATAAACGTCATTGTAAAATTGAGAAATATACTTATCGCAGTCATTGGCAAAGGCCAGCTGACAACAAGCATATAGCAGAACTATAAGAATTCTTATTTTTTTCATATATCGCCCCCATCTCTAACTTGATAGGGTCATACCTGAAAATAATTTCAATTAAAACACAAGGTTTTCCGCTATGAAACAAATGGAGGCACGGCGCGTCTAGTGATTAATTTTAGGCTGGTCATTCTCGTGTTTTGAGACATACCACGAGCTTAAAACAGCTACCAATAAGATGTTGCTGATAACTAGTAGCGAAACCCAACTTGGTATGTGATAAATATCCACAAAAACCATCTTTAATCCGACGAAAATTAAAATCGCCGATAAACCGGGTTTTAAATATTTAAGCTTCGCCACAGAAGTAGCAACCAAGAAATAGAGTGCTCGTAAACCTAGTAGCGCCAAAATATTCGATGAATAAGCCACGAAAGCATCTTGGGTTACAGAGAAAACAGCAGGAATAGAATCCACCGCAAAAACGATATCAGTTAATTCAATAATCACTAATGCCACAAAAAGTGGAGTGACAGCATTTTTGCCCATTTCTTTCACGAAAAATTTTTGATCGTGGAAATCTTTGGTAATGGGATAAATTTTACTAATGAATCGAATACTCCAATGTTCGGTCATATTTTTTTCATCTTCATTATCACGAATCAATTTAATACCAGTAAAAAGTAAAATGGCACCGAAAACATAAAGGATGCTATGGAAGCTATTGATCAACTTCGCGCCACCGAGAATGAACAAACCGCGGAAAATAATGGCCCCAAAGATACCCCAGAACAAAACTCGATGTTGGTATTTTCCAGGGATTTTCAAACCACTAAAAATCAATAAAATAACAAACAGATTATCAACGCTTAAGCTTTTTTCAATTAAGTAGCCTGATAGAAATTGCATACCCAGGTCATGTCCGAAGTGATGCCAAAAATAAAAATTGAATGCTAGTGAAACACTCACCCAAAAAATACTAACAACAATCGATTCCTTAAGAGAAACTTCATGTGCGTTCTTATGGAAAACAAAAAGGTCTAAAAAAAGTAAACAGATAACGCCAATATTAAAAAAATACCACCATTCAGAACTTACCACTGTCACAAGAACTCCTCATTTAATTTTTGCTTAATTCTAGCGTTTCATACATCGCTTGTCATTGACAAGTATCTGATTCCTAAGATTAAATGCCCACATGAAAATTATCATCCTTTTGATTTCATTATTGAGCTACACCACCCATGCCCAGGATCTTACACCCAAAGAAAATTGGTACACGCTTTGGGGAGCAGGAATGACTGGAACACTTTATGATGATGAAAATGTTAACGATGCCATCGATGAACTCCAAGATATAGATGATGTTGAACGCACGACTATAAACGCTGATTTATTTGGTTTTTACTGGCCGGTTGATATGGAGCACCAAACCATGATGGGATTTATCATTCATGGTACCAACGATAGTTTTGATGGCGACGGTGTGACATTCGATGTTAGCCAAACACTATACGCCTTCAGCACGATAGCTTTTCTTGGAAAACAAATAGGCCATGGTTGGTATTTACGCGGAGACATTGGTGTGGCCAGAGGAAAAGTGGATATTGATACAACTCTTGTTGACTATAATAAAACATTCAACGGATACGGATTTCTAGGTGGAGCTGGTCATGGCTGGAAAATTGCTAACGACACACGATTCTTAATTGGACTTTATTTTAGTCGCTTTAATTTAGAGGACGACTTCAAAACTAGCAACATTTCGTTGAGTGGTTCGTTTCTGTTTTAATTTTTTATCGAAACGTCTTAAAAAGGTACAATTCTGACAAAGCTTTTCAGTGAGTTCACCATTTTTAAATCCATGTATAAACTTTTGTGAACGCACAGACTTTAAAATACACTCGAG
>JAEUWD010000027.1 GCA_016786485.1 Bacteriovoracaceae bacterium | reverse complement strand
GATTTAGGTCTTATTAAAGATATGGCAGAAGATCCTATGAACGGAGATATTTATGTGGTCGGTAATTTTACCGAATATGAGTCAAACACTGTCCCTGGGATTGTGAAATTCACCAAAAACCCTATTTATCCATATGATTATCAATATGATTCTAGCTTTGATGCTTACGTTGATAGTTTGATTTCGGTAAATTCAGATGACGGAAAAATTGATATCAATACGGTTGCAGTAGACATGACCGGAAAAGTGTATATCGGTGGGAATTTTACTTACGATATACAAGGCGGGACGTACTTTTCTTATGATTTGGTTCGGCTGAATTCTAATGGAACACTTGACACATCTTTTTATAACGTGACCCCTGGAGCGAATCGAGGAACAGGGTCATCTATCGGGAATAAAATTTATGATATTGAAATTGTGAACGGCCCAGGTGGCGAGCGAATTTATGTTGGAGGCAGTTTTTCTTCAATGAGTTTAAAATCTGGATTTCATGCAAATCAATGTTTGATGCTGATAAATAATGATGGAACAGTTAATACAACTTTTACATCAAATATTAGTTCAGCTTCACTAAATTGTAGTTCGGGTGGTGTTGTCGATATTGAAAAATCAATACTTCCTACGACGGCCAGTGCTTATGAAGTTATTGTTGGTGGTAAGTTTTCTTTCGTATCGATTTCAACTAAATATTCTTTAATGAAGTACAACCTTTCAAGTGGGGTAGGCGGTGTACTTGCGACATTTAATAATAATGTAAGCATGACTTTTAGTGATACTGTGACAGCGATACAGCAAGTTGATGGTGGACCACATAGTGGTAAAATAGTCTATTCAAAAGAAATGGCTGGACCTTCTTATAGTCTAGGCATGCTGGACTATTCAAGTGCGAGTCAGGTCACAGTCTTTAATTCTAATTTTAATATGACAACTAGTTCTGCTAATTTTGGCTCTGAAATTGGTGGCGCAGGTGGTGGTATCAAAGGTATCGAACAGTTCGGGGGGCAGTTAGTCATCGTGGGTGATTTTATGCTTACCGGATTATCACGTAGTATGGCCACAGTGAACCTGGAAGGGATGTTTACCGGTGGTGATTTTGGTTTTATGGAATCAAGTGGTAATAGTATTGATTTTCAAAAGTCTGTTTTGAAAATCTTGCCTTTATCTTATCCGAACTCACCAAAAGCTATTTTCGCAGGAAATATTGATCAATTTCATAATCTTGGTGGGTCAGGTTCAGCTCACCGTATATTTGGGTTGCCGTAATGATAAAAAAACTCAAGTTTAAAGGATATTGTCCGATGAGAATAAGCAAGTATTTTAGTGGTGGTAGTAAAAGATGAGGCAGTTAGTTGTTTTTATTTTCTGCTCTTGGGTATCTCTGGCAAGTTCCAGAGAATTTTCTTTTAAACTGCAGGATACTTTGTCACGAGAACATCGAAAACTCATTCTCAAAACGTTTGAAGACTCGGTAAAAAAATATAATCAGTATCGTGAAGAGCGACAAGAGTTCGTTGATTATTTAGATAAATTGACTCTGCCAGAAGAGAATCGTCAGTACATCGATACTTATATCAAAAGAAATCCTCAGTTCATGTTTCCAAGAGTCGAAATGAATGAAGAAAAAATTATCATGGTTCACATGGGGAATAAATTTAGTATTTCACCAGAAGATTACTTGAATGATACTTTTTACTTCAATAATAAAAAAGTAAAATTCGATTTAAATAATCCGCTGCGAGAAGAATTTAAAAAATTAAATATTAAAAAGAAAAAAGGTATCCCGCTTTTTGTTTTATTCACTCTTGTTCCCAATGCTTATGCTCAAGTTGATGAAGCCAAAACGTCACTGATTCATTCAGGAGTAGGTTTTTACAGCTTACTTTTCACGATTGAAAAGACACAGCAAAGCTATCTTGATCTTTATATTGAGAAAATTAATTTTGAAGTTCAGCAAAATATCGAACAGTGTGAAGCTAACCGTACGAATAATGATTTTGTTCAGCAACAAGCCACTGCTGACGTGAGTTTTTTAGGTCAGGATAATTTTATGAAGGCCTTAAAAAGTGCACTGGACCATGAAGATGATTATTACTTGAAAGTCAGCGTTGAAAATTGTGCTGATGATGTGAAAGAACTTTTTTCAGTGAATGAAGAAAGCGCAAGAACGGTTTTCTTATGTCAGAATTTACAACAACTCGATAAATGTCTATTGAGCTACAAAGAAGATATTCGTTTTGATGATGGCAGAAATCCTGCCAGCGTTAAAGAACAAGATTTCTTAGGCGAAAAGGAAGAGGGAGTAGAAGTCAATGAAGAGTAAAGAACAAATCATTTTTCGTTCTAGTAGTGCTCGATCCTTTTTTACCTATTTTTTATTAGGTTGCTTCGCTTCCATTTTTGTTATCTACGGAATCAGCTTCTTCGGTCTTTACCATTTTAATATCGAACGCGCAGTTATGATGCTGGGGATTTCAACTGTTATTGTTTGCGTGGTTGCTCCGTGCTTATTTTTACGCACAATCGAAGTAACGCCAGAGCGTGTGGTGGTGAAATGGTTACTGCTCAATCGTCGAAAAACCATTCCTTATAGTTTACTTGATCATATTGACCGCGGAAATTTCTTAGCATCACCAGCTTTAAAGTTTTATTTTAAAAGTGGGAGAGTGGAGAAATTAACCTTTGTGGATCATCCAAAAGAAGTTTTGAGATTCGTACCAGAAACGGTTCGGCCTAAGGCCCGCCGCAATTATAAAACGGCTTCTTAAGCAAACTTTTCAAATAATTCAATCAAAGCCTTAGTTAAAATCGGCTTTAATTTTTCGACTTTGTGAGTTTCCAATTCTTTCTTTTTCTCATCCATATAAATAGCGCGCTTGATTTCAATTTGAATATTATTGGTTTTAAATTTATCTGCGTATTCTGTGATATAACCGCCAACATACGGATCATTATTGGTGCAAACGTAACCCGCCTTCGCGAGGTTTTGGGTAATGTGACCAATAAATTCAGGCGCACAGGTTTTGCCATGACGATCGCTTAGGCAAAAATCGGGGCGTTCACTTTTTTGATTGGGATTAATACTCAAATGATATTCGGTCGGGCGGGAAGGCATGCTATGTAAATCCACAAAAGAAGCCGGGTTTTTTAGCGTTTCGAGATGGCTAATGAGACCCTTCATCATCTCGTAATAGGGCCTATAATAAGTTGTAATCCACTGCTCTTTAAGCTCAGGAGTCGGTTCCTGCAACACCAGGGGCACGCCCTGGGTGTTCTTTTTCCAGTATAAAACGCAGTTATTAGCGTCACGGTTAAGGTCCACAGCTACACGGTGGATATGGGCCACCAGGACTGCTATACCGTGTTTTTGTAGGGTTGGGATGTCCACTAGGTCATTAACCCGGTAATCCACATCTTCCTTGTGGGCCTTTAAATCTGAGGTTAAATAGGGTGCGATTTCTTTTGGAATATCTTCTCCCGAATGAGGAATCGAGAGGATGCCAATAAACTTCTTATGGGCAGAGTAGTATGTGAAGAGATTATTTTTATCGGGACCGTCGTGTTTAAACATGGCTTAGCCTAGCATGACTATGAAAAAATTGTCTATGAACGTGCTAAATGTTGCATTTAGTCAGAGGGCGGATTAAATTAAGGAATGAAGTTCCCAGGCAGAAGAAAAAACAAACACTATTTCCCAGTGAGTGAAAGAGGTCGTGAGGCCTTAGAAACAGATTTTCATCACAAGGGAAATGTCTATATCACCGGCATTATTCAGCCAATTGTTGATATTGAAATCACGACGACTAACGAATTTCTTAATCAAATGAATTTCAAAAAATGCGAATCATTTTTGGTCGACGACACGATTGCTGAAAAAATTTATAATGATGCTAAGAACGAAAATCGTATTCGTGGAGAGTATCCAGGTGAAACGGTAGCTAATACTTTACATAACTTTTCAATGCTTTCAGATACTCCATGTGTAGCGCTTGGATCGATTCATAAAAATATCACTGTAGGTGACTACGTTTATAAATATATTTCAAAAACCAGTTCACGAGTGGATCTGACTTATCTTCAGCCGTGTGAACGACTGATGGGTCGTGCGCTAGCACTTGTGACAGAAGATGGTGAAAGAACTTTTGCCGTTAGCAAAGGTTGTATGAACGATTTGTCTGCAGAATTTGTGCCAGAAAAAATCGTACAAGAATCAGCGACTTTAGTTCTCTCAGCTTATTTGCTTCGCGATGAACAGTCACCGATTTTTGAAGCGACTTTGAAAGCGTGTAAAATTGCGAAAGCTTCGAATGTTCCGATTGTTTTAAGTATGGGAACAAGTTCGTTAGTGGAAGCAAAACGTGAATTTTTCATGAATTTTATTACTGAATATGTGAATGTGGTAGCAATGAATTCAGATGAAGCCTTTGCGCTTACTAAAATTGATGATCCACTTTTGGCCGCTTCAAGTATTTTAGAAATTACTGATCTTTGTTTAATTACTGTTGGAGCAAAAGGTCTCTATTTAGCAGGATATGTTGATGAGGATTTTGCTCGTTTAACGAAAGAGGCCCTTCATACGAAATCAATTGTTGAATACAATCGTTATGAATACAGCCGCGGAATGAAAAAAGCTGACTGTAAAAAGCCAATTAAAATTTATTCTCACATCAATCCATTTTTAGGTGGCCCTCAAGCGATAACGAATACGAATGGTGCAGGCGATGCGGCTTTATCGGCGCTTCTACATGATATGTCAGCAAATGTGTATCACAAACAAGTGGTACCAAACTCACCAAAGCATCAAGCTAATTATTTAACTTATTCATCACTCTCACAAATCAGCAAATATGCTAATCGCGTTAGTTACGAAGTACTAATGCAAAACTCGCCAAGATTGACAAAAGGGTTACCTCAGAAGGAAGATGCTTTAGAAGAATCCTACTGGGAAAGATAATGCAGACTCCTGCTCAATTAGAAGCCTATTTAAATGAATATAAAGGTAATCTTTTTGAGTTTTTAGTGGCCCAGAAAATTGCGAAACATTTCAATCTGGAAAAAAAATTCTACGCCGATTTACCACCACAATATTTAAAAAAATTGCAAACCTATGAAAGTGAGCTACGAAAACTTGATGATGTACTCTACAAAAAATTGCCTGAACTTGCCGAGCAAACTTTAAGTTCGATTATTGCATCTTTTGATCCTGCCGTTCAAAAAGTAGAATTGTTAGGAAAAATCTCTAATAATAAACAATCAGAACATGATATTTTAGTCACGGGTAGCGGCCGTTATCCGTTGAGCTTAAAATTTTGTAAGTCTGATTCTTATGTGAACACAAAAAACGGTGGTGCTCGTAGTTTTCTAGAGCAATATTTTTCGGCCTTCAATCCGACTGCGGCCCAAGCGGAATTTAATCTTTATGTGGAACAGCAATTTACTATCATGATGCATGAAGTGCATGAGAGTGTAGGACTGACTTATCTCGGAAATAATCAACAATGGATTCAAAATGGTTATACTGAGCTTCCGGGTGAACTCGAAAATGATCAAAAAGAAATTTTATCGAAATATTATTATCGTTTAAGCACAAAGCTTTATGAAATCCTTTCGAGCTTTTATACGCGAGATCGCGAAGCTTTTTTCGATAGCATTCGAGCGTTACTAGGTTATAGTTCGCAAGACCTCATTCAGGTCATGTGTTTTTATAAAAATTCGACAGCACAACGTTATGATTTTCAAAAAATCCGAACGGAATCTTGGAAAAAGTATTTAACCTCAACCGATGGTTGGAAAATCTGTGAACATAAAGCTGATGTCGGTAATTTTGAGATTGATCTTATTTCCAGCCGCTTGCAATTACGTATTAAACCGATGAATAAATTTACGGCACCGTCGGTAAAAATTAATTGTTCAGTTAAATATTTATAGAATACCTGAAAGTATCGCTCATCTAATCTTTGTGATAGAATAATTTTAAACCATCTTTTTTTCACAGGAATTATCAACACTGTTTTAAAAGTGTTAAAAGCATAAGATAATAGGCTTATGAAAATAGCAAATTTACCAAAGAACGAAAAAAAACGGCTAGAAATCTTAAGAACATTAAATATTTTAGATACGTTGCCTGAAAGTGATTTTGACAGTATTACTTTTTTGGCCAGTCAAATTTGTGGCACTAAGATAGCGTTGATTTCTTTAGTAGATGAAAATCGACAATGGTTTAAATCAAAACTCGGGATTGAAGTCGAAGAAACTAGTCGCGATTTAGCATTTTGTGCTCACGCAATTTTACAAAGTGATACCTTTGTTGTCGAAGATGCTTCAAAAGATGAACGTTTTTTTGATAATCCATTAGTAGTTTCTGAACCAAAAATTCAATTCTATGCAGGTGCGCCGTTATATTCACCAGATGGATATCCTATAGGAACTGTTTGTGTTATTGATCGTAAAGCAAAAAAATTATCACAAGAACAAAGTCAAGCTTTAAAGTATTTGTCAAATCAAGTCACACGTTTATTAGAATTACGTTTACAAATTCAACAGTTAAAGAATGCACAAGATAGTCTTGATATAAAAACTGCAGCTTTTGAAAATACTTCAAGTGGTATTGTTGTTCAAGATGGTAGCGATCGAATATTAGATTTCAATACCGCAGCTCTTACAGTCCTTGGATTGTCCGCATCTGAGTTAAGTGGTAAATCTTCATATGATCCAACATGGATGGCCATTCATGAAGATGGGACACCATTTAAACCCGAAGAGCATCCGTCTGTGATTTGCCTAAAAACTGGGAAAAAAGTTCAAAATGTTATTATGGGTGTCTACTCTGGAACACAAAAACTTAGGTGGTTAAAAATCAGTTCGGTACCACTTTTCCAAGAGGGTCATGTTCATCAAACTGTAACCAGTTTCATAGATATTACTGTTCTGAAGAGTAATGAAAATGAGCGAAGGAAATTGGAAGCACAATTGGTTGAAGCTTCTCGTCTTTCGACTCTAGGTGAAATTGCAGCCGGAATAGCACATGAAATTAATAACCCTTTATCGATTATCACGGGTAAAATTTCGCTGATCAAAACAAAATCTAAGATGCAAGATTTTAATCTAGAAAATTTCATGAGTGATTTATTAAAGATTGAGACCACAGCAATTCGGATAGCTAAAATCATCAAAGGTCTATTACATTACTCACGTAATACCAAAAATGATGATTTGGAGAGTGTGAACCTGCAGACCATTATTGACGATACATTAGCAATGTGTAGCGAAAGATTGAGAATTGCAGAAGTTGATTTAAAACTTGATTATCCTCAGAATCTTTATGTCAAATGTCGTTCTTCACAAATTACGCAGATATTGATTAATTTAATTTCTAATTCGTATGACGCTATTGTTGGTCTCAAAAGTAAGTGGATTGTGATAAAAATTTTTGAAAAAGATAATATGATTGTTTTTAAGGTTACAGACAGCGGCGCTGGTATAAGTGACCAGAATATAAATAAAATAATGCAGCCATTTTTTACAACCAAACAAGTAGGAAAAGGAATAGGTCTTGGATTAAGTATTTCATTTGGTATCGCTAAAGAGCATAACGGTGATCTTGTTTATGTTAGAGATGAACAACATACGACATTTATCTTAACTATTCCCAAAGCCGATAGTTAACACTATACCATTGATTTATGAGACTTTCTTATCGATTGTAGCGCGATTTTCTTTCCATTCTTGATTCTGTGAAATCTTAAGAACGTCTGTGCCTTTCTGATTATTTTTTACGATTTCAAATTCGCCATTATCCTTCATTGTTACAATTTTCGTTGCTAGTTCTGACCATAAACTTTCATCAGGTGACGTGAGGAAAATAATTTTGTTACCGTAAAAAGATTCAAACAGAAGACTTTGTTTAAAGATGAGCAAATTGCCGTCATTAAGATTCAATTCTGGATTGTTAAAAAAGAGGAAACTGGCCGGACTCAAAAGCGCTTTCACCAGGACTGAAATTTTACGCTCTTCATGGTTTAACTGATAAGGCAGTCTTTCTAATGGATATACACGCTTGATCAGTTTTCCTAAATAGTGATTATCAATTTTTTTAATATAATCTTCGAAATTTTCTTTGGAGTAAGAGTGCAACTTATTGCCTTGGCACTCTAAGAAAATATTTTGCTGAATGTTTAAATGCTTGTGTAGGGTATTCTCTTCATTCGCAGTCGCGAACTTGTATTGACCTTTCTTTCCCCCAACGTTTAGGAAGTGAATAAAAGTCTTAAGAAAGTTAAAGACTCTCACTGAACCCGCTGCAGGTTGTTTGAAGAAGAAAATTTCTCTCTGACCGATATCGATCGATTTGAGTTTCATACTCACTTTATCGACCACGCTAGAAAAGGAGTTGAGCCTTGGAAACTGGGCAGCAAATATGTCCTAGCTGTAACCGTGAAACTCAGTCGGCCATTGACTTAAACTTTGAAATTTTTCAATTTTCCAAATGGATTATTGGGTTTAATTTCATTTTTTGGCTGAGCTTTATGGTTAGGCTTAGGCGCATCGTAGGATTTCTGTGAAATCCCCGCGTTCTTATCATCTGATTTACATGAAAGCGCCAAACGACGACGATCGAGATCGACTTCGACCACTTTCACTCGTACTTCTTGGCCAACTTTCACCACATCCATTGGATTTGTCACAAATTGATCCGAGAGTTGAGAGATATGAACTAAACCACTTTCTTTAATCCCGATATTTACGAAAGCACCAAAGTTGGTGATGTTATTAATAACGCCGGTATACCATTTTCCAACTTTCACTTCTTCCAGTGTTCTCACTTCACGATCGAAATCCGTACTCTTGAAAACAGTACGCGGATCTTGGGTAGGAGCTTTCAGTGATTTTACAATATCGTTAAAGGTGTGTTCGCCCATTTGATTTTTTAAGCTTTGATCTTTCGCAAAACGCTCTTGGACTTGCGGGTCTTGAACTAGATTTTTCACTTGGATTTTATTATCGAAACACCATTTTTCTATTTGGGCAAAACGTTCAGGGTGAACGAAAGTTGCATCTAATGGATTTTCTCCACCGTAAATACGAAGGAAGCCAGCTGACTGTTCAAAAATCTTTTCGCTGAATCGACCAACGCTTAGTAATTCTTTTCGATTCTTAAACAGACCATTTTTCTGACGATACTTTACAATATTTTGTGCAAGAGTTTTGCCGATACCAGAAATAAAACTTAAAACGTGATAGCTAGCAGTATTTAAATCAACACCAACAAAGTTCACGCAATCTTCTACTACGTGACCAAGATTGGTTTTAAGTTTATTTTCGTTTACATCGTGTTGATATTGACCAACACCAATCGATTTGGGATCAATTTTTACGAGTTCACTGAGAGGATCCTGAAAGCGTCGAGCGATCGAAATCGCCCCGCGAACGGTAACATCTTTTTTCGGAAATTCTTCAATCGCTGCTTCTGAAGCTGAATAAACCGAAGCACCTGATTCTGAAACCAGTGTCGCGGTGATTTTCTTATCTTTGACTTGTTTGACTTCATCTTCAAAGAAGGCGAGTGTTTCGCGACCATAAGTTCCGTCACCAATACAAACAAACTCGACCTGGAAAGCTTCTAGCATTTTTTCAATTTCATCCTGTGCTTTTTTACGTTGAGCAGGACCTTGTTCTAAATAAACCACGTGATCTACGACGAATTGTCCCGTTTTATCAATGATAACCACTTTACAGCCGGTACGAATACCTGGATCGACTCCCATAATAATTTTACTTCCAAGATATGGAGCAAGGAGGAGGTTTTTTAAATTACTCGCAAAAACTTTTATCGCAGCTTCTTCCGCTGTTGCCTTTAATCGCGACATCATCTCAGATTCAAGAGAAGGTTGCAGATGACTTTTTAGCGCAATTTCTAGCGTTTCGGTAATCAGCTTTTCACAGCCTAAACCAGGTTGAATAAAATATGATTTTCCAATTCTTAGCGCTGTTTCAGCATCGATATTGAGCGAGAATTTTAAAATTTTAAGTTCTTTACCACGACATAAAGCCAAAAAGCGGTGAGAAGCTTTGGCGTCGTTAAGTTTAGCAAAGGGTTCAGAAAATTCGAAGTAATCTCTAAACTTTGTGGCCTCTTTATGTTGATCAGCATCTTTAGTTTTTGAACTAACACATAAACTATCTTTTTCATAAACTGTTCTTAATTCATTTTTAAGTTCAAGATGATGTGCCATCTTTTCAATCATGATAAATTGCGCACCTTCAACTGCTTCTTCAAAAGTTTTTATTTCTTCACTCGGTTTAAATTGCGCCGCCAAATCTTTGATCGTTTTCTTTGTCGATAAAATTTCCAGCGCCAGCGGTTCTAAACCTTTTTCTTTTGCGATGGCGGCTTTGGTTTTGCGTTTACTTTTAAAAGGAGCATAAATATCTTCGAGCTGCGCTAAGTCCGTGGCCTGAGCAATCAGTTTTACTAATTCGGGCGTTAATTGTTCACCTTTATGTAGAGTTTCCATAATAAAACTTCGACGCTTTTCAATTTCTTGATGTCCATGCCAAGCACTTTCAATGGCGCGAATCTGTGTTTCATCCAAATTGCCTGTCACTTCTTTACGATAGCGGGCCACAAAAGGAACGGTACATTCTTCCACAATGAGCAGCTTAATAACTTGCTCAACTTGTTGCGGTTTAAGTTGTGTTTCATTAATACAGTATTGGATTGCTCTAACGTCCATCATCATTCTTTGTTTGAGATTATTATTGGCGTTTATCATAGGCAAACCGATTAACTTTTAATAGTGAAAAATTTTTAATCGAAGGTTATAATAAAAGTAAGTCGTTGCAATAGAGGAGCGAACTTGTCCGAATTGGTGCCTTTAGACATAGATACCACTGAAATGAGTCATTATCAGGTGGACCAAATTAAGGTACTGGTAGCAATTTCAGGCAATGTAGATTCACTTGTCACAGCTTTTCTGCTTAAGAAGCAAGGCTTCCAAGTTTTGGCGCTCGCTATCCAAACATGGGATTTTGATGATAAGCGAAATGAAGGTATAAAAGCTCCAAAGTGCGCCGTTTCTAATCTCAATGAACTTAAAAAATTCTGCGAATCACTTGATATTCCTTTCTACGCCACCGATTTAAAGGCCAAATTTCACGAAGAAGTTTTAGAAATTGCTATCGCCGATAAAATCGTTGGAAGTGCAAACAGAAGTTGTTTAAGTTGTCACTCACTGCGCTTGCGTGTGCTCTTTGAAAAAATGAAATTTTTAAAATGTCATTTCATCGCCACGGGTCACTACGCGAAAACTTATAAGAATCACCAGACACAAGAATATTTTATTCACGCATCAAATGAAACTGAGTTCGATCAGTCTTTTATTTTATCAGGATTAAAACAAGAAATTTTGAAAAAAATTCTTTTTCCTCTTTCCGAATTAAAGCGTGAAGAAGTTATTAAAATTGCTGAAAATTTCTCATTAGGCAAACAGACTTCAGGTCATAATCGTTTGGATTGTTTTGAAGGTGATGAAGGGGTGGCCGCCAAAATTGAAAAAACGGTTCCACCTGCAATGCGAGAGCGAGGGACTGCGGTGCAAATGCCAGGTTCGACTTTTCTTGGCGATCAGCCAGGGATTTTTCATTTTTATCTAGGACAAGAAGGCGCTAAACTAGGCGGCAAAGCGGTTGAGCGTGGACTGATAGTTTCAGGATTTAGTTACTATGAAAAAACCGTTCATTTTTCAAAGTTAGAAGAAGCCAAGTATTATGGAGCACAACTTCTCAATTTAAATTTAACTTCAGAGGTCGACCGTACCGAGCCATTGAATATTTACGCTAAATTTAAAAATCAAAATAAATATGTTTCTTGCGTTATCTATTTTAAGAATAATAACAGTGCCTATATTCAATTTAATGAACCGTGTTTTCTTCTTTTAGAAAATGAGAAAGTGACGTTTTACGAAAAACCCCAAGTTGGTGGGCGCGTGCTCGGATGTGGTCAGATCGGATCCCTGGGTGTTTATCGACCAATCGATCGAACGGAAGATTTTAAATCACACGACAAACAAGCCGATGTTGAAGAGAATGATAAAACTAAGATTGAGCAAAGGTTTTAATTGTGAATTTCATTTTACTTGGTTTTTTTACTTTATCACTTCACGCGTCGGAAATTAATCAAAGCTCACAACTTAAAAGTTTTATCAAAAAAGTTAAACAAACTGATCTGATGACCACTGTTCGTGATTTTGTTGCAGCTTCGCGTCCGAGCCGTATGGTGGGCAAAGCGGGACACCTTAAGGCGCGCGAATATTTGATTAACAAAATTAAAGAACTCGATCCGCTTAAATCAGGAACAATCACTGAGCAAACTTTTTTACCTAACGTGGAAAAAGGAAAACTTTTTTATGAACTCGATTTTAGAAATAAAATCGTCGGAACTTTTGAGCCTTCAACTCCCGAGTACATCAAGTGGAAAAACTTCACGGAATATATTGTGGCCAAGGTTCAAGATTCGGCAAAAGTTTCAGGCATGAATATTATTTGGGAGAAGAAAGCAAAAAATTCGAAAGAATTACTGATCGTAGGCGCTCACTACGACACCATTTCGCACGATAAAGACACACTCAAAATTAAAGAACAAGAAGAGATGCCGGGGGCAGACTACAATGCTTCGGGTGTCGCGATGGCCTTAAATATCATTAAGCTTCTGGCGCAAGTCGAACTCGAAAAAAGTGTTCGCGTGGTCTTTTTTGATTACCAAGGTTTAGGTTTTTTAGGTTCGGCCCACTTCATTGAAGAACTCAGTAAAGAGGTTCAAAAGACCAAAATCGATGTTAACGGCCTCATCAATCTGGAGATGTTAGGCCACGACTCAAAGGTGTTTGATAAGAATAAACAAAATGGCAATATGGCGCTTTATCTCTCACGCCCCAGTCAGTCGACTCATATTCGTGACCGTAAGTTGTCCACCTTTTTCTTAAATAAAGGTATTGAGTTCACCAACACGGTAGATTTCCAAATCAAAGACAATGGTTTTGATTCCTCTGACCACGTACGTTTCTGGGAAAAGGGTTTTGCAGCGATTACTTTTTCCCAGGACTGGGAAGACGACTTCAATAACAAGAATTATCAAACACCTAACGATTTCCCTGAGACCATCAATCAGGACACCTACTATCAATCATTTTTATTTATAGCCGGCGCCACCACCGCCTGGGTCATGGACCTTCAAAAATAGCGACATTTACTTAGTGCGTAAAAAGGGCTATAAACGGCCTTCATGGAAACAAAAAAACGCATTATTGTCGGTATGTCGGGTGGGGTAGATTCCTCAGTTGCGGCTTACCTCCTAAAACAGCAGGGTCACGAAGTGATAGGGCTCTTCATGAAGAACTGGGATGAAACCCAGGACAATGGTGTGTGCACAAGCACGCAGGATTACTCTGATGTAGCGGCTGTTTGTGAGAAGCTCGATATTCCGTACTACTCGATCAATTTCACTAAAGAATATTGGGACAACGTCTTCAAAGATTTTCTCAGTGATTACGCTAAAGGCTTCACACCGAATCCAGATATTCTCTGCAATCGCGAGATTAAGTTTAAGGCCTTTTATCAAGAGGCGATGAAGCTTGGGGCGGATATGATCGCGACCGGTCACTACTGCCAAACTAATGCCGCTGGTGAGTTATTAAAGGGCGCGGATAATAATAAAGATCAGAGTTATTTTTTGCATGCGGTGAAAGCGGATGTTCTCAGCAAAACCCTTTTTCCGATTGGGAATTTACCTAAACCTGAGGTACGAAGAATCGCTAAAGAGTTAGGTCTCATTACTTCAGAGAAAAAAGATAGCACCGGAATTTGTTTTATCGGTGAGAGAAATTTCAAAAATTTCCTCTCGCAATATATTAAAAAACATCAAGGCTACTTCGAAGATTTAGACGGACAAAGAGTCGGTCGTCACGATGGTGTTCCTTACTATACGCTAGGGCAGCGCAAAGGCTTAGGTCTTGGTGGAGCAGGTGAAGCATGGTTCGTGGTGGGCAAAGATGTGAATCGTAATGTCGTGCAAGTGGTGCGCGGAGAACGCCATCCAGCACTTTACGCTGATAGTTTACAGGCCAATGAGATAACTTGGGTGGGTGAAGCTCCGACATTGCCTTTGAAATGCAAGGCCAAAGTTCGTTATCGTCAGAAAGATCAAGACTGTACTGTTATCGCTACAGAAAAGGGTCTCGAAGTCGTATTTGATCAACCTCAACGTGCGATGACTCCGGGTCAGGCGGTGGTTTTTTATCAAGAAAATATTTGTTTAGGTGGGGCGGTGATTACAGAGGTTGGTGCGAGCTATTTCACACAGCAAAAATCACTCCCAGAGTTTGTCGTCGTTTAATCCCTGATCTTTTTTTGCAGCTTTTCGCTCTTGAAATTCTTGGCAATGACTTCCGGTATTTTGTTTAACGACTGTCGCAGGTGATTGTTTGCTTTTGATTTGGAAAAGACGACAACCGCGAGGGAAGTTTTTATCCCAAGTGACTTGGTAATGGCGGCATTTCATACAATCCGGTTGCATCGGTACCTCTAGACCATTATAAACCATGTCTATATTTTGAGCATATGTTAAATCAGCACCTTAGGGAGAATTTATTTAGTGATTTAACTATTTGAAACCACGTCTAAGACCGTGAAATTATTACAGCGTTTCAGCTAGATACATTGGCACCTCGCATGCATTAACTGTTATCGTAATTCTGGGGAGAGTTGCGTTTAAAGAGGAAGCAGCAGAATGAAACGGACAGATCATGGTGAGTCAAAAACAAAGGTTTTAGATCTCGCCCATTTTAAAAAATTTGGAAAGCTTGAGAGCAATGTTCGCACAGTGGAACAAGCCCCAGAAGTTTTCAGGGAATTTCGCCCTTACGATAAACTACGTCATTCTCCGACGGAAGCGAAGAATGAGGCCGACGATATTATCAATGATTTATTGAGCGAATATCAAGACGAACTCTCAGACGAGAATTTCCATATTGAAGAAAAGGCCATTCACTTCTTTGGCAAAAAGAAGGCCCAAACGATTCTGGGTGAAGATGATTCTTTTAAGAAAATTGTTTTAGGTCTTACCAGCCAATTAAAAGGTCTTAAAGATAATTGCGGTCGCATTAAATTCTTAGTCTCAGAAATCGAAAATAATCTTAATAATAAACCTGACTAGGCCACTGGCCAAAAAACTTCCCACAAGCTAGTATTTGCCATATCTAAGTGCCCAGGTGGCGAAATTGGTAGACGCACTACCTTGAGGTGGTAGCATCGCGAGATATGCTGGTTCAAATCCAGTCCTGGGCACCACTTCACATAAAACTCAGTAAATTCAAAAAGTTATACAGATACGAAAGTGCTTGGCGCTACAGTGGCGCTAAATTTTATTTTTGAAGCGCCAGTTTCACTTCTGTTAAGCTCGCACCAAAATTTACGACATTGATGGCCTCGACTAAATGTTCAGGAGCAAGGTGAGCATATCTTTGAGTCATCTCAAGACTGGTGTGACCCAGAATTTTTTGTAAATCATAGATATTTCCACCATTCATCATAAAGTGTGAAGCAAAGGTATGGCGTAAGTCATGAAAGCGATAAACAGAGCTGATATTTGCGAGCTTCAAAAACTTTCTAAAATCACGGTAGAGGTGATCGACATCAAAAGGTACGTTCTCATCATCCAGGAAAACTAAATCACTTACGGCCTTTTCTTTAAGCTTTAAAAGATGATTTCTCACAACGGCGTTCATGGGGATAAAACGTCGGCTTTTAATAGTTTTCGTTCGCTCTCCGAGACCTTTACGATCGCGTAGGCGTGAAATCTCAATTAGATTTCGTGAAAAACTCACCTTGTCCCAGCATAGACCGGCCATTTCTCCGCGTCTTAATCCAGTGTTAATCGCAACTAAGAAAAGTGAATAGAAGTAACTTTTCCTCGAAGCATCTAACACTTTATTAATTTCATCGAGTGAAAGAAAAGTATCTGGCCGTGGTGGTTCTTTTAATTCTCTTAAATACTGAAAAGGATTTTTGTCGATTCTGCCTTCTTTAACAGCTTCGATCATTAAACGTTTAAAGACACCAACAATTAAATTAATTCCACCAGCATTGTGCTGAGACTGACTTAACTTTTGAATAAGTTTATCCGCGTGTAAAATTTTAATGTCGTGTAAATAAAGTTCGCCGAACAAAGGATAAATATGTCGCTTTAAAACATATTGATAGTGCTCATAGGTTCGTGTTGCTAATTGTGGTTTCACTCTTGTTTCAAGCCACATCTGGGCATAATCTTGAACCGTAGTTTCTTCAATATCAGCTTTTAGTGCTCTTGATTTTTCACCAGTAGCTAGGTATCGCCCTTTTTCACTCATCATTCTTGCCTTCCAACTGACAGCATCAGTCTTTCGAACAAAGCGTGGAGAGTGCAGGGGCGTACCGTCGATATAGATTTTTTCTCTATAACGTAAACCATTTCTCGTCTTAATCACTTGCATAGAAAACCTCCATAGGTGTTGGAAGTCTTGGTCAAGTGTCGTCCATTCTTATCTTTAAATGTCAAAGAGCAGCCCACACTATAACACATAATTTTTAACATTTTTATCAATATAATTTTGTATGTCTGCATTCCTAAAACGAATGAGTGCACCTAGTTTTATGTAGGCAATTTCTTTTTTAAAGATGGCTTGTCGTAATTTAGAAATTTTTAGATTAAGTTTTTTTGCAGCTTCTTCAATCGTAAAAAGGCGACCATCTTGAATTGAAATTCGTTCATTAATGTATTCAAAAATTTCCTTCTTAAAGATAATTTCTGGTATCAGATTGTTAATTAATTCCGTCTCCATTTTATTTCCCCCTTTGTCCTTTGGTATTTTATTTTTTCTTCTTTCATTTCTTAGGCCCGCTCATCGATCTCTTATTCTTTTCCTGCGTAGAATGTGACTCCCTACACTCAAACTTGGTTGTGGGTGGGGAGTCACGTTCGGAGCTCAAAAAAAGAAAATAAAATCAACGAATTAGCGGGCCTAATTTTTCAGTAGTCATCATCAGTTGCTATCGTTTTTATGCCATTTTTACTCCTTTTCTATTTTGTGATCTGTTGTTGTCCGTAAAGCAAAGTTGATGCCAATAAATTATTTTTTAGTAAGTGGGCTAAGTAATGGTTTCTTATAAGATTGAAATTTTTTGTGACGCGAAGAAAAGTGCATTCCGCAGTTTTTTATAGTGCGGAATGCATTAAGCATTGTGTTAAGGTTACTTGGATTTATTTAGGTAGTATTTCGTAAATCTGTTTTACATCTTCCCAATGGGTATAGCTCATTACTGATGAACCGATTGTTCCAATCACAAGTTCCATTAAATGGAGTGTTCTATAATTTCGATGTTTTTCTGATTGATATTTTTTGATCAGACAAAACATAATTGGATAATCGACAATAGCTATTATTAAGTAAAATATAAAATAATAAAAACTCCAGTGTGGACCCATAAATTTCATAAAAAGAAATGGTATCGCCAACAATAGTGCTAAAAAAAGAATATATAATGAAAGCGAATTTTTAAGTCCATTGATGATTAAATTCATATCGATATCCAAATGTAAAAATGTGCTTAGTTCTCTATATTTAATATCTAATACTTTGTTTATTTAAAATACTACTAGATTATAAATTGATTTGTTTCTTACTTAATAATTCATCTCAATTGCTTTTTGGCCCCGCTTATCTTTCCTTTTTATTACTTCGTACCCGAGATTGACTACCTACACTCAAATTTTGGTTGTGTGTGGGTAGTCAATCTCGGGTGGTGAAAAAATATAGCCATTTCAAGAATTTAGCGGGGCTAAATTTTTTATCGTATTGCACTGTTAACGCCCAGTTAACTTTCGTTTAACTTTGATTGGCATTGTGTCTAGTTTCGTCAAAATAAGGTTATTTACCTGGCCTATATCTGGCATCATATGATCTTGGCCTTTCACTGTTCTACCAACAGAACTATTCTGCGGGTATTTGTTTGATAATTTGAAAAGTTCTTGATTTAACTTAAAAAACATGTTCAGCTATATTTCGTATGAACTTAAAGTATTTTTTTCTACTCGTCCTTTTCATAGCTAATTTTTCCACTACGGTGTTTGCGGATTCGTTACATGTAGATGTACAAGCATCTTCTAATGATTCTTGTACAGAACATTCAGGAAGCATTGAAGACGATCATAACAAGCAAGATTCATCTGAAAATTGTCCTGAGCATGACTGCTGTCATCAGGACCATGTTCATAATTATCTATTGCCCAAGATTTCAGTAGATTTAAATATCGTTTCAACAAACTACTCATTCCCAGCCAACCCGTTAAGTTTTGTTTCAAATTTTCTAGAGATCATAAAACCACCTTTAGTCTAATTCACAATTATCGTTAGAGTTTTGTTTAACACTTACATTAAAAGAGTTTAGATATGTTGAATTTATTTATTCGATATTCGCAGCGCCGTAGCATGCGAGCGGTGGTTTTAATTGTACTTAGTCTGTATGGTCAAGTTGGTCATACTGGGATGCAACTCGAATATGAGAATCTTGAGAATTTGATTCGAACAAAAAATAAGAATGTTGCAGCAACAAACTTCGAACTCAGTGGAGTCGATAAAAGATTAGGCTTCTTGAGGAGATCTTTTATACCTACTGGTGAAGCTTGGGTTGGGCAAGAAAAATTCGAAACGGGTCCTTATGAGTCAATGAATGAACCCCTGTATTCACTAAGGGCCAACATCAATCTCTACCGAGGTGGGCGGGATGCTTTGGAAGAAACTGCAAGAACAGCTCAAAAGAGGGGGATGGAAGCTAGAGCACTGCAAGTTTTTCAGGGAGAACTTTTTGAAGTCCGGGCACTTTATTGGGACCTTGTTTTCTTTAAAGAAATTGAAGGTTTATATACGAATGCTCTTAAGCAGAATGAGAATAACTTATCAAAAGCACTAAGACGTATTAATTCAGGGCTTGCTACAAAGGTAGATAAGCTAGAATTTGAAATCTCAGAAACACAATTAAAGCAAGATTTGGCGCGGATTGCAGTTTCAATTTCAATTACTCAAAGGAAAATAGCAGCTCTTCTTGGACATGAGCCAGAGACGCAATTTGATACGATAGTACTGATACCTCATGATCATAATGACACAACTCCCAGCCAGACAATGGATTTCAACCTATTTCGTGATGTCCAACTTGAACTTGCAAATAAAGTAGATTTTGAAGCACAAGGAAAGATTTTAAAAAGATGGTGGACACCTAAAGTTGATCTTTATGCAGAAACAATTCTCTATAACTTCAGGGAACGAAGTTTTTATACTCAAAATGATCAAATTGATAATGCTCTTGGGATCAGATTAACTTTTAATTTTGATGGCTTTCAAGCGCAATATGATGGTGAAGCTATGATCGCAAAGTCTCATGCGGCCCAATTTCGAGCTGAACAAACAAAAATAGAGGCAGAAGCAGATTTTAATACGGCAAAACAAGAATTAATTTTAATTCATGACCTTATTCATGAAGGTGAGAAAAATGTTGAAAAAGGGGCACAGTATCTGAGTCAAACACAGGAAGAATACTCACGTGGAGTTAAAAACTCACCCGATGTTCTTAGTGCAACTTTTAAACAACTTGAATTTAAAAAGAGATTTGCTGAATTAAGAAGAGACTATGCAATTGCCAAAGCACAGCTACAGTCAATTTTAGCAAGTGAATTATAAATAAAAAATGTGAGGTTCAAAATGAAAAAGATACTTTGCCTAATAATCATCTTACCTTCGCTTATTGCATGTAATAAAAATGATGATCGTTTAAAAGAAAAAACAACATTAGAAAGTGAGTATGCAACGACATCTCAGTTAAGAGTTGAGAATGAAAATCTCGCCGACAAGGCAGAGAAAATGGAGCAGGACCTAACCAAAAGGCATCGCTTCTATAAAGCAATTAAAGGTTCTTATGAAGGCGACATCAGTACCAATCAGGGTACCTTCAATATACGAATTACTTTAACTCCTAGTCTTGCTCCAATCCCAGTAAATCGAACAAGACAATTAGAAGAAATCGTATCAGATTTAAATAATCTTTCATTGAATGCACAGGTTATTCAATGGGATCCAAATAATACGAATAGTGCTGTCGGCTGTCGGATGTCGGGAATAAGGCCTGACATCATTAAAGGTGAACTGGCAATTTCTACAGAAAGTTGTCCGAACCTTTATCTTATTAAGATTACGGAAAGAGGTTTTTTTTCAAGCGCAACTGAAAATGCTGAAGTTGCAGCAAGAGTTGCTAACGAAATTCTTAATGGAGACATTTTTGAAGTCGATAGTATCTCTGGACAAGTTCAGCCTTCAACCAACGCTTCAATTTTTAAGTTTGTAGCGAATAAAGTGCAAGAGTAATGATATGAAAAAATTATTGATAATCGCATTTTTTCTCTTGTGCGGATTGAGTTGGGGACAGTCCACTCAAGAAATTAAAATTGATCTAAAGCAGGTGGTTGATAAGGTTAGCACCGAAAACTATAGCGTGTATCAAAACTCACTTCGAGTCTATCAAGCTAAAAAGTCTATCACTGTTGCAAGGATGAATCTTTTACCACGTTTGAATCTCTGGAAGCTTGCGAGTGCCGCTGCTGAAATCTTTGCTGGTGGTCCAGCAGGAGCGGTTGGAGGAGCTTTTTCAATTGTTGAAGACATAGCTCCATTTTTAGTGCCAGCGAATTGGTTTAGAGTCAGCCAAACAAAGCTGTTTTATCAGGCGGATCAAGAAGGCTACAAAGCACTTTGGGCCAATGAAATTTTAACTGCTAAGGCCCTCTATCATCACATTTTATTAGATTCTTCTTTAAAAGATCACATCTTCAAAAGCCAAAAGTATTTAGAGGAGATTTACCAAATCGTCAAAGTTAGAGAGACTTTTGGTGGGCTCTCGCAAAGTGTATCACAGGATATTAAAATTAGGCTTTTGTCTTTAAATGAAGATCTACGAGCGCTTGAGATTTTAATTTCGGAAGAAGAAAGCCTATTGGCATTTCTTATGGGATATCCCGCAGGTACTAAGCTAAAAGTTACCCCAATTGAAATGCCAGATTATGATTCACTTGAACATTTAGTTTACGAAGACTTCGACTTTCGAGCAGTCGATGTATCACCAGAAATAAGACAGTTTCAATATTTCATTGATGCTGCTGATTACGCTAAAAAAGAAATCTCATACTCATTTCTAGGGTCTTCTAGCATGAGTCGAGGGTTAAACGGTGGAGTCTTTGATAATATTCCGATACAGGCTGGACTGGGTTTTGGGACTGGTGCTTCAATTAAGATCGCAAAAACTCAAAAAGAAATATTAAAAATTCAAAGGGAAGCTGTTAAAGAAACAGTTAGAAGGCAGCTAAAGCAACTTATTAATAATTATAATCTCGATGTTGATAGCTATCAAAATATCAAAAGTAGAGTCAATTTGACTAAAAATAGCTTGAAGCAAATTTATCAACGTATTCAATTTGGAGAGAATATAGATTCTCTTCAACTGATTGAGTCATCTCGTAATCTCATCGATGCGGAAACGGCCCTGTTTAGTGTTATGTTTCGTTTCTTGAATAGTGAGGATAAGCTGGCGAGGCTGATTTTTTATGGAGATTATTCTAAGTCAAAGGATGCGCTTAAAAAAATCCAGGGGAAACAATTATGAAAAGTATTCTTATTACTATGTTATACCTGATTGGTAGTAATGTATTTGCACAATCAAATATCGTCAAAATGGT
>JAEUWD010000034.1 GCA_016786485.1 Bacteriovoracaceae bacterium | reverse complement strand
ACTATCTAAGTTCCTTGAATGATGTGGCGACCTTTGAAGAATTTACTGGATCGGCCCATGAATTATTTTTTACCGCCTATGAAAGGCTTCAAAAAGATCTTGAAGGCGCACAGTGCCAACAATTAATTTTAGGTGGACATTCCTTGGGCGGACTCTTGGCCTGTCATGCGCTCAAGCTGGATCAATTTTCGAACTTCAAAAAACTCGGAATCGCTGTTGGCTTCGGTATGACCGATGATGATAAGACCCATCTCTTTGCCACAAAATTTTACGAAAAAACACTCAACATCCGACGACAACTGGTTTGTCCGGCGCTCGATTCAGATTTTATGTTCCCGTGGATTAAAGCGGAAAAAGAAAAGCTAGGCCTAAGTAACCATCGTATTCACCTCATCACTGGTCTGGATGATGTCGTTGTAGGACAAATGGGTATGGAGAGATTTGTTGAGAAGCTAGAGCAACAAGGCAACACTGTGAGTTTTGAAAAACCGAACAAGCTCCCACATCATCAACCAGAATTGGCAGCGGCGCATATCTACGCCTTTCTAAAAAAAGAATTTAGTCTTTCTTAAGCGCCTGATAATTTTTAAGTAAGCCCTGTTTGCCCGTACGCTCAAGCGGCGTATTTTTAAATTTACGTTTAAATTCTCGCGCAGAAAGGGCCTGGATTTTTTTGATAATTTCATCCAGTGGTTTCTGCAAGAAAAAATGGACTAGGTTTTTTATCTTTTCATTCATCTGGCCTAAACTGTTAGTCGCCCTTAAAAGCTTCACATTCCAAGGACAAACGTCCTGACAAATATCACAACCAAAAATATAATTTGCACCCGCTTGGAAATTTTCTGGCGCCGGTGCAGGCTTAAACATCTCGATAGTGTAAGTGCTAATACATTTTTGAGCGATTAGCGTACGCTCTTCGGTAATCGCCTGAGTTGGACAAGCCTCGATACAAGCACGACAGGTTCCGCAATGATCTACTGATATCGATTTCAAAGGTAATTTTATTTTTTCCGAAAGGAGCAAACTACCAATCAGAAAATAACTGCCATGTTCACGGTGAATAAGCATCGAGTTTTTTCCAAACCATCCTAGTCCCGCTCGATAAGCCAGGTCACGTTCTAAAATCGGCTGCGTATCAAGACTGTATTTTATTTTCATCGTCGGAATTTCTTCGGTGATTTTATCGGCCATAGCTTTTAATTTTTCTTTCAGTACCACGTGATAGTCCTCGCCCTCAAAACCCAAGACATAAGAAGCCATTTGAAATTGCTGAGGATGGGCCGCGAGATATTTTTTAGTTTCATGATAGGGAAACAAAAAAACTAAAGCCGATTCACATTCTTGAAAATAAGCATCTAATTTTTTACGTTTTTCTTTACGTTCACCTTCCAGATAAGTCAGTGGTAGATGTTTTTTTTCGTTTACCCAATTATCATAATAGACATAAGTTGTAGCATCGAGCTCTTCCGTATAACCCCATTCAACAATGCCTAAATTTTTCAGAAATGACTTAGCGAGGAAAGTCGGAGTCGACATTAAACGATTTCTTCGACTCGGACGAGGTTAGTTGAACCTTCATTGAAATAGCTACCACGACCATGAGTAACAACAATTTTATCACCCTTCGTAACTAAGTTTTTTTGTTTTAAAATTTCGATCATTTCTTTTTCTACTGACTCAAGGTCATTGCCTTTTGAATCAAGATAAAAAGGAGCAATACCCCAATATAAACACATTGCTCTGACAGCTTGGATTGAACGAGTCACACCTAGTACGCGAGTACTTGGTCTAAAGCGTGTCATTTTAAAGCATGAACGACCTGTTTCAGTTACTGATAAAATCCATTTAGCTGAAATTTTCTCTGCCACTAGTGCAGCTGCCACTTGCATGGTTTGTGTTACTCCAACCAATTCTTGATTTCGTAGCAACGGTCTATCTTTTGGATTTTTTTCTGCTTCAATCATAATCTGACCCATCATGCGAACTGCCTGCATCGGAAATTTTCCAGAAGCTGTCTCTGCACTTAACATAACAATATCTGTACCATCCCAAATAGCGTTGGCAACGTCACTGGCTTCCGCACGTGTTGGTCGAGAATGATCGATCATTGATTCTAACATCTGAGTCGCAGTAATAACGGGACGACCCACTAAATTACAACGTCGGATGATATCTTTTTGAATAGATGGTACCAGATGGTTACCCACTTCAACTCCCATATCTCCCCGAGCAATCATAATCATATTAGCGTGATAAATAATATCATCAATATTTTCGAGTGCTTCTGGTTTTTCAATTTTTGCGACCACAGGAATATCATGGCCTTTGGCCTTAATAAAATTTTGAATTTTTTTAATATCATCTACCGTACGAACAAAACTAATCGCCACATAGTCGATATCCTGCTCTAGTGCGAACACCAAATCTTCTTCGTCTTTGCTCGTAAAACTTGGTGCTGAAACTTTCACGTTAGGGAGATTAATACCCTTATTTGATTTCAGTATGCCGCCTTCAATAATTTTGATTTCTAATAAATCATCAGTTTTGTTAATGGCCTGAGCTTCTAAATTTCCATCATCAAAAAGAATTCTCGCCCCAACTTGAGCATCAGAAACCAACTCTTCATAGATCGTTGGAATAAAACGATTCTTATGTTCCGGATAATTTTTAATAACGGCAGAGTGACCAATATACCAAGTATCTCCGGCCTTGAGCTCTAGCGCTTCTGGGAGCTTATCCACACGAATCTTTGGACCTTGTAGGTCAACCAGAATCGCAACTTCACGATTGACTAAGCGACTAGCTTCACGAATGTTTTGGATAGTTTTTTTATGACCTTCATGGGTGCCGTGACTCATGTTCACGCGCGCACAGTTCATTCCGGCTTTAATTAATTCAGAGATAACATCGACAGTATTTGACGATGGCCCGAGGGTAGCTATGATTTTGGCCCGACGTACATTCATATTTTCGCAACTACTTAATTAAGCTAAATCTTTTTTATCTTCTTTAGACATTTCTTCATACTCACGAACTCGATCTAACTGATCACGGTAAGCACGCTTCATGTCTTCGATCTGATTTCGATATTGCGATATAATATTCGATTTTTCAACCTCAAAACTATTTTTCATCTCATTAACTTCACGCGCGTGATCTTGGCGCATCTTCTCTTTCTCACGAGCATTGACGCTATTCGTTTTAGTCTGTATCTGATTAAATTCCCGCGTCATATCTTTGATTTTTTTATTGTTTTCATACGCCATATTTTCCATTTTGGCTTGATGCTCTTCTTTCATCTTAAAAGTCTTCAAATGGAAGCTTTCTTCGAGTGCTCGCTTCTCTTCTTTCGAAAGACGTGCATTATGCTCGATTCGCTCGCCTAAAAGCTCTTGATTGTAATTTAACTCATCTTTAGTCTGAGTCAAAATATCATGCACTTTATCTTCTTTCTCCTGGGTCACAATACGATTTTGACGCTCAAGCGAATCAATCTTCTTGCCAAGCTCTGAAGTCGTTGTCATGAGCTCAGTTCGATAACCTTTTCTCATTTCATACATTTCTTCAGCCTTACGCTTTTGCTGCTCTTCCATAAAAACGCTCTTATCTTTCTGAGCATCACGTTGCATAGCTTCTACTGTCGTGTGTGACTTTTTTTGTAACTGATCAACTGTCGAATCAAAATTTTCTCGCAAATTATTATATTTTTTCTTGGCCAATTCAGTCTCGTTATCTAAACGATTCTTAAAAAGCTCTTCCTGGGACAATTGGCGGTATTTATTATCGCGTATATAATTATCTTTTTCGCTACGATATTTTGCTACATCCTTCGCATTGGTAGCGAAGAATTCACGTTCTTGATCTCTAAATCTATCTGAAAATAGTTCACCTTTTCTTTTATTAAATTTCTGATTCTTTTCACGATCCTCTTCAATCTTCTCTTCATACTTTCCAATAACTGTTTCCATCTCTCTTTTATAGTCTTTCAACTTCTGATTGTAGTCTTGCTCATCTCTCATACCCATTTGCGAACGATTAAACTTCGTCGTATCACCACGAGACTCGAGTTGACGAGCTTGTTTTTCATGAGCGGCTTCTAGATTGCGGTTATATTCGCGCTTAACATCTTCAACAATATCAGTATTTTGTCTTTGCGCTTTCTTAATTTCTCGCGTTTGCTCTTCAGTTCTCTGCTTATTAAGTTCAGCAAAGTTTCTGAAAGCATCATCCACCTTGGCTTCATTAACCTCACGCACTTCTGCAAAGTTTTTCTGTGAGTTTTCACGTTGAGACACAAGTTCTTTATCTTGAACCTCGCGCATTCTGTCCAAATCTTTTCGCATTTCATCTTTCATGAAATTCGTGCGCTCAGTATGTTCTTTACGTAATTCATGTAATTGATGGCCGTGCTCACGAAGTACTTTTCTTTTCTCATCCGCCGATTCTTTCTTCATTTCTTCGTTGCTCCACTTCGACTTATCGATAAAGTCGTTGACAGCAACTTCGTGGCTCTTTTTAATCTTATCGACTTTCTCATTGGCAATACCACGAGTCCTATCTTGGATATTTTCGTGCATTTCTTTCTGCCAATTAGTGTTCTTGTTGTAGTCTTCAGAAAGCTCTGACAATCGCGTGTTATATTGCGAACGTGTATTTTCGCGTTCTTTATTAAAACCGACACGCTCTGTTTCGAGTTCTTTCTTATATCTCATTTGCTTATCTTCAAGCGCCTCTTGAGTATCGGTTTGAATGCGATTAACGCTATTCTGGTAATCACTTTCAAGCTCATTTCGAGCTTCGGCATAGTTATTGCGTTGATGCTTCTCGACTTTGGAATGCACGTCTTTTTGCGCCTCAAGGCTCTTCTGATAATTACGATTATTCTCGTCTAGCGTCTTGCTGTATTTTTTACGGGTATCGGCCAGTGCTTTGGTGTAATCAATTCCGTTTAACGCCATTCTGGTGTCCTATGAAATCGCTCAGGTATTCATTTACCTGGATCGCGTACTTATTGATTATAGCATTGAAGGTTAAAGAAACTGACCGCGGTAAATTTTTCTATTTTGCGGTCAGTTTCTGCTTATTTTGAACGATTTTTTAGATATCTTCTTCGATTAATTCAGTGAAAACTTCGATTGGTTGAGCGCCGCTAACGAGTTTACCGTTAACGAAAAAAGTCGGAGTTGAACGGATGCCAAGACTTTTGCCTGTTTCAATATCTTGCTCAACTTTTGCTTCAAATTTATTGCTCGCAAGACATTCAGCAAATTTATCAGTGTTTAAACCAATCGCCTTCGCTGCTGCTTTTAAACCTTCAGCATCGAGCTTTGTTTGATCACCAAACATTTTATCATGCATATCCCAGAACTTATCTGCCTTCTGCTCATGCGCACATAACCCAGCCACCGCTGCTTGCTTTGCTTGGTTATGGAATGGAAGTGGAAAGTTTTTGAAAGCAATTTTAATTTTGCTTCCGTATTTCTTTTTAAGTTCACCTACGATCTCTGCGCCACGAGCACAGAATGGACATTGAAAATCTGAGAATTCAACAATTGTTACTTTCGCATCTTTATTGCCAGTTACCGGTGCATCACCAACTTGAACTTCAAAAACTGGACGAGATGGTTTTTTGAAATAAGCTTCAAGCGTTGAGCCTTTGGTATTTTTTGCTAACCAATTATCAAGCGCAGCTTTTTTAGCTTCAGCTTCAAGTAGTGATTTTACACGCATTTTAATTTGTTCATTAACGTGCTCAGCTGGAATATTTTTTTCTTTAATGAAACCGTTGATTTCTTTATCACCAATTTTCACGCTACCTGCAATATATTTATCCATATATTCATCTGAAGTCATATTCGCTTTTTTTGGATCTTTCGCCATAATTTTTTCGATTAAAACGGTCTTTAATTTATCGTACTTAATTTCGAAAATTTTCTTTTCTTCTTCGTAGATATCCGACTCAATTCCGCTATAAAGCTCAGCTTCAGTAATTTCGATATCACCGAACTTCGCTGCAACACCTTGCTTAGGAGCATCTTTAAACACAAATTTCGGCTCAGAATTTCCTTCTGAACAAGAATTCAAAGTGAGAACAAAAATGGCAATAAACATAAGAGAAAGCATTAGTTTCATAGAAATCCTTTTAATTCATTTTTTTGTATATTAACTCAAACTTGAAATAATTGAAAGTTAACTTAATTGTGAAATCTCTGTCACTAGTTCTTGATAGAGTTTCGATTTTTTTAACAAATCTTGATGTTTTCCCTCACCCTTTATTTTCCCATGCTCCATCACCAAAATTTTATCTGCCTGCATAATGGTTTCAATTCGATGGGCCACGATAAAAGTCAGAGATTGTCGCTGAATGAGTAGAATCATTTTTCGCAACGCAGCCTCAAGCTCCGAATCCATGCCCGACGAAACCTCGTCAAAGCACACAATCGTCTTTTGCAAGAAACAACTTCGTATTGCTGATATTAATTGTTTTTGTCCCATGGAAATTTTCTTCGGCTCAATTATCATTTGCGGACTCGCTCCCCATTTTTTTAAATAAGGAATAGATTCTTCCAAGGATTTCCAAAATTCAGCAAAACCTGCAGCATTCTCTTGCAGAGTAATATTAAATTCCAAACTCGTACTAAAAATATGCGAATCTTGTGAAACTAAGCTGACATGTGATTTAAGTTCATCCAGTTTGGCCAAGTCACCATCGAAAATAATTTTCCTATTTTCTGTGTCACTGACAATAATTTTCAAATTTTCAGGAATAATTTGGAGCGAAAGAATTTTTAATAAGGTGGATTTTCCGCTCCCCGACATTCCAACGATCCCCACAAGCTCTCCACGTTGCGCTTCGAAAGAAATATCCTCCAAAGCAAAATTACTTTGATTTTGGTAAACAAAATGTTTCACAAACACTTCGAGTTCTTTGAAATTAATATTTTTAACTTTTGTATCGAGAGAAGAAATCGGTTGTGATTTTAGATCGTTGGAGAATTCAATCATACGCATCACACCCGTTTTTGCTCGTTGAATACTAGTAATCTTTCCCGCCACATCTTTAATCGGTGAAATTGAACGCTGGATCAAATCTAAGATGGCCGCGAAAATCGCCACTTCAGTAATATGTGAATAGGGAAAAATAATCATTAGGAGCGCGAGCAAGATAGGAAAGAGTGATTCGGCCATCGAATAGTAGCTCGCATCCCAAATGTTAGCGACAAGTTGCGTACGCAAGAAATCATCAAAGATTTTTTCACTTCTCTTTGTAGTGTACTCTGCGTTCGGGGTATAGAAAATTTGTTTTAAGCCACCCGTCACATCAGCCAGTACGCGTGACATCATGCCTGTGAGTCTGCGAACTTCAGAGAAAATAATAGCTATATAACGACTTCCCCAAACGAGGAAGATCGAAGCTAAAATTTCGGCCACAATTAAAAAGCCACCCGCAATCGAATTGAGTTTCAAAAAACTGAGCAGACAAGAAACGATGAAGGCCAGATCAATAAAAACACTGAAAGCGCCTGAAGTTACCAATTCTCGAACAGCTTCAGAGTCATTCATAATTCGTGCTAAGACTTCGCCTTGTGGATAACGATTTTTATGCGTGCTATCGGTACGATAAGATTCATAACACAAGATCCAACTCTTATAGGCTTCGACTCGCACACTTTGCAGTAAGTGCTGAACATATTTATTGGTTACAATTTGGTAGCCAACACGAATGAGGTACTCACAAAGAAAAAGCATACCTAAAAATTTAAGGGCAGCATTAAAATCCGCATCAACTGAATAACTATTAAACAAATTCGAAATCGCCACTGGCGTATAAAGCCCCACGACGGCCGAGAGACACACGCTGATTAAAATCAGTACAATCAGAACATGATGCTCTTTGAGATAAATATATTTAAACCAATTGTTTTTCAAAGTAGCTACTCACTTTACTTTTTGTTTTTAATAAATTCTTCACATCACCGCTTTCTTCGAGACCGTCTTTAGAGATTAAATAAACATCATCACAGTACTTAATGGTAGATAGCCGATGGCTGGTTAAAACAATCGTCTTATTTGCTAAATAATTTTGTGACTTCAATTTTTTGACGATTTGATTTTCCATAATAATATCAACCGAAGAAAAAGGATCGTCCCACAACAGATACTGACTTTCACTTAACAGACTACGAATTAAAGCTAAGCGTTTGGCTTGGCCACCAGAAAGACGTTTACCGTTTTCTCCAATTTCTAATTTGAGAATTTCTTCGCGGGTAGCTTCCAGATGGTCCAATCCAAAAATTTGAATTAACGTCCACGCTTCTTCACGTTCTTGTTCACTGGGATTTTTGCCATAAAATAAATTAGCCAGCAATGTGTCATTATAAAAATACGGCTCTTGCATAACGAGCGAGAATTTTTTTTTGTGCAGATACAATTGATCCGCCAAAGATTTTAGCAAATATGTTTTTCCCGAACCCGTTTCCCCTGTAATAACAGTTAATTTATGCTTAAAGAAATTCAACGGTAGCACTTTATTCCAAAGGATAAATGGCAAATGTAATTTATCATTTTCAAATTTAATGAGATCTTCGATTTTTACGTTCTTATCGTCAATCTTTGCTAACAATTCCTTCACGCGTTTCCAACCAACTAAGGCTTGTGAAGTAATAACTCCAATCCAAGATAGATAACTGATCGGCTCCATGATCAAAAATAAAAAACCTGAAAAAAAGATAATAGCTGTGGCGCCAAGAGCATTGAATTTAATCAAATAAGCACCCCATAACAACGAAACGCCAAAACATAATTTCATCAGAGGTGTGGATAAGGTCTGACCAAAGCTTCCAATATAAAAGTGATGAAGTTCTTTGGCGGAAATATCCGAAAAGAGTTTTAAAAAGCTTTTTTCGCTATGGAAATTCTTAATGGTTTGTTTTGCATCGTAATTTTCTATTAAGAAATTTTGGACATCACCTTGAATGTCCGCACTCTTACGAACATGCTTTTGAAAAACATAAATGATCAGTGAAAAAACAATCACTCCAAAAACCATGGGCGAAAAAGCGATGAGTAAGGAATGATGAAAACTATTAATCTTCGGAATAAAAACCGTAAAAGCAATGATGATATTCCCAATTTGCAATAAACCAAATCCAACCAATCCGCGCAGGCGGTTAAAGTCATTAAAAATAATTTGATAAATTTGTCCATCACTCTCCGATTGATAAGTCGATGGATGCGCTCGTTCTAAGCGACCAAGAATTTCTATACGCAAAAGCTTTTGCTGAATACGTGCGGGATAAAAAAAGAGTAAGCGTGATAAAGTTCGAAAAACAATAATGGCCAAGGCCAGCCAGCCAAAATATGACAACGGAAAATCATCGAGACGTTTTTGTAAAAAAAGATCGCCAAGCTCTTTGGCCATCAAAGGAATTTGTCCCTGAAAATAATGAAGCAGATATAGGCACAAAAAGGCGCCGATATAATACGGCACGAATTCAAAAAAATGTAAGCTTAGCCAAGCCAGAAAGCTTCTATTAAGACGATATTTTTGCATATGCACTAACTTATCACCCTTGATGATAATCGGCTATATTGCCGAGCTGATATTTCTAGTGCTATAAGTAAATATCTCAGTGGTCAGTTAGCTCAGCTGGGAGAGCGCCTGCTCGACACGCAGGAGGTCACAAGTTCAATCCTTGTACTGACCACCACTCTACACAATCGCTCCCTCCCGATTGCACCCTAAAATTATCTTACTTAGAAACATCCTCATTATTTTAATATCATGTAAAATTTACAATACAAAGTCTGTGCAATCTATACGAAACACATCATTATGGATTCAATGAAAATCGTTTTGAAAACAGAACAAGGAGAACTTATGAAAAAATTATTTATTGCATTAATGATTACGGGGATACTTTCTGCTCATGCAGACTTATTAAATTGTCAGGATACAAGTGGTAAAAAATATTTCATCAAACGTTCTGAAGCAGCACAATTTGTAAAAAGTCGAGACAATGGAATTTTTACTAAACCCTTTTCTCATTATGAAGATCGAATTAGCACAAGTCTTGTGGGCAAATATGGACAAACGATTATCCAAGATCAAAACGGACAAATTTTAGTAAGATTCAACCTCCATAAACCAATTGTAATCCAATCAGAACAAGTACTAGCACAAGGTCTTCTAGCCGATAATTTTAACGACCACCTACGTGTCTTAAACTCAGATGTAAAAGGTGAATTCCTTGCTAATGTTGAGTTCAAGAAAAAAGTAAACTCATTTAAAAGTGAACTTATTAAATTAAACCTTAATTGCATTTTAGAGGATTAGTAATTACAAATATTGATAGATTTGCTTATAAAACAAAGAAATATTAACAACATGATGGTTTTAACCATTAAGTAAATGAGCGATAGCTCCAGGAGAATTTATGAAAAAATTATTGATCGGAGTAGTAGCTCTGTGTTCACTTTCAGCCTTCGCTGATTTTAGTACGAGAGTGTCTAGTAGCATGAGTCAAATATTAAACTCCAACGAATTTAACGAGTTTATTAATAAGAATTCTATGAGTTTTGTCGGTATAAAATATCGTGCATTTGGGACTCAGCAGAGAGCCCACTTTTCTTTGCAAGTCTATGCTCCTTACAAAGGAGAGATGAAGGTATGTGATTATGATGTTGTAATAGCTGATAACTCTGTTGCCATTTCAGATAAAAAAAATTGTGAAAGAGATAACAACAAACTCTAGGTTATCGAACGAGGCATAGATTTTAATGTAAAGAAATAGTGAGTAAGATGGGTTTGTTCGCTAAAACAAAGAAAATATAAACAATGAATGGATTTAAACCATTCGTTTAAAACGTGAGAATATTATGAAATTTTTGATTGGATTACTTTTTGCCATGTCACTTAATGTATTTGCTCAAGGAGAGACTAAGCTAAACTTCGATAAGCTAGGCAGTATTGAAGTTGATAAAGAGGTTTATGTAGTTCACAAAGGAGTTGGTGGTAAGTTCCATATTGAACGAAAGAAGCTCAAAGATGTTTATTTTGATGAGAAGGTTATTACTTTTGAAGAAATGGGAGTGGTCGATTTCAATAAAGAAATTGCAACCCCATAAGTCTAAAGCTCTAAATTTTGGTGCAATGACTGCGCGTAATAACGAAGAATGCGGCGCAAGTCATGAAATGAAAATATTAAGTAAAAACTCAGGAGTATTTATGAGAAAATTATTAGTTGGATTATTGGCACTTGGATCTGTCTCAGCTTTTGCAGGCGGCTATGGTCAGGATCTAAGACCTGGCCACTATACTTCACCAGACGACCTAGACCGCATAAGCAATGGCTTTTACGACAATCTTATTGACTCGAGTTGCAGTACTGGCTACTTAAATACTTCTACTTTCAAATTAAACATTGCAATGGGTGCACAACTCATAGGATTAAAAGTTGAGCCAAAATCTGAAAACGGACGCGCTTTTCTATATATTTGGCCTCAATTTAATATTGAGCCACCGTCAGGAAGAAATGTCGCCGGAAAATGTTTTGTGACTAAGTTCTAATCATTTATATGACCTGCGATTTGATAAAAATGACAGAACGAGAAAATACTAATTACAAATGACTCTTAAGTCGTTAAAGGAAAACCATGAAATTCACTATTTTGTTTGGATTACTAATAGCAACGGCCCACTCAAGTTTCGCTTCGTGTTTTTTACAAGATAGTACCTCAGATACTGTATATATAAGTTATCGAAGTGATAATCTTGATACGTGTAGGAAAGAGAACCTATACTTTTTTAACGGCGTCACTTTATGTTTTAAGACTATAAAAACAATAATAACTAAAAAGATACCAATTGAATTGCAAAACTACATTGAAGAATCAAAAGGATACAAGATTGTATCGACTAGAGCAGATTTTGTCTTGAAGTCTGCTGAGGTTAATAATCGAAAATCCAAAAAAATTCAATACTCTCTTGTTTTCAAGCCAGCAACGAAAGTAATTTGGGAAAAAAAATTCCCTGAAAACAGTAGTTCTAAGAATAAAGTTATCGTAGCAGAATCAAATAAAAAAGTCTTAAATACCATTCAGGATATAAAAGATCGTATGACGACCACAAATGATCCTTGGAAATTGGTTAAGTTAAACAGCGAGATCGACTCTTTATTGACTCAATACGATGCCTCGTTGGACACTTCTGTTCCCTTTAAAAGTTCACTCGAATTGGCAATTGAGGGCATGCCGGATTGTAACTTCTAGTCTTTGATACAATTGAGAATTGATGAAAGAAACTAAAAACTAAAAATGAAAACTCAAGAAGAGGTAAACAAATTATGAAATTTTTATTAACAACAGGTTTATTAATTATTTTCTCAGTGGCCAATGCAACGGAATCAAAAGTTGTCTGCACAGAAAACGGTCGATGGTCAGATGAAAACAAAACAAAATCTGAAGCGATTAACCTCGTTATAGAGAAAGCCAAGCAAGAAGGATTTACAACTGTAACGGACTTAACTTCAGTAGACAATGGTGGCTCAACTGAGGCATTTTGTGTTCTCGTAACAAAACCGTAGTCCAAATTAGGAATATCTGAAATTAAAGGAGCAAATTATGAAAAAATTATTGCTAGTATTTATAGCCTCAACTTCACTATCTGCTTATGCGGAGAATGTTGTCATTACTAAGCCATTTATCGAAGTAAGAGATAAAAAAATTGGTAATACAACTTATCTAAGTTCAAGCGAAACAACCGGATCATTTAATATGACATTTAAAAATAAAGAAGAGTGCATTGATTGGGTATATAATGCCCTAGATTCTTTAAAAGCACGTAGCAAAGTAGTCTTTTCTGCAAACTGTACAAACGATGATGAATTTACAGGCGAAGAACGAAAAGATGGCAGTTATACTGGAAGTGTTGTCTACCTATAAAATTAACAGCATGCTTAAATTCATAATCAAATTGATTATACTTTTGTTTTCTTCTTGGGTTCATGCCCAAGTTTATGACCCATGCTCGAACTATTATGATGATGAGGGAAAAAAATTAAGAAATCTAGATTCATTTATTTTTTAATGTCTAAGTAATCTGCAACTGCAAACTCACCTTTTTTAATCTTCTTTTTATCTGATAGAAATTTCTTAAAAATATCAGCATCGGTATAACCATATTTCTTGTAGGTACTTAATACGGGATAATTATCGCCGCCTTTTGCAACAAACTCTGGCATGACAATTTTATAAATATGTTCTGAGTTCAATGGTTTATCATTAATAGATAAACTATGAAATGATTTATCTTTAAGAGAGCCTGAGACCTTTAATCCTGAAAACTGCGGAAAGCCACCTGTTCCAATTGTTGGTGCAAAAACGACTTTTTTTAGATATTCGGTTAATTCTTTGCCACTCATTTCAATCGTCACAATTTCTCCCCCGAAAGGCAAAACCGTCAGCAGTGTTTCCATATTAATAACACCAGGAGCTATCGATGAACGAATACCACCTGAATTCACCAGCGCCAAATCAGCATTGAAAAAAATTTTATAAGCATGTGCAATCATATTCCCAAGATTGGTTTCTTGCGTACGCACCACATGGCGTTCACCAATAAATGTTTCTTCGCTCTCAGCAATCTTTACCATCAATGTTTTATCACCAGCAGCTTTATAAGGTGCCAGCATCGCCAATAACTTAACATCAGGCTTAATCGGTGTTCCCATATAAGTTACGACCTCTTTACCATTCACCGTTTCTTTCTTTTTAAGGTTAATGGGAAGTAGCTCATACTTTTTAAGCGTTAATTTTCCGTTCAAAAACTCCAAATCAATTCGCCCTAAGTATTTTCCCCACTCATAGGCTTGCACGATGATCGTACCGTTTTGAATATCGGCTTCAAACAAGGGCTTCTGAGTGTGCCCACCGACGATAATATCAATTCCATTCACTTGTCGTGCGAGAGTGACATCGCCTGGAGCATCAACTCCATGTGATTCGTTTGGATAATGACCCATGTGAGTTAGCGCTATCATGACATCAGCTTGTTTTCTAATTTCTGGAACTAATTTTTTGGCCACTTCAATTGGATCTTTGAAAACTAAGCCACGCACATTTTTAGGATTGGTTTTCATGGGAGTGTCTTTAGTTGTTAACCCCATAATTCCGATATTAAGCTCTTCAATTTTTTTAAAAATGTGAGATTGAAATGGTCGTTCATCTTTGTTCTGATAAAAAATATTAGCAGACACAAAGGGAAAACCTGCCCACTTTTGTTGCTTAAAAATAATATCCAGTGGCTGATCAAATTCGTGATTTCCGATGGCCATCACGTCGTAATCCAAAACCTTCATGCCTTTAAAATCAGGCTCCGCTTCCAACATATCTGATTGAGGGATACCAGTGTTCACATCACCCGCGTCCAGCAACAGCGTGTGACCACCAGCTTTTTTAACTTCAGCACGAATTTGCTCGATTAAAGTTAAGCGAGGAGCAAGGCCCAATTCGCCGTCTTTGTTTTCCCAGAAACGTCCATGATGATCGTTGGTATGAAGAATTGTAATCTTATAAACTTTATCTTGAGTGTAAGGATATGCGCACGTGATTGAGAGAATAAATCCCAGCCACAAAATCTTCATGCTATACCTCGACTAAGTAAAAAACTTATTTCTTGATATTTTCTGTTGATTCAACTTTAACGTCACGATACTGGTCAGCACCACCGCCATTATCCAAGTCATAGCTCTTGTTCATTTCGAACTCTTCCATAACTTTTGGATATTGCGAAGGATATAGAACCGGCTTATATACCATCTCATCATTTAACATGAATGTATCAAGTAGATATCCGTTTTGGAAAACTTGTGCGTTTAAGTTTGCATCAACAAGTGCGTACGATGCTCCTACGTTGCTAAATGAATTGGCAGCGTATTCAGCATCAGTTGTCATCGCACCTAACATAATCGTATCTCGATTACCGTTAGATACACGCATTTGCACTGGGTGACCGTGACCTACGATCGCGCTCACAGCAGCTTGTTGTAAACTCTTTAAGCTTACTGTTCTACCCCACATGCCGTTATCACCATGGTAACCCAAATGCATTTCTTTAAGAGCAGCACCTTTCTTACCATTAGTTAACTTGAATGGTTCACCGTGCTTCAAGAAACGCACTCTTTCTGGGAACTGACCTTGAGCAATACCAACGCGATCACCATACTTATAGAAATATTCTAACGGGTGAACACCTGCGCGTAGAGCTTCTTTAACAAAGTCTGCTACGTGATAGTTCATTGTATCGTCTTGGTACCAGCTTTCAGTTGCAAAGCGGCTTACCCAAAAATCGTGGTTTGAAGGGGCGAAAACCATTTGGAAATCTGGTTTTAAACTTAACATTGAATCATAAAGAGCAATAAACTGAGCCACTTCATCTAATAAAGATAATTTATTACCTTGGGCCATTTTATTCATCGCTACTTTATTTTTATAACTGTGGTGAGGAATTGAACTTCCATCAAATCCGTCATGAATCATCATGTAATCAAATTCATGTGACATGATGGCATTCTTCATAGCTGGACCAAGTTTTTCGCGCATTTTTGTTCCGTGAACATCACCAAAAACAAGAGCTCGGCTTTTTGGTAAATCAACGATTGTTCCATCGTTTTTATATAATTTACCTTTATCAACAAAACCGCCAAGTTGCTTATCATACTTAATGTGGCGAACGTGAACCTGTGGATACGTTTTTGCGCCTAACTTACTAGCAACTGAATCATCGATTTCAACAACGACCGCACCAATGGTGTGATCATATTGAGCAATTGTATTGGTTCTCATTTGAATCGTACGACCAAGACCTGCTGTATAGTAGTTTTCACCAGTGATTGTACCAGTCAATAAGTATTGAAGTGGTCTTTTACCATTTTCTGCCGTGCGAACGGTCTCAACGGCAATTTTAGTTGATGGCATAATATTGTAACCAAAACGTGGCCCCACTCTTTGGAAACCAGTTAAACCGTTAATTTGTTTCGCTGTAATCTGACCGTCGATAATATTAACATCAGGTAAAACAGCATACGAAGCATCAACGATAAACAATTCATTCATATCAAGACGATAAAGAGCATCATCTAAATAAGTAATCATTTTTTCCATCGCAAGAACGGCAAGCGTACCATTACGAGCATTCTTATAAGAAATTAATCCGCCAAGAGCTTCGTGAACGGCTGCACCAGCAACTGCTGAGGTAATGATATGAACACGCTTACTTTTAACTTCATCAAAGTAGAGCTGTCTTTTCGCGTCTGTAAAATAAAGTGTATCTTTAACTTTTACGAAACGTTCAGGATACATTTCCATCGCTTGGTTTCGAATGTCTTCAGCATCTTTAAAGAAGCGACCTTCACCAAAAAAATAACCTAATTCATCATTTGAGATTTCTAAATATTTCGCCAATCTTTCTTGTTCTGGTAACTCAAGCTTAAGTTTTGCTAAGCCTGAGTATTTGTTAAGAATGTCTTTCCTAACTGCTGCGAACTCATCAACATTTTTATTAATTTGTTTGAAATAAAAAGCGGCTTGTTCAGCTGGAGTTTTTGCTAGGTCAGGATAAAAGATTTTTAACTCTGGCTTAGAAACACCCATTGTTTCCGCAAATTCTAACTTTAAAGGACCTACTGGAAGTCGGTAATGCTTCTTAATGAACACTTTTAAAAATGAATTCAGGTTATCATCAAGGATTTGCTGAATTTCAGCATCGTCTTTTACTAAGTTAAAGATATATTCTTTAAACTTACGCGTATCAGCTGGCATATCTGGATTGAGTTTACGGAAATTTTCAATTGAAGTTTTTGCTAGTACCACGAAGTCATTCAATGTTGGGATATTGAAATCTTTTTTAAAGTGCTTTGTAAGGATATCAGCATAGTGCGACTTTAAATTCGACTGAACCGCTGGCTTCACTGCAATTTTACTTACGCTAGCATCAACACTTTCAGAAATAAGTTTTGGAGAAGCTTCAATAAGTTCTTTGTTATTTCTTAATTCGTCGATCGAAGGAATATCAAAGTATTTTTCAATATGTTTTTCAACAACTTTAGATAATTCATTTTTTAGAAAGTTATCACATTCAGCGTTTACTTTAGCAAAAGCTGAAGTCGAGAAAATGAGGGCTAAAATAATTTTCATAACTTCACCACCGTTTCATGAGATAACAGTTTGTTACAAGTCATCTGTTGATAGATTTTTTGAATTTTTTCAATTTCTGCTGGAGATAAGTATCCTTCAGCTAAAAACTCTTCTGGCTTAATCACACCATCAACGGCTTTTCTTTTAAAGCCATTATCGATGATGAAATACTGTGGAAGGAAAACATGATTTTCAATAATCACATTACCACTTTTATGCTCGATACGCTTGAAAGCCATATCTGGATAAATACCAACGTTATAAACACCCATTTTTACATTACTAGCGCGACCACTTGATAATTTCTCCATTCGGCTCACAACTGAATCGAGATATTTTGGTTCATCTTCAAAATAGTAAACACTATTAAGCTGACCTTTATCACGTCCATTGCTCAACCAAATTTCTTTATCTGTTTGTTCTGGATAAACTTCCGATGTCCACATAACGATTTCTTCGATCGCTTCAGCTTTTTTAGCAGCTATACTGTCACCAAATTGGCCGTAAATTTGATCTTTGTGGTTCGATAAACTTCTAAATAATTCATAATTGGGTTCATGCTTAATATATTTTTTCTTGATGAGGTATTGAAAGAACTCTTTCCATTTTTCGATCGAAACGGGACGTGCCGTAATAATCCCGGTCGTCTTCGCAAGATCTTCGCGACTTAAAACAAATTGTAAAAATTCAAAAGCTGGACCTTTAAATCCGCCTGGCTTAACTTTTTCAGAAAGCTTGAAAGCTTCAAGCACATCGTCAAAATTTACATACGTCATTTTCGGATCAATTTTATAAAGACCAGGATAGAATTCGCGACCATCAACTAACTTATAAGGTTTTCCAACGGCACCTGGACGAGAATCACTGACAGCTAAAAGACCCTGTTGCTTCAAATCCCAATAATCTGCTGGCGAAATTTCAATAGGCTTGTGTAACATCTCGGTCGTTACTTTATCCATGGTGAAATAATTGGTTGGGCGTGACACAGGATAAAGGATGTATGGAGTATTAAATGTTCCTCCAATCGCATTATCCGCAACTACTGTATTATCAAAATCAAAAAGAAAAACACTGGCCGAATAAGCCTGATAAGAACCCAATACCAAATACAAAACTGCTAAAAGTTTCATTTTGCTCATCTCGTTCATCCCCCGTTCGATTGAATGCATCTATGTAATGTCGGCCAAACGTCGATGTCAAAGTATTAGGAAAACTAAAAAAGAGAATTAGTTTATGGCCAAGAACCCCTGAAAAAATTACATGCGCAACGCGCAATTTTTACAGGAATTTCAATAAATCCTTGGTGGTATTTATGACAGTATATAGCTTACGATCTTTGACTGAAAGATAGCCTTCTTGCACACATTTATCGAGATGACTGATGAAATAATCGTAAAAACCGTTCGAGTTATAAAGAATGATTGGTTTTTTATGGAGGCCGAGTTGCATCCAGGTCGCAACTTCACAAAATTCATCTAAAGTTCCCAAGCCCCCAGGCAGCGCTATAAAGGCTTCTGCGCGGTCATACATGACTTGTTTACGTTCATGCATCGAGCCTACTTCTACCAACTCTGTCAGACCATCATGCGCGATTTCCAGGTCTTTTATAACGGTAGGGATAACACCTATGACTTTCCCTTTCTTGGCCAAGACGCGATCTGCGATCATTCCCATCAAACCAATGGAAGCTCCGCCATAAATTAATGTGATATCTTTCTCAGCTAGAAAACTCCCTAGTTCAATCGCCGCAGCTTGGTGATCTTTATTATTTCCAGTGCTGGCGCCGCAAAAAACACAAATACTTTTTATCATATAAATCTCGTTTTAATCATGCCAAAATACCTTAACAGGATTCCGATGAAAACAATTATTGAACCAAACATTATTAACTTGGTAAAAAAATTAGAACTTAATAGCGATATTGGTTTTGGTAAGTTCATGATGCCGATTATGTTAACTTGCGAATACAAGGACGGCGCTTGGGGTGATTTACATTTAGGTCCTTATCGTAAATTTGAAATTGATCCATCATCAAAAGTTCTCCACTACGGCCAAGAAATTTTTGAAGGCCTTAAAGCTTATAAGAACGAAAAAGATGAACTCTTTCTTTTTCGACCAGAAAAAAATGCGCAACGTTTTAACCGTTCCGCTGATCGTATGGCGATGCCAAATTTTCCTGAAGAAAAATTTGTCGAAGGGGTTGCACTCATGGCCGCTTACTCACGCCAAATCATTCCCCGCCGTTTGGGTGAGTCGCTTTATTTAAGACCTTTTATGTTTGCGAATGAAGTTGGTTTGGGAATTGCCGTTTCGAATAATTACCTTTTCACTATTATTGCCTCTCCATCCGGAGCTTATTTTAGTTCAGATAGCATCAAAGTTTTTGTCGAAAGAACTTCATCTCGTGCTGCTGCTGGAGGAACAGGTTTTGCTAAGACAGGTGGTAACTATGCCGCCGGACTTTTAAGTTCTATCAAGTGCAAAGAAGCAGGCTGTAATCAAGTTTTATGGTTAGATGCCGCTGAAAAGAAGTATATCGAAGAAATGTCGGGAATGAATTTCTTTGCCATTATTAATGGTGAATTACATACGCCACAGTTAACCAACACTATCCTCGAAGGTGTCACACGCGATTCGATTTTGGAACTTGCCCGAAGCCTTGGTTACAAAACAGTCGAAGAAAAACTTCCGATTAATGAATTATTAAAACTAGTAAAAGAAAAAAAATGTACGGAAGCTTTTGTTTGTGGAACGGCTTCAGTTATCGTGCCGATTGGTTCATTTCATGAAGAAAATGGCACGGTCTATAAGTTGGCTGATGATGAAGGAAAAATAAGTTTAATTCTGAAAGATAAATTATTAAGAATCCAAGCAGGACTGGAGATTTCTCCAGTCCCGACTTGGATACATAAAATACCTAAAATTGATTTTTAAAGATTCGGCAAAAAGTGAAAGGCCAAAAGCGCAAGTAAAGTCGGAGCAATTCCCGCAACTAGTAAGCCTAGTGGACTAACTCCTTCGCTACCAAATGAATCTTTCAAAATTCCATAACCTGCTGGGTTTGGAGCATTAGCAATAACCGTCAAACCACCACCAGTGACTGCACCGGCAACAAGATAGTATTTCGAAGTATCACTTAAGCCTTCAACTAACGAACCTAAATACGTTAAAGCTGCGTTGTCCGTAATAGCTGTTAACCCGGTAGCGCCTAAGAATAGTGCTATTGAATCCATACTTGTAATTAATGGTTGCAACCACCACTGTTGTTGTGCTCCCAAGGTCACCAATCCACCTAGGAAAAACCCAACGAGCAGCGATTCTTTTAATTTTACTGAATCTTGATATTCATCGGTCACCTTGGTGAAGCCCAAGAAAAATAAGAATAAACCTAAGAACGCCACCATGTGATGAGAATGAAATACGACTAAAAATAAAAAGAAGACATGAAAAAAAGTAACCCACCATGGAGGTAACATTTTTTCGTTATTATCTTTTCTTAACTCAAATGCACCTTGTAACTCTTTTTTAAAATAAATGGCAGTACCAATCGCAGACAAAAAAACAACAATCGCCGCTTTATAGCCAAAAGTTTTTATCATAAAAAAGAAATCCTGATCAAAACCCCATTTTTGCGCCACCATCAGAACTGGTGGTGCTGCAAAATATGTCAATGTTCCACCAATAGAAACGTTTACAAAAAGTAGCCCTATCGTAGCGTACTTAAATTTCAGGCTCATTTCTTTTGAGTAAAAATTCTTTAATAAAATAATGGCAGTAACCGTCATCGCAGCTGGCTCAGTTATAAACGATCCAAGCAAAGGGCCCATGACTAATGTCGATATATAAAATGCCATCCGGCCTGGAATAGGTATCAGTTTTGAAACGGCCACAATCATTTTTTCTGAAAGCTTAATAATTGGTCTTGTTCCTGCCATCGCCATAATAACAAAAACGAAAGCCGGTTCAGTAAAATTTAAACTTTCCAAATAAACAACTGATTCATGTGCAGCATGTGACATGGCATGACCGAAGCCCTCTGCGATTGAGTGTAGGAAAGATTGAAAATACATAAACAAAATAAAAAGACCCGCCCAAAAACCAAAGACCACTTCAACTTCGGCCATGAAATGAAAAAAGTTTTCGCCGACCGAACCTTGTGGGTACTTGTGTGCAATGTGAGCAAATTTCTTAACTAAGAAAGTGTGCAAAACTGCGAGTACGAACATAATCGTACCAACAAGTTGCAACGTAGTTGGAGATGTGGTTTCCATAAAATCCTTTTTAGTAAATTAAGTAATATATATTTATGATAAAGGATTTTCGGATATTTGGGAGGGATACTTTAGATTAACCGTTACTGCCAATTGAGTTAACTGGACAGGCTTCCAGTTGTTCCTGGCACAGACTGATTTCGTCAGGTGTTCGAGGTTGCTTCTTTACATAAGCATTGCCGTTATCATCTTCCGCAAAAAACTCTGGTGCGCCCATATAACACACCGAGCAAGCGATACAGCCTTCACCATCATCATCATCAGGATCTGTACAGTACCAAGATCCTGCAACGTTTTGCTTATGTTTCACATTTATATTTGCCATGACTATTTATAATCAATTTCCTATCGGGTAGCAATAATAACTAAAAGGCCGTATAAGTTATTTTTAAGGAATTTATGCAAACAGAAATCTTAAAAAAAGTCCAAGCCTGGGTAGACGACCCAAATATCGATGCTAAGGCCAAGGCAGAAATTCATGAATTACTGGAAAAAAAGAATCACAAAGAGCTGACAGAGCGCTTTTATAAAGACCTAGATTTCGGAACTGCTGGCCTTCGCAGCATTATGGGCATGGGAATCAACCGAATCAACCAATACACGGTTCGTAAGGCCACCCAGGCCATGGTCAATGTTTTAAAAAATGAGTACTCCGATCCAAAAATGCATAAAATTTGTGTTTGTTACGACTCACGCAATAACTCTGAATATTTCGCTCACGAAGTTTGTTCGGTTTTGGCCGCTAATAACGTTACCGCCATTCTTTTTAGAGAACTGAATCCTGTGCCACTACTCTCTTATAGCGTTCGTTATTATCAAGCGGGTGCCGGTATTATGATTACCGCTAGCCATAACCCGATTGAATACAACGGCTTTAAAGCTTACTGGTCAGACGGCGCGCAAATTACTCCGCCTGTGGATAAAGATATTATCGCTGCTTATAACAACATCACCAATTGGAATGAAATTAAGTGGATTGATTTTGAAAGTGCACTGAAGAAAAAAACCATTCAATATGTCGAAAAAGAAATGTTCGATAGTTACTATGCCGTGATTCAGAAAAGTTTAATTCATCCAGAGCTTTGCAAAAAACAGGGCGAGAATGTTCGCATTGTTTATTCACCGATTCATGGAACCGGACTAAAACCATGCCAAACTTTGGCTGAACTGGTGGGATTCAAAAATTTCTTCGTAGTAGAAGAACAAGCCAAACCGAATGGAAATTTTCCAACGGTAAAAAGTCCTAACCCTGAGTATCCTGCAGCACTCGCCATGGCCGTGCAGTTGATGCTCGATAAAAAAGCTGATTTAGCGATGGGAACTGATCCCGATACTGATCGTCTCGGTGTCGCGGTTAAGCACCAAGGCGAAGTTATTTTCTTAACCGGAAATCAAATTGCTTCACTCTTTGTTTATTACCAGATGAGCGAAAAAGCGAAACTCAAAAAAATCAAAAAAAATAGTCTGGTCTTAAAAAGTGTTGTGACTTCAACTTTGCAAGATGAAATCGTTGAACACTTTGGTGGCAAGATGGAAGATACGCTAACTGGCTTTAAGTGGATGGCGAAGAAATTAAAAGATCGCGAAGATGCCAACATTGATTACGATTTTATTTTTGCTAGCGAAGAATCTTATGGCTTCATGGGGCATAACGAAGTTCGTGACAAAGATGCGGTTTGCGCCGTGATTCAGATGACTGAGATGGCACTTTTCTTTAAAGAAAAGAAAATGACATTGATAAATGCCCTCGAAGAAATTTATGAAAAGTTTGGTTATCATCACGATACCGTTTTAAGCTTAGATTTTTTGGGGATCGAAGGTGAACAAAAAATCGGACGAATTATGAATAAGCTCCGAGCTTATGATAAAACCCAAATGGTGGGTCAAACCATTACTAAATTTAAAGACTATCAGTCTTGCGAAGAGTTGGATTGGAGAAATAAAACAAAGAAGAAATTTGAATTCACCAAAAGTAATCTGGTATGTATCGAGTTTGCTTCGGGTTCTAAGTTTTACGCACGACCTTCAGGCACTGAACCAAAAATTAAATTTTATTTCATGATAAAAACAGTAAATGGAAATCTTCAGGAAAGAAAAAGCCAGGCGATGGAGCTTGAAGACCAATTAAATACTTTTATTAAAAAATTTGCGGATGAGGCATAAAATATGAGCGGGAAAAAATCTGAATTAGCGATTTGTTTAGTAAGTGGCGGAATGGATTCGCTCACAACAGCAGCTATTGCCAATGAACAATATTCACAATTAGCTTTTTTGCACCTGAACTATGGTCAAAAAACAGAAAAAAAAGAACTGGATTGTTTTCATAAAATTGCAGATCACTTTAAAGTACCAAAGCATTTAAGAAAAGTGGTCGATATGGGCTTCTTAAAAGAAGTCGGTGGTAGTTCATTAACCGATCAAAAAATTGCGGTGACTGACTATCACGGTGATTCGGACGAAATTCCATCAAGCTATGTCCCATTCAGAAACACTCACATAGTGGCCCTTGCTGTTTCCTGGGCCGAAATTCTTAAAGCAAAAAAAATCTATATTGGTGCAGTCGAAGAAGATTCATCAGGCTATCCTGATTGCCGTGAGTCTTACTACAAGGCTTACAATTTACTCATTAAAGAAGGAACGAAAGACGGCGACATCGAAGTTATGACTCCTATTATTCACATGAGTAAAGAACAAGTGATTAAAAAAGCGCTAGAACTTAAGGCACCACTCGCATTAACTTGGTCATGCTACGCGCGTGAAGACAAAGCTTGTGGAATTTGTGATTCATGTGCCCTACGCTTGCGTGGATTTGAAAAAGCGAAGATTGTTGATCCGATCGAATACGTAACACGACCTAAATATACTTAATAAAGTTGAACGAAGTCGCCTTCAGTCACTGTTCCACCTGAATGCAGAATAGCGATAGCGCCATCCGGCCCGAAGAAGTCGACGACTTCTAGCGTACCTTTCACGTGACCTTTTGACATACCAATAAGTGCACCAGTTTCTGGGTCATAAATTTCAGTACCTTCTGTAATAACTTTTAGAATATCACCGATGTTGATACCTGATTCACGACCAGCATTGAGATAAATTTTATTCGATAAGATTTTGGCCACGCGACCTGTCCAATCCATTTTGTCGCCGACTTCAACTACCTTCGAAATAAAACGTCTCACCGCCACTCGAACTGAGTAACGTAGAATATCCTGGCGATAATTCAGATTCGATTCATTTTCATCTAGGTAGAATCTCATTGTATCATCGCTAATATCACCGTTTTCACGCCCGTTATAAATTTCTTTATTTGAATGAACATCGAAAATACGTAATTCTAATTCTGAATCAGCAAAAGATTTTGTTTTACGAACCAGCCCAATTTCATCTGTCTTTTGACGAACGCGGGCCTTTACAATTCGACCGTACACAACCAAGTTAAGTCCTGTTAGACGCGCTTTGCGAGCAAGTTGACCAAGCTTTACACCACCACCCGAATAAATTTCTTTCGAATTTCCTATCAGGGTTGGACCACCACTTTCAACCACAAAGTCTCTGGTTTTCATGATTTCACGACGAAATTCTTCCGTCGCAACCACAGCGATATCTTCACCACCAAACGGTGACTCATTAAAGAACGGCAGTAGCACGATTTTTTTCTTAACTGGATTATTATAGTCTTTATCTTTTGGATAAGGATTTGCTGAGGTACCAAAACTTGAACGACGTTTTGGTTGTGTCTGCTCTAATAGTGCACACGAAGTTAAACAGACAAGAATAAAAACTAAGCAACTTCGAACCATGCACTTCCTAATTATTGATTCACTTTTTCTTTTTCCAACATAAAGCGTCTTCTCATTGTTACCTCATCGCTAGCTTTTTCTCTCTTAGCTTTGCGTTGAAGTAGCTTGACTCTATTATTTTGCTCTGGAAAGAATTCAAAATCAAATTGATTAGAACCGGAAAAGTTTTTCAAGCTAGTAATAAAGGTATTTAGTACAGTATTCCCGCCTTGGTAAAATACCACAACATCAGCTTTATCCGAATTAAATGATTTAAGAACTGGATTCATTTTAATTTTAATCCCTTTATTCTTTAAAAGTTCCATAAATTGGAAAACTTCTTCCATGTTTGAAAAGTTCTCCACTGTTAGTCGATCAACACTATCAACTTTTGAAGCTTTACCTATCGTTTTCTTGAGATCAGTGAATTTCGCCATTGGAATACGATAAACATGATTGGCCACAACGTTTTTTAGATCTGAATAAGAAATATCGCGATAAGTTTTGGTTTGCTTTTCAATCGTGTCTTTGTAGAGAACGGTATTGGTTGAAAGATCCATTAATACGATATCCATTTCAAAACTGTACTCGTACTCACGGAAGAGTTCTTGGTGCGCCAGTTTTTCAATAAAAAGATTAACTTTAATCAAAAGTGAATCTTTGAATTCAGAAAGTATTTCTTTGGTTAAATTTTCAATCGGAATATTAAAGTGAGCAGCGACCTTTTTCTGCAAACTCTCGCCTACTAATTCCACATCGTTCATGTTTTCGGCTTTATTTTCATCAAACCATTTTTTCCAATGATCATTTAAAACCGAAGTGAAATCAGTTTCTTTTTCAACGCCTAAATCCGCCCATGAAGTATTTCTTAAATGATATTCAGTATAAAGAAAAAGCTTGTTGATTTCTTTTGGCAATTGCTCGCGCATGAAATCGTAATAGATTTTATTCAATGTCACACGGTCAACGGTGGCCTCAATCGTAATGAAGCGTGATTCAGGATACTGAGGTGAGCGAGTAATTTTTTTAATTGAATAAGATTGTATAACTCGCGCTAAACCACCAAACTTTCTTTTTTCGTCCAGCGATTCACTTCGTAATTTTTTATCATATTCTTTTTGTTGCTCGGCCGTTATTTTTTTACGTTCAACAATTTCATCGCCATCTTCATCGCTTGCTGAAGCTAGTCCATATTTTTTATCTAAGTTTTCTTTGATTTTAAAATAAACTTCTTCATTAAATTTCTGATCAAACTTGGTCCAAAATTCCTCACTATTCAGTGACATATTATTTAATTCGCGACTAATAACATCACGAAAAGCTTCATTTAAAAGTTGTTGTTTGATGAATGAGAGACCATCACCATCTTGTGCCCAAAACTTTCCATCACCTTTAACGGTTTCGGCCTTCCCCCACACTTGGGTTGATGTGATGGCGAATAAACATAATAAAACTCTGAACATAGAATTTCCTCTTAATTTAATAACTTGAATAGTTTAACACAGATCTTAGGCGTGTTGTAGTGGAGCCGAGTTTTCAGCAACAATAAAGCTGACTGCGTTATCGCGGAACAATTCATTGATTTGTGCCGCCATTTGTGGAGACGGACTCACCAAGAAATCGTTACCAAGATTAAGTCTGGCCTTACCGATATCATTTTCGATGATGAGGTGTGCCGGAACTGAACCACGATAGCTTAATAAAAGCTGCTTTAATTTACTAAAAGAGTATGAATTAAGATTTTGTTCAAAAACACGAATTCTCACCGCTCGAACTTTTTCTTCCGCTTGCTCACTCATTTTTGAGATTTTATTTGGGAAAAACTTACGAGGGTCTTCATCCAAATTTACCGTACCGCTCATGATAACTGGCTCATCCGTTTCTAGCATCGCAGAATATTCAGCATATGTCCTCGGAAATACAATACATTCAATTTTGGCCCCCAAATCTTCCAACGTCACGAAGGCCATCTTATCGCCTTTTTTCGAAATAAAAGTTTTCAGGTTCGACATCATACCGGCCAATACAAAATCACGCTTACCTTTACCTTCAAGCTGTTTCACTTGCAGTAAATTCATCGAAGCTAATTGTGACATGACTTGTGAATATCGATCGAGCGGGTGACCCGAAACATAAATTCCCATTAATTCATATTCGTAACGAAGTTTTTCGCGGCCATCAAAATCTGAGTGTTCAGTTAAATGCAATTGATCCACCGTAGAACTTTTTTCAGCTGGTCCACCCAAATCAAAAAGACTTGATTGACCTGATAATTTTTCTTCTTGGCGTTTTTGAGCAAAGGCCACAATCGTTTCAAGATTTTCGAGTAATGTTTTGCGATTCATTTTTTCACATGTGTCAAACGCACCCACTTTGATGAGTGATTCGAGAACACGTTTATTAATAGCTTTTAGATTGACTCTTTCGGTGAAATCAACAAACCCTTTGAATGGACCATTTTCTGTTCGTTCTTTTATGAGTTCAGCCACAGCGCCTTCACCAACGTTCTTCACCGCTCCCATACCGAAACGAATTGTTTTACCAACAACGTTGAATAACCATAAAGATTCATTGATATCAGGTGGAAGAATTTCGATGCCGTGATCTTTAGCATCACTAATATAAGTTGTGACTTTTTCCATGTTGCTAATTTCTGTTCCAAGAAGAGCAGCAAAGAAATGAGCCGGATAATAGGTTTTCAGATACGCTGTTTGATAAGCAATCACGGCGTAAGCTACCGCATGAGACTTGTTGAATCCGTATTCAGCAAACATCGCCATCAAGTCGTATAAATCACCGGCTTTTTTTAAATCAAAACCTTTTTTCTCTGCACCTGCTAAGAAAATTTCTCGATGCTTGGCCATCTCGTCGGCTTTTTTCTTACCCATCGCTCGACGAAGCATATCCGCTTGTCCAAGTGAATATCCCGCTACGATACGCGCGATGTTCATAACTTGCTCTTGGTAAACAATAATACCGTAGGTATCTTTTAGAACTGGTGCGAGTTCATTAAATGGGAAAACCATTTCTTTACGGCCATGCTTAACTTCGATGAAGTCATCCACCATACCTGAACCTAATGGACCTGGACGATAGAGAGCGTTGATAGCAGTGATATCATCCACTGTGTCTGGAGCAATACGTTTACAAAGATCTTTCATCCCAGCCGACTCGAGCTGGAAAACGCCTGTGGTATTTCCGTCTGAAATATTATCAAAAACTTTACGATCTTCCATATCAATAGATTCAATATCGAAGTTCGGATCAAAATCTCGGCGAATAAAATTCACCGCATTTTGAATGACCGTTAAGGTTTTTAAACCAAGGAAGTCGAATTTTACGAGACCAATTTTCTCTGAAAAATCTTTATCAAATTGCACGACTCGTTCATTATCTTTTCCACGATAAAGTGGACAATAGCTGACTAGCGGTTCGTTCGTAATGATAACACCTGCAGCGTGAATCGAAGCGTGACGAAGGAGACCTTCAAGACGCTGAGAAATTTCAATAATTCTTTTTATTTTCGCATCAGCTGCCATCATCTCAGTCAGCTTCGGCTCGATCTCTAATGCTTTTTTAAGTGTCATCCCAAGTTCTTCAGGAATTAATTTCGCCAGATAATCAGTTTCAGAATATGGCAAACCGAAAACGCGACAGACATCACGTATAACGGCTTTCGCTTGTAACTTACCAAAGGTAATAATTTGACCTACACGTTCTTCGCCGTATTTTTGAGTGACGTAATTTATAACTTCATTTCGACGATCCTGACAAAAGTCGACATCAAAGTCTGGTAATGACACCCGCTCAGGATTGATGAAACGCTCAAAGAGTAGGTTATAGGGAATAGGATCAATATTGGTAATATCTAAGGCATAAGCGACCAGCGAACCCGCACCAGAACCACGACCTGGACCAACAGGAATATCATTTTTCTTCGCCCAACGAATGAAGTCCGATACGATCAGGAAGTACCCTGTGAATCCCATGCGACTAATCATTTCAATTTCTGAAGTTAAACGCTTTGTGTACTGAGGCTTAATGTCACTTTCCCAATTGGCTTGCTGGCTTAGCTTTCTAAAGTGTGGGCCCACAAAACGTGCTTCCATCCCTTCGGCCGCTGAACGAGCAAAAAACTGATTGATGGTTTCACCCGTATCAATTGGAAAATCCGGTAAATGATAGATTGGATTTCCCTTTTCATCAGTCCACTTAAATTCAAGATTACATTTATCTGCAATTTTTAAAGTGTTATCACACGCTTCTTCGAGATAAGAGAAAGCTTCACGCATTTGTTCTGGTGACTTCACGAAAAATTCATTCGTGGTCAACCTCATGCGTTTTTCATCTTGGAAAGTTTTCCCCGTTTGAACGCAGAGTAAAACTTCCTGAGCAGCCGCGTCTTCTCTTTCGAGATAGTGACAATCATTGGTCGCAACTAATTGCAGATTGTTAGCTTTTGCATATTCAATAATTTTTTTATTAACTTCTTTTTGTTCAGCCAGACCGTTCTCTTGCACTTCCAGATAAAAATCATCTTTAAAAATTTCTGAGAGACGCTGAATAGCTTCGTGGGCTTTGTTATCTTGGCCAGTGAAGAAGTTATAAGCCACCTCACCTTTCAAACATGCTGTCGTCGCGATGAGACCTTCACTATACTCTTTCAAAACTTCCATATCGATACGAGGCTTATAATAAAAACCTTCGAGATATGCTTTGGTTAACATCTGACAAAGATTTTTATAACCCGTTTGGTTTTTACAAATTAAAACCAAGTGATGAATATGGTGTTTACCTTCCATCTCATCTTGTGAATCGAGAGCTTTGGTATTTTTTGGAGAACGACGATCAAAACGTGAGCCTGGTGTGAAATAAATTTCAGAACCTATCAGCGGCTTGATGCCATATTTTTTTGCTTTGGTATAAAAATCGATAGCACCGAACATGTTACCGTGATCAGTACTTGCCACCGCCGGCATGCCAAGCTCTTTACAGCGCTTAAAAAGATCGTCTAAACGAATGGCACCATCCAGCAATGAATACTGTGTATGCAAGTGCAAATGAACAAAACTTTTTGGATGTGTTTCAAATAAATTCATGACGTTCTCTCTCTGAAAAACATATCGCATGAAAGGTTGAAATTGTAAAAAAATTAGGCCCGATTAAGAAATTTTTATTCCCACTCGATCGTGCCAGGCGGTTTTGAAGTAATGTCGTAAACCACCCTAGTAATTCCCGGTACTTCGTTACAAATTCGACTCGACACATGCGCTAAAAACGACATCGGCATCTGGCTCCAGTCCGCGGTCATCCCGTCCTGACTATTGACCATGCGCAAACAAATGACTTCTTCGTACGCTCTCGCATCGCCTTTGACACCAACCGTTTTGACAGGAAGCAGCACTGTAAAGGCTTGCCAACATTTTTGATATAAAGATTGTTTAGTTAATTCTTCAAAAAGAATCTGATCTGAAAGTTGAACTTTTTTAATGGATGCTTCACTGAGTTCACCTAAGACACGAATACCAATGCCTGGACCTGGGAACGGGTGACGATTAACCCACTCGCTTTTTAATCCTAACTGTACTCCCATCTGACGAACTTCATCTTTAAATAACATGCGCAGAGGCTCCACCAATTTTAATTTCATGCGCTCTGGTAAACCACCTACATTGTGGTGAGATTTTATCGTGACCGATTTTCCACCTTTTTTATGCGGACTCACCGACTCAATAACATCGGGATAAAGTGTTCCCTGAAGCAAATATTCGAAATTTATTTTCTTCTTTTTTGTGTATTCGTTCACCTTTTGTTCGAAGACTTCGATAAAAGTTTTCCCAATAATTTTTCTTTTCTCTTCCGGATCTTTGACACCGAAAAGTTTTGAATAAAAAATATCTTTGGCATCAATAACTTCAATTTGTAATGGTGTATGTTCTTTAAGTAATTCAATATGATGATGATCTTGTGGGCGAAGTAATCCATGATCGACGAAAAAACAAAAAAGATTTTTTCCAATTTCTCGATGCGCGAGCATCGCCGCCACTAAAGAATCGACTCCACCTGAAAAAGCACAAAGCACTTTGGCATCATTGAGATTTTTAAACTCTTGAGCACAAAGTTCGAGCATCGCATTGGTCGACCAATCTTTTTTTAACCCTGCTAATTCAAAAAAAGCACTAAGAATTTCTCGTCCTTGCTCAGTATGTTCAACTTCAGGGTGAAATTGGAAGGCCATGAGCGGACGTTCATTATGCATCATTCCTGCAATCAGATTGTTAGCACTTTTCCCAATGACTGAAAAATCTTTGGGAACTTTGGTCACATGATCAAAGTGACTCATCCAAGCTTGAAATTTATTTTTTAATTTTTTAAATTGCGCTATCTTTTCAAAGGTGACTTCAGCTTTACCGTACTCACCTTGTGTACCTCGTTCAACCTTTCCACCAAAAAACTGCCCCATGATTTGCATGCCGTAACAGATGCCAAGCACAGGAATTTTTTTATTAGAAAAAAGTGGAGAAAAATCTGTCGTATCTTCAAAAACTGATTGCGGGCCACCGGATAAAATAACCGCTTCGGGGTATTCACCTTTTTGCATGCGAGCGAGCGCATCTTCTAAAATAAAAATTTTATTCGAAAAACCCAATTCGCGAGTACGTCTGGTGATGAGCTGGGTATATTGTGAACCAAAATCAACTATCCAAATTTTTTCTTTCATATTTAAGTCAGCCTGTAATTTGGAGTTTCCTTGGTAATCGTCACATCATGTGGATGACTTTCTTTCAGCGAAGCTTGAGAAATTTGCACAAAGTCTGCTTTCGTTTTAAGTTCTTTTAAATTTTTGGCGCCAACATATCCCATCCCTGCACGCAAACCACCAAGCAATTGATAAATGTTGCTTGAAAGCGATCCACGATACGGAACCTGACCTTCGATGCCTTCTGGTACCAGCTTAATATTATCTTCGACACCACCTTGGCCATAACGATCTTTTGAACCTTGTACCATCGCACCGATTGATCCCATGCCACGATACATTTTGTAAGCACGGCCTTGCGAGGTAAACATTTCACCAGGAGACTCATCCGTTCCCGCAAAAAGTGAACCAATCATAACGGTACTAGCTCCAGCGGCGAGTGCTTTCACGATATCTCCTGAAAATTTAATCCCACCATCCGCAATAAACGGAATGCCGGCTTTGTCACAGATTTTGCGACAGTCCATCAGTGCTTGCAACTGAGGAACACCAATACCAGCAATAATTCGTGTGGTACAAATGGAACCTGGACCAATACCGATTTTAATTCCATCTACACCTTCAGCAATGAGTGCAGCACAACCTTCAGCGGTAGCGACATTACCAGCGACGATATCAATATTTTTAAATTGTTTTTTACAACGCGCTACCATCGCAAGAACACCTTTTGAGTGCCCATGGGCAGTATCGATCACCAGACAATCAACACCAGCTTTCACAAGTGCTGTCGCTCTTTCAAATTCTGTATCGCTAACCCCAACCGCAGCTGCGACACGCAGGCGACCATGTTGATCTTTGTTTGATTTTGGATAAGCAATTGAACGCTCGATATCTTTGATAGTAATTAAGCCCTTAAGAATGCCTTTCTTATCTACCACTGGTAATTTTTCAATACGGTGCTTTTGTAAAATCTTTTTTGCCGCTTCGAAATCTGTCCCTTCGGCCGTGGTTACCAGGTTTTTTGATGTCATCACATCTTTTACTTTTTGCGTGAAATTCGTTTCAAAGCGCATATCGCGATTAGTGATAATACCTAGAATTTTTTTATTTTCGTCGACAACTGGAACACCTGAGATTTTATATTTGGCAGTCAATTCAACCACCGTTTGCAATGGCTCATCTGGCCCGACTGTAATCGGGTCCATAATCATGCCGGCTTCATATTTTTTTACTTTTTCAACCTCGAAAGCTTGTTCATGGATCGAGAGATTTTTATGAATAACACCAATCCCACCTTCTTGCGCCATGATAATGGCCGCACGAGATTCAGTAACTGTATCCATCGCCGATGAAACGATTGGGATATTCATTTTAATTCGTCGTGAAAAGTATGTTTTAAGTTCGGTTTCGTGAGGTAAGACTTCTGAATAACCAGGTTTTAAAAGAACATCATCATAGGTCAGTGCCAATTTAGATTTTTCCGCCATTTTCCAGCCTTTTAGATAAAATTATGGCCAAAAAGATGACTAGTAAATAGTTATTCTGGCCCTCTTATCGATGGGCCAGAATATTTTTTGTTAGGTGACGATCTATTAACACCTAGCAAACTGATAAATGACAGATTAATAATATTTATTGAAATCTTCGCGGAAGTTTTTTAACTCGTCGATTAACTGATTAAGTTCCTCTGGATGTCTCTTTTGCTCATCCATTTCCTTATCTAATGACTTCTCAAAAGTCTTCGTTTCAGGACTTACCATATTTGAAGAAGGAACACGACTTGGTTCGGATTTAGGAGCTTCCACTTTTGCGACTGGTGCAACCACTGGCTCTGGCATCACAACTGGAGCTGGAATTGTCGCCGCTGGGAAAGCTGGAGCATGGCCATCCATTTCATCCATTCCAAAAACACGAACGTTGGCCTTCGAAGTTGCTGGCGAATGAGATTTTGTAGGATGACCTGGATACGATAAATCTCTCATATCTGGTTTTGCTAATAATTTTTTATAATACTTCTCTTCAGCATTTTTTACAGAAGCCGGAGTTCTGGCTTTCGTATTTTGATTGTTGTTTAAAGCTGAAAGGAAAATAATTTTACCTTTTGTGACTGACTTCGACGCTTTCTTTGCAGGCTTCTCATCAACTGAGGCGATCTTACGAGCTGCATAGGATGGCTTATCTTCAGCAACTTGAACTTTCATCACGTCTTCAAAACCTTTATCATTCGGTCTGATACCGTTGAAGTAACCCATCGCATGTTTGAATGAATCAAAACCAACAACGGTTGGACTACGAGGGAGACCTTCCTCATATTTTTGATCCACAAATGAGAACTGACCTGCGCCAATTTCATATTTCATGTGAGCTTCAAGTAAGTTTGAGTATTGTAAATTACCATTCACAACTAAGATTTGCGATTTCCCTGCATTGTTATCGTAAGAAACAATGAATTCACCTTTTGAATAGATGGCATTAGAATTCGAAGTTTGAACTGAAAATTCATCTGATTTATTATCTGATTTAATCCACAAATGGCCTGAACGTAATTCAGTCATTTTATTCATAATTTTAACATGGGTTGAACCGGCCATATGATAGGTGTGATCATAAAAATCAACATATGTAACCTGAGCTTGTTCTTCCGTCATAATTTCGGAAAGATCTTCAATAAAATCGCCGCTGTTAATGGCGAAAGTAATACCTTCGTTAACACCAAAAACTGAACCTTGAACTGCGACCACTCGAACAACCGCTTTCGAGTAAGCGGTATTGACTACTGCTAACATGAAAACGAAAAGTAGGATCGATTTAATTTTTGTATTTAGTCGTAAATTCTTCATAGTGTTTACTCAATATTTTCCATTCTTCAGTGTTACGATATTTCATACGAAATTCTTCTACTGTTTCATAAAAGTACTTTTCTTGACCTTGCTTTAATTTAGACAGAGCAAGCCACAACTTAGCGCCACGATAAAATTTAGACTTAGGATAATCTTTCACAACTTTAGTCAAATGTTCATCCGCCCAGTTGTAGTATTTTTTAGATTCGTAAGCAGCAATTCCCGCTTCAAAAAGAACTCTATCGTTTACTTTTTGGTGAGCTGGAAAACGCTTAATTAATTCATTAAAAAACTGTGCAGATTTTTCAAAGTTATTGTATTGAAATTCTTTATCACCAATTGCTAAAAGTTTTTCTGGTGACCATTGATAAACTTCGTATTGAACGTAATCTTTTCCGCCCTTGCTCTCGATAGAAACAACTTCTTCACTAGCAATTGTTCGCTTAGCTGTCCCTTGCTTCAATTTTAAGAAACTATTTTGAGCTTCCATTTCTTTTAACTTATATTTCAGGTCGTTGATCGTAACTTTTAGAGCACGGTTCTCTTTACTCAGCTCTAGCGCTCTTACTTCGAAGTTTGTTACAACTTCAGAGCGTTCTTGTAACATCCCAATGATGTTAAAGTGAGTGGCAAACGCGTAAGCGAAGGCCATAGTGAAGATGCATGTCATAAAAAATAGCTTCATAATTACTCTTCCTAGAGTTATCCAATGCTTAAGGCTTATCGGTGATAATTCAATGAACTTTAGTGAGTTTAAAAAATCATTTTAGATCTTAGTCATATTTGCCGATATCACTTATAGTGAGGTTTAAATGAACAAAACAGCTTGGATTGTCCTACTACTCTTATCAACTATGAGCACTGGGTTCGCTAAAAATGTAGGTCGTGCCCCGGCGGTGGAAGCTTTCGTGGAAATCCCAAGACAAGCGGTTGAGAAGAATAAGGAACTCGGAATTAAAGCCTCTTATCAATTTATGTCCGCTTCAACAGTGGCTGCTCCTGTAGTAAAAAGCGTAAAGACTTCACACATGTCTTTCTCGGTTCTCGTTTCATTACTTATTGTTTTATGCGCACCCTTTGCGACTTGGAATTTCTTTATGAAGAAACTTGAAGATCAAGAACAAGCTGAGAAATCTCAACATGAAGAGATTCTGGCTCAATATCAAAATGTTAAGCCTCTCTTTGGCGATAACAAAAATAATAAGAAAACACAGAAAACAACTGAAGAAAAGTACAAGAAAGCGGCTTAGCTATTATTTAAAATTAAGCCAAGTTCCTTGCCCTCGATAAAAATACACACGACTAATATGGTTATAGGTAACTGAAACTTCTTTGGTTCCGTCTTCATTATAATCCACCACATTCACATTCAAATCCCGCTGCCAAAAGGTTTCGCGAAATTTTTCAAATTCATGCCAGTAATTAGGCCCATAGAAAAGACGTAGAGAATCGAGTTTCTTATCATCCAGCGTGAGGAAATACAGGCGTGCGGTAGCTTCAAACTGATGTGTGTGTCTCGCGCCTTCGTAGAAGAAAAGAATCAAGGCCGTCGCATGATTGGATAACTTCACTTTCTTCAAGCGATAGAGATGGGCGTCTCCACCATAGGCATAAAGACGGTGTTCGAACACCTGACGTCCTTCATAATCACGCACTTCCAGGAAATCGATATTATCTTTTTTAGAAATGAGAATGGATTCAAAATAGCCATCGTCGTTGAGATCGAGCTGATAGGCCGGGCTTGAGAAAACGTATTTGTATTCCTTAGCTTCCCCTTGGAATTCTTTTAATTCCCCAGTGTAAATCTTACGAAAATAGCGCTCATCCTGTGCTAGAGCGGCTAAACTAAATAAAAAGAAGATAAGTTTCACGTTTTTTTCCCTATATTGAGCATTGTAACTTAGATTCTGAATTGTTAAAATAAAGCAAATTAATCCACTAATAGGACGTTTATGATTGCAAATTTGGCCCTGCAGAAAACTGATTTATCTATCCTTAATATCCAACTAAACCCTGTTCAGAAAAACTTTGAGACCAAAACGGCTTCGTTGGATAATTTTTCGGAAGATAATTTTGATGCTCTTTTGATTTCGAACGAAAATATGGATGAGCAAATGATCAATTTTCTCAACAATAATAAAAACCGTTACCCGGTCGATCAAGTGACGACCTATTCATCGGCATTGGATATCGAAAATCTTGATTTCAATTCACTTTGGTCAATTTTGGATAAAGTTAGCACGCGTTGGTCACTTCGAAATAATTTAGAGTCTTTAGATAATCTTTTTGCGATTGAAAAAAACTTACGCCAACTTTGGCTTAAAGATCGTCACGCTTTCTGTACTGAATTATGGCAATTTATTAAATACAATCTTCATGCGACATCATTAAAACTTATTTTCCAAGGTTTAAAAGAAACAGCTGAAGACGCGAAACCAGAGCTTCAGTTTCTGACGGTGCAAGGTTCAAAACTTCCAGAAATTCAAAACAGTTCAAATATTGAAGCTGAGATTATTAAAAAACATAAAAAATCTTTTGCTCCAGGCTTGAATGTTATTGAATTCAATACGCAAAATAATCGCCTCGTATTAGCGATCCAAATTCAAAACTCACCCATTCTTGTGATGGCAGAAATTATTAAGTTCAGCCCATTACAGAAAACATTACTTTCAAGTTTGATTAATGGATTGAACTCTTAGTTGAGTTGCTCCCGAAAGTACCTAGTTTTTCTCCACCTAAAACATGAAAATGCGTATGAAAAACAGTCTGTCCGGCATTGGCGCCGATATTTGTGACAACTCTAAAGCCCGAAGTTTCTAAGTAAGTCTGCTGAGTAAATTCTCGAATGGCCTTAAAAATAGCAGTCAAATGTTCTGGTTTTTGCGCCACCATACTATTGGCATTTTTGGTGTGTTCACGATGAATGAATAGATAATGTTCGACTGCTTGAGGATAAATATCATTAAAAGCAATGACGTCTTTCGTTTCAAAAACTTTTTTGGCGGGGATTTCCCCTCTTACAATTTTACAAAATAAACAATCTTCTTCAAACATATCTACCTACTCACTAACTCGTTTACAATTGGCTTGAAGTCCTCGTAATTTTTCTTCCATTTTGTCATAGCCACGATCTAAGTGATAAACACGATTGATAGTACTTGTTCCTTCAGAACAAAGCGCGGCCAACACCAGCGCAGCACTCGCGCGTAAGTCAGTACACATAACCGGTGCACCTTTTAAAACACCACCGCCTTGTATGAAAACACTATTATCCTTAATCGTAATTGAGGCTCCCATACGAATCAGTTCAGGAACGTGCATGAAACGATTTTCAAAAATGGTTTCAGTAATTTGGCTTTCACCCTTGATGACTAATGCGAGTGCTACTAATTGGGCCTGAACATCAGTCGGGATTTGTGGGTAAGGACCAGTTGAGAGTTGAAATTTTTTAAGTGTTCTTTTACTTGGTAAAACTTGAACACTGTTTTTGTTTCGAATTAAGTAACAACCAATGCTATCGAGCAAATCCAAAACTGCTGTGAAATGAGTTGGTTCACAATTTTCGACTAAAACTTCTGAATTGGTCATGATGCCTGCGATTATATAAGTCAGCGCCTCAATTCGATCGCTCATCACTTTTAAGGGTTTCTTATCAGCAGTTAATGTTGTCTTTGTTCCAATAATTGTAATTTTACTTGTCCCATGACCTTCAATCTGAACGCCATTGCGCTGAAGAAAATCACCCAAGGCCCAAATCTCAGGCTCCATCGCACTATTAGTAATAACCGTTTCACCTTCAGCGTAAACAGCGGCCATCATCAGATTTTCAGTCGCGCCGACTGAAGGGAAAGGTAAATGAATCTGACACCCTTTGAGTTTGTTCACGGTTGCCTTGACGTAACCTTGTTCAATTGTGATCGAAGCGCCCATTTTTGTCAGACCATCTAAGTGAATATCAATCGGACGTGTACCAATGGCACATCCACCTGGAAGCGAAACTTCAGCTTTACCAAAACGTCCTAATAATGGACCAAGAACTAATATCGAAGCCCGCATTTTACGAACCAGTTCATAGTCTGCGAAAGGCTTATTGATCTTACTTGCATCAATGATTGTCGCATTATCTTTTTTTATAATTTTAGCGCCCATCGTTTCAAGCAACTGACAAAGTGTTTCGATATCATCAAGCTCGGGTAGCGAATCAAAATGAATCGGACCTTCGAACAATAAAGTTGAAGTCAAAATGGGTAAACAAGCATTTTTAGAAGAAGAAATTTGAACTGAACCTTTTAATTTGCAAGGCCCATTAATAATAATTTTATCCATGACTTATTTTACCTCAAAAGTTAAAAACCGGAACCGTTGCGTATAATCTTTTATTAACAATACGTTAGCCGCCCCTAATGATTCTGCCAATTGCTTTAAGCGTGGTAAGTGATCTTCATGGCCCTCCATAAAGAATAAGCCGTTCGGATTGAGAAGTTTTAATGCACCTTGAAACAATTCTAGGTACCACTTGTCATAAGTCTCGTCGCTTAGAAAAAGTGCTGTATGCGGTTCATACTTGGCAACTTGCGCATGCACTGTCGCTAAGTCTCGTTTTTGCATAATATAAGGCGGATTGGTAACGATAACGTCCATTTTAGGAAAAGCATAATCAAACCTATCCGCTTGCACCCATTGTACGTCTAAAGCTAATTCTGTGCCGTTTAACTTGGCAACAGCAAGCGCTTTCGGATCAATATCACTTGCCCATGCGACAATCTGAGGACATTCTTTTTTCAACGAAAGAATAATCGCACCGGAGCCAGTGCCAAGATCTAAAATCATCGCCGCTTTTTTCTTAACATGTTTGGCCACGGTCTCAACCAAGATTTCTGTTTCACTGCGTGGGATAAGGACATTCTCATTCACAAAAAAAACTGACTTATAAAAATAAGCTTTCTGTGAAATATATTGCAGTGGAATAGCTTTTAATAATTGGGCCTCGATGATTTTCCAATCTTCTTTCCAGTCGCTTGTTTCTTGTAGCAAACGTTCCAGCGTAATACCCGGATAGGAATCTGCTAAGTGCTTCTCATGCTTTTTGAAAAAAAATTTCACTGGGACAATATAAGGATTATTCATCGCCTTTCAGCAGGATGGCCTGATTGTGTGCAATCAGAGCGTTAGTAAGTGGAGCAACGTCGCCTTCAATAATATTCTCTAAATTATAAAGTGTTAAACCAATACGATGATCAGTCACACGGCCTTGTGGATAATTGTAAGTACGAATTCGCTCTGAGCGATCACCTGTACCAACCATACCTTTACGCTTAGCTGACTCTGTCGCCGCTGCTTCTTGAACCATCTTATCGTAAATTCTAGTCGTCAAAATTCGAAGAGCTTTATCTTTGTTTTTGTGTTGTGATTTTTCATCTTGGATAGCAACCACTGTACCTGTTGGAATGTGAGTGACACGAACGGCAGAGTCCGTCGTGTTAACAGACTGCCCACCAGAACCGCCTGAACGATAAACATCGATACGGACTTCGTTCATATCTAATTCGAATTCCACTTCGTCGGCTTCTGGTAATACGGCAACAGTAATAGTCGAAGTATGGACACGGCCTTGAGCTTCAGTTTTTGGAACACGCTGAACACGATGAACGCCTGACTCGTATTTCATACGTGAATAAACACGATCACCAGTCACGTTAAGAATAATTTCTTTTAACCCTTGGTCACCACGGCTCACAGAGACAATATCGTAACCAAAGCCTAAGGTCTTAAAGTAGTTCTGATACATTCTAAAGACATCCGCTACAAATATTGAAGCTTCGTCACCGCCTGCGGCAGCGCGAATTTCAACCATACAGTTTTTAGCGTCGAGTGGATCTTTGGGTAGTAAAAGTAGTTTTAGTTTTTGCTCGAGAGCTTCGATCGCTGCTTCATGACCCGGAATTTCTTCCTTGGCCATCGAACGCAAATCTTCATCAGTTTCATTAATAATCATATCTTTAGCTTGCGCTAGTTCTTCTTTAATTTTTTTGTATTCTTTGTAGCTGACAACGATTTCTTCCAAGTGAGAGCGTTCTTTGCTCATCTCTTGAAATTCTTTTTGACGTTCATAAATGGTCGGGTCCGCCAAACGCTCGGTGATAACTTCAAATCTTTTTACAACGGCATCTAGTTTATGAAACACGTTACACTTCCAAAAATTCTTTTAAGAGATCACTTTGCTGATCAATTTCATTCACTGAAGTAATTTCTGTTTCTTCTAACTTTAAAACTTTTTCTTTAGCTTCATTCAGTGAATATTTTTTTTCTAAATAAAGCACGGTTTTAATTGAAGCCAGTGCCACCTCCAACTGAGAGTCGGTGGGCTCCTTCGTGGTTAATTTTTGCAGCATTAAGCCTGGGAAACCAATCAATCTCAGAACAGGGTTCGATGGGTATTTACCTGCGATTTTAATCAGTTCATAAGAAATTCCTGCAATAGGAAACATTAAGAAAACTTTAAAAATAATAGCAAAAAAATGTTTTAAGATATTAGAATACTCAGCCGGAAACGAAACTAAACTAAAAATAGCTGAGAATAAAACTATTGAAACTAATAATAAAAAGAAAATAAATGAGGTCCCACAACGTGGATGAAGTGTGGTGTATTTTTTAGCATTACTTACTTCAAGTGTTTCTTCCGCTTCAAAAGTCGAAATCGATTTATGTTCGGCACCATGATACTGAAAAACTTTTCGAATATCCGGCAAGAAACCGATTAAAAAAATATAAAGAATAAAAATCATTGCCTTGATCAAGCCATCAAAAGCATGAAAAGCGAAACCGTCTAAACTCCATTGCAAATCAAAAAAACTCGATAACCAAGCCGTTAATGTATGAGGGAGAAAAACGAATAGACCCATGCCTAAAATAAACGAACTCGCGATAGTTAAAAAAGTTGAGAAGCTAACCTTTTCAGCGGCTTTCATCTTTTTTTGCAAATCCGCTTCTGACATACCACTTTTAAGCGCTTTTTCTTTCATTTCCTCTGCCATGGCGATATTAGCTGAATAATTAAGCGCCACGATCCCGTTGGCCATGGATTCGACCAACATAAGAACACCACGTAAAAAGGGTTTTTTAAAGAAAGGATATTTTTTTGAAAGGCCAAACCACTGATCTTTTCGAAGACGGATTTTGCCATCAGCTTTACGAACCGCGACCACAAATGCGTTTGGAGAACGCATCATGACGCCTTCGATCACCGCTTGTCCACCTAATGACGTATATTGTTTGGCAAAAATCAGAGCGAACTTTTTAATAAACATTTTAACCGTTCATTGAATCAAGAAATTCAGCGTTCGTTTTACTCTTGGTTACTCGGTCCATAATAAATTCCATTGAATCAATGGTGCTCATTGGATGTAATACTCTTCGTAGTACGAATACTCGTTGTAAATTCGCTGGTTGCATTAACAAGTCTTCTTTACGAGTTGATGACTTGTTAATATCCAAACAAGGGAAAATTCTCTTTTCCATTAACTTACGATCAAGTTGAATTTCAGAGTTACCTGTACCTTTAAATTCTTCGAAAATAACTTCATCCATACGTGAACCAGTATCAATCAATGAAGTTGCGATAATAGTTAATGAACCACCATTTTCGATATTTCGAGCAGCACCGAAAAATCTTTTTGGTTTATGAAGTGCATTTGAGTCAACCCCACCTGATAAAATCTTTCCTGATGGTGGAACAACTGTGTTGTAAGCGCGGGCCAAACGTGTGATTGAATCGAGAAGAACAACAACGTCCTTACCTGCTTCAACTAAACGTTTCGACTTTTCAAGTACCATTTCCGCTACTTGAACGTGACGACTTGCAGGTTCATCGAAAGTTGAAGAAACAACTTCCGCCTGAACGTTACGTCTCATATCTGTAACTTCTTCTGGTCTTTCATCAATCAATAAAACAATTAATTTTGCATCTGGATGATTGTGTGAAATCGCATTTGCCATATCTTGTAATAAAACCGTTTTACCAGCTTTTGGAGGTGCAACGATCAAACAACGTTGACCGAAACCTTGTGGAACAAACATATCGATAATACGAGTTGAATAATTAGTTGGCTTAAATTCAAGGTTGATTTTTTTCTCAGGATAAAGCGGAGTTAAGTTATCGAAAAGAACCGTTTGCTTATGTTGCTCAGGACCCATGAAGTTAATTTCGTTAACTTTTAAAAGTGCGAAATATCTCTCGCCATCTTTTGGAGGGCGAATTTCTCCAGCAACTGTATCACCAGTTCTTAGACCGAATCTTCGAATTTGACTTGGACTTACGTAAACATCATCGGCACCAGGGAGATAGTTATAACCAGGAGAACGTAAGAAACCGAAACCGTCAGGGAGAATCTCAAGAACACCTTCTCCAAAAATATCTTCGCCTTTTTCAGCACTTTTTGTAAGAAGAGAAAAAATCACTTCGTGTTTTTTCATTCCCGATGCGTTCTCAATCCCTGATTGATCGGCCATCGTTGTTAGTTCTTTAATGTTCTTTTCTCTAAGCTCATTCAAATGCATTAGTGAATCTCCTGTTTGCTTGAATATCCGGAATTTCCCTTGGAATGTTTTATCGATCAATTATGATGAATAATCTGTCTCCCATCTTACCTGCCATAGAATTGTTGTCAAGAGTTCTTAAAAGATTTATTCTTTTTACATACTAACCCCCATGGAAACTATGGAATTCTCCGAATACCCAGCCTTCAAAAAATTTAATGGTATGACCATCTTATCTATCGATTATGGAACAAAGGTTATAGGTTTAGCGACTTTCACACCTGGTAAAGACCCCTATCCTGTCGCTTACGGAACCATCATTTTTAAAAGTGAAAAACAAGTCATAGAAGATATAAAGAAAATTATCGAAAGTGAGAATATCGAAGTTCTTGTTTTTGGAATTCCTCGTTTCACGGATGGTAAAGAATCCAAAATGACACAAAAAATGAAAGCCTTTTACAAAAAGCTTTCTAGCACTATTAAAATTCAAACTTATGAGCAAGATGAGACGCTTACCACTTTTGAAGCCAAAGAAAGAATGCTTAATTCCCCTCGTTATAATTTTAAAATCGACATGAAGAAAATTGATGAGGTTTCGGCCACAATAATTCTAGAAGATTTTATCAAAAACTCTTAAAATATAAGTATTACTTAAAAAAGGTTAATCAGATGAAAAAGCTCGTCTATTTTCTCATTCTTCCTCCTATTATCGGATTACTACTAAGCGGGATGCATATTTATTATCTCATGACAAAAGGTGTGCCTACACAAAACACTTTTTTTCAAATCAAAACTGGTGATACCTTTGCGCAAATTAATTACCGTCTCTACAAAGATAATTTGATTTCAAACCCAAGACTTTTCCATTACTACAGCAAATTCAAAAATTCGTTAACCAAGTTTAAAGCGGGCACTTACGAAATTCAGAAAGGCGCTAATCTTCTCGACGTGCATGAAGCTTTGATTTCAGGGCTTCCAGTGCTTCTATCCATCACTATCCCCGAAGGAAAAAACCTTTATGAAATCTCAGAGATCTTGGCCGCCAAAGGTTTTGTTAAAAATGCTAGTGATTTTGTTCAAGCTGCGAAAAGCGAAAAAATCTTAAAAAAATATAATCTAACCGGCGATTCAACCGAGGGGTATCTATATCCCGAAACCTATCGTTTTGCTCCTGAAACACCGGCGGAATTGATTGTTTCAACCATGGTGGAACAATTTAAACGGGCCACAAAATCTCTGACATTGGCTTATCCTAATCTCAATCCACACCAAATTATTACACTAGCTTCGATTGTTGAGAAAGAAACTGGTGCGACTTTCGAACGTCGAACGATTGCTGGAATTTATCATAATCGCTTAAAGAAAAAGATGCGCCTGCAAGCTGACCCCACCACCATTTACGGCATTTACCACCGGGATGGGAAGTTTAACGGGAACTTAAGAAAAAAAGATTTACTCGAAGCTACCAGTTACAACACTTACAAAATTTTAGGCTTACCACTTGGACCGATTTGTAATCCTTCACGTGCGGCGATTGAAGCCACGCTTGATCCAGAACCGCATAATTATCTTTATTTTGTGAGTAAAAATGATGGGACTCACGTCTTTACTGCCACATACAAAGAACACAATCAAGCGGTAGATACTTGGCAAAGAACTCGCTCAAACCGTGCAGGAAAAAGCTGGAAAGATCTCAATCAAACAAAACAATAAATCGGATTATTCGCAAGCCTTAATATCCACAAGTCTCTGACTTAGATCTTCTGAATTTCCTGCCACTTTTGGTACTGTTAACAAGACATCAGAACTACCATTTTTCTTTAAATTATATGGTGAGAAAATCGCCAGATAATTTACATCAGAATCTATTCTTTCAACGATAGGTTGTGGCTTTAAATAGCGATCAAATGGAATAGCTAATTTCCATGTTGGGTGTGCGTAGTGATATGGGAATGATTTTCTTAATAACCACTTTAAGAAAAAATTCTTAAGTGGCTTACTATCAATCCACTTCTCCGGGTCCCTAAAACATCTTGGAATAGCTCTTAATTCATACCAAAAAATAAAAGGATTATCTTGGAAACGAGCAAAAACTAATTCGACTTTTGTATCAAAATATTTGATATAAGTTTCAAGGTCTGCTTTAACGTTTTGGCGAAACTCTGCAAAGTTTTGTTCGCCATGAACTAAATCATTCTCGAGATTTTTTAACGTGCTTAATTCCAATAGTTTTTTACATTCAGATTGGTCGACATCTAAACTCGTCAGCTTCAAGCAGCCAATATTGGTCGCATGAACCAATGGTGCAATTTCATTTTTAATCAGGCGCTTATTTCTGATAAGTGAATCGATACGATCTTTTGGGAAGGCGCGAGAGTAAATGGCCACTAACTCATCAGCTGAATTAAAAATTGGAGCTCCCGTATTACCTTCCGATTCAACATTGAATGTGCAGTTGGCAAACGGCACGTAAGGCGAAAATGCTGAAGTCGCAAAAGGGTTCATGTAAGAATTAAAAAGATGCTCACATTCCTCGCGCACCATCTTACCATTGAACTGATCTTTCTGATTAATTTTCCAAGTGTAATATTCAATATCATCGATACCATCAACGGCCAATTTCACTTCTTGCCGTTCAGGTGTTCCGGCCAATTGAATGAGTGCAAAATCGTTACGCCAAAGAGCGTTTTCAGGAATTTCTAATTTATCCCATGCTGTATTATCGACTAGCTTGGCACACTTGAAATGCACTTCTTCACCCGCAGAGCGAGACGAAAAAGTGAAATAAACATATTCATCACATTTTTTGATTTTCTTTAAAACATCTGTGCCTAAACATGTCGCTGAAGTCAGCATCAGATCGGGACCAACTAAAACACCTGTACAAAAATTGGCTTCTAATTTTTGAGTCAAAGTGACAGGTGGTTGATTTTTTAAAACCACGACTTTGGCCACAGAACTATGACACTCATCACCTTCGTTACAAAGAATTTTTTGTTTGTTTAAATACTCACGAATTTCAGGGGGAATCTCGCTACCATCAGTCACCGGCGGTGTTTGGCGTTCAGCTTTTTGCTCTTGATTACAAGCGCTCAACAGTCCAAAAGTCATTATTAAGATAAGCCATTTCATAGACTGATCATCATAGGAAACTGTCTCCTCTTCTGTCAAACTACGTGCAATATCTCACTAAATATTGAGGACTTAGCAGTGCTTTTATTATTAACTCGCATATATAGCGTTATGAGTCTGAATTGTCGACTTTTTAGTCGCTTCACTGGGGCCGTCAAAAAACTAGTCATTTTACTGCCGTTATCGAGTAAATACGGGTGTCTGAACTGGCCTCGGTTTTGCTTATTAAGAGGTAACTTTTAGCCTTCTTGGCCATTTAAAATAAAGGGATATAAATGAAAAACTTGAAAACGCTCTCTCTGATGATGCTCCTCTTCCTTTCAAGTGTCGCTTCGGCGAATAGCCGTTTTCCATTTGGTTATAAAATGGAATTACTTAATCACACATTTAGCAACTGGGGTATTACTAATACCAACTCATCTTCTATCAACCTTTCAGGGGCTTGGAAGAATTTTGAAAAGAAAAAGGACGTGGTTATCGCGGTTATTGATACCGGTATCGATTATAATCACCCTCATTTAAGAGATAATATTCACGTTATTAACGGTAAAGTTTCTGAATCAAACTATGGTGTTGATTTCTCAATGTCAAAACCATCACTTACCCCAGCTGATTCTCATGGCCACGGAACTCACGTAGCAGGAATCATCAAGAGTGTTTTCCCAGAAGCAAAATTACTTATTTTAAAATATTACAATCCTCAAGCTTCTGGACAAGCTAACTTAAATTCAACAATTCGTGCTTTAGAATTCGCAGTAGACCAAACTGTAGATATGATTAACTACTCTGGTGGTGGACCAGAACCTTCACTTGAAGAATTAAGAATCCTTAGAAAAGCTGAAGAAAAAGGTATCTTAGTCGTAGCAGCAGCAGGTAACGAAAAAAGTAATATCGATGATAAGAAATATGCTTACTACCCAGCAAGTTACGGTTTAGATAACATCATCTCGGTTAATGCTCACGACGAAGATGTAAATGTTATCGCTTCATCAAACTGGGGTAAATTATCAGTAGACGTTGCAGCACCTGGTTTAAGAATTATCTCTTCAATCCCTGGTGGTAAAGCAGCAGCAATGACTGGAACTAGCCAAGCAACAGCTTTTGTAACTGGAGTGGCAGCTTTAATTAAGGCAAATTATCCCGAACTTTCATATGAACAAATTAAGAACTCGATTATCGCTTCATCGGTGAAAGTAAAATCACTTGAAGATAAGACATTAGCTGGTGGTAAAGTTGATGCAACAATGGCATTAGCAATGGCAGCTCGAGTTAATGAACTTTCAAAAGAAGAAAAGAAAGGCCGCGCACTGGCCAAGAAAAAATAATCGCCTTATCCTTAAGGGATGAAGCTTTTTAAAGAAATTTCCTTAACCCTTTTTGGTGGCATTCTCTATTCTTTTGGGTTCCCTAATTTTTTTAATGAAAGTTTCCTTATTACCCCGATTCTGGGAACTGGAATTTTACTTTATTTTCTTGATCGTTACGAAGGTTCTATAAAAAAACAAATTTATTTTCTGCTCGCCTTTTTTGTTGGCCATACCTATTCAGGTTATTTTTGGATTCCTAAGACGTTGGAAGTTTTTGGTGAGTTACCACTTTTTATAGCTCTTTTATTAGGCGGACTTTTTGCCTTCATCTGCATGCCTTATTATTGGGTTTATCTCGTGATGCAAAGACCGTTTGAGAAGTTCATGCGACAAATTCAATTCATGCTTAAACAAGAAGAGTTTGTTCCGCTCTTTAAAGCACTTTGGTTAACGCTTATCCAAGAATTTACGCCACAGCTTTTTCCAGGACACCTAGGACATCCTTGGATCGCCATTGGTAAATACCTAGGACTTGCTCCGATTTTTGGAAGTTTGATTTATTCGTTTCTAAGCTTCTGGTTAGTTCTCTTAGTTATCGAATATTTCAAGGCCAAGAAAAAATTTATATATTCTTACGCATGGATTGGGGTTTTAATTATTTTAAATTTTGTGATAACTCTTCCGAATTTACCGAAAACAGAAAGTCTACCGATTCGAATTTCACAAGCAAATATCGGAAATTATTTAAAAATTGAATCTGAAAAAGGCGTTGAACGTTCAGTGACAGAAGTTCTCGATTCTTTTCTCGAATTAAGCTCTCGTCCATATCAAGTCGAGAAGTATACTAAACCCGCTATCGTTATTTGGTCGGAAACTTCTTATCCCTATTCGATCAGTTCGGAAGCTTTAAAAGAAAAAAATTATCCGATGCCGGAAATTTTCAGACAAGTTATCGCCAATAATGAAAGCGAATTTGTGACTGGTGGTTACGATCAAAAAACTTCACAGTTTGATTGGTTTGAACGTGAGTACAACACAGCTTTTCACTTTAGCGATCAAGGCAAATTACTAAACGTTTATCACAAAATGAAATTGATTCCGTTTGGTGAGACATTACCGTTTGGACCACTCAATATTTATATTCAAAAGTATATTCCAAACATGGCATTCTTCAAAACTGGCGAGAACTATACTCTATTTGAAACTCGCCAAAAATATCGCTTCATTACTCCTATTTGTTATGAACTTCTCGAATCAAAATTTATTCGTGAATACTTAATGAATAATCCTCTTACCACAGACTTTATCCTCAATCTGACCAATGACTCTTGGTATGAAGCTCCCGAGCCGAGACAACATTTGTTTTTGGCAAAGTGGCGTTCGGTAGAATTTAATATTCCGATCATTCGCTCAACCAACACTGGTATTACTTCAATTATTTATCCTGATAGTACTGAAAGCGAACGTTTGAATACGGGAGAATTTAAAAATCTTGATTTAGTTTTCAAGTTTGCTAAACGTCACCGAACTTTTTATGAAATTCTAGGCGTTTCATCATTACTAATGCTGTTTTGTATGATTGTGATTTTTTATTTTATTTTTTACTGGAAACGAAACCCATTTTCAATAAGTCGTGTAATCGAATAGCTCCCAAAAATTTTTTGCTTTCAACAATTGGTAAAACGGAAACAGCACGCTGCCCGCTTTCCATTAATTGTAGCGCTTCATAAGCTAACATGTTTGTATCACCAACGATCGGCTTAGCATTCATGATGTCGCTAATTTTAAATGAGATAGCATTATCATCTTTGGTTAGAGAGCGACGAACGTCACCTTCCACAATAATTCCTTTTAGCGTATCACCGTCTAAAACGGCACACATGCCAATCGGTTTTTTTGTCATCGCAATGATGGCATCTTTCAGAGTTTGATTGGCCGTAACCGAAGGACAATCATCTTTCGCAATTAACATATCAGAAACTTTTAATGACAACGTTTTCCCTAATAAACCACCTGGATGGTTGCGCGCAAACTTCTCTTTTGTCACACCAATAACTGATTCATACAAAACGGCCAAGGCATCGCCCATCGCTAACGCTACGGTTGAGCTGGTGGTCGGTGCTTGGTTGTGCATACAAGCTTCTTTTTCAACCGAACAATCAAAAATGATTCCACAACGTTGCGCGATCGGAGAATCGGTATTACCTAAAATAGCGATGGCCTTTTCTTTTGGAATACAAAGATATGGAAGCAGTTTTAAAATTTCTTCGGTTGAACCTGATTTACTTAAAATAATCACAGCGTCTTGGCTGGTCACACGCCCCAGATCTCCGTGTAAAGCTTCGATCGGATGCAAAAAGAACGAAGGCAAACCAAGTGAAGAAAAGGTCGAGGCAATTTTCTGAGCGATATTTCCAGATTTACCAACTCCGGTAATAATCAAACTTCCACCGGTTGATTTTAAATCTCGAAAGACATTGGCGACTTTTTCGATATTTTCATCTGTCAGTGATCCAATAATTCGCTCAATCGCTCTCGCTTCATCACGTAAGACATCTTTAACCAATGATAAATGACCCATAGTTTGTTCCTATTATTTCTTTTTAATCAAATCATTGATATCATTAATCATGATGAAAAGTAAGCTACTAAGCATCGTTTTTTTGGGCACGCTTCTCGGTTGCGGCTCTTACGAGAAATTTCGTGAAGTCACAGAGGAAATGGAAATACCATCTGAGGTATTTGACGCAAACTACAATCAATCATGGCAAGCCGTTATTCAAGTCATGAAAAAATACGACATAGCTCAACAGAATCAAGAAGCTGGTTATATTAAAACCCGTTGGATGGATAATACACTACAGGTCAATTTCACTGATTCCTTCGGAAGTAGCGATGCTGTAAAATCGGCGAAATTCATGTTGGTCATAAACGTGGTTAAGGGCTCACAAGGTGGACGCGAAGTTAGCAAAGTTAGTGTCTATAAACGTCAATTAGTCGAACAAGATTTCCTACAAGGTTGGAAAGAAATGCGAACTGATGGAATTCTTGAAAAAACTATTCTTTATCGACTTGATCGAATCATCTCAATTGATAACAAACTACAAGCCATTGATAAGGCCCGCGAAAAAGAACAACTCAGTAATTTTTAAATCGTTTTATTATTTAAAGCAATTCGAGACCAGAAGTGTTGCTTCTTAGAAAGATTTCCGACCGGAGATTTCTTGCCATGAATTTTTGAAAGTGAGTAATCAATCTCGTTATGAATATCTTGGTATTTTTTGTTTTGAATCATCGACAACAAAGGAGCTTCAGCTTTCTTGAACTCTAAGTCACCAATAGTCTTTATCACTTCTTTAATGATGTTGGTTCGTTTTAGCTGCTTGCCTTGGCCTGAGTAATTCGACTTATCATACAACATTGCCCAAACATGCGAAGAGGCATCTTTGATTTTTAAATGATTGATATTATCTAAAGCTTGAACACGGACGATTAAAGATTTATCAGAAAGTGATTTTACATAAATGGATTTGTACTTATCTTGTTTCAAAGCAAGTAGCGTTTTTAAACTGGCAAGACGCATAACCCAGTTTGGATGTTCAGCAAAGCGTGCAATAAAGGCTGAAGACTTATCACCCATAATTCGCCCAAGAAGGAATGTCGCCATCCAACGATTTTTTTCTGGATAAGCATCACTCTTCATAGCTTTGATTAAAGTGGGTACCGACTTATTTGAAAAATGAATCACTTTTTCTTTTAAAACTTTTAATTCCGACGCGTTTAATTCTGATTGTAGAACTTTATCCAGCTCTTCGGGACCTTTGATTTTTTGAATATCAGAAACTTTACTTTTTGCTGCTACCGCTTTCGCTGCCGGCTTTGGAGCGGAGTAACTGGTTGCTACAAATAATAAAAATGATAATCCTATCAACACCAATTTAAACATGCCTTACCCCAACATCTTTTCAAATTCGCTTAATAAATCTTCCGGAGTTTTCTTATCAGCGTCAGCACCTTCAGCAGCGTCCGCTGCAGCTGGTGCTGCATCAGCGACATCAGTAGTCACTGGGCCTGTATCTTCAGCTTCACCGGCCACCATATTAATCGCATCATCCCCCGAACCACCGCCAGAAACTAGCGTATTAGCGTCATCACCATCACTGCCACCAGACACAATTGTCGTCATAGCATCAGCATCGTTACCACCACTGACGGTCTGTGCTGAATCACCAGCTTGGCCAAGTGACTTACGTAACTGATCATTTTCTTGCTTAAGTCTTTTCAGGTTAGCAAGATCATCTTCAATCACTTCATATTCTTTAAGCTTTTCTTCTAATTCTTCTTTTTGTTTTTTTAGTTCATCGTATTGGCTTTGCGGAACCCCACCAGCAGCGGCAGGAGCAGCATTTTTCTGGGCCAGTAGAGCTTTTAATCTTTCAATTTCGGCATTAGCTGCAGCTAATTGCTTTTGTAAATCAGCCAAGACTTTTGGATCAATTCCTGTTTCACCCGTTGGAATATTGGCCAAACGATTTTCAAGTTCCTTAATCAAATTCTTTTTATCAGCGACAGCCGCTTGTAACGAAGCAATCTCTGCATTTTTTTGATTTAATTGAGCTGAACCGCCAGCACCACCAGTATGAATTTCAATTGAGTCAGGTAAGCTGGAAATGGGCATGATTGAAGGATCAACTTCACCTCGAAAAAGTGATGACTTTAGGGAATGAGAATTTTGGATAACTGAATCCAAATAAGTCTTGACCACACCCGCCGGAATTTGATGTTTGAACGATTGGAATTTTTTCTTGTAGTACATCCAATAGAACATAATCAAAATAAACAAGAGGATTAAAAGTCCGGATTCGATATAAAGAAATTCACGGGTATGCAGATTAAAATAATTTAAAATATCCACAACATTCCCTCCATGGAAGTTGAAATTTAGCTCTAGGTTAAATTATAACTATTTTTCGGCCAGGAGAAAGTTTTTTATTTCGGAATAAAGAGGCTCTCTGGCTGCAAACACCCCTGGTTTAAAGACATTATAATCCAAACAATCTAAGTCGGTTATTATCACCTCAGATTCAGTCAAAATCAGCGATGCTGCCGCCACATCCCAAGGCTTAAGCGAAGTTTCGATGTAAGCATCGAGCTGGCCAGAAGCCACCATGCACATATCCAGTGCTGCACTTCCAAATTTGCGAGCGGCCCGAATGATTTTCATCATCGTTACCAGTTTTTGGTAATCACTTTTAACATCGAGTTTTCGACTGGAAATAATTCCCAGCGAAACCATCGACTCACTCATTTTAGTCAGATTTTTGGCCTTACTGATTTTTCGCATCGGGATTTCACGTAACTTATTTTCGTAATAAGCGCCCTTCCCTTTTTCGGCAAAATAGCAATCTCCAGTAAACGGATTATAAACAACACCTAACTTCACAACCGAATCTTCAACCAAACCAATGCAAACAGAATAATAAGGAATTCCATTCACAAAATTATTGGTGCCATCAAGTGGATCGATAAACCACACTCGACCATTTTTGCATTCTGAATATTCTTTTTTTCCCGACTTAAAAAAAGATTCTTCCGCCAAGAATTGATCGGTGGGATAGACTTTAGAAATTTCCTTAATCAGAAATCTTTCTGACTCTTCGTCAGCTTGAGTCGCAAAACCCTGACCTGCTTTATGATGTCGCTCGAGCGATTCAATTTGTGAAGAATACTTGAGGAGAATCTCACCACTCTGCTCTGCTAAATCAATTACCCAATTTAATTCTTTACTCGTTTTCATTTTCTTCTTCTATCGTTGGTGTTTCAGCATCTTCGACCGTTTTTTTAACGACGGGGATAGCATATTCCTCGCTCAACCAACGACCAAGATCGACCATTTTACATCTTTCACTACAAAAGGGGCGGAATTTCGAAGTGTAATAGGAAAATTCCTTTTCACAGTGAGAACATTTAACGATAAGCTCTTTTTTCATAACCACACAGCGCGTCGCGCAACAAACTAGTTATCTGTATATGCTACATTGATAACCCACCTTCGTCATGGTAGCTATGCAACAATTCGAGGCGCTATGAAAAAACTTCTAATTATCGGAATGGGAAACCAAGCTAAGGCCTGGACCCTCAACCTGAAAGATTCGGGTTGGGACGTGATGGTGGCCGTTCGAAAACCTGAGCAGCATCAAGCCCTTTTGAGTAGCTGGGGAATCAAATCGATTACACTTAACTCAGCTGAAAAAATGAATCACGACTACATCGCGATTCTGACTCCTGATCACACACATTTAGAAATTTTGCAAAAAAATGCTGCGAACATTAAAACCGGCGCGACACTGCTCTACGCTCATGGTTTTTCGATGATGGAACACAAGCTACAAGAAAAATTTCCGCAATTTTACCACGCACTCTTTGCACCAAAGGCGATTGCGAGCGAATTAAGATACCAATATGAGACCAAAGGAAAGCTAGGTGCTGTTTCGAGTTTGGAATTAATCAATGCCACTCAGAAAAAACAAACTTCGGATTTTATTCAATTATTGGCAGCTGGCTTAGGTATTACTTCTGGTCCATATCCCACCACTTTCAAGAATGAAACCATGGCCGATCTTTTCTCTGAGCAAACATTACTTTGCGCATTAATTCCATACGCTTCCAATAGTGTTTATAAAAAGTTAAGAAGTCATAACATTGATAAAGAACTGGCTTATTTTGAAGCATGGTACGAAGTAAAATTAATCGTCGATACACTCATAAAAATTGGTCCAAAAGATTTTTTCAACTTAATTAGTCCTAATGCATTGCTCGGAGCTCATTTATCCGTTTCTCATCTGGTTGACGACGATTTCGAGCAGAAAATAGATCAAATTTGGCAAGAAATTGAGCAAGGAAAATTTCAAGATAAATTGAAGAAATTAGACTATAATACTATTAAAAAACAAATCGAGAATTTCTGGGCCGATCAGGAATTAACTCAGACCCATAACGAATTAAAATCGACTTTGTTTTAAGTGAAAATTATGAACAAAAAATTAAACACTCGCATCATTCGGAAACACAAGCTAGTTAATGAACAGCGTGCGCTGCAAATGCTAACTTGTTACGATTATCAAACAGCTCAGCTTTTAAACGAAACGATTCTCGATATGATTCTGGTTGGCGACAGTGTGGGAAATGTTGTTCTTGGTTACAAAACCACCATCGAAGTCACCTTAGAAGAAATGATTATTTTTTCTTCAGCAGTGAAGCGAGGTGCTCCAGATAAATTCGTTATTGCAGATTTACCTTTTGGAAGTTATTCAACTTTCGAAGATGGTATTAACTGCGCGACAAAATTATTCAAAACTTCTGCCGTTGAAGCGATTAAATTAGAAGGAGCCTATCCTTTTCAATTACAAATCATTCAACGTTTAGTTGAAACTGGCATCCCCGTTATGGGTCATATTGGTTTAACTCCTCAGTCTGTGCACGAATTAGGTGGTTACTATACTCACGGCAAAGATAAAAATTCAGCCGATAAATTAATTCAAGAAGCAAAAGCTCTTGAAGATGCTGGTTGTTTTGCTGTTGTGCTTGAATGTGTTGAGAAAAAAATTGCCCAACAAATTACCGAAAATTTAAATATCCCCACCATCGGAATTGGTTCTGGCACAAAAACAGATGGACAAGTGCTAGTGCTTAACGACCTATTGAAAATTGGCAAGGACACGCCACCTAGTTTCTGTGACCCTATTTCAAATTTTTATCAACTGAAAAAAGGTGCGATTGATAGCTACTTGTCCGCGCAAATCCTCAATTTAGGTTTAAATAAAGATGAAAAATTATTTATTAACGATTGATAGCGGGAATACGAATTGCAAATCAAAGTTTTTTGAACTCCCGAACAAAGAAACAGCTTTCAAATCCAATGTTGATTTTGATGTCATTATTTCTGACGTCGCCAATATCGAATTAAAATCTTTCATCCCACTTAACGAAAATAAAAACAACATCATCAATATTAAAGATTTCATTCAAGAAAAAATATTTCTCGATATGCCACTCCACTACACAACGACGGTGGGTGCGGATCGAGTGGCGCAAGCTTATTATTGCTTTCACCATTTCAATGAAAATATTCTCTTGATCGATGCTGGAACTTTCGTAACGGTGGATTTGGTCACACCACAAGGTTTTCAAGGCGGATATATTTATCCAGGGCTCGAATTGATGCTTGAGAGTTTTCAAAAAGGAAAAAACCTTCCGGCGCTAACGGCCAGAGATTTCCAATCTTATTTAAATCAGCATAATCAACTACCTCATAGCACAAACGAAGCCATTTTAGGTTCGCTCAAATTAACTTACGAAGCTTTCATGGCACAGCCACAATTTGAAAATGCTAAAATCATTTTGACTGGCGGAAGTGCCGAACAATTTTCACAAATCTTCAAGACTGCCGTTCTCGATAAAGAATTAAATTTCAAGTCTCTCCTCTTTATTTATCAACAAACAACCAAAGAAAACTAAGATGAAAATCACACTCGCCGTTACCGGCTCCATTTCTGCCTATAAAACATATGACTTGGTTCGCGAACTAACGAAGTTGGGTCATGAAGTTCAAGTAGTTTTATCGAAAGGTGCTTTAGAATTCATTCAACCCAATACCTATCGTTACTTGGGTGCGAAACAAGTTTATTTACCAGAAGATGATTTCAATCAGAAAGCTTACGCAGCCTTGAACGGAAATGTTCTACATATCGAAATCGCCAAACAAACTGAACTTTTTTTAATGGCGCCAATGAGTGCGAACACTTTGTCTAAATTAGTTAGTGGAAGCGCGCATGATCTGCTAACCAGCGTGTTCTTGGCTTTACCTGCCACAACACCGAAACATTTTTATCCTGCCATGAATGTCGAAATGTATGGCAATGTCTTTGTTCAAAACAATCTCAAAAACCTTTCGCAATTAACTCATACTTATATTCACCCCACTCAAGCTGGTGAAATGATCTGCGGTGACGAAGGCTTAGGTAAATTGGCCAAGGTGACTGAAATCATCGAACTGACAGAAACTCATCGTTTTAATTTTAATCAGAAAAAAGTTTTGATCACTGCTGGAGCGACACTTGCAGCAGTTGATCCTGTTCGTTATATGACAAACCCATCGAGCGGCATTACGGGCCATTGCTTAAGTAAAAAATATCTGCAAGAAGGTTATGACGTTCATTGTATTGCAGCTCAGAACTCGACCAAAGATTTAGACCTATTGACGAGTCATCCACATTTTAAACTAACTCGTATCAATACCACTCAAGAAGTCCAAGACATCGTTAAAGCGGAATTTCCACTTTGTGATATTTATATTTCATCAGCCGCTCTCTGCGATATGGAATTCGAATTTGTGAACAGTAAAATCAAAAAAAACACGATGAATGGTCGACTTGATTTCAAATTAGCACCGGATATTTTAGCAGGAGTCCTTAAGGAAAAAACCAAGCAACAGGTTGTTGGGTTTGCTGCTGAAACCACTGGCGATAAAAATATTTTCTTAAAAAAATGGAGTGATAAACCGGTTGATCTTCTTATCGGAAATTTTGTGAATAATGGCATTCAAGGTCAGCGCCAAGGCTTTGAAGAAAAAGAAAATCAATATTACTTCATTCAATCAGGAGAAGTGGTTACACAATCACACTTATCAAAAATGGATCTGGCCAACGCTATCTATTCAAGGATTCATTAATGGCAGTCTATTTTTTCGATACCTTAACTGAATACAGCGATTGGGTAAAAAACAAAAAGAAAAAAACAGTTGGCCTCGTGCCGACTATGGGCAATTTGCATAATGCTCATCTTTCGTTATTAAAAAAATCGATTAAGGAAAATGATATTTCCGTTATTACTATTTTTGTGAATCCAAAACAGTTTGGGCCTAAAGATGATTTTCAGAAGTATCCACGTACACTAGAAAGTGATATTGCTAAAATTTCTGATTTAGCAGCAAAAATGAAATTAACTAAAAACAAACACGTTGTGATTTTTTCACCTGAAGAAAGTGTGATTTATCCTAAAAACTTTATGACCACTATTTCGATTTCACCTTTAAATTCTATCATCGAAGGTAAATCGCGACCTGGTCACTTCGATGGTGTTTGCACTGTGGTTTATCGCCTCTTTACCCTTTTCAAACCGAACATTGCTTATTTTGGTGAAAAAGATTACCAACAACTCACCATTATCAAAAAAATGGTAGAAGACTTGGCACTCCCGATAAAAATTTCCCCCATCCCTATTGGGCGAGAAAAAAGTGGCTTGGCCATGTCTAGTCGCAATCAATACTTAAACTCGGATGAAAAGATTCAAGCGCTTAAGCTTCGCAACAGCTTAGTTGAGTTAAAAGATTATTTATTAAAGAACCACTACGAAAAAACGGTGCAGCATAGTCAAAAACTGGTAAAAGCCGATCCGCGTTTTAACTATCTTGAAATAAGAGATGCTGTCACACTTATGCCGCCCGAGAAAAATTGCAAAAATTTTGTTATTCTGGGAGTATATCAAATAAATCAAACCCGATTATTAGATAACATCACCGTGAGAATTAAATGAATTTTGATGAATTTAAAATTACCACCGAGTACAAAGCCACGCTCGTCTCGATAGTAACCCCAAAACTTGATGGCCACACTGACATGGGCGAAACAAAAGCTTCGCTCGCTGAGCTTCGTGAGTTGTTGCGAACACTTGGTTTAGAAGCAGGGCAAGAATTTGTTCAAAATAAAAAAGATATTGATCCAGCAACAGTACTTGGGCATGGAAAAATCGAAGAGATCGCGGAAGCAGCGAAAGCTGATGGTTCAAAATTATTAGTTTTCGATTTTGAGTTAAAGCCCAGCCAAGTTCGTAACATCCGTGAAATTACCGGTCTCGAAGTTGCAGACCGAGTAAATATTATTTTAGAAATCTTTGCGCAACACGCTCACACCAGAGATGCCAAAATTCAAATCGAAATCTCCCGTCTTGAATATTTAGCACCTCGACTCAGTACTCTTTGGACTCACTTGTCTCGTCAAAAAGGTAGTACAGGGGTACGAAGCGGTGAAGGTGAATTACAGATCGAGCTTGACCGACGTATGGTGCGCGAAAAAATTGAATTATTAAAAAGACAACTCGAAGATATTTCTACTAGTCGAAATGAACAAAAGAAAAAACGCCAAGATGTAGCGGTCACTGCAGCACTGGTGGGTTATACCAACGCTGGAAAATCTTCACTGATGAATCGTCTATGTAAAGTACATGTTCTAGAAGAAAACAAATTGTTCGCCACACTGGATTCAACTTATCGAACATTGAATCCGGATACAAAACCACCGATGATTCTTATCGATACAGTAGGTTTTATTCAAAACTTACCGAACACACTTATTGCTGGTTTTAGAACAACACTCGAATCGGCGATTGATGCCGACCTTTTAATCATCGTTTGTGATGCTTCTGACCCCCATTACAAAAAACATTTAGATGTAACAGATAAAGTTTTGAATGAATTACATATCAAAGATAAAGAACGCCTGATCGTTTTTAATAAAAAAGATTTATTGAATGATCCACTGAAAGAAAAAATTCTTTTAAAACAATACCCAAATAGTTTTGTTATTTCGAGTCTTAATCCACAAGACATTGATGCTCTTCGCGAACATATCATTAATTATTTTTTAGCGAAACAAGCTCCATATGATTTATTTATTCCATACGCTGCGGGAGATGCGACATCAAAAGTTTTATCTCAAACAAACGTTTTAAAGTCCGTCAATCATGAAACAGGAATTTTTTATCGAATTCGTGCACCAGATTTTATTTTTAATCGCCTGGGACTAAAAAAATATATTTTAGCGCCGGACGATGTAAAACAGTACGATAAATAAGTTGCCATAGTTCATACTTTTCATTAATTTTATCAGTAACAATTTTTGAGTACAGAATGTTCAAGCAAAAAAATAAAACGACCGCAGCGATTAATACCGAACTTGCCAATCAGATTAGCCAAGTCCTTAGTAGTAGCAAACGAACCACCGAAAATCCCGTTATAAAAGCTTCACAAATTTGGTCAATCACTTCAAATCAACTTTATGATTTCTTAGGTGATAGTATTTTTAATCAATGGTTTAAGGATATTGTGCCGATCGTAGTTTTAAATAATATTTTGATTCTCCAGACAAAGAATCGCTTAACATCCCATTGGATCAATAATCACTATCAGGCCCTCGTCGATACTTTGATTGGAATGCAGGATAAGAAATTGACCTCTTTTTTCATCTCACCTAGCGATCGCCAAGTGATGCATGAATCAAAAAGCCCCTGAACGGAAGTAAACGGTCACGGCAAAAAACAATAAGGTTAAGATGATACCCGCTGCTGTTATTAACTTGTCTCTATCTAGCTTTTTCACTTGATCCCTCTTAACGGAAATTGTAACTTAAGATTCGTATGAATTCTATTAAAGTCGTTAAAATTGTCGAAGCCAATGAACACCCTAAGGCCAACAAACTTAAAGTTTGCAAGGTAACTGATGGAAAGGAAACTTTTCAAGTGGTTTGTGGCGCGGCCAACGTACGTTTAAATATGCACACTATTTATGCTTCAGTGGGTAGCACACTACCTAGTGGCACCAATATTCAAAAAGCTGACCTTCGTGGCGTTGAATCTTACGGTATGCTTTGCTCTGCCAAAGATTTAAGCGTTTCACAAGAAGGTGGAATCATCGACTTACCAGAAACGATTGCCCTTGCTACTGCTTTCGAAAAGATCCCAACAGATCTACTCTCCTCAACTCCATGGCATTTGTTTCGTGAAGTAGATGGTCTTTGGGAAAATACCAATTCTGGGGAAATTAAAGTGGTAAGAACAGGTGATGAATTTAAGCCATCAAAAGATTACAAATTATTATCGAAAACATATTTCCAAAATAATCAGTACTACTACCGTCACTATAATTAGATTTTCTTAAGAATCACGCTAATCTGATCGCCAATATCCATTGGTGAAATCGGCTTGGTGATATGCCCACGAATATTCGGTCCAAAGGCCTTAATGCTTTCGTACTCTTCGTTTGAACCAAGCACGATTAATGGCGTTTTCGATGAAACCTGGCCTTTCGCAAGGGACTTAAAGAAATCGTTAGGACTCTCACTAATAGTAGCCAAATCGACAACCAAAGCTTCTGGCTGCATATCTTCGATAAGGAATTGAAAATTATCTGGCTCTTGGTGGGTATAACAAGCAATATTCTTGGTTTTAAGCGCTGATGAAACCAGCTCACAAACGAATCGCTCTTTATCTATCCAAAAAACTTGTTTAATCATAACCACCTCCGCATTATCCACAAGAAATACTCTTGGATTTTATTGATTTTCTCTATATTTTCAACAAAAACCTGTGCTAAGTGTATCATATGATGGAAATCCAACTAGTCGATTGTACAACCCTACAAGTTATCGAGACCTTTGCTCTGCAAGATGAAGAAACTGCCTATCGTCGTGCTACCCATCTTGAATCGTTGGGTATTGAGGTAAAACTCGTTATTCCAAATGTTACCGATAGCCTTGCTCACGAATTAGGTTTAAATACTGAACAAAAAACTGAGTACACAAAAAGTATCCACGCTGAACTTCATGATCACGATGCAGCCGAAGAATCTGATTCTTGTTGTTTTAAAAATTCCAACGAGTAGATAAATAAACGGTAAACGGCATAGCGGTATAACCGAATGCGCTTTCGTATTCCTTATCAAAAATATTTTTCAACTCTAACAAATATTCTTGCTGCTTGAATTTATAGCCTGCGTACAAGTTATAAAGTGAGTAGCTCGGCAACACGACAGTTGCAGGAAAATCTGAATCACGACGCTTACTTCGATACAACCACTCAATACCTGTGCGCCATCGCTCGTGATGATATTCAATTCCCAGATTATGTTTTTGGTGAGGGCGTCTGAGCGCGCGACCCGAGTTCAACTCAACGTCGGTATAAGTATAATTCCAATAACTCGACCAGGAATCTGCGAGCGTAAGTGAGTTTTCGAGCTCCACGCCTTGGGCACGTTGAATGGCATCGACGTTTTGGTAATTGGCAACGACGAATTGAATCTGCTGTTCAATCTCCGAGTAAAAATAGGTTAGTTGATGCTGAGAAACTTTGGTCGTGAGATGAGCGTAAGCATCCACGGTTTCACCTTTTTCAGGGTTCAAATTTTCATCACCGAAGGAACTATAGAGTTCATACAAACTGGGTGCTTTAAAAGATGTTCCATAACGAGAACCAAATTTTAAATTTTCCGAATATTGAAATTTGTAACCCAAATTATAAACGGCATAATCATGAAAAGTTTCATGATAAAGGACACGCACACCGCCTTCAAAGTGATGACGCTCAAACTGAAGACTTTGTTGATAAAAAACGGCACTGGTGCTTTTATCTTGTTTTAAAAAATCGTCAGTTTCCGCTTGTTCGTTTTCTAGACTTAAACCTAGCACTGAGCGATTCTTGGTCATCCAACGACTCTCCAACTGATGGTAATAACCTTTGAAGGTATCCACATTTTTTGTCACATCCGCGACATCTATTTCATCAGTATCCACTCGACGCTGCCCCTGAGAGTTAAGGTGAAGTGACCACTTCTGGTCATCGGAAAATTTTTTTTCTAAACTAGTAGCTAACTGGTAATCATTTTTTGTAAGTTCACGATTGGCATCATCGCGGCTCGCCCCAAAACCCTCATCGATTTCTGAAATGGCGTGTGAAGCTCTCACAAAAGTTTTCCAAAGCAGTGAATCAGTAAAATGATTTTCGAAAATAAAATAACCTTCCTGTTGCTCAAAACCATCGCGCTCATTACCACCAAATTGTTTGGTGGTAGCGCTGATACCATTGGCACTGCCGGCAAGCATACCAAACTGATACGCACTTCTTGATTGCGAGCCCGATTGAGAAACCTGATTTTGCACAAAACCATAACTACCGACATTAAGCTTATAGTGGCCCTGATTATACTGCGTTTTAGTAATGATATTGATAATACCACCCAAAGCATCCGAGCCGTATAACACGCTCTGAGAGCCCTTAATGTACTCGATCTTTTCGATATCTAAACTGTTAATGAAATTGATATCGACACGGCGATTCGGGTCGACTGTGTCATTAAGCTTAATACCATTTAAATAAATGGCGGTATATTTCGAATCTAAACCTCTCACAAAAATCGACGTATTACCCGAGTAACTACCATTTTGTACCAGATCGACACCGGTGACTTTTTTAATTTCATCGTGCACATACGGGTTTGAATTACGCAGTTTTTTTTCATCTAAAATGTAAACAGGTGAATGAGAATCTTTGTTTAAGGTTTCATTTTTTGAGGACTCTATAATGATAGGTTCTAAAACCTGGGCGTAAGCCGAAAGACTCAACAGTAATAGCCAAGACAAAGTATCCTCCTCGGGAATGTCTAAAGAATTCGACTTGTATCTGGCTTTACAGTTGCGGGACAGCGAGGGACTTACACCCTACTTCCAAGATTAAGAATTCATTTGAGTTAGTCTTATGCGATCAAAGGCGGGATTCGTAAAGAAAAAAGGGCCCGAAGGCCCTTTTTTTATGCGACGTCTTTTTTGTAACGAGCTTCTTGAGCTTTCTCTTCCTGAGCTTCCATCATTTTACGCAGCTCAATTTTAGGGCTGGTAAAGTGTTTGTTTTCGTGGTCTTTCCACTTCGACTTTTTCTTCTTTAGTTGTGTTTCAATTTTATCCACCACTAAATCGAGAGTCTTGTACATGGAATCTGAATCAGCTTTTGCATGGTACTCAAATTTTGGTCCAATCAATTTGATTTCAGCAAAGTGTTTGCCACTGTTAACGTAGCAAGTCCATTGGACATCAATATTACCGTCCATGTACTTGTCTAATTTTTCCGTTTTCGCGTGAATCCATTCATCTAAATCCGGTGTGTGTTCCATGTGCTTAAAAGAAATCTTCAAACGCATACGTCCTCTCTCTTTTTTGCTGGTTACAAACTCTTGCGAGTTCTATTGTTTTCTTCTTGATGAAGGTAAAATATTTAGCATTTCGCGATACTTGGCCACCGTACGACGTGCGACTACAATATCTTTCGTGCTTAATAAATCGGAAATCTTTTGATCCGAAAGTGGTTTCTTCGGGTTCTCTTTAGCAACCAGGTCACGGATTTTATGCTTCAAACTTTCTGAAGCAATATCAATCCCACCATTCTTACCGCCGATACCTGTGTTAAAGAAATATTTCAGCTCAAAAACACCTAATGGAGTGTGCATGAATTTGTTCGTTGTTACGCGAGAGACAGTTGATTCGTGCATACCGATTTCATTAGCAATGTCTTTCAGAATCATTGGTCTCATAAAAGCCGGACCTTTTCTGAAAAAATCTGGTTGATAACGAATGATAGCTTCCGCTACTTTTTCAATTGTCTTCTGACGATTTTCAATTGATTTCATCAACCACATAGCTGCACGTAATTTGTCTTGAATGTATTCTTTGGCTTGCCCATTATCAGATTGAGCTGAGCCTAAAATCGATTTGTATAAATTCGAAATCTTCAAACGTGGAACACCATCGTCATTAAGTTTAATCACGAACTCGCCACCCACTTCTTTAACATAAATATCTGGTACTACATACTGAGTATCATCGGCACCAATCAGACGACCTGGTTTTGGATTAAAGCCCTGAATAATAATTTCAGCTTCTTTAATTTTATCCAGACTGATACCAGTCACTTTAGAGATGTTTTTGTAATCTTTTTTCTCAAGATCTTTTAAGTGGTTCTTCAAAATGAGTTCTACTAAAGGTGCTCGAATCTCTAGTGCTTGAGCTTGCGCTAATAAGCACTCTTGTAGATTTCTCGCGCCACAACCAATAGGATCTAAACTTTGAATCATTTTTAAGATTTCAAAAGCGTCTTCACGATCAAGTTTATGTTTAGCAATAATTTCTTCGAAATTTTCACTTAAGTAGCCGTCTTCATCTAAGTTGTGAACGATCTCGATAGCAAGTTCCCATTCATCTGGTTGTAGATTTCCCATCTTTAATTGCCATTCTAAGTGGTCATAAAGATTGGCCGAACGAGACACCATATTTTCGTAATTTGGCATATCGTCGCCACTCGTGTATTCCGCCATTGATTTTGGTGGAGTCGACGAGTTGTTATTGTAGGACTCAGCATATTTCTGCCAATCAAAATCATCACGACTACCTTCGCTCATAAGCTTTGGCCCGTCGAAATTCTCAGCGGTAGCTTCTTTATTTTGAATATCGGCAGCAGTTGATTCTTGAAATTCTTCTTTGGTTAACTCGCCACCCATTTCTTCGAGCATCGGATTCTCAACCATCTCTTGGGCAATAACGTTGGTCATTTCCAAGTGGGTAAGTGTTAACAACTTTATGGCTTGCTGTAGCTGCGGAGTCATCATCAGACTTTGGGTCTGCTTCAAACTCATGTTCATTTTCATGGCCATAACAACTCCCTAAACAATTGACTCACTCATTGAGTTATTATTACTAATTAACGAATTACATTTTAAAGTCTTCACCTAAGTAAAACTTCTTCGCGACATTACTTGCAAGAATTTCATTTGGCGTTCCACTTACCAACAACTCTCCTGCATTCATAATGTACGCGCGATCAACAATGCCCAAAGTTTCACGAACACTGTGATCAGTGATTAGAACTCCAATATTTTTTTCTTTCAACTTTCTAATAATCGCCTGAATATCACTTACCGCTAATGGGTCAACGCCTGCAAACGGTTCATCAAGTAGAACAAACTTCGGCTCAAGTGCCAGTGTTCGTGCAATTTCCACACGACGTCTCTCACCACCTGATAACTCGCGACCTTTCGATTTCACAATGTGTGAAAGACCAAAATCGGTTATCAAATTACTTAGAATATTTTTACGATCAGCTTCAGAAATATTTCTCACTTCTAAAACGGCCATAATATTTTCTTCAACCGTTAATTCACGGAAGACACTCGCTTCCTGTGGTAAGTAACCAATCCCTTTTTGTGCACGCTCATGAATGGGTAACGTCGTAATCTCTTCGTTGGTGAAAGTAATCTTCCCTTCATCCGCACGAACCAAACCAACAATCATATAAAACGAAGTTGTCTTACCAGCACCGTTAGGCCCCAATAGACCAACCACTTCACCCTGACGAACGTCTAAGCTCACACTCTTCACGACATTTCTGCCATTAAAAGTTTTTTTCAAATTTCGAACCTCTAAATGCGCTTCCATCTAACTTCCTAATTTTTCTGGATGGTAAAAATAGAATTTGCTTCATCTACTTCCACCACTTCCACGTTTTCTCTTAGTGTGATCTTATATCCCTTAATCACATCATTACCTTGGATAACTCGAGGGGCACCGGTAAGTACGATCTTCCCTTCATTGTTATAACCCTCTAAATTCTCAGAGAAGGCCTTCCTAACTAAAGTCGAGCCATCGCTCAACGTGAGTTTCTCTTCCAATCTAATATCGTCATAAAGGACATAATACTTGAGCTTTTTATTAAAGTTCTCCAAAAGTAATTCGGCCCGTCCGGCTTGCACATTAAACCTTTGTTTTTCAAGCCTTACGCTACCTTGCATGGTTACCAGCGAATCCAACATATTTACTTTAAGTACATCCGCCTTAAAATCTAAGCCGGTTTCGTATTTACGTTTTTTCAATAACTTACCGACGACGTTACCTTTATAGGAAGATTCCTCTTTCGATGGCCAACCCTGGACCTCATTTGCGGTAATTTCTAATTTATCGCCACTTTTCACATCCAGAATCAACGAACGAATATTTCCCCAGGCCCAAAAACTATCACGATAGGCGCTGTACTTAAGTGATTTGGCCTCAAATTCAGCTCCCAAACGAGACAGTTGCACGTTATTTTCAAGAGCTATTAAACGGTTTTGTTGAGAGTAATTTCCACTTTCAGCGCTGAAAAAAATTGGCGTCACACCAGTCTCGTCATAGATTGCCCCGTGAGGCATATCAAAACTAAACTTCTTCTCGCCAGTCATATCCATCGTGTCCGCATTGAGTTTTAATACCGGATGCTTCTTAAATAAATAGTATTTAATTTCAACAAACTCAGTTTTTGACTCAACGAGGCGTTTTTTGATTTCCTCACTTGTAGGCCCCGCTTCATTTTTAAAGCTTCTCGAGAGAATATAGGTCCCTAAAACCGCGGACAAAGTAAAGAACATCAAAATATTAAATTTATTTCTCATACGTAGGTATTATACACAGTTTTTTGACGTTAAGTGTAGCCACATGATAGCTTCTCTGCTCACTAGAGAGGGGCGCTTTGAATAATACAGTTAAAATTCTGGCAGATATTCTCAAACAAGGTCATAAACTGACGCCAATGATGGAGCAGTATTATGAAATTAAAAAAAATTACCCTGAGACACTACTCCTTTTTCGGATGGGCGACTTTTATGAACTCTTTTTTGATGATGCCAAAGCTGCTTCTAAGATTTTAAATATTGCCCTTACTCACCGTGGAAAGATTGCTGATATTCCCATCCCGATGGCGGGCATTCCTCATCACGCCGCCCATGCTTATGTGGATCGAATTACGTCACAAGGCTTGAAGGCTGCTATCTGCGAACAAGTGGAAGATCCCAAAACGGTTACAAAAGGGATTGTAAAACGTGCGGTAACACAAATTGCCAGCCCGGCCATGCCGTATGATTTAGATAAAGCTGAAAAAACAGAAAATAAGTTCATGGCATCGGCCATTTATGAAAATAATAATTTCAGTTTATGTTTTGTGGATTTCACCACCGGTGATTTCTTTGGTCTCCACTTAGCAACAGAAGAAGAACTGATTGAACATATCGCGCTCTATGCTCCGAAAGAATTTATTTCTTATCTTGGTCAATGGGACAAATTCACAAAACTAAGTGAATTCCTCGAGCGGGAATCATTATTAAAGACTTACCTCTCACAAGAATATTTTGTTGAAAAATATACCAAAGAATTTATTTTAAAACTGATCCCGAACTATGAACGCGATCAAATTTTAAAACTTGATCAAAAAATCCTGATGCCGGTTGGAGCGCTGGCGTATTATATCTATTCGACTCAGTCGCTAGAAGTTATGTCGCATATTCAGCCATTCCGTTTGATTAATCAGCAAAAGTTTTTAAAGGTCAGCTACTCAACATTAATTGGTTTGGAAATCCTCCCACCTCACCGAGATGATTATAAAGACTCGCTCTTAGGACACTTTGATAAAACTTTGACTTCGATGGGGAGTCGAGGCTTAAGAAAATTATTCTTAAGTCCACAAATGGATTTAAAGATTATTCAAAAACGTCATGAAGCTATTGAGTTTTTTCTGAATTCTTATCAGACTCATACTGAAGTTCGAGACATTTTAAAAGACATTCGTGATATGGAACGAATTATGGCGAAGGTGTCTGCTAAGAAAGCTAATGCCGGTGATTTAATTAATCTGGCCCAAGGAATTATTTCTTATCGTAAACTGAAGCAAATACTACCAGCTTCTTTTATTTGGAATGAAATTCCACTTAATAATGAAAATGAAATTGAAAAGCTCGCTCAAGAAATTTTAAATGCTATCAATGATGAAATTGGTGCTTCACTGGATAAAGGCAATCTGATTAAAGTTGGTTATAATAAAAAACGCGATCGCCTTTCAAAAATTAATCAAAACGTCGCGGAAGAAATGGCAACCCTAGAAACCAAGTACCGTCAAGAAACGGGCATTACTAATCTAAAAATTAAATCGAATAATATTAATGGTTTTTTCATTGAAGTCTCGAAATCACATCTGAAAAAAGTACCAAAGCATTTTGAACGTCGACAAACACTGGTGAACAACGAACGTTATTTGACTGAAGAGCTGATTGAATTTGAAAAAGAGATTCTCCTGGCAAAAGATCATCTTTATCGCTTAGAAAAAGAAATCTTTGATAAATTTAATGCTGATATTCAAGACTTAAGTTTTTCGATTCATCAAATTAATGAATCACTCGCTCTCTGTGATTCGCTCCAAGCTTTAAGCTGGATGGCAAAAGAACACAAATTAGTGAAGCCACAATTTGAAACAGATAAAAAAATTTTCCAAGTTAAAGGTGCCTGGCACCCACTTATTAAATCGAATATTAAAGAACAATTTGTTACTCATCATATTCATTTGAATGACGATGTTTATTTTGGATTAATTACGGGCCCGAACATGGCCGGTAAAACCACCGTTATGCGAGAAGTGGCGATCATTCAATTTTTAGCACAAATTGGTTCTTTTGTTCCGGCGGATTCGGCAATGGTCGGAATTTGTGATTTCATGTTCAGTCGTTTAGGTGCGAGTGATGACATCATTCGTGGCCAATCAACTTTTATGGTGGAGATGGCCGAGACGGCAGAAATCATTCGTCACGCGACCTCTCGTTCACTCATTATTCTCGATGAGATCGGCCGCGGAACTTCGACCTTCGATGGTTTAAGTATTGCGTGGGCACTGGTGGAATATCTCAATGAAAAAACGAAGGCATTAACCCTTTTCTCCACTCACTATCACGAATTAATTGATCTGGTGAGTACGATTCGTACGGCGAAAAATTTAACGGTAAAAACAATTAACGAAAACGGCAAAGTTCAATTCTTGTATTCATTGATTGAAGAAGGTGCGACTCAGAGTTTTGGTATTTATGTTGCTCAGCTGGCGGGCCTTCCAAAAGAGATCATCAAGCGTTCACAACAGGTCTTAAAAAGACTGGAAAAAACCACCCCAAATCACGATACACTTATCCAGACCAGCTCGCAGCTCGACTTCCTGGCGCAAGAAACGCCTGGGCCAGTTGTTCCTGAGTATTTAAAAGACCTCGAGCGAAGTATACAAGATATCGATATCATGAATACTACGCCTTTAGACGCTTTAAAAAAACTCGATGATTTAAAACAAAATCTCATTCGCCATTAAGACTTTTCAAGCTCTGCACGATAAGTCTCTAAGGACGTGGAGAAATGGACACAAACACGATCAATTTAGTCGACTATTTAAAAGACAAGGCTGGCAACAAGTCAGTACAAGCTTTTCATGCTGATAATCAGATTGCGAGTCTAAAAAAACGCTTCACTAGTTTCGCGGTTGATATCTATGCTATCACCTTCATTAAAATTTTAGTGAATAGCTCCTACTCTAGTTTCGTAAAATTGTTTTTAATCCAATTACCAAAACAGACTAAAGACGGATTGATCAATGGCCTCACAAAAATAGACCCGATTACTTCTATTGTGATTTTGTATGGCTACTTTGTGATTTGTTTTTATCTGGGCGAAGGAAAAACTTTCGGTGGGATGTATACAAAAACTCGACTCATCAATCGCGCTGACTCGAATGCACGAAAAAATATTTATCCAAACTTACTTGAAGCTTTTAAGCGAGCGAGCGGTTATGTGGCTTGTTACTTAACTTTCGGTTTAGGTTTTTTAGTTCCGTTCTTCAGAAAAGATCGTTTAGGTCTGGCGGATTTATTCTCAGCGACGAAGACCATGGACGATGCGGATATCTATGATTTAATCTTTGCTCGCAACCAAACCGCTGCTCCAGCAGTCGTTTCATATGATTGGAACAGTGAAGCCGACGAAGTCAAAAAAGCGGCTTAATCTAAGAATCTCATTGATAATTCATCTAACTGCTCTTGACCCGGGAACGACGGAGCTTGCGCCATTAAATCCGTTGCCGCGTTCGTTTTAGGGAACGAAATAACGTCACGAATATTTTCTGTGCGTGCCAGTAGCATCATGATGCGATCAAAACCAAAAGCAATACCTGCGTGTGGAGGAGTTCCATACTTAAGTGCTTCCAAGAAGAAACCAAACTTCATTTGACACTCTTCCGGTTGCATACCTAAAACATTGAACATTTTTTGCTGAACATTGGTATCAAAAATTCGAACTGAACCGCCGCCAATTTCGTAGCCGTTACAAACGACGTCGTAAGCGTTGGCCTTAATTTTTTTAAGTTCTTCAATTCCACCATGCATGAACTTTTCCATGTCGTCATCTTTAGGTGATGTGAATGGATGATGGAGAGCGTAGAAGCGCTTCGTTTCATCATCATAATCAAGCAGTGGAAAGTCATAAACCCACAAGAAGTTATAAGCTTTATCATCAATTAATTTTAATTGTTTACCTAAATGTCGTCGTACGGCATCCATACAATCGTGAGTTATCTTTGCTTTATTATCAGCGCTGAAGAACCACGTTCCTTCCTCAGTCGTACCGGCCAATTGCTGTAAGCTCTTATGGATTTCTGGGGTAATAAATTTTGCAATACCACCCGTGATTTCACCGCCTGCTACTTTAAACCACGCTACCCCTTTACCGCCGTAAGGCTTTACTACGTCAGTCAGGGCGTCAATGTCTTTACGAGCTAAACTTCCGGTTTTTTCTGAAACAAAAATCGCTTTCACTAAACCACCAGCTTGAGCGGCAGAAGAGAAAACTTTAAATTCTGATTTTGCAAAAAGGGCGGTTACGTCCATATGCTCTAAACCAAAACGAGTATCAGGCTTATCAGAACCATATCGGCGCATAACTTCATCAAAAGTTAGCATCGGCATTTGGAAATTTTCCGGCAAATTGAAAACCGTTTGAACTAATTTGGTCGCAAGATTTCGAATATATTCTTGGCGAGCAAAACTGACTTCAATATCGACCTGAGTAAACTCTGGTTGTCTTTCCGCTCTGAGATCTTCGTCACGGAAACACTTACAAAGTTGAAAGTACTTATCTGTCCCACCAATCATTAATAACTGCTTAAGTGTTTGTGGTGATTGTGGAAGAGCATAAACTTTTCCTTTATGGACACGACTTGGAACGATGTAGTCACGAGCACCTTCTGGTGTCGTTTTATAAAGAATCGGAGTCTCAACTTCTGTGAAGTTCGCTTCATACAAAGCGGTACGAATTTTTCTCGCGGTATCTGAACGTAGTTTCAAAATACTTTGCAGGAAAGTCGTACGTAAATCCAGGTAACGATATTTTAATTTCAAATCTTCAGTTGATTCAATCACACCATGAGGTAAGAAAGGCACGATTTCAGCTTGAGAAAGCAGTCTCACTTCCTCCACTTGCACTTCCACTCCACCCGTTGGCATATTATTATTTATGGCACTTTCGGGACGAGCACGAACTTTACCTTTGGCCAGAATAACTGATTCTAAAGAAAACTTTTTAAGAACTGTGATGTCACCTTTGAACGTTTCAAAACCTAATTGAGTTAAGCCGAACTTATCGCGAAGATCGATAAAGTGAAGGCTTCCTAAATTACGATATTTGTTAACCCAACCACATAGAGTGACTTCTTTACCGATATCTTCAGTACGTAGCTGACCACAGTGATGAGTTCTTAAAAGTCCTGGTAATTCTTTGTTCGTCGCCATTGTAAATTCCTATCTTTTTCATTATCTTGTAGTGATGACGCTACATATACCGCATTATTTTGGAAAGTTCACGAAAAACCTTGGTCAGATTTTGGTCCTTTGCCTTTGGCAATCGTGTCATTTTTTCTCGTCTGAACCTAGTTCTCTCGAGGACTTAAAGCTGAGTCAAATCCATCTTAAATCCGGTGAAGTGATTGAAACCCGGATGGCAATTACCAGTGCTGAGCAAACCCAGGGCTTAAGCGGTGTTCAACCCGCAGACTTTCAAGATAATGAGGCCATGTTATTCTTTAATCTTTACGATGATACTCGCTATTTTTGGATGCCGGATACGTACTTTGATTTAGACCTTTTCTATCTTAATGCCGATCTCGTCATCATCGATATTGATCGCAACCTGCCTCATTATGTAGGTCGAGAAAACCCTGATTCGATTCCGCGAGCGAGACCGATTTATTGTCGCCATGTTTTGGAAATGAAAGCGACATCGCCGCTAGCAAAAAAAATGCAAATTGGGGATCAGCTTATTTGGAAGGGTCCTTATTCTCTTGAGCAAACAACACAAGGTATTCGTCAGTATCGATAACACCTAAGTGATCACGAACAATTCTCTTTTGATAAGACTTACTATTTTTTATCTGTTTGATTTCTTCGATTAAGGCGTGATTCTCTTCTTCAGCTTGCTTGGCTTGATAACTTAAATGATCCAAACGCTGCGCCATTTGATAATAATCCAAAACTCCGCGTTTCATAAAAACTAAACGTAACACCAATATCGCTAGCGCCACCCAAAGATATTTTGCCAACATATCAGTGAGATTCTTTTTTTTACTTTTGTTTTTGGTATAGGTATTGGCCAAACTATTTTTGTTATTGCGAGGGACATAAGTGCTTGGCTGAGTAAATTCAATATCATCAAACGTCGCTACTCTTTTACGTCTGACTTCTTTTACTTCATCCACCACAACTGGTGGGCCAGCGGAAAAAGGCGGGTCTAACTCGAGTGGTTTTTTACTACGACTTTTACGAGAATATTCCGGTAATTCATCGGTGTGATTATGTGATAGGCCATCCTGACCATAGAAAGTATTCATGACGTAACATCCTGTTGCTAACGACATCCTGCTTTCTTAATTTTAACATGTGTAGTGAAATTATCAAGCGAGCAAAATACTGGAGCGACTTCATCAGCCGCTCCAATAAATATCATTGATTAGTTTCCTGCAGTAGCAATTTCTGGCGCAACTTCTGGTTCAGTTAAAATCGGCTGAATACTTAATTCTGTTGCTAAAACTTTTTGAAAAGCTTGAGCAATAATCGCTGAATATTTTCCAGCAGCATCAGCATTCACACTCACTTCAAAGTCAGGTTTTACACCATTATTTTCGATGTATTCACCATTCGAGCGAATAATCAAAGATTCAGTCGTGCGAACTAAGAACTGACTACGGGGAGCTGCTCCATGCATAACCACGTTACCACCGGCACCCATGGTTTGAACGCCCATGACTTTCGCCAATTTGTTATCTTTCATAATGCCAGTGAAGATATCACACATTGAAGCGCACATTTCATTGACCAGAAGAAGCACATTAAATTTAGAACGAGTTTTTCCATCCACTTCAAAGGCATAAGGGAAAAGTGATTCAAGGGGCATCGGTCTTGATAACCACTGACCCATATTTTTATCTTCCCATAATTGCTTTAAATAATATTCTGAATAGCTGCGAACGGAATCGTTGGCCGCGCTATCCTCACTCATCGAAATAAAATCACGCAACCAATCGTCACTTAAACGGTAACGTAAGGTCGGCATAGCAATTTTAGTATCAGAAAATAATTGGGCGATTTGTGCTCCAAGCGCTAAGGAACCACCACCGTTATTGATCATATCGATAACAATATTACTTACACCTAAGTAACGGAACTCTTCTAATGTCAGCTTCACATCTTCCACTGCGACTGTGGCCAGTGCTGGTGGACTAAAAGTATCTAAGAAAATATAACCCACTTTATTGGTTAAACCTAAAACCACTTCTTCCTTGATATATGCCGGGTAAGTTGGTTCGACTGATTTACCGTCTTTCGTTAGATAAATTTTTCGACCACTAAAACTATTACGGGCCTTCGAAAAACGATCAGTTGAAGCCGCTCTTAGTCTTTCAGAATTTCCTACGAACCAATCAAAACGATCATTAAAAAATTCATAGGTTTTTTCAGCTGAAAAGTGACTGTCGAGTTCAACTCCGAGAATCATTTCCAAGCTATTAACGTCTTTGAAGAGATTTAAGATACTGCGATCCTGAAAAACTGTTTTCCAAGCCCCTGCGTCCTCAATTTTCTTAATACTCTCTTTAATATTTCCATTAAAATCGAGTTGCTTATTCATGAGATCGGTTAAATAGAACTGAACATTTTTCTTCTCAGGGGTCTCAGCAGCTAAAGCTTTTTGCTGTTCTTCAATAAACTCTAGACGATCTTTTTTGATCCATTTTAATGTTCGCTCCAAAGTGATTTTTTCGCGAATAAGCTTTACCGTCACAAACTCATCTTTTGGTAGTGGTAATGAGGTTGAGCTACGTAAAAAGATATTCCCCATGTGATAAGTATAGTTAGCTTCGGCTTGACCCAAGTTACGGTAAGACAACAACTCTTCATCGACAATTTGTTTTAAGGATTTTCCGTTCACAGAAACAATTTCATCACCAATTTTGATTTCAAAATCAGATTTTCCTTTAAAGGTCGGCATGAGTTCGGTGACTTTAAAGGTATCACCCGTTCGCTCCCCTTTAAATCCGAGGTATGCTACCTGGTGAACACCTGGATAATTGGCCGGTGTTAGAGAACCACTAGCGTGGGCATCCTTAAATTCCGCGATATATTTATGCATCAATAAGAAGAAAGCATCATTTTCCTGATCTTTCTTGGCCTGCTCAAGATATTTAGCCTTAGTCTCTTCATAAGTCAGACCCGCGACCTGGGCCTTGTACTCCATCGGTGCATAGTTCTGCTCATAGACTGAAATGAGCCAATACATATCGGCAACTCGTTCGAGTTCCGTCATCTTGGTTAATGGTGCTGGCCCACAGGAAACTAGCAAACTTAATAAAAGCAAAAACGATAGCGATATCCTTCTCATAAACTCTCCCTCTGTTATTTCAACCTGAAATTAGACAGTGGTTTGATTATGGGAAAAAAGGCGTAGTGTGTGTAATTAGTGCAGAGTGGGTATGTAAAAATTATACTCTAAAATGAAAAAGGGCCTTCATTTACTGAAAGCCCTTGTAAGATATTCATGTTTTAACTCTATGTTCTAGAAAAAAGCACCTGATAACCAGAAATGCAATCCTACGTCATCAGTATTGATTTTATTATCCAACCCAACAAACACGTGAGGGTAGAATGACCAATCTTTTGTAATCTGCAAATCAACACCAGCTAGAAAATCATTTTGTAGACGACGATAAACACCTTCGTTGGCTTCACCGAATTCATACTCGTAGTAAGCTTTGAAAGTTGCTAAGTCGCTAATCGCTACGTTGATATATGGCGCTGTATAGGTGTAAAGATTATCTCTCAACTGTCCTGGAGCTGCTGTTTCATTATTAAAGTAGTTATAAGAAGTAACCTGCCAAGCACCAATCAATACCTTGTCATTCAACCTGTAAGCAAAGTCCTGAGAAACAGCTGTTGCTCCGATTCTACCGTTATTTTTTGCATTATCTGACATCGGTAGTTCAAGATAAAATCTGGCCCAGTAAGAAAAGTTACCGTTTTCATACCAAGTTCCCTGAATACCCACACGCCAATCTTTTAGAGTACTGTTATTCTCCGTTTTATTAGTACCTTTTCCACCGATTTCGTTACGCCAACGGATAAGAAAAGCTAGCTCCTTATCACCGAATATAGTTTTATCAAAACCCAACTGCGAATCGTATCTTAGAGGCTGAGTTGCATCCGAGCCGTCCGTTGTGTTTCGAACACTTTCATTCAGACCAGACAGAGCTTGACCTGAATAAAAACCTGAATAACCTAAATCATAATCCTTCTTAAATTCTTCCCATTTGCTGGAAGAAGTACTTGTCGACGACAAATTTGTCGTGCTTTGTGCTAATGCTGAAAGTGACAATGAAGCCATAGCCAAAATGGTGAAAAGTTTCATAAATACGTCCGTCCTTTTTTTGTATGCGCGTGCTAGTGCAATGTACAATATCTTTACCTTTTTTCAATAGATTAGGTAATGTTTACATACTGCGTTATCGAGAAAGTTACAAAGTATTTGAAATGGCGGGCAATTCGTGGTCAATTTGGCCCTAAACAAGCAGCCAAAGGGTCAAAGTGAAACCAGAAGAAACGAAAAAAAATCTCAATGCCTTTTTTGAACACCTCTCAAAGTTCGATTCGAATCAAATGATGGAGCAAGTTGGCCAGTATCTGGACGACGAAGCGATTGAAATTATTATTGGTCACTTGGAAGATTTCTACGGCATTGAAAATGATGAAGAACTTGGTTCATTGGCACAAGTGCTTATCACTGGATATTTAGCGGCGAAATTTGATACGGAAAAAACTCTAGGGATGCACTAATTTTTCATACACCATTTTTAGAAATCTGCGACTATGAGCAAGTTTCTTAAAAAACTCTGAGCTTTTACGCTGCTCTGGTGGAATCATTTTTGAACGAAAAACTTCTTCAATTAAGTCTGTCACTCTTCCTGTCTGAAAGAGATTGCCCCAATCAGCAAGAAAACTCTCTTCACCACGTAATTCAAAACCTGAATCATTTGGAATAAATTCTAAGTTAAATTGCTCTGAGAAATACTTAAAAAAAACATTCATAAGAATCTTATATTCTTGCTTAGTAGCGACTGGACCTAGTTTTAACAAGTCTGTCGTCTTAGTCTTCTTAAAGCTAATATTCAAACGACCTGGTTGATACGCCAGCCACCAATCATCATCGGCTTGTGAAAGCGTGTAAATATCTTCGTTAATACTGAAGCGACGGTTCGCTAAATGTTTTTGGAGATGCAGGGCCATGCCATAGTCACACGCAAAGAAACCGGTCTCACCTTGAGTTTCCATTTTTAACTCAGTCAGCGCCGTTGGCATCTTCTCTAATAATTCTTTATCACTTAGTAGGTCTTCACTTGGATAAATTCGAAGCACAAAGGTCTGGGTATTTTTTTCGATTTTGTAGATAAAACCCGGACCATCCATTTCAGGCAGCTGCTCAAGCTTGCGTGATTCTTCCAGATGCTTAAAGGTTTCACGAACTAAAAAATCAATATCTTCTAACATCGGCAATCCTACCAGAGCATCTTAATAATATTAATAATAAGCACGACGACCACCGCCGAAAAATCAAACGGTAAATCAGGAGGTAGAATCTTGCGAATCGGATCTTGTGTAAAGTTACAAACTTTTCGTAACCAGAACATCCAGATTTGATCGCGAAACGCCGGCACGTAGCTCAATATAATCTGTAATATAATGATAAAGGCATAAATGTCTAAAAGCAGTCGGATCATAATACTATAATTATAGCGCTTCTATGACCGCAACTACAAGCTTCCAGAACTTATCCACAGTTGAAATCTGCACACGCTCTTGCGGAGAATGAGCCCCCATAATCGTTGGCCCAAACGACACAGCATCGATAGGTCCGATGCGATCGCGCAAAACACCACATTCAAGACCCGCATGAATCGCTGTAACACGAGCTTCTTGTTTGAAGTTTTCTTTATAAATCGACTTCACTTTTTCCAGCAAATCATTGCCCGGACTCGGCTTCCAGCTTGGATACTCTCCTTCATGTATAGCTTGAATATTAAAGGCCACACTGAGTTGTCGCATCTGCTGCTCCAGCGCTCGCACTTCTTCGCGGTCAAAAAAGCGCAATGAACTCAAAGCGTACCACTTACCGTTCATAACGAGCACAATCGCCAGGTTATTACTCATACTGACTAAAGGTTCTTCGGAGTCGTGCAGGTATCGGTGAGCACCATGCGGGAAAAGCGAAATAAAAGAAAGAATCTGCTTCTTATCATTTTCACTCACCACTTCTTTCGTTTCGTTCGTGAGTTCAAGATTCACTTCTAGACCACTATCATCTTTTGGTAGATAACTTTTCCAACACTTTAACATCTTCGCTATTACGGCCTCGACTTGTTTTTGGTGATTTGCTGAAAAACGTATGTAAGCATAAGCTTCACGTGGAATAATATTGTGAGCACGACCGCAACGAATTTCGGCCAGCTCATAATCAACGGCTTGCAATTCCACGAGTAACTCGTTTAAAAGTTTCATGGCATTACCCACCTGCATGTGAATATCAATGCCGGAATGACCACCACGCAACCCACCAACTGTTAGCTGATACGTTTTGTAGTTTTTATTTCCTGAAGCAAAAGTAATATCTTTTTGAAATTCATAATTAATCCCACCAGCGCAACCAATATAAAGTGCGCCCCACTCTTCCGTATCGAGATTGATCATGCGTTTTGATTTCACTAAAGTCGGATCAATACCTAGGGCCCCCGTTAAACCGGTCTCTTCATCAATGGTGAAAAGTAATTCCAGTGGTGGATGGGCAATCGAGTCGTCCGTCATCAGTGCTAAAGCTGCGGCACAACCGATACCGTTGTCTGCACCTAAAGTCGTTCGATCTGCTTTCAGCCAATCAGCTTCCACATATGTTTTAATCGGTTCTGTTTGAAAATTAATTTTCCGATCAGGTGTCGCGTCCGTCACCATATCTAAGTGATTCTGAATCACAACTGAAGGATGCGACTCGTAGCCTTTTGAAGCAGGAACGTTAATCAAAACATTTCCTACCGAATCGATCTTATATTCATGACCTAACTTTTTAGCTTCACCTATGACATACTCACGCACAATTCCTTCATGACCAGAAGGTCGCGGGCATTGTGTGAAAGCATAAAAATGTTTCCATAATTCTTTGGGTTGTGATGGGAAATCAGTTGGTAAACTCATGGTTTGTCCTTAGGCTCAAAAATTACCTTTCGAGCTTAACGTAACGAATGACCGGCGTAAAATAAAAAACCCTCCATTAAGAGGGTTTTTTGTCAGGAAGGAGGGGGGATTGAAATAGTAACTAGCTGGCGACTGAGGGCAGAGAGGAAGTTCTATGCCAGCTAGTTAATACTTTATTTTGCACCCAAGTAACGATGGCTACCAAAGTCACCATGGGATTCATAAACGAATTGATCTTTCTTCTCATCTTTTTTATCATCGTTGTTATCTGGGCATGCAATTGAGCCCTTTGGAAGCGCAAATCCAATTAACATCACAAACAACAAAACCTTTCTCATAAACATACTCCTTAATGCTTCGCTTGCCTTAGCAAGCTTTCTTGTTATTAGTATGCCTACGTTGAGCGCTTTTTTTGTCAGGAACATGCAAACTCCTTGTGATTTAAAATCAGGTCTTTCGCCACGCAAAAGATCATTGCATTTCATCTGACTGATAATATAATGGAGTCATGAAGAAGATTATTTTACTTGGTTTAATTCTCGTGACTAGTTGCTCACAAGGACCACTGGACGAATCACAAGTGAAAAAACGCGTGCGCAATCTCTTGGTGGAAAACGTCGAAGATTTCAAAGGCTGCGCGATTGAATATTCAGACAAAACAAAAACGGAAAACTCGCGTATCAAAATTATTATCTACCTCACGCTCAATAGCAAAGGCGAAGTCGTTAAGTTTTGGACCAACGACAAGAACAACAAGAAGAGTGAGCTCACTAATTGTATGATTAACGTGCTTGAAAATATAAAATTCCCTGAATTAGGCGGAAGTTTGTGGCAAATCGAACAACCGTTTGTCTTTAAAAATTAATTTTCATCCGAATTATTCTTGATCCAACCCGTAATTGCTGAACGCAGGGTAAAATCAGCAGCGATATCGATCTCTTTCACCATCGAACGCTTAACGAAAACTGTCGTGCCGCCAAAGATATAACTAAATGGGATATAAACTGCGATATGCTCATCAGTGAAGTGGCCGGCCGGTAAATCATCAAAATCATCACGGGTCACTAAACCAATCATTTGAATATTTTCATTATAATTAAAAATCACCACCCGCTTAAGGTGATTGTGTTCACTTCCACCCAACAAACCGACAAAGTCTTTAATTGGACGATAAACTGTTTTAATAACAGGTAAACTTTCGAATTTCTTTACAAAGAAAGCGATCATGTTGCGAGTTACGTAATTACTAACTAAAACACCCACTAACAAAATAAGCAGAATAGTGAACAAGATACCAAACCCAGGAAAATACCATTCACCGAGCAGTGATTGCATCGAATCGCCAAATAGACTTTCGACCTTACTCGTAACCCAAACAAGCAAGAAAACGGTTACGATCATTGGCAGAACCACCAATAACCCTCTGATAAACACACTATAAATACTTTTCATCATGCAGCTAACCTATCCAAGATTTCGAAAGAAGACAAAAAAAAAGGGCCTCTAGAGGCCCTTTTTTCAAGTACAAAAACTTACTACTTCTTCTTAGCAGCTTTCTTTCTTGTTGCTTTTTTCTTAGCAACTTTTTTTCCAGCTTTCTTAACTGATTTCTTTTTCTTTGCAGCCATGATTTCCTCCCAGGAAATTAAATTCTTAATAACCAAACTTATCTACTAATTAAATGTTAAACACATTTTTGTTTTAACGCAAACAAAAAAAACATTTTTTTGATAAATTTGTAGAAAAACATCGCAAATACAAAAAAAATTTCACGAAAAGTAACGAATATTAAGAAAAACGAAAATCAATTTCACCTTTTTTAAATTTCACGTGCACTTTTCCGCCATTAGATAATTTTCCAAATAAAATTTCGTTCGCAAGTGGCTTCTTGATCTTCTCAGTCACGATTCTAGCGATTGGTCGTGCGCCTAACTTCTCATCAAAACCAACTTTCGCGAGATGGGAAATAATTTCTTTATCCACTTCGAGTTCAACTTTCTTGTCTGCTAACTGTGCTTCAAGCTCCATGATGAATTTCGAAACGATACTTTCAATATGCTCATCCGATAGCTTGTTAAAATGCACGATTGCATCTAAGCGGTTACGAAATTCCGGTGAAAAGTAGTTCTTGATGGCCTGATCACGCTTGCTTGAGTTGCTACTCAAAGACCCGCGACCTGAAAGTCCAATCGAACCAGCGTCCATTTCCTTCGCACCAGCATTACTTGTCATGATCAGAACCACGTTTCTAAAATCAGTCGTGCGACCGTTAGAGTCTGTAAGTGCACCATGATCCATCACCTGTAATAAAATATTGAAAACATCCGGATGGGCCTTTTCAATTTCATCTAAAAGGAGAACGGTGTACGGGTTTTGGTGAATCGCTTCCGTTAAAATACCACCCTGTTCAAATCCGACGTATCCCGGAGGCGCTCCGATTAATTTCGCCACACTATGCTTTTCCATAAACTCTGACATATCAATCCGCTTAAAGTTTACGCCCATGGTATGTGCAAGTTGTTTTGCAAGTTCTGTCTTACCAACACCAGTAGGACCTGTGAAAAGGAAAGAAGCAATCGGCTTATCCGCATGACCAAGTCCTGAACGTGACATGATGATGGCATTTGCCACAGTCGAAACCGGAACATCTTGCCCGTAAATTAAGAATTTCAAATCTCTTTCGAGGTTCTTTAAACGATCTTTTTCGTTGGCCGAGATTGATTTTTGAGGAATTCGGGCAATCAACGCCACAATATGCTCAACATCTTCCACGGTAACGGCATCACGACGTTCAGTTTTCTCTTTAAGGCGCAAGTAAGCCCCGACTTCATCAATCACGTCGATGGCCTTATCCGGCAACTTACGATCGCTAATATGCTTTTGAGATAAGTTAACCGCTGCCTGAATAACTTCTGGCGAATAAGTCACGCCATGATGATCTTCGTAGCGAGAGATCAAACCTTCTAATATCTTAACGGTATCGCTGATACTAGGTTCTTTAATATCGATTTTTTGGAAACGACGGTTAAGCGCCTGATCTTTTTCAAAAAACTTACGGTATTCTTCAAAAGTCGTACTACCCATACAACGAAGCGTTCCCTTACTCAGTGATGGCTTTAAAAGATTGGAAGCATCCAAACTCCCACCACTGGTTGAACCAGCACCAATAATGGTGTGAATTTCATCAATGAAAAGTAAACTGCCTTGATCCTCATTCTTTTTCTCAAGTGCTTTCAAAACAATTTTTAAACGCTCTTCAAAATCTCCGCGAAATTTTGTTCCGGCCAATAGTGAGGCCATATCCAAGCTATAAACACTTAAGCCTTTAAGATTATCTGGCACATCGCCATTCACAATGGCTTGCGCCAAGCCTTCTGCGATCGCTGTTTTACCAACGCCCGCATCGCCCACTAATAATGGGTTATTTTTACGACGACGACTTAGAATTTGAACGATTCGACGGATCTCATCTTCGCGACCAATGGTTGGATCAAGTTTTTCTTCAAGCGCCATTTTGGTCAGGTTAACGGTGAAATCTTCCAACGCCTTTTCGTATTTTTCCTCTTTTCTGAGTGGATCGCCACGACCAGGTGTGCGTTCGCGTTCGCCATCATCATTAGATATCGAACGATCGATTCCATGAGCAATTTTTTCCACCACATCAATCCGTTTAACCCCATGTTTTTGTAAAAAATAAGTCGCATGACTTTCTTTTTCACTAAAATAGGCAACTAGGAGATTTACGGCTTGGATATTTTTCTTTCCTGAAGATTGTACGTGAAGGGCTGAACGCTGAATGACTCTTTGTAAAGAAACGCTGATTTCTGGTTGATAGACAATACCACTTTGCTTTGCGAGCTCTCTTAATTGCTCGTTAACAAATTGTTTACGATTAAGTTCATTAATTTCTTCGTTCGAAAGAATGCTGAAATGCGAATCCTCATCTAAGAATTCCACCAGTTCTTGCTTTAACTTCTCGAGCTCCGCACCACAGTCCTTTAAGACCTGAGCAACAACTTCATCATCCAACATTGAAAGCAGGACGTTTTCTAAAGTGAGAAACTCATGCTTCTTTTCGTTGGCCCGCTTTATAGCTTGATTGAGTAGTATTTCTAATTTAGCGCTAATCATATAGGAAACCTCGATTGTATTTAATCCTTAGATTAAATATGGTAGCGAATTTGTTATTCGCAAGGTTCGAAACTTAATTTTAAAGGATGACCTTCTTTACGCGCAAACCCAGTCACTTTTGCCACTTTTGACTCGGCCACTTCATGGGTATAGATTCCGCAGATGGCCATGCCTTCGGTATGCACTTTAAGCATCAATGCATGAGCTTCTTCATTGGTTTTATTAAAAAACTTTTTTAAAACCAATATAACGAATTCCATCGTGGTGTAGTCATCATTATGCATTAAGATTTTATATTTGGGTGGGGGCTGTAATTTTTCACGTTTAATCGTGGCAACGCCAGATTTTTCTTCCGTATCGTTCTTATTAGACATAATGATATTGAATTTAAACATAAACTTCTCGAAATCTATTATACTGATGTTATGACTGAAAATACAATGCTCCTTAATCGACTCACCAAGAACTTGCAGCGCCTCAAAGGCTGGCTGAAGCAAAATCAAATCACTTGTTACCGGCTTTATGAAAAAGATATCCCTGATTACCCCTATCTTATTGATATTTATCATGATGAAGCGGTTATCTATGAAAAAGGTAAGACGTTGGATGAAGAAACGGAATACCTCCGCGACAATAGCACGGAGCTTATTAGCAGTGCACTTCAGCAGCTTTTAAACATCACTCCGGATAAGCAACATTTTAAAACCCGCAGCGTACAAAAAGAAAATGCTCAATACAATAAACTCAAAAATGCTAAACAAGAAAAAATCATCAGCGAACATGGGATTAAATATTACGTTAACCTGGTAGATTATCTCGATACGGGACTTTTCTTGGATCACCGACCCCTTCGAAAAATTGTTTTAAATTCGAGTGAAGGCAAAGATGTTCTGAATCTTTTTTCTTATACCTGTTCGCTCAGCTTAGCCGCGGCGGTGGGAAAAGCCAAAAGTGTCACTTCAGTCGATCTCTCAAACCAATATCTCAACTGGGGCAAAAGAAACTTTGAACTCAATGGACTTAACTTAAGCAAGTATGATTTTCTACAAAGTGATATCTTAGGTTTCTTGCCTCACCATCAAAAAACTTATGACTTAATTATTTTGGATCCCCCAAGTTTTTCTAATTCCAAGAAAATGACCACGCATTTAGATATTCTAGAAGATCACCACAACTTAGTTGGTATCTGCTTAAAGCTTCTTAATTATGGTGGGACACTTTACTTCTCTACGAATAAACGTGGTTTTAAATTAGATCCATCATTTAAGTATGCTGAAGACATCAGCGAACGAACCATTCCGATGGATTTCCGGGACATGAAAATTCACAAATGTTTTAAATTTGAAAAAAGATAAAAAAAGGGCCGCATTTCGCGACCCTTCTTTTACTTTCATTATTCGAACTAATTAGTCGTTTGAACCTGAAACGTTAATACCTTTGAATTTATCTGCTAATGTTGCTGATTTTACGTCATCTTTCGTAAACTTATAATCACCACCAGCCGTTGCTTTCATTGATAGTGCAATTTTCTTAGCATCTTTATCAATTGAAATAACGACAGATTTTACAACATCACCTTTCTTAACAACGTCAGTTGTTTTTTCAACTCTTTCTTCTGAAAGTTCAGAAATGTGAATTAAGCCTTCGATGCCTGTTTCTAGTTCAACAAAAGCGCCGAAATCTGTAACTCTAACAACTTCACCTTCAACTTGAGAGCCTACTGGTAAACGTTCTTCAATTTTCTTCCAAGGATCTTCCTCTAGTTGCTTCATACCTAGAGAGAATTTTTGGTTTTCGCTATCAACAGTTAGAACTTTCGCACTTACTGCTTGATCCATTTTAAATTCTTCATTTAGGTTGATATTTTTTCTAGTCCAAGAAATATCAGAAATGTGAATTAAAGCATCTACTTCTTCGTTTAGATCAACGAAAAGACCAAAATCAACAATTGACTTAATTTTACCTTTAACGGTTTGGCCAATTTTGTATTTTGATTCAATTGATGTCCATGGGTTTGGTTGTAGTTGTTTTAGTCCAAGAGAAATTCTCTTGTTTTCAACATCAACTTCTAAAACCACAGCTTCAATTTTATCGCCTACGTTATAGTTCTTGCCTGGCATTTTTGATTTTTGTGGATTCCAGCTCATTTCACTTACGTGAATTAAACCTTCAATTCCATCTGCCAATTCAACAAAAATTCCGTAATCTTTAATTGAAACGATTTCACCAGATACACGTGAACCTGGTTGATATTTAGCCGGAGCTTCTTCCCAAGGATTTGGTTGAACTTGTTTAAGTCCTAAAGAAACTCTTTCTTTTTCGTTATCATATTTTAAGATTTTAACGTCGATTTCATCGCCAATATTAAGAAGTGTATTAGGATGCTTTACGCGGCCCCAAGACATATCTGTAATGTGAAGAAGACCGTCAACACCACCAAGGTCAATGAAAGCACCGTAGTCAGTGATATTTTTTACGATACCTTTAACTACCATTCCTTCTTTAATTTGGTCTAATGTCTCACCTCTTAACTTGCCTCTTTCCTCTTGAAGGATCGCACGGCGAGAAAGAACGATATTTCCACGTTTCTTGTTGAACTTGATAACTTTGAAATGCATTGTTTTACCAAGGAATTTATCTAAGTTCTTAGTTGGACGAATATCAATTTGTGAGCCCGGTAAGAATGCCTTAACACCGATATCAACTGATAGACCACCCTTAACTTTTTGAATAACTGTACCTTCAACTGGTTCACCTTTTTCACAAGCTTCAGAAATTTTATCCCAAGCTTTAATGATTTCGGCCTTATCTCTTGAAAGAACAAGGTTACCAAGATTTGATTCAAGTCTTTCTAAATAAACTTCAACATCATCGCCAACTGCGATTTTTAAAGTGCCGTCATAGTTTCTAAATTCTTTTGTAAAAACTAAGCCTTCTTGCTTGTAACCGATATCAACCGTTACAAAGTCGTCGTTCAACGCGATAACTCGCCCTTTGAAGACTTCACCTTCCGTGAATTGTTTTTCCTTAACTGTGTCTAAAAGCTTTTCGAAATCCGTGCTCTTAGATTTTTCGTTTTCATCTGAAGTAATAACTTCAAACTCGCTTACCCATGATGGTAATCCTGTTGTACCCATAAAATGTTCCTGCCTTTTAAGCTGACAATAGATTCTACAAAGTAGAATGTTTTTTGAAGAATTAGATATATAACGCGACACCGCTTTAAGTCAAGGTTTTAGGCGGTTTTTTCAGGGTTAAATAGGCGTTTTCTTTGCTGTTTGGCCTTCTCATAAAGGGCAAAGATATTTTCCGAATAACGCTCGAGAGAATGCTCTTCACGAATAGCACCGGAACAGGCCCGTAAATCTTCGTGATATTTGGTTAAACGCCCTATAATTTTACCTAGTTTGTTCTTAAGTTCACGAGCATCATTGGCCATGTAACTCTCACCCATGAACTCATTTTGCGAGAGTAAATGCTCACGAGCAGAAGTTCGAGGAACGAGAATAGGAATATTGTGCATAAGCGACCATATTTCATAATCATAAATGATTTCATTGCTCTCAAGTCCCAATAAGATATCAAACTGCGGGCGACTGCCTAGCAACTTCAAACCGTTATCAAGACGAATATAGTCTTCCAAACCGAAATCCTTAATTAGCCAGCGTAATTCATTATTAATGTGTGAAACCGCCCAATTAATGTCGGTAAAAAGAAAAATCTCCATTTTTTCTAATATTCTCTTAGGACCTTCTTCCGTCAGCAGGATACGAATGGCATTAAAAAGTGGAATAAAATAGGCTTTATCCGAAACCGTCTGGGGAACGTAGCAGCCAATTTTCACCACGCTTCGAGCAGCAGTACTCGGCGGATGAACTTGATATAATTCAAGCCCCATACCAAAAGAATGCATGCGCTTTTGTGAAAGCGGAAGAAAACTGCTTACCAACTCTCTCGAGAAAGCATCCAAAGTAATAATGGCATCGATTCTTTTAAATAAGTATTTATAAAAATAATTTTTAAAATATTGTTCGACTGGCTTATTGAGCGTCACAAAAAGTGGAATTTGCTTATAACGTCCCATCACCATACAAGTCATGGCGACGAAATTAAAACCGTAGCAATGAACAATATCTATCGCATTTTCTTTAATAATTTTTTTTAGAAAAAAATGAAAACTAAAATTAAAAAGAGAAATTTCCTGCAATTCAATCTCAATATATCGAAGGTCATTAACTTTCGCGGCCTTCAGTAGATGCGTGCCTTTAAAACATAAAAGCAGCGGGCTTCCCCCTACATCTCTTAAATAAATGGCATCTTGAATGAATCGACGCTCGATGGAACCCCAGTCTGAGCTTAGACAAACATAAAGCGCGGCCAGATCATTTATAACAACTTTTTCTCTCATTACTTTACTTCGTAACTAACGATCGCACCTTTAACAGAGCCAATTTTTACTTCAGCATTAAACTTGAGCATAAATCGTTTATCATCATCACTTAACCAGAAATCAATCACACCCTTCTTCACCACTTCGCCCGTATAACGAGTAATCGCCCGTAATTTAATTGAATCTTTTGTACCAATCGCCGTTTCAATTTTTTCTTTTCCTAAAACATTAATGTCCATTAACCAAATTTTAGCATTGGTGACGACCGGAAAAGTATACGTCTCCCCGACTTTTAGCGGTAAACCTCTTAAGAAAAACATCGCTGAAAATGAATCTTGAAAATATCGTGGAATAAAAGTGTCTTTCTTTTTGAAAATTGTCTCATCATCTTTCGTTTTGCGATAACGATAGTATGATTTTAATTCTTCTCGATCAAAAAGTTCGAGGTTATTAATTTTTTTACTCGATTCTCTTTGTACCAACGCAAATTTAACCGGTGTAAAATACTCTTTATCGATATAACTTTCAACCTGATCATCAATGTCATAAACATAACTATAAAAAGGCGCTGATTTCAAACGACCTACAATTTGATAAGCATCACGATTTTGAATCTTGTTGATTGGACCTGTGGTCATCGCAACTTTGCCAATAACGATACCGGTATAAGTAATATCGTAAATAATCGACTCACCAATAGTCATTTTCGGAATGAATTTTTTCCAAATTTCAATCGAGGCTTTATCGAATTCTAAAAGTTCCGGTGGGTAATCCGCAGGAACTGTACTTTTTTTAGTGACAACAATTTTGGGCTTAGTCGGAATGACCGGCTTTGGTTTTACGACAACTGCGGCTGTGGCTTTTGGCGCTTCCACCACCTTCGGCTCTTGAACTTTGAATTTTTCTGTTACTTTTTTATCTAGATCGATTTGCTCTAGGAAAACTTCATCATTTGAGCCTTTAAAATCATCCAATTGCTCGAGCTCTTTCTGATTCCAAGCACAGGAAAAAATAAATAAAGGCAGAACAAATTTGATTAAAGCTTTCATTAGTAATGAACCCCAATATTTTGCTTATTCGTACTCTTTAAAATTTTTCTCATTTCTGTGGTTAAAGCCGCTTCGCCATCGAGAAATTCGACTAAAACATTTAAACACATGAGACGAGAATCCTGACCAATTCTACGCATTTTAACCATATCTTTTTCACTGGTCACAACCACGGCGTCGTGCTTTGAAGCTTTGATTAATAATTCATTAATATCTTCTGGTGTAAAAAAGTGATGATCAGGGAAGCTGACTTTGTCTAAAACTTCCGCACCTAATGATTCTAATAATTGGTAAAATGATTCTGGCGAAGCGATCGCGGCGACAGCGATAACTTTAAGACCTTTGATATCTTCAATTTCAAAAATCTTTTTATAGTAAGTATTGTAAAGCCCCGTTGGGATGTAACGAATTTTTACCATCGGAATATCTGGATGGTGATAAGGAGCGATGAAATCAGTTAATTCTTTAATTCGATTCGGCGAAACTTGATCACAGCGACTCAGTACAATCGCATCCGCGTCTTTTAGCGCGGTAAGACCTTCACGTAGATAACCGCGAGGCGCTACTTGATATTGCTTAATTGGTAGAGTGGCATCAAAGAGTAAAATATTAAACGAACGATAAAGTTCAAGATGCTGGAAACCATCGTCGAGTAATACCACATCCGGATTAATCTCAGAAAAATATCGTTTTAAGTTTTGGCTACGTTTTTTTCCAACGATAACGGCGCCGCTTTTCATACGACGAGAAATCAGTAGCGGCTCATCACCATAATCAACTGGATTTGAGCGAAAAGTTTGACCACTCTTAATGACCCCAGAATTATTTTCAAGATTCCCTTTATACCCACGAGTTAAAACCGCAGCCGTCATCGCCTCACGATGAAAGTATTCGGTTAACCAAATAATAAAAGGAGTTTTCCCCGTTCCACCGAAAGTAATATTTCCTACGGAAATAACCGGAACTTTAAAATACGCGCGCTTCAAAACGCCGTACTCATACAAATTTCTACGTATACGATAAACTTGCTCCCACAGAAATGAGAGCGGAGAAAGTAAGGCAAATTTAAAAATCTCAAGAATCTTCATGAAGTACCTGATCCATATAATCAACAACTTTAAAGTCGTCTGCTGAAAGTATATCTTTTATCTTTTTAATCTTATTCAATATTTTTTCATAAGCCACTTTTTCTGTTAATAAATATTTCAAATATTCATAAACGAGCTCTGGATTGGCTTGTTGTTGCAGCAATTCAGGGAAAATTGTTTCTTTTAGCAAGATATTGGTCAATGAAAGGTCATAATGCTTACCAATAAAATTCATGGCAATAAATTCAGTGAACAGACTGACCTTATAACAGACAATAGTGGGGACTTCAAAAAGCCCGCAAGTCAGGGTTACGGTACCGCTAGCGGCCAAGCAAATATCAGCTTCACTAAAAGCTTCGACTAATTGCTCGGGACTATATTCTTTATCGAAAATACCTTCATGCAGATCATAATACTTATTTTCCACCGAAGTCGTTTTCACAATAGAAATCTTGGCCGGAAAATCAGCTTTGGCCTTTTTAGCGACTTCAGCAAAAATTGGTAATAAAGTTTTGACTTCACTATTTCGGCTACCGGGCAGAATCAAAATGTTCAATTGCTTTTTGAAGTTCTGGTTTTTTCGGTCACGAATCTCACTTAGTAAATGCTTATAGCGACTGAAAACCGGATGAGGAACGAGCTTAAGATTTTTTACTCCACGTTTTTCAAACCATTCTTTCTCAAACGGAATAATGGAAAAAACAGTGTGTACATATTTTTTAATGGAATTGGCTCGATAAGGTTTCCACAGCCAAGCTTGTGGAGCGACGTAATAGAGAACTTTCACGCCGAGTTTTTTTAATTTCTTTGCAATTTTTAAATTAAACCCCTGAAAATCAATGAGAATCGCGATTTTACAATCACGCTTTAGCACTTCTTCCAGGATTCTTTTTTCAGCTTGAATATAAAAATGCAGTTTAAAAAAAACTTCTGAAAAACCTATCGAGGAGAAATCGCGTAAATGATAAAGAATTTCGATGTTTCTTTTTTTAAAATCATCGCCACCCACGCCCCAAAAATGCATATCGGGGTTTCGGCGCATCAGCTCCGGTAAAAAAGATTGAGCATGCTCTTCACCAGACTGCTCACCAGCAATAACAAGACAATTGGTAGGCTTACTCATATTCGACAGTAACTTCGACACCTGAACTGATAGCTTCGATGGTTTTTTCAACAAGATAAACGGCCTTACGTCCATCTTCATAAGCGACTATCGCCGGAGTTTTCTTCAAGATTGATTCGTAAAAACATTGATGCTCAAGCATCAAATGATCACGCTTTGGATACTTTTCTTCTTTTACAAATTCTGGACCAGGATTACTCCCAGTTGCCACCTGAATACTGTTTTGAAACATATCCACGTTGAGACAACCATTTTTTGTATAAAGTTCGAGTTCACGAACTTCCTTCACATGGTTACGACTAGCAGAAATACTGACGGTTGAACCATTTTTATAAAAGAGATCAACCACTGCAAAATCATATTTATTAGTTCGAATTTTTTTCCCGTGAGCACGTAAGCTGACTGGCAATGAATCCAGCAGGTAAGTTACGAGATCCAGATCGTGAATCATTAAATCTTGTACGACATCCACGTCCGTCGCGCGACCTTTAAAAGGTGCCATACGATTGATACGAATATGTATTGTCGATTTTTCATTCTCAATAAACTTGGTGACTTGTTCCCAAGCTAAATGAAAACGCTCTGAGTGACCAACTTGTAGAACTTGATTTTTTGATTTGATATAACTTTTTAACTCTTCCACTTCTTCATATGTGTTACAAAGTGGTTTTTCACAAAAAACATGTTTGCCGTTTTCTAAAAGATATTTCGCCAATTCAAAGTGTGTTGACGTTGGCGTCACAATAACCGCAGCATCGATTTCATTGATGACTTTTTTTATATCATCTACCACTTTTGTTTTGGGAAACTTTTGTTGAGCTGCTTCGGCGTTGGCCTTAAAGCTTTCAACAATTGCATACAGTGTTGCGCCTTTTTGGCTTTGCTCTACTTTATCACAATGCCATTTACCTAAATGGCCATAACCAAGTACTGCAACTTTAAGACTCATAAATCACCTATCTTATTATGACATGAATGGAGGAATACCGATTTCACTCTTACGAATAAAATCTGCGATTCCCTTTACTGCTGCATTATTTTTGTATTCTTGCATTAATTCTTCATGATCAACGAATGCCCTTGGAGAAAGTGCTGATGACTCCATTGTACGATAAAAATCCACCACCTCGCTCACATCTTGTTTTGTGAAACCAGAGCGCTTCATACCGATAATATTAATACCCTTAAGGCGAACACGGTTTCCAAAGGCCGTACAAAAATCTGGAATATCACGATCAACCGCTGACCCACCACCGATGAAAGCGTTACGCCCGAGTGAAACGAATTGTGATAAGCTGGTTGCCCCACTTATGATAACTCCGTTGGCCACATTGCAATGACCGCCGAGGTTACACGAGTTAACAATACGAACATTATTTCCAATCGTACAATCGTGACCGATGTGAACATAAGACATGAATAAATTGTTGTTTCCGATTTTCGTTACTTGGTCTTGTTTTAAAGTTCCGCGGTGAACCGAATTAAATTCACGGAAAATATTATTATCACCAATCTCTACACGAGTTGGTTCATTCTTATATGAAATATCTTGCGGAGGTGCGCCGATTGAACCAAATTGGTAAAATTCATTATTTTTTCCAATTTTAGTATGACCATCAACTACAACATGGGCATGAAGAGTACAATTATCCCCTATTTCAACATGCGGACCAACCACACAAAGAGGACCAATTTTAACATTTTTGCCTAATCTGGCTTCTGGGTGAACAACGGAACTAGGATGAATTTCGCTCATAAATATCTCTCTTAAAGGTTTATAATTTTTAACGTTGCTAAAAATGATGATTCAGACATAAGTTCATTACCACAAAAAATTTGTGCCTCATAGGTACTAAATATTCCGCGAACTTTAGTTAAGCGCGACTTTATAGTTAAATCAAATTCAGGATAAATAGATTTTCGAAAACGAGTCCTTTCTACACCAACTAAAGCCACATCTAATTTCATCTTATCGATCCTTCCTCCTTGAGAAAGTGCTGTAACAAACGATGATACTTGTGCCATCATCTCGATTTGTAAAACGCCAGGAAAAATAGGATGCTCTGGAAAATGGCCCTTAAAAATGGCATGCTCTGCCCGAGTGCGATAATGCCCTACAACCCCTGCCCCAACAAGATACTTATGCTCAAGGTTAACCCCCATCTGAATCCCTTCTGGCATAGTTAATTCACTAATAGAGTCAACAAACAGAAAAGGATCACGATGAGGAAGATAAGCTTTTACTTGTTCAATATTAAAAATCATGCGTCGTCACTGGTGCGCTCTTTGCCTAAAGCAAGTCGGCGTAAAACGGCTTGGGTCTTTAACCACTCCGAGTGTTTGCGTGCAGGGTGACCACTTAACATACTTTTCTCAGGACAAGTCGCAGCCACATTGGCATCAGCGGTGATGACACTTTGAGCGCCGATGGTAATATCTGGAGCAACTCCTGCCTTGGGTGCAAAAACACAGTAATCTCCTATGCGACTACTGCCACCAAAACCACTTAAGCCGCAGATAACTACTCCGCGACCAATTTGTACGTTATGAGCAACCTGAACCAAGTTATCAATTTTTGAACCAGTACCAATTCGTGTGGCAATGAAAGCGCCCGCATCAATACAAGTATTCGAACCAATTTCAACATCATCTTCAATTACAACACCAGCTAAATGCCAAACTTTGTGATGAACACCTTTATCAAAATTATAGCCAAAGCCATCAGTTCCAATGGACGTCCCTGCATGAATACGCACTCTTTTTCCGATACGAGTATAAGGATAAAGAGTTACATTCGAGAAAATAATGGAACCTTCATCAATGGTGGTGAATGGCAAAATAGTGGCGTTCGGAAGAACCATTGCGTTCGCCGCAATTTTCACGCCATCACCGAGAAAAACATTTTGTGCAATTTTTGCAGTTGGATGAATTTCCGCTGTTCCAAGTTGACGACCATCCAATTGATAATTCAGATTTCCAATTTTCTCATCATAAAATGGCTTTGAAACAAAGCTCATAGAAAGATCAACATTTTGAGTGGTTGCAATCCAATCAAATTGGTTTTTATCTGAATCTTTTAATTCTTTTAAATAGGTTTTTTCAACAATCAATCCCGCACCATTCATGCGCTTCTTAAAACCCGACATGACTCGCTCAAAGAATTTTTTATTCTTAGCATAGTAAATCGAATGCTCAGTAGGATTTAAATAGTGACCAATCGTCACAATATCTTGAGACCAATTATCACCGTGGATAATTTCGAGTGTTGTATCAAATTTTTTTAAATCTTTAAGCTTCATTATTTCGAGTTTTTTGCGTCGTAAGCTTTAATGATTTCATCTGTTAAATCTTTTTTCTCTTTAACATAAATCATTGGTGACGATTTTAGTTCAACCGTTAAATCAACATTTTGCTTAACTGAAACTTCATCAACCACAACTTTTAATTTATCCAAAACCGGTTTCTTTAAGTCTTGTTCTTGACCGTTGATTTCTTTTTGGTATTCAACTGTTTTTTGTTGAAGTTCCATAATCAACTTTTGCATTTCTTGTTCTTTTTTAGCTTTAGCAGCATCACTTAAAACCATACTTTGCTTTTGCATTTCTTCTTTAAGCTTCATGATTTTATCTTCTTCTGCTTTTAATTTTTTCTTTTTTTCATTATAAGATTTCTCTAACGTTGCTAGAACAGACTTACCATCCTTGATAGTTGAGAAAATTTTCTGCATGTCGACCAAACCGATAACAACGGCTTGCGCATTCACCGAGATAACCATTAACAAAAGTACTAAAATTTTATTCATAAAAAACCTCCGCCCTAAAGAGCATATTAGAATAATTGTCCGATATCAAAGTGAAACTGATTACCACCGACGCCACCAAGAACGTCGTTAACAGGATAAGCAAACTCAAAGCGTAAAACTCCGATAGGTGAAAACCAACGGAAACCAAATCCATAATCGAAGTATAAGCGATGACTTTCAGCGTCTGCACCAAAATACTGATCATAAACGTTACCAATATCATAGAAAATTACCGCTTTCAGGCCCGCTTCTTTGACGAGCGGATATTCTAGTTCAATCTGCGATAATAACGAGAATAGACCACCGTTGTTGAAGTATTGTCCTGGCGCTGGGAGGGCAAGTGGCTCAAAGCGGCGCGGGCCAATTTCTTCGAGGTAATAACCTCTCATGTTTCTCGCACCACCCATTGAGAATTTTTCTGTCCGTGGAATGTTTTTTCCATTTCTAAATAATTTTGAAACGTTTAAGCGTGTTCTGAGAGTTAAGTCACCCCAAATTGGTTCATAGAAACGTCCCTCAGCCTCTGATTTAATCCAACGCAAATCACCTGCGATACCAGTGTATTCAAGCGATGAACTCACGTAATGACCATCGGTCGGTTCAAAAATATTATTTCGTTTATCCCAAATAACGGACGTGGTAACTGATGAAGCAATACCGTTAACTTCAGATGGAATAATAGCGGGATCTGGAATGGTTTCACTGGTGATTTCGGTGCGTTCCCACTTGTAGGTTACAAATAAACGTAAGTAATCCACCAACGGATAACCCATTCTCACGTCACCACCAAAACGATCATATTCGAAAGCACGGATATTTCGGTTGGTAGTTTTAAATAAATCAAATCCTGCGGTCCACTTAGTATCGTTCAAGTACGGCTCAGTAAAACCTAAGTTAAATAATTTCTGATTGGCGGCCAACGATAATGAGAAGTTTAGGTTCTGTCCTAAACCACGGAAGTTGTTTTGTGCAATTGAGGCTTGAAAGAAGCCCTTGGTTGCAGTTGAATAACCAGCACCAATACTAATTTGTCCTGTCTGACGTTCTTTGATTTGAATTTCAACGTCGAGAACATTGTCTTTACCTTTTGGTGTGATGGTATTGAATACGACGCTACCAGGTTCAAAGAAACCTAAACGGTTAACGTTATCACGTGACTTACGCAATAAACTTCCAGAGAATTTCATCCCTTCGTGAATACGAAGTTCGCGGCGGATAACTTTATCGCGAGTTTTGACGTTACCTTTCACGTAGATATTTCCGAAGTAAGCAATTTTGCCTTTCTCAAATGAGAAGTGAATATCAACTTTGTTTTCACCGGGAACAATTTCAATCGTTCTCAGAACGTTGGCAAAAGCATAACCTTCATCTTGATATTTTTCAGTTAAGGCTTGAATGTCGAGTCTTAGCTTATCTTCCGAATAAATATCATTATGCTTAAGTGTAACAACATCACGCAATTCACTTTCAGAGAAAATGAGTTCGCCTTCAAAGAAAATGTTATTGATCGAAAATTTCGGACCTTCCGTAATGTTAACAGTAATAAAAATCCACTTCTTATCTTCTGAAACGGTAATCGAAGGTGTTCCTACGTTAACTTGTAAATAACCTTCTGACTTATAAAGATATTTCATACGCTCGATGTCAGCTTGAAAATTAAACTCTTTAAAATTCCCGGCACTGGTCATGAAAGAAAACAAACCCTCTTCCTGAGTCTGCATAACTTTTTTCAAAGCATCATCATCTAAAGCATCGTTACCAAGGAAAGTAATTTTCTTAACGAGAACTTGATCGTATTCCTTCATGATAACTTTCACCACCACACTACCCGCAGTGTGTGATTCTAAAGCATACTTAGCCTGGGCGAGAAAGTACCCTTTCTCCTCATAGAAATTTTGAATCAAGGTCATATCAGCTTTCAAAGTATTGACATCGAGAATCGCAAACGGTTTTGTTTTCATTTGCTCAGTAATGTCTTCGTCACTGATTTCATCATTGCCTTCAATAATGATTTTTGAAATGATGGGTTTTTCTTGAACTTTAATAATGAGCGTATTTCCCTCTTGATGCGCTTCAACTTTTTCAAAATATTTTAGAGAATAAATTCTTTTGATATCATCGCGCAGGAGATAATTATCTAGCTTTACTCCGGCCTTGATAGTCATTTTTTCCAAAACAGCTTCAGGTTCAACTTTGTGCGTACCTTCAATCTTCACCGCTTCAACTTTAAATAACTCGATCGTCTTACCAAGATTTTCAGTACTCGCAACAGCATTTAGTTGGAAAAAAACTAAAAGAATGAATAACAAAGTGCTAAGGCAAAAGAACCTTAACCACGAGTGAATAGCTCGAGGCATCAATCTCCTAGTTTGAGATGTCTAAATTATCATCGAAATCAGAGTGATTTTAGCTAATTATCCGACCATCTTCAATTGTTATTTTCCGACTAAAATGGCGGGCCACTTTCTCGTCATGCGTTACAATCAGAAGTGAAGCTTCGAACTCGTTTGCAAGTTGCTTCAAAAGCGTGCAAACTTTTTCAGAATTTTGAGAATCAAGATTACCAGTTGGTTCATCACAAAGTAGCAATTTTGGACGCTGAGATAAGGCACGAATAATATTAATTCTCTGTTGCTCACCGCCAGAAATTTGATACGGCATTTTATCCAAACAATGCGCAACACCAAGCGTCTCGGCCAGCTTCTCTGAGGTCTTTTTTGACTCCTGAATATCCCCTCCGCCAATGCGCGTTGGTAATAAAATATTATTCAGGCAGCTCATGGAAGGTAATAAAAAGTGAAACTGAAAAACAAAACCCACAAATTGATTACGATAAACCGCCAGATCAGAGTCATTCATTTTACTCAAATCTTTTCCATCAACTTTGATCACACCCTGACTTGGACGATCAAGGCCACCCAAAAGATACAATAAAGTTGATTTTCCCGAACCCGAGGCACCAACAAGTGCACACTGCTCACCTTTATCGATCTGCAAATTCACAGCATTCAAAACCTGTGTTTGGCCAAAAGATTTAAAAACTCCCGACAATTCAATCAAACTCACTTAAGCAAACTCCTGTCTCAACCCATAAAGAATTGTTCTTTTATTTATTCTCATTAATCCTATTAAGGCAACTCCAATAATCCATAAAAATGATAAACCAAAAACCATCACATAAGCTTGCGTATCGAGCAATAAACTAAGTTCTCCGAGGACATAAATTTCACCAGGCACACGCAAGAATGGTAATTGCAAAAAGTAGCTATTAAACAGGTGTGTGAGCGGATAAGCGATTAGACACGCCATCGCCCACATCAGAATGAGTACGATTAACCAAAATAAAAAAAGTGTACGTTTATTCATTCCAAAAGCTTGAAAGAGGAAAAAATCCTGTGCTTTTTTTTCTGAAATAAAAATGACAAATGCCGCAATATTAAAAATCGCAATGAGTACAATCAATTGCAGAATTAAAGAAATCGAAAACTTTTCAACCTTCACAGCTTCGATGAGTGATGAAAACTCGCTCCAGAATGGTCTCACGACATAAGGACTTTCCAGTCTTTCATCAATTTCAAAAACCACATCATCAATAAATGGTTGCTCTTCCGGTTTGAGTTTAATCAGAACTAAATTAATCTTATCCTGAGTATCAAGAAATTTTATTAAATCGGTTTTGTTAATATAAACATAACGTAAATCTTTTTCATAAATTCCGTGGGTCACCACTTGCGAAATCTTCAGCCGCTTTACTGATGGAAGAGAGGAAAAACCTTTATTCCCTTTGCCCAAAGCAATGACCCCATCATCGTCAGCTTTCAAGCCAAATTCTTTCGCCAATTGCGTTCCAATCACCATTTCATTGGCCTTCACTTGGATATTTAAACCTGTCACTTCATTAAAAGTTTTTGGGTCGATACCTTTGATCATAACCCCTTTGGCCAAACCCTCAATCATGAAAAAGCCTTCTGATTGAAGCAGTGTGGTTGTATGCAAAATAGCAGGATGATCGAGAGTATTTCTTAACTTATTATCGTAGTGAAAAAAGCCTTCACGACTGAAAACTTTCAAATCTCCAGAAGACTTGAGCAAACCTTGCTTTAAAGTGTATTCAAAACCATCCATTAAACCTATGGTGCAAAGAATAACACTGATCGAAAAAGCAAAACTTGCGATCGCAGCTGTAAAAAAAAGTAACGAATGCTTACCATTCAAAATTGTTTTGAAGAGAGACACAAATGGAAGAGAAAAAAAACTCCTCACTATGTCTCCTTAGACTCCGAGCTTTCACCTTCGAAAAAGAGTTCTTTTTTCAATTGAGGGAAAAGAATGATTTCGCGAATCGTAGGGCTATTAGTTAGAATCATACAAAGACGATCGATCCCCATTCCCCATCCACCTGCTGGCGGCATTCCATATTCAAGTGCGCGAACGTAATCATAGTCGACGTCACAAGCTTCTTCATCTCCACCTGCCTTAAGTTCGGCTTGTTGAGAAAAACGTGAAAGCTGATCAGTTGGATTATTTAATTCGGAGAAGGCATTAGCGATTTCCCAACCATTAATAAAAAGTTCGAAACGATCAACATAGTTTGGATCGTTATCATTTTGTCTTGAGAGTGGCGAAACTTCTGTCGGATATTGCGTGATAAAAGTTGGTTGAATCAAATTTGGTTCAACAAATTCTTCAAACATCACAACCATCAATCGCTCAGTCGACATTTTTTCTAATTCAGATTTTTTTACTTCTGTTTTAGTTAGAAGATGAGCAATCATTTTCTTTTTATCTTTTAAATCGGCATCTGAAAAATCAGTAAACTTCTTGACCGAATCTTTTAATGTCATACGATTAAAGCGCTCATTGAAAATAATTTCTTTATCTTCAAAAACCACTTTATTTGAACCATTCACTTCTTTAACTAACTTCGTAAGAAGTTCTTCCGTAATATCCATAACGTTTTCATAAGTGGCGTAGGCCCAGTAAAATTCGATACTGGTAAATTCAGGATTGTGCTTATAAGAAATACCTTCATTTCTGAAACAACGATTCATTTCAAAAACTTTAGGGAAACCGCCAACCAATAATCTTTTCAAATGTAGCTCGGGAGCAATTCGCATGAAAAGTTCCATATCGAGGGCATTATGATGAGTTAAGAATGGTTTCGCGGTCGCACCACCGGCAATTGAATGCAACATTGGTGTTTCAACTTCTAAGAAATCATTTTGATAGAAGAATTCACGAATGAAACGAATAATTTTTGAACGCTTCTTTAGCTTATCACGCGTTTCTGGATTCATAATTAAATCGAGGTATCGCATACGATATCTTAATTCCGGATCTGTTAATCCGTGGAATTTTTCTGGTAACGGACGAAGTGCCTTCGTCAGAATTAAAAATTCTTTGGCGTTCAGTGAAAGCTCACCTTTATTGGTTTTAAAAATATCACCAGAAGCATAGATAATATCGCCATGATCGAGTTTTTTATATTCTTCAAACCCTTTATCACTTACAACACCCTTTTTAATATATAACTGAAATCTATCCGTCCCATCATCACATTGAAGGAAAGCGGCTTTACCGAAGTCACGAACTAGTAAGACTCGTCCAGCAAATTTAAAATCTGGAGTTGTGCCAATTTCTTCTTTCGAAAGATGTTCGTACTTTTCTTTTAATTTTGTTGCTGTGGTATCAGGTGCGTAACCAGATTTATAAGGATTACTTCCCGCTTCCAGCATTTTGTCACGCTTTTCAAGCCTAACATTCATCTGTTCAGAGTATAAATCGGTCCACTGTTTAATAAATTTGTCTTTCATATTCGCTCCGGGGAATGAAGGGATAATAGCGCTAAAACGTGACCATTGGCAATTATTCTTGAGCGGCTTTGCCCTCGACGGCCTTCCACTGCAAGTAGTTGTCGATAAAATCATCCAGATCTCCGTCCAAAACGTTTTCCGCCGTGGATTTTTCGAAATCTGTTCGATGATCTTTTACTAATTTATAGGGATGAAGTACGTAGGAGCGAATCTGTGAGCCCCAGCCAATTTCCATCTTAGTATCTTCGATTTTTGCTTGCGCTGCCCGCTTCTCTTCCATCGCCTTTTCATAAAGACGTGAACGCAAGACCTTGAAGGCAGTCAGCTTATTTTGTAATTGTGAACGTTCATTTTGACAGGTAACCACGATGCCTGAAGGAAAGTGGGTTAATCTTACCGCCGAGTCCGTTGTGTTAACCGACTGCCCACCCGAACCGCCCGAACGATAAACATCAATTCGGATATCTTTATCGTCAATCTCAATTTCTATGGTGTCATCAATTTCAGGTGAAACGAAGACCGAAGCAAACGAAGTGTGGCGGCGGGCATTTGAATCAAAAGGTGAAATGCGTACTAAACGATGAATGCCTGTTTCTGATTTCAAAAGACCGTAAGCAAAGGCGCCTTCAACAGTGAAAGTGATGGACTTTATTCCTGCCGTTTCACCATAATGGTAATCCAAGACTGAAACCTTGAAACCCTTGGTTTCACACCAACGAGTAATCATTCGATGAAGCATGCTCGCCCAATCACACGATTCTGTCCCACCAGCACCGGCATTAATTGAAACGATAGCGTTATTGGTATCAGTTTCACCTGAGAGGAGCGCCTTCTGCTCTGACTTAAGCACAGCTTGTTCAGTATTAGCTAATAATGATTTTAAATTTTGAAGTGAATCTTCATCGCCATTTTCAGCGTATTCAAGAGTGATTTCGAGCTCATCAACCAGCTCATTCACTTTCCCGTAAGAACTCACGATATCGTTTAAGAGTGCCTTTTCTTTTTGAATTTTAGCGGCATTATTCGTGTCTTGCCAGAAACCATCGAGTGCTTCAATTTGCGTAATTTCTGCTAGGCGAGCTTTCTTTTTTTCAATTTCAAAGCGACCTCCGAATAGTTTGGAGTTTCGTTTTAAATTGTTCTAATGAAGCGTAAACTTCGGATGAATTGATATGAAAATCGCTCATGAATTAGTTCCCGTAACAGTGATTAAGCCTGATTTTTTCGGCATTCGCTTTTAGTGTACACTCACAAAGATCCGGGTTCGGACTTGTGGTGGTTGAACACTCCTCAGGTTCCTTGCAATTAAGGCAAGTATTGGTGCCGTCAGCCGCATAACATGAATTTAAAACAGAAATCGTTTTCAAGATTTGTGCAATATTCATTCGCTCAGCCGGATGCTTAAACTTACGATAACCAACTAACACACTTAAAGCTTCTTTGATATGTTTTAGATCAAAATTAGGCGAGCGGCCATTTTTAATTAAGAAATTAAACACGGGCTTGGCCAGTGACTTTGCTAACCACTTGCCCAATCCAAAAACTTTAATCGTTTTGGTTTTCTTATAAACTAAAGCTTCGATCGCGCCAGAGTATACTTCATAAAATGCTTTCTCAACTTCTTCTGGATCCATGCGGTTGTTTGGATTGGTTGAATCAAATTTTAATAAAGTCGATTCAATATTTAATAAACCGCCAAACATTGAAAGCATATCACCTTCACCAAAATCTAAGTCATCTTTATTATCCATTGGGAAACAGGTACGAGAGAAAATTTCCGTTTCTAAGATGAACTTTTGCTGCGCTTCGACCGAAAGACCACCAACACCGTTTTTACCATGAGTGTATTCTTTAAATTTAACTAGATAATGTGAAAGATTATCTGTTTTATCGTCATCATCGATAAAATCAGAATAAAGAACTTTGAAGAAGTTTTCACGGAAACAGCCTGGACTTACTTTGATTTTACAATCTTCATCATCCACATTTCCACTTTCATCGGTTACTGGGCAGCTCTCATCTTCGTAATACCAAGAATCCTTACAGATGGCCTTCATACCATCGAGAACCTTATCACCAGCTTTTAAAGCTGAGAAAATACTTACCGCAAATTCAGAAGCCTCGACCACATCTACCATTCCAGAACCATTTGATTGGTATTGAAACAAATCGGTTAGAAGCGTAACGTTGTCAGCAGAACCTGACTCAAGACCAGGAATAATAATATCGATATCAACCAGAATCGAAAATAGATCTAGAATGATTCGATGTATTTGTCTGAGTGTTAACGACTGTGCGAAATCTTCTACTTCACCTTCATCATTACACTTATAAGTTTCATACTTTTCTTCATGGCATGGATACTTACGTTCGAAATAAGCAAAAAAGTTTTGTGCGACATATTCAAAAATACCAATATGGATAATACCCATTTCATTGCGATGAAAGAAGTGATCATAAATCGGAAGTAACATATCACCTTGGAAGAATTTGTAATTGTTTACAATGCGCTGAAAAGCAGGGAAATAAACTTCTTCATACTCATTTGATGGTTCATTTTTGATATCCAACGTTAAACGCATTGGGGATGAAATCGCCGATGAGTATTGGTTATAAAGATCAGAGAAGATAATTCCCATATTAAAAATTTCATGAGCATGACGAACAATGATTCCGAATTCTTTCGAAGAAATAAAACCATTAAGCTCATATTGATTGAGATAAGAAACTTTTGTCATTTCGTCTTTTCGCAGAAGATCAAGAATATCCACGACAGTATAACCCTCACGTGAACGCGCATTTTCATCCCGAAACTTTTCAATCTCGCGGCTGATTCTGAAATAATTCTCTGTCGCTGTAGCCGCGCTATTTTCAAATAACACTCCCGATGTCACAGCTTTCAAGGCATTGATAACGGCTTCACGGTGCTTAGAAAGATCGATGCCAAAATGATCTTTAAATTGTTTTGAAGCTTCCAGCAATGTGTCCACTACCAAGAACGCATCATTATCTGAATTTAAATCAACGTATAATAACTTTACGACATCGCTCAGATCGTCATCAAGCATTTTCCATTTTTGTTTTTCTTCGCCAAAACGAATGTCATGAATACGAACCATGTCAAAGATAACTTTCGTAACCGTTGGTGCATCTTTAACCAAGTAATACATTTCTGTTCCGGTTAAGATTTCTTCATCACCACCAACAAAAAGACGCTTTAAAAACGAAAGCGATTTAGCTTTATCCAGATCCGCATTTGTTTCTTCGTCTGTATCAGAACGAAACTTATCCAAGAAATCTTTCATATTAACTTTGGCGATAGTGCGGTTTTGACTATCATCATCTTCACTTGGGAAGAGTTTTAAAAGTTTATTCACAATCTCAATCGTATCTCGCTCTATGCGGTTACGATCAATTTGGTGAAGAACAAAACTTGAACTATTTGGGTTATCAAAGAAACGCTGGATATTAACGGCGACTGGATGAAAATCTTTTAGGAAAGCTAATAAGTTTTTTAGGTTTTTTTGAGAAATGTATTTGTACTTATCTTCATCAAAAACTTCACTACCTACAATCAAGTTACTTAAAATAAAAAAAGCTTCAATGGTTGGAAGATCTTTTACCATGTCTGGCTTTTTAATTTCGATATAGCGCTTTAGCAGATCGTATGAAAGATAATTGGGTTTCGGACTTTCAACGTATTCAATAAAAACAGATAATGTCTCGTCTAAACAATCCAGACCTTCTTGGATTTCTTTTTGAGCGGCACTGTCATCGCGGAAAAATTTATTGAAATCGTAATCGCCTAATTCGCAACTTAACAAAGACGGCGCCGATGTTTCCATCCCGGGGCCTTCGCCCACGTCACCACACGACACCACTATCAGTGGCACCGAGATGAGTAAGAAAATTTTCGCCCACAACTTCACTTTGCTAATCCTTAGAACACGTAGTGTAGTTTACTATACACGCTATCATTGTTACGAAACGGTGACCAAAATGTTTCAGCTCGATCACTCGCTCCGATAATATCAAAACCAAAAGAAATTTTTGTATGCTTATTCCACAAGTACGCCGTATTAAACGAGAATAAGCGATCAAAAGTCATAAGATCGTATTTTACATCAAAACCGGTCGTAACAAATTTATTAAAACTTACTTTTGCAAAGATATTCACGCTTTCATTCCAACGCGGTAGCTCCTGAAGAATATTATCCGCATCTTTCTCAAAAGCACTTCGACGAGCTAAATAGTTTGCACCATAAGTTAAACGGTCGCTGGTCTTCGACATCCCGATACCACCGTACTCTTCCTTGATTTTAACGTGCTTATAATTAGTTAAATTATAGAACTGTACGTCACCTTCGTAAGCTCCATCTGGATACGAAGCAATGACTGAACCATAAAAGGAAAACCCACGGTTTTTATACCTTGCGGTAGCTCCAACGACGTCGTTATAGAAAATTCCCGGCTCGACTTTAACAGTCGCAGTATTCGATGCGAAGTCCTCATCAATCTGTGGCTTCGCCGCAATCGAAATAGTGTTGTCTGGTTTGCGAATATAGAACGAAGTTAATTCGAAATTACGATTTGACCAACCGACGTTAAGACCGAGTGAGTAGTTAAAAAGAATTTTTCCGATATCAGGATAATCAACATCGTAGAGTAAGTCGTAAGTATCAGTACCGTTCTGAGCTGTCGTCGCAGGAACAGTCGCCCATGGATGACGCGAATCAATCGTACCCTTATCCACGTTGATATCCAAACTTGGATTTAATTCTGGAATATAAAAATACGACGCAAAAGTATTTAAAACAAATCCGTTGTTACCACGAATATTATAATTTAACCCCGTCAAGCCTTCTTGTCCCGGACGGAAAAAATCGAAGTTCACGCGGTTATTAATTTTTCCCAGGCCCCAAGTAGAATCAATAGGACTCCAAGGAAGAATCACCCGACCAATTTTATACTGACTACCCCGCTCAGCGTTGCCGCGCGCGATGTAACCTTCTATCACCGAAAACATAATCAACGATTCGTTGTTTACCCTTGAAGCGAAATCAAAAACTTTGTTCTCCTGACCATCACGTCTTGAAATATATTTGAAATTAAAATCGGCATTGTACTGATTTCCGATCGACTGACCAGCGTCTTGATCAAGCTGGTTATTTTGCATACTGATCTCACCCTCATACAAACGTTGCGCAAAAGTATTTTGGGCCTGGATAAAAATAAAAAAAGAAAATACGGCGTATTTTGGGTAAAGCGATCTGAAATTTTTTAGCAAAAAATGACGCCAATTCAAAAAAATATCCTCACTACGAAACTCAAATTCAATATCTTATAAACTCTTAATATTCTTATATTATGGGCCAAAAAGCCGCTCAAGACTCGACTCATTGTACCATCCCGACGCGCCCCATCTAAGCATGAACTATAAATTTGAAATATTTATATCAAAACGGGTGTGCTGGACACTAGGTAAGTTATTGAAATTACATTAGCGTAGAGTTCGTAATATGTCGGCAGTTTTCATCAAAAGCGCAGTCTCATGTTCTTGCATTATTTCCTCTTCCTCGATTGAAATTTCATGATCGTGGCCCAAAAGATGTAAAAAACCGTGAATGAGTAAATGAACCACCTCTTCTTCAACCGTTAATTTAAAATCTTGGGCTTGTTTTTCGGCCACGGGAAGACAAATAAAAATATCACCTAAAACGATTTCCCCCGCCAAACCACGTGCCTTGGTTTCACGCAAATTTTCATGAACGGGAAATGATAGAACATCAGTGGGTTTATTTTTATTGCGATATTTTTTATTCAAAGCTCTGATCTGTTTTTCGTCACAGCAGATCACACATAAATTCAAGGTAGAAATTTGTTTGGCCCTGGCGCCAAAGAATTTATTCACGAACGGGACTGCCGCCGTTAAAAAGGCGTTGAAATAAAGTTTTAATTTTTCACTTTGAGAAAGTTGGTGGTAAGAACCTTCGAAGTTCACATCCATTTGCAACCGCTCAACTACATAAACCTGTGAAACATCCATTGGAAATCTCGCTTTCTTTATTTCTAGCATAATGATAGAAATTATAAAAGGTCACAAATGCAAAACACTGAATTAGATAAGCTCATTGAGGTTATCGCCCGCCTACGAGATCCTAAAACCGGCTGTCCTTGGGATATTAAACAAACCCATCAAAGCCTCATTCGCTACCTTATTGAAGAAAGTTATGAATGTGTGGATGCACTTCAAAGTGAAAACCCGACCAGGATGGAAGAAGAACTCGGTGATGTTCTCCTTCAAGTCATTCTTCACTCTCAAATTGCCTCTGAAAAGAAACAATTTAATATTCAGACGGTAGCAAAAAAGCTGGCAACCAAATTGATTAATCGCCACCCTCATGTATTCCAAAACCCTCAGAATAAACGCTTTACTGAAGAAGAAATTAATAAAACTTGGCAACAAGAAAAAACTAAAGAAGGCAAAACCGATCATAAAGTCATCTCACATAAAGATAATTTATTTCCGGCCCTACTTTCTGCTCACACCATTGGTGAAAAATCAAAAAAATTCAATTTTGATTGGGAAACAACAGAACAAGTTTTGGCCAAGGTTGAAGAAGAACTCGACGAACTTAAAGTCGAAATGAAAAAGAAAAAAAACAAAAACATTAAAAAGATCGAAGAAGAAATGGGCGACTTACTTTTTTCAGTGGCCCAATTATCTCGTCATTTAAAATTAACTTCTGAAGAAGTATTACATAAGGCAAACGCAAAATTTATAGGTCGTTTTCAAACTTTGCAAAAACTAGTCGCCGATGCTGACAAGAAGCTAGATGAGCTCAGCTTAGCAGAAATGGAAAATTTCTGGAAAAAAGTAAAAAAGAATGAAAAAAATAAAAAGTAACTTAATAAAACTTAAAACGGCTGAGCGTTTGTACCAGCTTGACGTCCCCATTATTGGACTCACCGGCGGAATTGCCACTGGAAAATCGACCGCGGCTCAATATTTCAAACTAAAGAAGCTGCCCCTGATTGATGCTGATCAGATCGTAAAAAACATTTATCATTCGGAACTGGGCCTTGAATTTGTCCTGCGAAATTTCCCTGATTGTATTGAAAATAAAAAAATCAATTTTCCAAAGTTAAGAAGTATCGTTTTTAATAACGTCGAAAACAAAAATAAAGTTGAAGGATTTATTTTTAGTCATTTCGAAAATACTTTCAAAACTGAATTAAACAAACTGGGAGAAGTTGACTTTATTATTTATGATGTCCCTTTGCTTTTTGAGAAGAAACTTCAATCGAAGATTGACATCAACATTCTTGTCGCTTGTGATGATAAAACGCAAATTAAACGGCTTATAGAACGGGATAAAATAGAAGCAGCACTAGCGCAAAAGATTATCCAAAGCCAAATGCCGATTGCCGATAAATTGAACTTCGCTCAATTTATCATTAAAAATGATCAAGACTTGAATCATCTTCATTCGGAAATCGATAAAGTTTTAAACGATATTTTAGAGAATTAAACTTCTTGTTCAGGAGTTCTTTCGCCTGTTGGCTCAGCCGCTACTTTTTTGTCGCTGATAATCTCTTTAATTTGATAAATTGTTTTTGCATTCGAACGATATAAGTCGTAAATGCTCTTTAATCGACTAACGACTTCACTTTCAGAAATATCAGTACGACGCTCAAGCTCTCTTAACTTACTTGAATAGTTTTTTGAATAATCTTTATATCTTTCAAAAGTAACCGTTTCATTTTCAACTTTGTTTTCATAAATTGTTTTCTTGTGTTCGTTGAAAACCATTTGGGTTTTTGAAAATTGAACTTCAAGGAAAACCATTTTCTTCTCAAGAATTCCCACAATGTCAGTTAACTTTTCCAATTCCAATTGAATTCTTTCTGTTAACGCTGTCGTTTTATAATCTAGTTCGCTCTTCACAGCAAAATCAGTACTTGGGGTAAGCTTCGTGATGGTTTGAGCAATTTTATTTTTACTATTTACCAATTCAGTTCGAACAATTTTTAGTTCGTCTTTGAATTTATCGATGGTTGGAATAGACTTCAAGCCTTCGTCGTACGAATCGAACAAGTTTTTATTTTTTTCGATTGAGTTGCGGTATCTTTCAAGATTACTTTCAACCAGGCGAGATAACTCAACGTTCATCGCTTTATGACCATCAGCCACTTCGGATAATTCGATAATACGGCTTCTCACAACACCTAAATCTTTAATAAGTTCTAAATGACTCTGCATTAATGAAGAGTTTAAAACACCCACGTCATTAATAATCTTTTCATTGTCTGTTACAGTGTCTTCTAAACGGTCAATTTCTGATAATAAACCCTCACGTTGAAGCACAACATAGTCGTTATATTTTAAAAACTTCTCATAAAGATTTTCAATTTGAGCGGCTTCATAATCACTCTTAATATCACCTTGAAATTGACTATCAAAGCTTCCTTTCATCAGCGCTTCAAGTGTACGTAACACAGGCCCAACAATGGATTTACTTTGAGAAGCAATCACATCTTGAACTGAAGTCAGTGAATAGAAATAAACTTGAACACGTTTCTCTCCCGCATATTCTGTTGGAGAAACATACATTTCAAATGGCTCACTTGGCATATTTTCACTGAAACGAACTTGAATTTGGTAAACACCTGCGATGCCGTTTTTAATAGCTTCATAAACCGGATCTTCTTCACCAAGGTTTGTGATTTTAGCAACTGTATCCCAACCAACAGTTTCAGAATTAATTTCTTCTTTATCAATTGACCATGTTTCACAGAATAATTTATTTGCCCAAATTAGCTTTAGGTTTTTGTCCATAAGTAGCGATGGAAATGGTAATGAGTCTTGAAACATTGAACCAAACATCATGCGCTTTTTAATATAACGTTTAATCTTGTCGAATTTATTTTTGAATTCGAATGAATATTCATTGCTGATATTTTGTTGTTCCAAGATGCTTTTTTCAATTAATTGAATAACAGAATTTTCGAGAGCTTCGACTTCTTCGCTCGCAAATTTCCGATGCATTCTTGAACCAACTGCTAGTAAGCTGAGACAAAGACCTATAATCGCCATAAGTGAAAATAAAAAATAATGGCCAAATCTATCGGCTTCAAGTTTTTTTAGCGCTAGTTCTGGACTCACATCCGTTAACCAACGATCGAAACTTCTTTGATAGCTTACTAGTAATGATTGAAATGAACTTTTATTGCTCGAATAACCATTCAGCATATTCAATTCATGAGTAAGTGAATCAAGTCTTGATACAATTTCATTTTTAGTTGTTGGATGAAGTACAGAAGACATTGTCACTTTCTTCATAATAGTGATATCAGTTTTTACACTGTTGATCACCTCCGCCATATTATTTCTCATTGAAGACTGAGCTGTGATTTTGGCCATAATACGCGAACTTAAACGTGAAAGCGTTCTCCACTCATTTAGATTGGCATAGTTTTCAAAGCTTCTAATTTTTTCTTGGAAGACACGAAGCGCATCATCGGCACTGTTAACCGATTGAATTTTTCCCAATGAGTCTTTCAACTTGATAAGACCTTTTTCCATATCTTCATAGCTATTGGTATTTGCGAAATTATCAATTTGTTCAACATTACTTTCGAAATATTCTAGATTTTTCAATGCGCGATCAATCTCACCTTTGGCAACACTGTCCGCCACATAATCCAACATTTTTGAATTTTTCAAATTTTCGACAACTTGGGCGTTTTGATAAACTGAACTAGCAAAAGAACCGTCTAAATATCCAGAAAACCAGAAATATATTAAAGCGGATGATGCCGTCACTGTTACCAAGGCCAATGAAACTTGGTAAAATTTCGGAAAATTTGAGTTGATTTTTTTGAACATAATAACTTCCTGTTTAATATATCCTTGGGTTTCCCCTACTGATATTATTCACTATTCAAAGTGAAACATAAAGTACAATGTTATTGCCGATTGTTGACCAAGAATATCAACTTAAACTGCAATATCTTCTACTGATTCGAAATTTGTCTTCAGCTTCACACGCAATTTCAAAATAGCTTGAGTGTGCAATTGAGAAACACGTGACTCTGTAACGTCGAGAACTTGACCAATTTCTTTCAAGTTTAGATCTTCATAATAATATAGAGAAAGAACTAATCTCTGCTTCTCTGGCAATGACTTAATTCCATCTTTAATAATTTCTTGTGCACGCTTGTAGTTAACGGCGGCAAAAGGATTTGATGATCTTCTGTGCTCGAGCAGACCCATAAGCAGTTTTTTATCACCACGATTAAAGGTCGCTGAATCGTCGATATTTAGCAATGAAACGGATTTTGCTTTATTTAGTAATGAGAAAAATTCATCTTGAGTAATATTAAGTTCAGCGCACATTTCATCGTCAGTGGCTGGACGACCTAATTCACCTTCAAGTTTGGCATATGCTTTTTCAACGAGTTTAGCTTTTTCACGAACTGAACGAGGAACCCAGTCTTGAGCGCGAAGTTCGTCTAGAATTGAACCTCTGATACGGAATTCTGCATAGGTTTTAAATTTATTATCACGAGTAGGATCGAACTTGGCAATTGCATCCATTAAACCAATAACACCGCAAGAAATTAAATCATCCAACTCAATATTGGCCGGTAAACGCGACGCAATTTTTTGAGCAATATATTTAATTAAAGGAGCATACTCTACGATGATTTCATCTTTCATCTGAGCATTGATTTCTGTTTTGTAATCTTTTAGCTTCTTTAATTTACTGGTGATTGTCGACATTGAGCACTCCTTGCTTTAATAATGTACATCTAGATGAACATCTCTCATGGCAACTGAACTAGGGATCGGTTCAACATCCAGAGATCGTCCAAGGAATTTTTCGACATAAGAATCACTAAGCTTTACGAAATCTTTGTGGGCGGCAGAATCAGCCACGTGCAAAAAATACCTATCGAAAGCATCAGCAGAAATATCATATTTACGAAGTCCACCAATCAAGTAACTTCGGCAGCCTAGGAAGTTTTCGGCCGTCTCACTCAGCGTTTTGACGACTTTGTCATACTGCTTTTTGTTACTAAAAAAGTTTACGATAATATGATTTTCTTTTATTCCAAAGTTTTTCGATAGAACTTTCATCAGAGAATATGAGTCAGTAATTGATGAGCGATCAGGAGTAACAATAATAAAGCGATGGTCACAGTAAGCATTCAGGGTCAGCGTTTCACGTGAGATCCCTGCTGGAGAATCGAGAATGATAATATCATAAGAATTTTCGTGAGCATTGATGATATCAATGATCACTTCGTCCATGTTCAAATTTTTATAAAATTGCTCCAGGTCCCCATTGGCAGCTGGCAATAAGTGAAAATTACCATCACGATACAGACAATCTTCAAAAGGTCTACCCTGCGTAAGCATTTCTGAAAAATAATTATTAAGAGGAATATTTAATTTAATGGAAGTATTTGAAAGATTGAAATCACAATCAATGAGTAAAACTTTTTTACCACGAGCAGCTAAATCCTTGGCGAATTTAATGGCAATCGACGTTTTGCCAACGCCACCTTTACCGCTACTGACCGCGATAGTTTTTGCTTTTCCATTTTTGCTTTTTTGTAGTACGTCTGAAGCTTCTGAATTAAACGAATACAACCAATTACTAGCACGACTCATAGACTTCCTGTCCCCTTAACTTGAACAACATCCTATTGTTCAAAAAAAATCAATTTTAATTACAGTTCAACTAAACTTGCTAAAATCCTCTCACTTGATGCTGCTTCAATATCTTCTGGAACCACACAACCAGTGCCGAAAAACACCATTGGGATTTGGCCAGAGTGCATGTGCACATTGATAAGTGAGCCAAAGCTTAAGCACTTATCAAGATGATTAATTATAACGCCATCCAACTGCTGTTTATACTTGGAAATAATTTTTCTATTGTATATTTCCGAATGTATGGCAGATAACACTAACTCTACTTCTAAATTTTTATACGAGCGACTTAAGCTCTCAACGAATTTTTTAGTTTCATCAACTTCCGATGAAATATTTTTGTAATCTACAATAATATTTTTGTTAGCTTCTGAAGCTTTGCGGATCGCTTGTAGCGCTTCCGAAATGGTACTTACCATATTCATTTCCACATCAAACATTTTTTCGACGAAGCGACTATTTGCGCTCGCGCCATGTGAGAATTTAATCACCACGCAATTCTCATAAATATTTGATAACTTCAATGCCATTGATGTTTGACCTGATGAACCTTCAGAGATAAGCACTACGATTTTACCGTTGGTCGACTGTGTCTCTTCCGCAAATAAAATCGGCTTAGTTTTAATCAATGAGTGCAAGTGCTGTAAAGCGTGATCGAAAACCACATCGCTGACCGCTAAATCTTTTTGAGAAAGATTGGCGCGTGCATTTTTATTTAATAAATGAATTACTGCTTCATCGAAATCTAAAGAACGAAGCGTTCTTCCTAATTCAAGAATACCTTTTTCTTCATCGTCTTTTCTATTTTTAAAAGTAACTGATTGAGTGAGTTCCATCAATCGATCTTCAAGTTCTTTTATTCGTCGATCGTTTTCTCTTAGCTTCCCAGAAAAGTCATTCATTGAACTTGAAATCGGCTGAGTGGCAGTCGCCTGAGCTTGCGCAGGAATAGCAGTTGGCCTTCTTACTTCAACTTCTTCTGCTGCTTCTGTGCCACCGATGAATTCATTTAAGGCCATACTTGGAGCAGCTCTTCTGACCGGCTGTTCATTAGCTGGTTTTTCATCTAAGAATCGATCTAAATCAGAAGTTTTATTTTTAGTCTCAGTCTCTGCAATTTTAACCGAACGATTTAAAGCTAAGTTTCCATAGCCACGAGCCGCTGGTGTATTATCGCTAAAGTTACTTACGGTAGCATTAATTTTACTTGCAGGATTTTTATAGAAACGTTCTTTTTGCTCTTCATTAAGAACCGAATCAACTTTAGCTTTTTTAAGATATGAGGTTTCAGAAATGGCGGCGGTAATTTCAATTTTTTTCTTTTTCAGCGCACCAGCCAGACCTTTATTGGTTTTAGTTTTAATAATGATTGCATCGGGACCAAGTTCTTTCTTAACTGTTTGAAGAACATCTTCCAATGAATCTCCTTCAAATTTTCTTACATGCATTTTATAACCTCACCGTTCCAAGTGATCGTATATTCACTTCAGGGCTTAATTCATTATGGCTTACAACAATTAAATTGGGAATAAACTTCTCGGTGAGCTTTTTAAAGTGCTTGCGAATAACGGGAGAGCATAGTATGACCATTTTCTCTCCTAAATTCGTAGCTTCTTCAATCTTTTCATTTAAACTCGATAGAATTTTTTGAGTTACCTGAGTTTCCATCGCCAACTGCATTCCACCTTCAGATGGAACCACCGCTTCGGAAATAGACTCTTCAATTCCACGGTCCAATGTAAAGATTGGGATATCACCTTTTTGGCTCTTAATGGATTCTGTAATCGTTCGATATAATCCCTGTCTAGTAAACTCGGTTAATTGCTCAGGATCCTTAATTTTGTCACCAATCTCAGCTAAACATTCAAGAATCGTTCTTAAATCACGGATAGAAACACCCTCTTTCAATAAATTCTGAAGAACTTTTAAAACGATACCCATATTTAAAATTTCAGGGATTAAATCAGAAACAACTTTTGGATAATCTTCTTTGAAGTTTTCAAGAACACGAACTAATTCCTGACGGCCAAATAATTCATGTAAATTATTTTTCAAGATTTCAGTGATATGAGTTGCAACAACTGTTGATAAATCAACCACGGTGTAACCATTGTATTGAGCATCGTCACGTAATTCTTCACCAATCCAAACCGCCGGTAATCCAAAAACTGGCTCAACTGTTTCGACACCATCAATTTTTTCAATAACCGTACCAGGATCCATCGCTAACAAGTGATCAGGCATCAATTCGCCTTTGGCTACTTCAATACCTTTAATTCTTAATGAATAACCACCTGGCTTTAATTCCAAATTATCTTTAATTCTGATAGAAGGGACGATAACCCCCCAATCGATCGCAAATTGTTTTCTGATGTGGCTAATTCTTTCAAGCAAGTCACCGTTCTGTTTCGTATCAACAATATTGACCAGACCATAACCCACTTCCAACTCGACCAGTTCGACACCAAGTAAGTCTTCCAAGTTTTCGCCCGTTGATTTCTTTTCTTCGATTTGTGTTTGTTTTTTTGCCGCCTCAACCATCGCGTTGCGCTTATCAATTCGAAGTGCCCAAAAACCAATGGTCGAACCAATTATAAAAAATGGCATCATGGGAATATTTGGAATGAATGAAAATAAAACCAGAACACCAGCAACAATATAAAGCGCTCTTGGTTGAACTGAAAATTGTGAGGAGATTTGTGAACCCAAAGAATCGCTCTCAGTATTTCGAGTCGCGATAATACCAGCTGCAGTCGAGATGATAAGCGCTGGGATTTGTGTGACTAAACCATCCCCTACTGTTAACAGCGTGAAGACTTCTGTCGCCTTTGAAAAGTCCATATTGTTTTGAACCATTCCGATGATAATCCCACCAATAATATTAACAAAAGTAATTAAGATTCCGGCGATTGCATCACCGCGTACGAATTTACTAGCACCGTCCATAGACCCGTAGAAATCTGCTTCTTGTGCAATTTCAGCGCGGCGACGTTTTGCTTCTTTGTCATCAATTAAGCCTGCATTTAAATCGGCATCGATCGCCATTTGTTTACCAGGCATTGCATCTAAGGTGAATCGAGCAGAAACTTCAGCGACTCGCCCAGCACCTTTGGTGATAACGATAAAGTTGATAATAACTAAGATAATGAAAACGACTAAACCGACAGCGTAATTTCCACCCACGACGTAATTACCAAAGGCATGGATGATGGCACCTGCCGCTTCAGTCCCATCACTGGCGCCAAATAATAAAATATTTTTAGTTGAAGCGACGTTCAGGGCCAACCTAAATAAAGTTGAAATTAATAATACGGCCGGAAAAGTTGAAAAATCTAAAGGACGGCTAGCGTAAACACTCAAAAGTAAAATAATTAAAGATAATGCTAGTGACGTAGTAAGTAGTAAATCAAGCACCCAAGCTGGTACTTGTAAAATCATCATCGCTAATATGAGTAAGATACCAACTGCAATCGCGAGGTCCGCACTCTTAGTCAGAAAACCGAATTTCGATAATAATTGATCGACTTTTCCCATCTTATACACCTGCTCCTAAAGCTTTTCTTCTTCTCTTTTTCTTATAAACAAAGGCCAGAACTTCTGCCACGGCCTTATATAATGATCGCGGCACACCTTCTCCAACTTTCACCGTTTTATAAAGGGTTCGTGCCAACGGAATATTTTCAACAATTGGGATGTCATTTGTTTTGGCAATCTCACGAATTTTCAAGGCCACATGATCCGCCCCTTTCGCGATAACTTCGGGTGCTAGCATATTTTTGGGATCATATTTAATTGCAACGCTTAAATGAGTTGGATTTGTCACAATAAAATCAGCTTTTGGAACATTGGCCATCATGCGCTTGCGACTCATTTCACGCTGAATATTTTTAATTTTTTGTTTAATTTCTGGATTACCTTCTTTTTCTTTATGCTCTTGTTTCACTTCTTGTTTCGTCATCATTAATTTCTTACGATACGAATACTTTTCCCAAGCAAAATCTCCCGTCGCTACAAAAACCAGGCCCAGTAAAATAGAAAAAGCCAGTTTCATCGCAACGCTTTGGCCATAAACCAATGACTCGCCAACTTCAAGATGTAAAAAGCCAGTAAGAATCTTAAAGTTTGATTTCATTGAAAAATAAGTAATTGAGATGATGATCGCAAACTTGAAAAGACCTTTAATAACTTCGACGATCGCTCTCATCGCGAAAATTCTTTTAAAACCGCTAAGTGGATCAATTCTTTCAAATTTTATACTTAGTAAATCCGGCGCGTAGATGAAACCAATTTGTGAAAGCTGAGTTAAGAAACCAATGATAAAAGCACTTGCTAAAACCGGGCCACTACATTTAATCCCAGTCATAATCATTTTACTAATTACTTCGGCGAAAGCTTTGTCAGTATAAATTTTTGTCGGCTCTAGTTTTAATAGCCACAAAATAAATTCCTGCATAGTCTCAAGAATATAGATACCACATAATCCAAGGGTGAATAATGTAGCGGCTAAAATAAGTAGACTGTTTACTTCTTTCGATGAAGCAACTTGTCCCTTACTGCGAAAATCTTCCAGCCTGTATGCTGAAGGTTCTTCGGTTTTATCGCCTTGGTCACTATCCTCTGCCATCTATCCTCTTCTAAGTGAAGTATTTAAACCATTCACCTAATTTTGCTATGTATGTTTCATACGCAACATAAAAAAACTCTTCCGAAATAACGACGAACACAATTAATCCGATCCCAATATTGACGGCGAAACTCACCATCAAAATATTCATTTGTGGAACGGTTTTTGCCACGATTCCTAAAACTAAATTTAATAACAAGTTGATAAACATTAACGGCGAAACCAAAACTAAGGCCACACCTATTAGCGATTTAAAAAATTCATAAATAAACTGTGAAGATTGAGTTAACAAAGCAATGTTTCCAATATTGATTGTTTGAAATGTGCCTAAGCCACCTTTAAACATCGGGAGTAAAGCACCTGAAGATAAAAGCATAATAATCATACACCAGTGAATTAATTGTTCGAATGGGCCAACTTGAGAAGAGTGATTTGGGTCGAAATAAGAAAGAGAAGCAAAGCCGACTTGTTGATTAATGAGTGCACCAACCGACAAGAAGATACTCATAATAACTTTAACACAAAAACCCACAACAATGCCAACCATTGCGTGAAACATTGTTAAAAACCAGTAATTTTCATGGCCATAAAAATTCACTTCACTAACTAAAATATGTTGGACTTGCGGGTAAAAACAATAAGAAATAACTAGCGCCGCTAAAACCTTAACCAAAACAGGAATAGAGACGTTATCAAAAACAGGCAATTGCATACACATCGCAAGCCAGCGTGTAAACGCCAACCAAAATGCTAAAAGATTTGCGTGATCGATAATCGTTACGTTCATCGTCCGTTCACCACATTCGGAATACTTACGATTAAATCCGAAGTAAAACTTGTTATTGTTTCCATCATCCAAGGGCTGAAAATAACCAAGGCCCCGAAGATAACTAACATCTTTGGAATGAAGGATAGAGTTTGTTCGTTAATCTGTGTGACTGCTTGAAAAAGGGAAACCAAGATACCGATTAGCAAAGCACCTACCAGCATCGGAGCAGCTAACATCAAGGTCACCTTAATCGCTTGATTTGAAACTTCAATAACAAAATCATTACCCACAAATACCTCTTAGTTAAACGATCTTAAAATCGCGCCGGTTACAAGTTGCCAGCCGTCAACAAGAACAAAGAGAAGTAATTTAAATGGTAGAGAGACCATGACAGGAGGAAGCATCATCATCCCCATCGCCATCAAGACTGATGCTACAACCATATCTAGCACCAAAAACGGAATATAAAGTAAGAAGCCAATTTGGAAGGCCGTCTTAAGTTCTGAAATAATAAAAGCTGGCACTAAATAGTGTATTGGGACTTCTGAAACGTTCGTTGGAAGCGCTTCACCGGTCACATCAAAAAATAATTGGATATCTGGCTTACGAACATGTTTCTCCATAAATACTCTTAAATCTAATTCAATATTATGAAGAGCTTCTGGAGCTTTAATTTGCTTTGCTAAATAAGGCTTCACCGAATTGTTATAGATGTTCGTTCCAGTTGGCATCATAACAAAAACCGAAAGAAAAAGAGCAAAACCAATTAATAATTGGTTTGGTGGCATGTTTTGAGTACCAAGTGCTTGTCGCATAAAAGACAAAACCACGATTATGCGAGTAAACGAAGTACATAAAATAATAATCGCTGGAGCTAAGGTTAAAACAGTGAACAAAATTAGGATTTCAATCGTGTCAACTAAGTCAGCCCCTTGACCAAAATTAACCGCGATACCAGGCAGACTGGTATTTGTTTGTGCTAACGCTAAAGTCGGCATCAAACCTAAAATGAAACTCAAAATCGTAAATAGCTTTCTCATCTTCACTCTACTTCTATTGCTGCATCGGCTTTAAAGATTTTACTTTCTCTTTAAGCTGATCTTTAAAGTTAATTTTCTTCATTGAAACTTTTAAACCTTCGTCTGATGATTGTGTAATATCAGCTTTTAATTTTACGTTTAATTCATCTTCACTCTTATTATCGTTACTGGTTAAATTAGTATCAAAGTTGTCTCCCGCCACTTCCAACTCTCCGCCTTTTAAAAGGCCGGCAACATCATTAACTTCAGATAAGAAGTTGATGCCATTTTCAGTATTGGCCAAAAGGAAAACTTGTTTATGAACTTTTACCATCATGAGTGACTTTTTTGGACCTACGTGAGTGTTTCCAATGATCACCATTTGACTAGTGTTATTTAAGAAACCTAATTTCGTACGCGAGATGACACCTTTTCTAAAAAGTGTAACGACCACATAAAACAGAACTAAAACCATACCTAAGAAAGCTGTGAATTTCCCAGCATATCCCAACATCGAGAATTGTTTTTTCTCGGCACTTGATTGCTTTAAAGCGACCATATCCGTTTTCAACACTGTTTTTACTTCAGGAGCTGAGTTTTTTGCTTCCTCTATTGCTGTTTCAACTTTCACTTCTGGTTTATATTCATTAGCTAATTTATTTAGGAAATCTTCATTCAAATTATTTTTTACAAAATCATCTGTTTTCTTTTCAGTAGTAGGAGCTTCAGTGCGGGTCTCGGTACGAGGTTCAGGACGAGACTTTTTACTAACAGCTAACTTAGGAAAACCGATATCGATGTGTTCACCACGAATCATCATTTCCACTTGTTCATGGTGAGCCGCAATGTCGTAAGGCAATTTAATTTCAATTGAAGTTGTGTCTTTTTTATTATCGGCTTTAATTTTCAAATCACCACTATCTGGGTTTGAAAATTTAAGTTTGCGATTAAAGCTTTTTGTTAGTTTTGACTGAGGAATCACTACTTGAATCATATCGTCTTTAATGGTGATATCAGGGGTTTCTTTTAAAACACCTTTATACTCAATGCTTAACACGCCGTCTTTTTGATTTTCTTTAAACGTTACATTCTTAACATCTAAAGCTTTAGCGCCGAATGAAAGAAAAAGGACAAACAAACCTAGCAATTTCATAGTCACCTACTTTAATGTTTCAATTCTTTCGATTGGACTAATGATATCTGTTAATCTGATACCAAATTTTTCGTTAACAACAACAACCTCGCCACGTGCAACTAACTTTCCATTAACTAAAACTTCTAGTGGTTCACCTGCTAACTTATCAAGCTCTAAAACCGAACCTTGACCAAGTTGTAAAAGATCTTTAATAACAACTTTTGAACGACCAAGCTCAACACTTACGTTAAGTGGAATATCCAAAATAAAATCCAGGTTTTGGATTTTGAGTTTATTGAGAGCATCATCACCACTTTTTACTTCATCAGCTAAGTGCTTAATCACGCTTTCTTTGTTCGTCATCTTTGCTCCTGCAGCATCTGCTTTTCCATCAACTTTTGCATTGTTTTGTTCCATAAAATCCCTCGTTTATTTATCTGCTATTCTTTTTGATATTTGTACGGCACGATTGCCTTTATAAATTCCGACCACACACTTAAGTTTTTTCGCACCTTCAATCTCGATGTCTAGTTCACCCGAAACTTCTTGATTAAGAGGAATGATATCCCCAACTTTAAGGTTCACGAGATCTCCGACAGAAATTCCAGTCTCACCTAATTTTACAATCGCTGTCGCTTCAGTATTCTGAACGTGTTCGCTCATCGATTTGGTCCATAAACTATCAACAACATCGTTATCTGTTTGGTAACTTGAACTTAATTTCTGCTTGATTGGTTCAATGGTTGAATATGGAATAACCACCATGATAGTGCCTGAAGCTGATTCGAACTCAACTTCAAAAGTAGTAGTGATAATAACATCCGAAGGAGGAACAACACCTACGAACTGTGGGTTAATTTCAGTACGGATATATTGAGCATCAATACGGTGAACTGGTGCCCAAGCTTCTTCTAAATCATTAATCGCCATATCCATAACTCGTCTCATGAATGACAATTCGATTTGCGTAAATTCTTTTCCTTCAATTTTTGTGAATGGACGGTCAGTACCACCAAAATATGAATCGATGATGGCATAAGCTAACTTCGATTCAAACACCATTAAAGCTGGGCCACGTAATTCGTTAAAACGGATGATACACATACAAGATGGAATCGGAAGTGTGTTAACAAATTCACCGAATTTTAATAAGTCGGTTGAAATCATCGAGATAGTTGAAATTTTTCTGAGTGAGTTTGAAAGTGAAACACGAAACTGACGAATAAATCTTTCGTAAATGATCTCCAGGATCGGCATTCGCCCGCGGATAACCCGGTCTTGGTTGGTGAGATCATATGGTTGTATATTGTCGGCGACTTCGTCTACATCTTCGCCAATATCGAGGCCTAAGGCATCTTCTTCTTCGTCACCTACGGCATTTAAGAGTGCGTCTACTTCATCTTGACTGAGTACTTGAGGCATTTTCCCCTCCTGGGATATTCACTCAACAACTTCCTGTTGTTAAGTACCTTCTAGTTAATTTGAAAACCAACGTAAAATACGTCTGTTACTTCTCCATCAATTAAAAAGGAATTAATCGCAGCTTTAATTTCTTCTTTTAAATAAGTTTTACCTTCACGCTTTAATAAATCCTCAGGTCTCTTCGAATTTAAAATACTAATGATGGTATCTCTTATTTGTGGCTGCCGAGCTGTAAATTCTGTTTCTTTCGACTCGTTACTAAATTTTAAGACTGTATTAAGACGAACAAATCTTCTTGGGCCATCGCTTTTTGCAAGGTTCACAGTGAAGCCTTCTAATTGAAGCAGTTTCCCATCTGTAGAAGTATCAGTCTTCACTAATTCTTCTTCTGCACCAGCATCACCATCGGCCTTCATTTCTTGTTTAATGATATCTCGAACAGTTGGTTCGCTTGCTTGCTGTTTCATATAGTTAAATTGCATGTAAGACATTCCGCCCATCACAAGAATATTGAGCACGAGTAACACTGTTACAAGAGGGTTTTTAGGACCTGGTTGTGCTGGAGCCGCAGGAGCTGCTTTTTTATCTTCAGTTTCTTTTGTATCTTTGGCTTTATCGTCGGCCATATCCCCATCCTAGAGTCCGGAGAAACATCTTGTTTCCCTATGTCAAAATTATAACCACTGACTGGATTCAAATCAAGCGGGCTTCGATAAAAGTGGAAAAAAATGCCGAAAGTAAGCACTTTTCATTTTAGTCAGGTAAAAAAGAGATGGTTTTTTGACAGAGTAAAGCAATCGGCAAAAAAAAAGGGGCAAAAATTGCCCCTTTTTCTATATAAGCTCTAAATAATTATCAATTAGAACATTTCTTTCCAAGCTTTCCCTGGACGGAATTTTGGAAGAGTCTTAGCTTTAATTTTAATTTTTTCGCCAGTTGCAGGGTTTACGCCAGCACGAGCAGCTCTTTTAATTTTTGTGAAAGTTCCGAAACCAACTAGTGATACATCGTCACCTTTCTTAACAGTTTTCTTGATAATTTCATGGTAAGCGTTGATAAAGCTATCAGCATCTTTTTTTGAGATGTGGCTTAGGTTTTTTTCGCTTACGATCGCTTCAACTAATTCTTTCTTGTTCATGTTTTCTCCCTTTGAGAAGTTATAAAATACTGTAGCTAAATGTTTGCTTATTTTATTTTGAATGACAATATTTTTTTTCAAAAAAAAAGCGGGCTTTTGGCCCGCTTTCTTAAATTAAAATTTAAAAAAAGATTAGATAGTAATTTTTCCTCTTTTCTTTAATTCTTGAATGATGTTTTCAAAGTGACTTGTTGGATAAGCACCTTTCACTGGAACACCATTAAATAAGAATCCTGGAGTACCTTGGAATCCAAATTTCGCAGCTTCTTCCATGTCAGCATTGATGCGGTTTTTTACAACATCAGAATTAATATCTTTTTTAAGTTTCGCCATATCAGCGCCAACTTCTTTTGCGATGGCCTCTAAAAACTTCTCACCATTTTGTAATTTTCTTTGATCGTTGAAAATTTTATCGTGGAACTTCCAAGCTTTATCACCGTTCTGTAAACGAATAGCTTCAAAGTATTGAGCAGCAATCATCGCTTGCGGGTGGAAGCTTAGTGGAAGGTGTTTGAAAACAAAACGAATTTTGCCATCATACTTCTTTAATAATTCCATTGCTGTGTTGTAACCACGTGAACAAAATGGACACTCGAAATCTGAATATTCAACTAAAGTGATTTGTGCATTTTTATTTCCACGGAACAATTCATCACTTCTGATTTCCGCCATCATTGGATTTTCGAAACTAGCTTCGAGTGATTTTTTTTCTTCTTCTTCACGTTTCTTACCTTGAGAAGCTTGTGCTAATTTAACTGCTTCGTTAAGCGCTTCGATAAATTGATCAGGGTTTGCCTTAATCGCTTCCGTCATAATGTCCGGGTTTTCGATTAATGTTTTCTTCAAACTTTCTTTAGAAGTACAAGATACGATTAGCAGAAGGGCCAAGAACGATAATTTTTTCATGAACGAATCCTTTTTAGTTTATTCAGTTTTCAATGGTAATAATTCTATCGGTTATTTGCAAGACTTATTGGGGTAGCGGTTTTAGAGTTGTCAATTTTTGACAATTTCTGGACATGATCAAGATACTTGTTGAAGGTTCGGCTATACGGGCGAATGTGAGAGAAGCCAACCAAGTGAACCCTAGCAAAAAAGTCACCTTTCATGAACGCGCGCATCGTAGAGAAAAAACCAAAACTCGCGGCTGAGACGCTCGCATAGAGATGAAACGCCAAGCCAGTATAGAAAATCACGCTTAAAACAATACTTAGAGTAATAGTTGATTCCATTAAGTAGGACTGAGCTGAGATAAAATGACTCATCCCTAATTTTTTATTTTTAATTAATCCCAAAGCCAAGGTTGAGATATTCTCATAAAGCTCTGAGGCTATATTAGTGGTGATATAAGTCGAAATGGTTGAAATGATAATAATATAAAGCGAGAAGTGAAAAAAGAAAACGCGATCAAAGACCGGTCGATGAATTTTATTATATTGCGGTGGTATCGCATTTGGTAGAAGTTGTTTTTGAGTACGACAATTCACGAGATAACTAAAAAAGAACTCACTAAAGCGAGTGAGGATTTTATAATCTGAAAAAAGATCAGGTGAATAAGGCGTATGAATATCTTCAAGGGCTTTTTCGCAATAATCGTTGATGAGCTTAAAAGGCCGTAGAAGCACCTTTCCCAAATAGACTCCCGTAAAAAACAAAAAGAAATAAAAAAGAGCGACGAAAGGCCCAATTTCATAGGTGGTCGAAATAATATAATCAAAATAAGCATCACGAAGCTGATCAACTCCGATAAAACCATAGGTTTCAAAGAAAAGACCATTCATCGAAATTAAAATCCAGGTACAGTAAGCTTGAATCATAAAAATACACAAAGATATTCCGCAAATCTTAAGACCCGTATAGACCATGAACTTATGGTGCTCAAGTTTAAATAACCCCTTATATAAGGTGGATAACCTTTGTTTCATAAATTCTATTTTAACCTGTGAATGGGTAGCCGTCTTGAGGGCAGAATTTTGTCTAGTTTTTAAACAGTGTATATCCTTTATAACCATCCCCTTAACCTCTACAGGTTAAAAATATCGTAAAATCAATCACTTACCATGGGCTTATGGGCTTATATTGCAGCTTAAGTTTGGCATAGGGTGTGCAATGTCTAACGTGCGTAATCCATATTGAGGAGTTTTTATGAGAACGAAATTGAACCTAAATCTTTGCTTGTTACTAATAGCTAGCTTCCTAGCTGGTTGTGGTAGCAGTGATAACGGCCGAGTTTTTGGTAACGGTTATACCGGTAACGGTTATGTTGACCAACAAATCATCTCGCAAATTCCATGTAATAGTTCAGTGGGCCCACAAGCTCGTACAACTATTGGTTTCCGCTCAATAAATGGAGTCACTCAGCCCTTAAATAATGCTAATATCCCTACTCCAAGTCGCAATGGTTTCTCAAGTACTGCGATCGGTAGAACCACTTATGGTGACGTTGTTATTCTAACTCAAACTGGAACAACTTCTGACCTTATTATCAGTTTATGTCACAGAAGTTATATTCAAAGTAATACTGTAAACCAAATTCAAGCTGCTGGATTCTTAGTTGATTCAAATAGCTTTTGTGGTTACTCAGCTTTAGTTTCAGGAACAGTTCAAATTGGTTTTGGTTCAAACTTTGGTGCTCCAATTACAGAAACACTTTATCCAAGACCATTATACGAAAGTATGCCAAACATGAATTGCCAGTTCTAAGAATGAACTAAGAGTTTAGAAAAGCGGAACCGAAGCCACTTTGTGGTTAAACGAAATATACTCTCGAATTCCACTGGCAACAGAATTGGCGTATTCATCCATGAATGATTTGCGATTAATTTTTTGAGCTTCTTTGGGGTTAGATAAAAACCCTGCTTCCAACAAAACTCCAGGGCGTTTCGATAGCGCAAGAACATAAAAAAGACCTGGTTTTAAACCACGATCCTTCATCTGAAATCTATCCGGTAAAGTATTTTGAATCTTTTTATGAATGAGAGTTGAAAGTTTTTTGGATGAATCCACCGTCTTGTCCACAACGAGATCAATTAAGATTTGATTTACCGTTTTTTCCACACCTTTCATGTCGGTGTTTTCTGAAGCCTCTAGTTTTCTGATGGCCGCATTATTGTGATTGTCCAAATAGTAAGTTTCAAAGCCGTGATGCTTATGGTTTTTGGATGAGTTAAAATGAATAGAAATAAACAAATCAACTTTCAATTTCTCAGCTAACTCCGCACGCTCTTCCAATGTTACCGTTCGATCCACACTACGAGTTAAGTAAATGTTATGAGCAGAACCAATTTTCTTTTTTATCAATTGCGCTAATTCGAGGGAAAGATCTTTTTCATAAATCTTTTTGACTCGACCATTTTCATTCACTTCCGTCACTGCCCCTAACTCATCTCCACCATGTCCAGGATCAAGCAGAATAGTGAGCGCTTGAGCATTAAAACTCACAAACAAAAAGGCGAGAATGAATTTAATCTTAATAAATTTTTTCAATCTTATGTCCCGGGAAATAATACGCTAAAATTTGGCGATAATTAAAACCACGTTTGGCCATTTCAAAAGCACCAAACTGGCACATCCCTACACCATGACCAAAACCACTGCCTTCGGCCATGTAACCGTTTGGGTGTGGTTTCAAAATAAAGTTATTTGATGGAAGAACCGCACGCCCCACCACTTTTCTTAAATCAGCTTTTTTAACTTTGTACATATCTCCATTTTTATAAAAACGGATATTGAGTTTTTCTTTATCATCTGGAATCAGCGTCACGTGCTCATGCATATTTTTAAAAATTTTTGAGCCATTGGCTTCATTCAACATTTTTTTTAAATCCGTATCGGTGATGAGTATCTTCCAATCTTTTTTGCCATGGTCATTACAGAAAGGACAATCAATCGAGCGGTAGCCTTCCACACTATGGGCCCATACATTTTGAGGCAATACTGTTTTTCCACCACACTTAGAATGAAAAAAAGTAGGTGTGAGTTTACCCGCTTTTGTTAACAAGACTTCGCCTTTAGTATTCTTCGCAGCTTTCTGAGTTGAACTGGTTTCATCTAGAGCTGTACCGTTGACTTGATGTTTTTCAGAATTTTCTAAATCGTAATAAGTTTCATGGCCATGCACGCCTGAAACTTCTTTTGTTTCAATTTTGTGATAAGCATATGTTCGCGCAGCTACTGCTTGAGCTTTAAGTGCTTCTTCTGGCCAATCATGTTTAACTTCTTTTGAAAGTAAACTGCTGATGTATGTCTCAAGGGAAATTTCATTTACGAGATCACAACTCGTGAGAGCACTGTTGGCCACCAGTAGAAGCTCACCTTTGTATTTCTTGTCATCCCAACCAACAATTCCAGTATTTGATCCAACACTCGCAAGTAAAACCGGTTTACTTCTTTTTATGTTCCCAGAAGCGGTCGATTTGCATTTAAAGTTCAAAGTCTTACGACCTTGGTATTCTTTTTGTTCGTTACGTAAGTGAAGGTTTTTTTTCAGATCGATACCACGAACCCAGACGTTTTCTAGGGACTTTGCAATTCTAACTTTGATTGATGGTTCAGGTTTGATTTTCGCGTGCGCAGACACACTGATCAAAATTAAAAACAATCCTTGTCTTATCATGAGTCCCAATCCTTGGAATCACTACCAGTACTACAATAGTATTTTACCCAATTCGAGATTTTTCACAAGCTTAGGAATTATTTGAGTTCTTTCATCACTTTTTGCATATCAATCCAAACGGTTTTCTTCATGTTGGGGTTAATGAGCAAAAATTCAGGGTGAAAAAGTGGGCAGATGGAGAATGTAAATTCGTTAAAAGACTGCTTATTAAAGGTTTTAGTAAAGAACTGTCCGTGAATGTTTGATAAACGCTCGCTTAAATCTAAAATCATACGAGTCGCAGTGGCGCCAAGTGGTATAACAAATTGTGGCGCATGATAGAGAATTTCCTGATAAAGAAAGTCTACTTCTTCCTTCTCATCAATCTGCATCGCTCCTACTTGATAGTCCGCTTCAGTTAATTGCATCGCCTTAACCATTTTTGAAAACAAATCAAAAACTTCATTCTGGAAGACGGTAGCTAATTTGGAGTTTTGGTTTGATTCTTTTACTGCACTTTCTGCCAGATATTTATCAGTAATGAAGTAAACTTTGACTGACTTTGTAAGCTCTTGCTCGTACTTCAAATCAGCGCGCTTGCCGAGTAATTGAGTTGCGAGTGCTTTAAGTGATGAATGCGAGTGAACTTTAATATTTTGTGGGCCAGCATCTAAATAATTTTTAGGTGTAGGCTTTTTGAAAATGATTTCTCCACCAGCAACGCTCAACTGTCCTTCAGCTTCAATCTTCTGCTCACTAAATTCGTGGAATGAACGAAGTACACGGTGCTTTTCACTCAAAAGGCTTGGCTCAACAGGCTTTACAGGAGCGGCTTCCGAAGGTTTCGACTTCACAAAGCTCCAATTTACAGCACCAAAAAGATCATCAGAAAAATGAGTCGAACTGACCTTTTTCTGCAATGCATTCAAATGAGTCTTGTATGTCTCTTCCATGATGGGTATCTAACACAGAGGAACAGATTTTCCCACCCGTTTTTAATTCAAATTCCTTAAAGTCCTGCTCCCCGATGCCGAAATTAAGGTAACTGTCAGACTGAGGAGGCTACTGCATGGATTCCGACTTCAAATTTGAGCGCTATGAAGAATATTTTGGTGGTGTAGATGAGGTTAAAAAAATCATAGACGAGTGTAAAGTTTGTGGGTCGAAACTCCTACTAAGTCACTTACCTGACTATAAAAATCTACTAGTCCAAGAAACTGCTCGCTGTATGGAGTGTGGTTCTGGAAATAGAAAAGTCATTCACATTTTGAATTAGCGACTTTGCTTCAAATACTCTTGAATCTTTTCCGCAACAGCTAATGTAATACCAAATTTATCGGCTATTGCCTGAGGGTCGAGCTGCCTTAATTCGGATAACGAAAGATCGAGATTCTTTTGAATTTTATTTTTTGTCTTTTCCCCAATCCCCGGAATTTCATCTAACCAAGAAGCAAATAAGCGAGCATTCTCAGCTTTGTGATGAAGCTTGCGTGAAAAGCGATGGGCCTCATTTCGAAGATGCACACACAAATGCAGCAGCGCTGGCTGCTTCGTTAAAATATAAGAATTACTTCGATTCGGAATAACCAGACGTTCATCAGACTGAGTAATTTCTGCATCCTGAAAAGATTCACCCAGATCACGCGCCTTCGCAATCCCTACCACTGGAATATCCACGTTGGCTTCTTTTAAAACTTTTAGCACCGTACTCACTTGCGCCTTTCCGCCATCGACTAAAAAAAGATCGGGTAAATCAGCATGCTCAATTCGGCGCTCAAATAATTCTTTCATCATGGCAAAATCGTTATTACCCTCAGGACGCTCTTGTAGATGATAGTAACGATAAAGTTTTTTATTGGGTTTTCCATCTGAGAAAACAACTTGTGAAGCCGTAGGTGATCGCCCTTGCCAAATCGCCACATCAAAACACTCAATTCTGCGTGGAATCTCTTTGAGACTTAATAAATCTTTGAGTTTATTAAGCGCGGTAAATAGACTTTCCACACCTTTTTGGCGTAGCTTCTGCGCTTCTTGTGCGGTCTGTAGAGCTGTTTCCTGAATGGACTTGAAGCGTTTTGAAACGGGTTTGACTTGAATATGTTTTTCTAATTCAGGTGCTAGTTTTTCAAAAGCCGAGGCAAGAACATTCATTACATCTGGATTTAAATGAGTGTAAATCAGATCGGGTAAAGACTCGTGCGTACCTGAATAGTATTGCACCATATAGAGCGCCACTTCATTTTCGATCTCATCCATAATTTCAGTTTTCAAGAAGTTAAAATTCTTATGACCAATCATAACTCCGTCGCGCATTGAATAGAGGCAAATGTCGACTTCTTCGCTACCTTCGAAATAAGAAATAATATCAATGTCTCGGCCATCTTGAATTAGCTCTACATTTTGCTTCATAAAATTTTCGATGAACTGACTTAGAATCAGATGATTATCACGCAGAATGGCCGCGTGTTCATACCGTTCTTCATTCGCCGCCTTTTGCATCAGCTCGTCGACGTAATTCAAAACTTCTTTCGCTTTACGTCCCCCTTTGAGAAAGTTGGTCGTCATTTGCAAACGCTGTTCGTACTCACTCTCCGAAATATAATTTACACAAGGAGCAGAACACTGATTGAGCTGATAAAGAAGACAAGGATTTTTACGTGATTGAAATTCACGTAAACTACAATCGCGCAAACCGAAAGTTTTGGTGAGAACACTTGCCACTAAAGAAATAGAACTCCCCACCGGAAAAGGTCCGAAGAAATCACGTTTGCTTTTTTTCTTTGGGCGTCGGAGATACTTCAAGCGTGGAAAAGGCTCATCGCGATCAATAATCACATAGGGATAGGACTTATCATCACGCATGCGGATGTTATATTTAGGCGTGTGTTTTTTTATGAGATTATTTTCTAGGACGAGGGCTTCTGCTTCATTCTGCGTTATCACAAATTCAAAATCGGTAACATGCCCAACCAAAAATTGTGTCTTGACCGTTTTGGCCGATTGATCAAAATAACTTCGCACTCGCGCTTTTAAATTTTTCGCTTTGCCGATGTAAATGACGTCCTGCTTATTGTTCGTCATTAAATAACAACCCGAATTAGTCGGTAGGTTATTCGCCTTCTCTAATAATTTGGTAGTAAATTTTGTTTCCGGTTTATTCATATGAGTGACTGAAATAAATAAAAAGGTTAATATTCTTATTACCCCAGAAGTGATTCAAACAAAAGGAAAACCATGGTTCATGCAGCAGGAAAAGACGTTTTAAGTTATTGCGGAAAATGCAAATTAACTCTCTCGCATCTGATTATGGCCATGGATGGAAGTAAAATAGTTAGAGTCCAATGCAATACTTGTAAAAGTGTTCACGGACATAAAAGTGCTGCCACTTCATCAGCCAAAAAAAGTACCACTACCAGAACGAGAGCTCCAACTGTTCCTCTAGCAACTATCTGGAAAGAGGCCATGACAAATTCAAAAAAGAAATCTGTTCCGTATACCATTCAAGGCAAATTTCAACTTGGTGATATCGTAGAACACAAAATCTTTGGACCGGGTGTAGTTCACTCGATTGTCGATAACAATAAAATTGAAGTTTTGTTTCAATCTGAAATTAAGACGCTAGTTCACAATATCTAGAAACCTAAACCAAAGTTAAAATTCCCACCGACATTTCCACCCATATTCCAAGGTGAGAACATTGATGAACCACCATAGAATGAATTAGCTCCATTCTGACGCGCCATTTGTTGCAGCATCATATCTTGATAACTTCCATACTGTGAATTGTAGAAATCTGCTTGTGGATTACCTTGCATACCCCATTGGTTGCCCCATTGATTATTACCCCATTGATTATTACCCCATTGGTTGTTACCACCCCATTGGTTGTTACCACCCCATTGGTTGTTACCGCCCCAGCCGCCGGTATTACCCCAGAAACTTCCCGCGTTACCCCAAGGAGAAACAACTCCTGCGCCAGCTCCCCAACCAGCATTTAACCCGCCGTTGAAGCCACCAACTCCGCCGCCAATAGTACTACAGTTACAAGGCTGAGTTATACACATACACTGAGCACCGCCACCCATGAAGCCTCCGGCTCCACCCCATGGACCCATCATTCCGGACATGAAGCCTGGTGAGTAACCAGCAGCACCCCATGGATTAGCAGAACCACCAAAACCAGTATTAAAGGCACCGTTATAACCAGCATAACTACTCATCACAAAATCATTACACATTGAACTATCCCACTCCGGTATTCCGTAGCTCTGCTCAACCAATAAATCGGTGTAATCCTTTCTCGCGGCCAAACACTGATCAACTCCGTATTTGTATCCACCTAAAATATTATCTGACTGATGCTTGTAAGCATCCCACTGAGATTCTTGAGCACGTCTCCAATTATTTGAACTTACAATTGTTCCAATCATTCCACCCCAACCAAGACCCAAGTTACCAACAGCATTGATAATTTGAGCACCTTTTGATTGTTGATTACAAGCGTAGCATGGTTGACCAGCACCGCCGCCTCGTTGACGATATAACTCTTCTAACATGAGTTTATGTCTATCTGATAAACACTCTGAACCTCGATGCGATTCACAGCAGATTAAGCGACCATTTTCACGGTAACAATATTCTTTATCTGATGAAGTACGGTCACGTGAACTTCTTCTATCAATATCAGAATCTCTTCTACTACTTGAATCATCATTATCAGAATCACGACGTGAACGACTTTCATTATCACCATCACCTCTACCACCTGTAGTTGAGCTGGTAGTCGTTGATTTTTTCTTAACCGCTTTAACTCGCGCTAAACAGCGTTTACATTTTTCCGTAATTTTACCTTTCTTAATATCTTTGATATTACACATCGGACCTTTTAGGCCCTTAGGATTTATAAAACATGGATGACGTCTTGAATCCCACTTACGTCCATCGTAGTTAAAGAAGAAATCAGCTTCAACCGCAGCGCTTGAGCCACCAAGATCGATATCAGCGTCGATAACATAATCATAATCATCAAGCTCGTATTCATAGTCTTCATCATCGCCATTGCTCTTACCACCAGTGGTAGTTGTCTTGCCGCGATTTTTCTCATTTTCAGATCTATCCGACTCGCGCTTTTTACGATTCTTTTCCCAATCTTCACGCGCTTTTCTTTCCATTTCATCCACATCAACCGTTAAGCGTGTACAACCAACGGATTTTGAATGGAAGTTTCCAGAGCGAGCTTCACAAGAATAAGAAATTTGATATCCACCAGGGATTTCAGTTTTATTCGGTATAATTTTTCCGTTTACTTCCTCACATCTTTCTAAGATTTCCCAGTAAATTTCTTCCATCTTCTGAGTACAATCGAGTCCTTTACCGTCGAGGTCATTAACTTGCGCATGTGCGACAGTCGACATCAACATAATGAGTAAGGTTACCGGTAATAATTTTTTAATCTTCATATATCCACTCTCATCAAAATTAAGACTTCT
>JAEUWD010000022.1 GCA_016786485.1 Bacteriovoracaceae bacterium | reverse complement strand
ACTGTTTCGCAATTAGGTTTTATGTTCTTAGCTTGTGGTGTAGGCGCTTATCAAACAGCGGTCTTCCACTTAATGACTCACGCTTTCTTTAAGGCCCTTTTATTCTTAGGTTCTGGTTCAGTCATTCACGCTTGTTCAGGTGAACAAGATATGACCAAGATGGGTGGACTCAAAAAATATTTACCGCATACACATATTACAATGTTAATTGGATCTCTGGCGATTTCAGGAATTCCGTTCTTCTCAGGTTTCTTCTCAAAAGACGAAATTCTTTATTCCGCAATTGCACTACCGAATGGTGTTTCATATTTATTCCTAGTTGGCGTTTTAACAGCGATGCTAACGGCTTTCTATACAGGTCGTATGATGAGCTTAACTTTCTACGGAAAAGAACGTTTATCTCACGATGTAAAACATCACTTACATGAGTCTCCAGCGCTTATGACAATTCCTCTTTATATTCTTGCTGTACTTGCAGCTTTCGGTGGTTTCTTGGGTGTGCCACATTTACTAGGGGATTTCCTTGGACATTTACCACACGCACTTTCACATTGGTTAGAGCCAGTCATTGCCACTAAAGCTCTGCCGCTAGTAGGGGTGAAAATGCCGATTCACGAGGCCGTCGTTATGGCCGGTTCAAGTGTGATTGCGATTGTTTCTTATTTCTTGGGTGTAAAATTATTTACTACAAGATTTTATATCAGTGATTTAGTGAAAGGCTTGACCGTTACTCAAAAAGTTTTATCTAACAAATACTATGTGGATGAACTTTATCAGTCAGTGGTTGTTAATCCACTTAAGCAATTGGCCAATTTTTCTTCAAATGTTATCGATAAACTTTTTGTCGATGGAACCGTAAATGGTTTAGGTCGAGGCGTGAAGCGTATTAGTTCAGGTCTTCGTGTTCTACAAACAGGCGATATTCAAAATTATGCACTTATGATGTTAATTGGATTAGCGATTTCAATATTTTTACTATTTAAGGCATTAGTCTAAGGATATTTTATGCAAACGACATCGACACTGCTAAGTTGGCTCATTTTTTCTCCGTTGATTTTCGCAGTGATTATTCCTTTTTTGAAAACAACTTCATCCTGCACGCTTCGCTGGTTTGCTTTGGTGCAAACGATAGTGAATGCGGTGATTGCGAGTGTGATTTATTCGCAATTTGATGGGGCGATTAGCGAAGCTCAATTAACGCATTTTTTATTTTGGTTACCGGATTGGGGAATTAACTATCACGTAGCGCTCGATGGAATTTCACTACCACTGGTGATGTTAACGGCTTATGTTTCTCCACTCGCTTTCCTTGGAACTTGGCCAAGCAAAGAAACGGTGACTAAATATGAGAAGGCTTTCTTAGTACTTTTATTCTGTCTACAAACCGGAATGTACGGAACATTCTTATCAGCTGATATGTTCTTATTCTATTTCTTCTGGGAAGTTGTTTTAATCCCAATGTTCTTTTTAATTGGTATTTGGGGTGGCAAAGAACGTATTTATGCGACCGTTAAATTTTTCATTTATACAATGGTGGGCTCACTTCTGATGTTAGTGGCCATCTTCTGGATGTTAAAAACCAATTATGAAGTGACAGGAATTGCTTCTGCTTCAATGGCAGATTTAGCAAAACTACAGTTTGGTTTTGATTCAAGCAGCTTAAGCGCTGTTTTCAGTTCACCACAAACTTGGTTGTTTTTAGCGTTTGCTTTGGCCTTCGTGATTAAAGTACCGATGTTTCCCTTTCATACATGGTTACCAGATGCTCACGTTCAAGCACCAACGATTGGTTCAGTTTTCCTGGCGGCAGTACTACTTAAGATGGGAACTTATGGTTTGATGAGAATTGCTCTCCCATTTTTTCCAGAAGCAGCCTTCTATTTCGCTAACGTCTTTAAAGTTTTAGGTGTTGTGGGAATTATTTACGGTGCCTTCTGCGCGCTTGCTCAGACTGATTTCAAAAAGCTTGTCGCTTATTCATCAGTTTCGCACATGGGTTATATTGTACTTGGTTTATTTTCATTTCAGAAAGTGGCGATTGCTGGTTCTTTGTATCAAATGATCAATCACGGTATTTCAGCTGGCGGTCTCTTCATGATCGTTGGTTTTTTATATGAAAGACTTCACACGCGTAACCTTGAAGAGTTTGGTGGTTTATCAAAAACTGTTCCTCTCATGGCAATTAGTTTTATGATTCTGACTCTTTCATCGGTGGCACTTCCAGGTTCGAATGGTTTCGTAGGGGAGTTTCCTATTTTATTAGGTGCTTTCCAAACTTCTCCATGGCTGGTTCTGTTCGCAGGAACAGGGGTTATCTTCGGTGCGGTTTACGCGCTAAAAGCTTTCCAAATGGTTATGCTTGGGCCATCGACCAGAAATGACCTTGATCATTTGCATGATTTAAATAAAAAAGAAATCATCGCCATGATTGCTTTGGCCGTTTTTGTTTTTGGAATTGGCTTTTTTCCTAAAACTTTTTTTGGTAAATCAGATGCAAGTTTAGAGACATATGCGACAAAATTAATTGAAAAAGTAGGTTCAAATGGAAATCAATAATTACTTTCCACTCACGAGTTTGAGTGCACTCGAGCTCAATAGTTTGATTCCGCTGATGGTGATGGCATTTGGAGCGATCTTTTCATTATTAGTAGGAACAGATAAAAATCGTGGTCATGACTGGGCCTTCGCTATGTCATTTGGAACACTCGTTTTAACTTTATTGCATTCTGTTTTCAATTTTGCCAATCACGATGTGACGCTTTTAGGTGGAACACTCGTTTTTAATTCTTTTACGAAATCGATCAGTATAATGGCCTATCTTTTTGCTCTCATCGCGGTCGTTCTGACTTATGGCCAAGATCGCAAAGAGGGATTACTTTCTGAAATCTATGCTCTGATTCTTTTTTCATGTTCAGGCATGGTGCTCATGTTAAGTACGACACATTTATTATTTATGTTTATTGCACTTGAGATCATGTCACTGGCCATTTACGTCATGGTCGCTATGAGAAGAACGAGTCAGTATTCTGCAGAAGCAGGCATGAAATATTTTATTTTAGGTGGTTTAGCTTCGGCCCTTATGCTTTACGGTTCAGGACTTATTTTTGGTTCGACTGGAAGTTTTGAATTAACCAGCATCGCTCATCATTTAACGAGTAACACCAATATCTCTCCACTTTATTTTGTCGGTCTTGCCCTTTTAATGGTGTCATTACTATTCAAAGTTGGTGCCGCCCCATTTCACGGCTGGGTAGCTGACGTTTATCAAGGTGCTCCGACCAACGTAACCGGTTACATGGGAGCAGCGGTAAAGTTTACGGCTTTTTTAGCTTTCGCCAGGATTTCTCAATCAACGATTTTCGTTAAAAACGTTGAAGGTCTCGTATGGTTCCAACATTTTATTTGGATTGTAGCGGCCGTAAGTATGATTTACGGAAACTTCGTGGCGATTGCTCAAACAGAACTTAAGCGTATGTTAGCTTTCTCAACTATTGCTCATACTGGTTATTTATTATTAGGTCTGTACACCATGGGCATTGGCACTCAGTCACTTGAGACCATGCTTCTTTATTTATTCTTCTACGCGCTTTCTAACTTAGGTGCGTTTGCAGTTATTTCATTATTTGAAAATCAAAATCAAAAAGATTTAACTTTGGATCAAATTGCAGGGCAAGGGATTAAACATCCGGTACTAGGTATCTCGCTTACGATCTTCTTATTTTCAATGGCAGGGATTCCACTGACTTCAGGCTTTATTGGTAAATACGGCCTTTTCAGTGCGGCCGTCGCTGCAGGTGAAATACCATTAGTTGTTATAGCGGTTTTAACTTCTGTCGTTTCGGTTTATTACTATTTACGTGTTTTAGTTTATTTATTTATGAAAGAAGCCGATGGCAAACCAGCGACTTTCCACAAACTAAAAGGTGCTTCAATCACGGCCTTAGTTTCAGCGCTGATGACACTTCAATTTGGATTATTTCCAAAAATGATGATTCAGTTTGTAAAAATGATTACGCAATAAGAGGTTGATATGATTACGAGACAAATTATTTATAAAGGTCAATTTGATGAAACATCAGCGGCCATTGTTTATGGTATTACTCGCCAAATTGAAATCACTGGTGAAGTGAGTTCAAAAAAGCCAAATGAAATTGTATTGAATTTGGAAGGTGATCCTTCCATGATTAAACTTATTCAGCATCAGGTAGAACGAAAGCTAAAAAATATTCAGGAAAAAGTTGTATCGAAACTTCCTTTCAAAAATTACCAAGGTATAACTCTTCTCTCTTAGTTTCAAAAAGGAAATTTTATGGGTCGTAAGTGGAACAACATTAAGATGAAAAAAGCCGCGCAAGATAAGGCGCGTTCGCAGAACTGGACCAAAGTTCTACGCGAAGTCACCATGGCCGTTCGTAACAGTGGGGCTGAAGTTGAATCAAACTTTGCTTTAAAAGTGGCCTTACAGAAAGCTCGTGATTGTAACGTTTCAAAAGATAATGTGGATAAGGCGATCAAAAAAGGTCTTGGTGAAGGTGGAGAAGATTATTATGAAATTAATTACGAAGGCTACGGTCTCGATGGCGTAGCGGTTTTCGTGGAAGCTACTACCAATAATCCAACTCGTACCATTGGTAACGTCAGAAATTTTTTCACCAAGTGTGGTGGGGCGATCGGTAAGGAAGGCTGTCTGCAATTTGTGTTTGAACGTAAAGCCGTTTTCACGATTAAAGACGCTGGTCAAAATATTGATGATTTAACCCTCGAGTTAATTGATTTTGGGGTTGAAGATGTTGAGAAAGAAGATGGATTTATTACACTTAAAGGTGCCGTTGAATCTTTCGGATCAATTTATAAGAAACTCGAAGAGATGGGAATTAAAGTTGAAGAATCAGGTCTCGAGCGTATTCCGCTTTCGACCAAAGAAGTCACTAATAAAGAATCTTATGATAAAAATTTAAAAATGGTGGATTTGCTGGAAGGTGATGACGACGTTATTAAAGTTTATCACAACATGGATTACAACGAAAAATTCAGTGGTTGATTTTAAATCTTACGAAGAAATTTTTGCACGAGCGATTGGACAAGTAGCTTCGTTAGAAGATCCGGCGCATGATCTTTTACATTTTCAACGAGTGGTCAAAATGGCTAAGCATTTAGGCGAACTTGAAAAGGCCCGCATGGAAGTGGTTGTTCCGGCGGCGTGGCTACATGATTTAGTGAATGTTCCCAAAAATGATCCACGACGTTCGATGGCTTCGCGTTTATCGGCCCAAGCCGCTGAAAAATTATTAAATGATGTTCATTATCCCAAAGAATTTATTTCAGATATCTGTCACGCAATTGAAGCCCATAGTTTCAGCGCCAATATAACAGCACGTACGATTGAAGCTAAAGTGGTCCAAGATGCAGATCGTCTTGATGGGTTAGGGGCGATTGGCCTCGCTCGTTGTTTTGCCACCGCCGGAATTATGAAGCGTTCTTTTTATTCGAAATTTGATCCATTTTGCAACGAGCGAACACCTAATGACTTAGAATTTACAGTGGATCATTTTTTTGTGAAGCTTTTTAAAACAGTTGATACTTTGCAAACCTCTGCAGGACGCCAAGAAGGTCAGCGCCGTGCTCAAATCATGCGCCAATACCTAAGTGATTTAAAAATCGAAATCTAAATTTTGTGAACAACTTCCGAAGTTGGAATACGATAACGGGGACCCCAAGTCCCACGTTCAGCTTCTTTGCCCATGCCAATCACCATTACCACGCGAGCGTGACAAGGTAATTTAAGCAAACAACCGATGCGCCATTCATCATGGCCTTCCATCATACAGGTAGAGTAGCCTTGAGCTGTCATGGCCAAAACAAAATTTTCCGCTGCAAGTGCGGCTGATTTTATCGCAACTTCTTGGATATCTCGTTTGGAATTTGGACGACGGGTGATCGGGCGAAAAAGACCAATGACAAATGTCATGATCCATTTGAAAGGAACAAAAATTTGTAAGGGGCCCCAGCTATAGGTAAAAGGTATGAGTTTTTCGTAATACATCACCACTTGTTTAGGAGCTTTGACTTCCTTTACGAAATTTATCAAGCGCTGATTTGAACGCTTCCATTTTTTGGGATTTGCCACGACGACAATTAGTTCACTAGCGGTGCGGGCCGCCGATTGATTAAAACAATACTCAGCTATTTTCTTTTTTTTATCAGGTGTGCGCACCCAATAAAAATCCCAGGTTTGTGTATTGGAAGAGTTTGGCGCGAGCACGGCGGCTTCGAGTGCTTTCTCTATGACTGATTCAGGAATAACTTCTTCGGTAAAGCGGCGAATACTGCGACGTTTTTCAACTGTTTCAAAAAATTCCATAAATTATTTTAAGAGTGCTAAGCACTGCTTAATCCTTTTCTTCTTTTGAGCTTCTGACATAAAAGATGCTTCGAAAGAGTTGACTGCGATAGTAACAATTTCTTCGTTGGTAAGCTTTAAAGCTTCGGCTGTTTCTTCAAAATTCTGATTCATATAGCCGCCGAAATAAGCTGGGTCATCAGAGTTAATCGTGACCTTCACACCTTGATTTAATAATTTTTTAAGATTGTGATCTTTTAGCGTATTAAAGACCCGCAACTTGATATTTGAAAGTGGGCATACGGTCAGTGCCATTTTTTCTTTAATAATCCTGTCGATTAATTTTTTGTCTTCAATCGAGCGCACACCGTGATCGATTCGTTTAATTTTCAGCAAATCAAGTGCTTCCCAAATATAAGCAGGAGGCCCTTCTTCGCCGGCATGGGCCACAGTTAGATAACCTTCGTTGCGTGCTTGCTCAAAAACTTTTTGAAATTTTGATGGTGGATGACCGACTTCCGAAGAATCGAGTCCCACACCAATGATATCTTTTTTATAAGGGCGAGCTTGTTCAAGCGTCTTGAATGCTGCTTCTTCTGACAGGTGACGAAGAAAACATAAAATAATGTGGGAAGTAATTCCCCATTTTTTCTTTCCGTCTTTAAGGGCCTTTTTTATTCCCGTGATAACTGTTTTAAATGGCACTCCACGATCTGTATGCGTTTGTGGATCAAAAAAGATCTCAGTATGAACCACATTATCTTCATGACATTTTTTAAGATAAGCAAAAGTCAGATCATAAAAATCATTTTCGACTAATAAAACTTTGGCGCCTTCGTAATAAATGTCGAGAAACGATTGTAGATTATCAAAAGCATACGCTTTCTTAACTTCGGCGACACTTTTGAAACGAATTTTTACTTTGTTACGCTTGGCGATTTTAAACATCAGTTCTGGTTCAAAGGAACCTTCAATGTGCAGGTGGAGTTCGGCTTTAGGTAGTTTTTTTATAAGTTGTTTTGTTTTCATAGAGTTTTATTCTAACGAAAGTATGCTAAGTTTTCATTATGAATAGTGATGAAATTGGCAAAAAAGCTGCGCTTCTTTCGGGAATCGAGATTACCGTCGGCAGTTTTCTTCATAGTCTCCATATTCCTTTCGCAGGGCATTTGCTTTCTCTCAATCAGGGAGCATTACTCTCACATGCTCAATTAAATCTGACTGATCGTCGTGGGGCCGCACTGATTAGTACGACAAGTGCAATTTTAAAATCGCTTTCACCGGCCGGTAAAAAACTGACACCCATGTTGGCGATTGGGATGCAAGGTCAGTTGTTCACTCTCGGTTTATTGCTTTTAGGAAATAATCTTTTTGGACATATACTCGGCATGGTTTTGTTGTGCTTATGGGGTGTGATTCAACCGCTGATTATTTATCTGATGCTTTATGGTCACACATTAGTTTCCATGATGAGTTTTTATTCAGGCAAGATTGTCGATTTTTTGGGTATTGATACCAAGGCAATTTGGTATTCTGTCGGAGGCTTAGTTTTATTAAAAATACTGATGGGTGTTGGTTTAGTGATTTTGATTCGCTACCGTCGTGAAAAATTTGTGCAGTATCAAGACTGGGCCATGCAACAAAAAAACAGCGTCGGACGCAAGTCGAAGGCCATGCCATTTTTCTTTTTACTATCATTAGTGCTCATGGGAATTTTTCTTTATCACTCAGAATCAGATTTCTCGAAGAATATTTGGTTGTGGTTAAGACCAGTAGCAGTAGCGTGTTTATTTTGGATGGTGATGAAGAAATTTCCGCTTCAAAGATTTATCGCTTGGCTGAAAAATCGAAATCCTCAGTTAGCAGAAAGCCTTGAAGCGGCTTTGAAATACTTAAATTCTTAAAGATCCTGAATACAAATGAGGCTTTCAAGTTCTGATGTCCACATCATTCCATCAATCGTGCCATCTAAATTTAAAGAGATAACGTTTTTATTTTTGCCGAATTTTGCACTGTTTTTGAGGTAACGTCCAGCGCTCAAGTATGCACAGACACCTGTTTCATCATTTTGTTTTAAACCTACGATAGGAATTTTTGATTCGCTATGAACTGGCAGGTTGATGTGAAGGGCTTTTTCTTTATTAGCAGGTATTTCAATTTTATTAATACAAATTAAAGATTCCACTCGTGCTGTTTTGCCTGCTTTTTCTAATTTGCCTTCATTATTTATATAGACAGAAAATACTGTATTACCGTATGTGGCGCTATCTTTTACGTAAGCTTCGTATCCTAAATACTTACAAACGGCTGTTTCTTCTGGCGCGAAAGACACTATCGGTAGATTTAGTTCGCGGTGAACTGGAGCCGTTTCAAGATGGCTGGTTTGTTTTTGAGCATAAACCGAAGATAAAGTCAGTAGGGTAAAAAATAATGTTTTCATTTGTCTCCTTTGTAGATTTGATCACGTATTCGTAATAATTGTGCAGTTATACTTAATGCAATTTCAGCTGGTGCCGAAGTTCCAAAATTCTCACCAATCGGGCAAAAATATTTAGTCAAAAGTTGCGCTTTTACACCAGCTGTTTCCAATTCGCGGTCCAGTTTTTTCCTTTTGGTATCGCTGCCGATAACGCCAAGGTATGGAAAGTTTTTTTCTTTGAGACATTTTAATAAAATAGGATAGTCAGTCGTGTGCCCCATCGTGACCAGCACCACAAAAGTATCTGGTGTAAGTTCATCAATGACAGCACTCATTTCAGTTCGATGTTGTTTTTTTAGTCGTGGCCCGCTTGGAAGCTTTTCTAACCACTCTGAACGTGTATCGGTCACGGTTAAATCACAATCAAGTTTCATAAGTATGCGAACTAATTCTTGCGAAACATGGCCAGCACCGAAAACGGCAATCTTCCAACGCTCTTGTGGGCGGTGAGCTTCAAATAACATGGAAACTTCTCCGCCGCAGCTCATGCCGATTTCTGTTTGCAGATTCCAAGTATAACTATGGGGCTCAACTTTTTTTTCGCTCTTAAGAATTTCATGACAAGTTTCCAGACAGCGATTTTCAATTTTTCCACCGCCGACGGTGCCAAACAAAATTCCCTCGTGACCCACGATCATACGGGCCCCGATTTCTTGAGGGGCACTACCTCTAAAGCTAGTTAAAGTGACCACCACGAAGGCGATATTTTCCTGTGTCAGCTTTAAAAGCTGTTCGCTGAATGTAATTAAATTACGTTCCATTAACTAGCTTTTTAGCTTAATTAGCTCTCGTAAGACAACTTCACTGGTAGCAGGTGAGGTGATTTCTACAAGCTTTTCACCAGCACGGAAGCTGAGGGCATGTTTAACCGCGGTCCAAACGCTGCTTCCTAAGAGGAAAGGCGGTTCGCCTACGGCCTTGGAGCCAAAGACGTTGTTTTTAACGTCATTATTTTCGATGAAATCCACTTTCAGTATACGTGGAATATCTTGGACGTTAGGAATTTTATAAGTGGTTGGTGAATGGGAAACCAGATGACGTTCCTTATCGTAATAAAGATTTTCCGTCGTCACCCAGCCTTGTGCTTGGACGAAGGCGCCAATGACCTGACCACGATCAATACCTGGATTAAGTGGTCGACCTAAATCCATCAAAATATCACTGCGTAAAACTTTTACTTCACCAGTATATTCATCAATACTCACTTCACTCACGGCCATGCCTTGAGTGTAATAGTTAAAGGCACGACCTTGTACTGTCGCCTTATCAAATCCTAAATTTTTCGTTTTGAAGAATGCGTAAGCTCCCATGGAAATACGATTGAAGTAAGCCGTTTTGATCACATCCAAAAGTGCTAAACTTTTTTTAGTCTTCACATCGGTGATTTTTCCATCTTTAAAAACAATTTTTTCATCTAGCATACCTTCACCCACTTGAAATTCTTCCAGGGCCGATGGATTTTTACCGGCAAAAATTTCTTTCGCCAGAGCGGTAAGACGTGCTTTTATTTTTTGGCTGGCCTCAAGAGCAGCAGCACAATTGATATCCGCGCCACTCGAAGCGGCGGTCGGTGAAGTATTATGATTTTTTTCTGTGGAGGTAGGCATAACTTGAACTTGATTTAAATTTAGTCCTAAATCGTAGGCCACCACTTGTTGAATTTTCGTATTCACACCTTGGCCCATTTCCGTTGCACCGGTGCTGACTTGAACGGTACCATCCAGATGTAAATTCACCAGCGCATTTCCTTGATTCAGAAAACGTGCGGTAAAAGCAATTCCAAATTTAGTCCCGGTTATCGAAATTCCGCGTACGATACCAGTACGTTTTTTGTTAAATTGTGTAATTTCCTTTAAACGCTTTTTATAATCTGAACTCTTTATGAGTTGCTGGTAAATCGCCGGCAACATATTATTTTCGACTAACTGACCGTAAGGCGTTCTAACTTTGTCGTTTTGGTATAGATTTACTTTACGAATTTGGGCAGCATCCTTTTTCAAGACTTGTGCGATCTCTTCCATGATACATTCCATGGTCATGGTGCCTTGTGGGCCACCGAAACCTCGGAAGGCAGTATTTGAATGATTATTAGTTTTATAACAAACACCATCGATATGAACATTTTCTAAATAATAAATTCCATCCATGTGAAACATGGCACGCTCTAAGATTGAAGCAGAAAGATCGAGATAGGCTCCGCCATCAGATTGCAACATCACTTTCAGTGCCAGGATTTTTCCATCGTGATCAAACCCCACTTCATATTCATTTTCAAACGGATGACGCTTACCCGTCATTTTCATGTCCTGATCTTTAGTTAAAATACAGCGAGCTGCACGATTTTGTTTGGCCGCGACTAATCCTGCGTAAGCTGCGATTGGCGCTGCTTGAGATTCTTTACCACCAAAACCGCCACCCATTCTTTTCACGATACAAACAACCTGGTTGAGTCTAAGACCTAAGGCCTCGGCAACAACTCGTTGCGTTTCGCTCGGATGTTGGCTGGAAGAATGAACTTCGATTTGCCCATTTTCTAAGGGGTAAGCCACGGCCGCTTGGGATTCCATATAAAAATGTTCTTGCCCTCCACAACTAAAAGTTCCACGAATTTTTAGAGGAGCATTCTGAAAAGCTTTATCAAAATTTCCCTGAACAAAAGGCGTTTGTGCTTTATAAAGAATGGAACCTTTTTGTTTGGCTTCTTGAATTGTAAAAATAGCTGGAGTCGATTTAGTTTTGACTTTTACCAGCTTGATGATGGCCTCAACACTTTCACGGCGTTTTGAAGCGATCAGTGCCACTGGTTCACCCATATGACCAATCTCTTTTTCGACTAAGATGGGTTGATCATGCATAACCGGTCCCCATTTTTTATGGGCCAGATCTTTGGCCGTATAAACGGCAACACAGTCAGGATGTTTTAAGGCTTGGTTCGTATCAACGCCAAGAAGTGTTCCACTTGCAATAGGTGCGCCGACAATTCCCACAAACAATTCACCACGTAGCGCAGGTCTATCATCAATGAAGATACTTTCGCCGGTAACATGTGCGACAGCTGAATCGTGTTTAGTATCGACGCCTACGCTCATACTAAAACCTCGTTACGTTTCCAGCCTTCTTCCGCGTGAACTTCATCACAAAATTTTAAGACCAGATTTTTGCACACGAGTTGACGATAAACATCGCTACCACGCACATCACTTAAAGGTTTTAATTGTGTTGAGACCGTTTCAGCCACTTGTTTAAACAAGCTACTTGTGAAGGTTTTGCCTTCGAGCATTTTTTCAATTTCAGGTAAACGAATAACGGAAGCGGCCACCCCACCAAAGGCGATAGCGAAGTTGCTAATTGTTTTCTTCTCTAATTGATATGAAACGGCCATGGTAACGGCCGAAATATCTAAATCGCGACGAGCGGAAATTTTATAAAGTTTAAAACTCTTTTTAGTTTTCGGTAGAATAATTTTGGTTACGATTTCATTTGGTTTAATATCGAGTTGTTTATAACCAGCTAAGTAGAAATCATTCATATTTAAAGTGCGTTCACCTAGAACACTTTGTAAAACAATTTGCGCCTGTGAAACTTTCAGGAAAGGAATGGTATCAGCAATGGGAGAAGCATTTAGCGCGTTCCCAACTAAAGTTCCATTATTTTTAATCTGTGGTGAAGCAAAAATATGTAACAACTTTGAAAATTCTGGGAAATCTTTTTGTGTGATTTTCTCGACTTCGTCTAAACTATTTTTTGCACCAATTAAAATAGTGTTTTTCATATTTTTCATTTGATATAATTCTTCAATCAAATGTAGTGACATCAGTTTTATTAATTGTGTTTTACCTTTGTTTGAAAGGACCCCTAAATCAGTGGCACCAGAAATTATGCGCAGATCAGAATGTTCATTTTTAATTTTTACGGCTTCGGCCAGAGTCGTCGGTAGGAAAATGACTTTATTTTTATAACGAATTTCGACTGATTTCTTACTGTTTTTTTCGAGCAGTTTTACTAATTCTTTCGTGTCGTATTTATTTTTAAGTGGCTTCGTCATTTTTAAATCTGTTTTACATCCAGCTTTTATAATTGAATCGTAACCCGTACAACGACAAAGGTTTCCGGTGAGGGCATTTTTGACTTTCACTGGTGTGAGTTTTTTCTTTTCACGTTTGGCCTTATCCGCCACTCCCGCAAGTGCGCAAATAAAACCAGGAGTACAATAACCGCACTGGGCGCCGTGAGTATTCACCATCGCTGCTTGCACGGGATGTAGTTCATCGCTTTCTTTCAAACCTTCAACCGTAATGATGTGATGACCATCGAGTAAGTACATAAAAGTAATACAAGAATTAATCACCCGATGATGAGTCAGTTTGCCTTTATTAAAACGTGCCACCAAAATACTGCATGCCCCACAGTCACCCTCGGCGCAGACAATCTTAGTTCCTGTCAGGCCTGCTTGGTAGCGCAGGAAGTCTGCAACTGTCATAAAAACCTGTTCACCACTGAGTTGATAAACCTGTTGATTTAACTGGAAAATAATGGAGTTTCGCATAGAAAATCAGTATGCCACTTTCTCGTAAAAACTGTCAAAAAACTATGCAAATTTTAAGCACTAATATCTTGAAATTACTTGGCTTCATTTGGCATCATATTTGAAGTACTAAAGGTATGAAAAACACTATTCTATGCCTTTTGGTGTTCTTGGTTACTACCTTCTCTCATGCCCAAGCGAAGTCATGCTTAGTTTCAGGCTGGAAAGGTGTAATGACCCAATATGGGTGTTATTCTGAAGAGTATCTCAAGGCCAAAGAGCTTTGTGTGTTTGAAAATACCATTGCTTGTCACCCAAGTTTTTCACTCGATACTAAAGCGTTCTGTATTAAGCGACCAGATCACACAGAATGGAGTCAAAGTTGTCATCAAGCTTCACTGGAAATGGTGAAGAACGAGTATATCAATAAACGTGAAAAAGCCTTGAGTCAGAGTTTTGTGGATACGGCCGATGAATTTAATGAGTATCAAGATTTAATCATGCTAAAAGCCGATGTGTTGAATGATAAAATTGTTACAGCAGAAGAAAAAAAGAAACGTGAAATAAGTCTTAACTACGATGTTTCAGTTTTCTCGACTGGAAAACAAGTTGAAAAGAAAGAAGATGATAAAGTGAAGGCCTTAGCAAAAGGTCACTGGTTTGAAAGTAAAAAGAAAAAAGCGGCTAGACTCGAGCAATTAGCGAGTCAAAAGTATTGGGCCGATGGTCAAGCCTCGCATGTTGATAATTTAAGGAAAACCTTATTAAGTCATTTAAAATATCAAGAGAGCAAAGAGCAAGTCGAAGCCTTTTTAAATAATACAGATATGACTTATATTGATGAAAATGAGAAAGGTCATGATGAGTGGTTAGTAAAAAGAGATGCGCTACTAGCTCTTGTGAATGAACTGGTTGAAGCCGAAGACAAAAAAATGGCCGACGAGCGTCTGGAAAATTTAGAACCATTAAAGAGAAAAGTCGCCGCGACTTTTGAAATTCAAAATGCCGAATTAGAAGCAATCGAGAAGCTAAAATTAGATAAGAATATCGACACATCAGAGTTCAGAGAATTGCTTGCAGACTATTTTATCGAAAAACGTAACGCACGAGAGGAAGATCAAGCCTATTGGATGGAGCTTTGTCAGAGTTTAGATATTAAAAATGATCGCAAATCATGTGAAAAATTAGCTCGTGAAAAACTAAAAATACTCATTCCGGGAATGAGTCTTGAGCACAGTGGTTGTCAGTTACAAAAGAAATCAGATTCAATGGAAGATTTTACGAATGAAATTCAAGCTTATATTCATAAACATAAACTGAGAGGGTAATATGTTAAAAATCATTTTTTTCTTTTCACTGGTATTAAGTTTTTCAGCCTATGCCCAGCGAGATATCGCAACGCTAGAAGCAGTTCATAATGATTTAAGTGAGATGGGAAATAATAAAAATAGCACAGGACTTCGAGTTACAGAAAGTGGTGTGCTGGATCGAGGAGATCTCGTTCACAACATCGCCGTGATGCTGGAGCAAATGGCGAAAGATGCTAATCTCAAACCTAATGCATTTTATAAAATGAATATTAGTGATATTACCGACATGTTTGGCTTGGAGAGTTTTCGTTTAGAGCAGTTTCATTATTATGTAGAACTACTTTTTGAGAGAAATCATTTAGTGCGTCCAAATAAAAGTATTACTTCATGGGAAGCTCTAAAAGAAAATATTCATTTCTTAAAAATCAATGGTTCTCATGATTTGAATAAGAAGCTGGTTGATAATAATCGTAGTAACACACAAAAAGCCAATAATGAGATTAAGTCTAAAAAGAGCTGGCATGGTTGTGAAGAATACTAGTCACTAAATAAAAAACCCCGGAAAGTGGGTGCAAATTCCGGGGCCGATTTTCTTGTTCAAGCGCACTTCAACAGGAGCTAAAAATCGAATTCAACTGTCACACCAGATTTAAAATCACAGTCGCTTGAATGCTGTTTAAAATAAATATTCCACTTTGAAACAAAGGCAAAATAAAAGAGACTTTTAATTCCGTGACCACGGCCTTTATAAGGACTGGTTGAAATGCTCTTGTTCATCTGTTCTAATTGCTCAGGGCTAACGCCATTGCCATTGTCTTGGATGATTAAACGATGAGCGGTATACTTCACCACAATCATGGTGGCGCCAGCGCTAATGGCATTTAAAATAATATTATGAAGAGCATTCTCAAAAAGATTGGGATCACATTCGACCGTTACTTTCGGTCCCGGCTTCAAGGCCAAATCACATTCCCCTGAAATTTCTCGGTAATTAGTAAGGGCGGTGCTTAACGCCTCATTAAGGTCGAAGGCTGTGTTTTTATTCTCACGGTAACTAAAGCAAACACCTTTAATGATATCCACCGTTCTAAGCGCACTCAGCACTTTTTCGTGGGCCGGGTGTTCTTCTGTGAGTTTTGCTGCTTGGCTTAATTGAAAGTCCAAAACGGTCAATTTGTTCGCCAAGTCATGTATCAGTAAATTTAATTTTATCGATTCATTCATATATACATTTTCGTTTATTTTTTTATTCCTGTGGCCCTTGCCAAGGTTATCGAACCGGTTTTTTGTCTATGCCAAGAATATAGAACCTTTGTTTTTTGTCTTGTTTTAACCGGCTTTTGTGTTAAATCATTGATATGTTTGATTTCGACCTCTCCATTGAGAAGTTAACCCTTAAATCTTTAGAGAAAATCTTTTTTTATATTTCTATTTTGGCGGTCGTTAATGTTGGGGTAGCGATTAGCCAACACCAGGGGAGTCCAGAGTTACTTTTCCCGGTTGAAATGGCAGCCTTTTGCACATTGCTGTGTTACATGGGTGCTCGCTACGCTTGGATGAGTTCCAATACCATTATAAATATTTTTTATTTACATATGCTGCTTAATCATATTTTTCGCGTGGGTTTTTTCTATCGTGATTTGAGTCTTCTTTTTTTCCCCGTTTTTATTCTTCTTAATGCTTTTTTATTTTCGAAGAAGCGCTACATGGTTTTCTACAGTATCTTTCTGATTGTCTTAATTTTGGCCGATTGGCAGCGATTTGAAATCAATGGACATGAAGGACTTTTCTCTCGGGATTTGAGAAATGTAGGCGGGATGTTGATGCTCATTTTTATTATTGTGAGCCAAACTTTTTTTGCTTACCTATTTTGTTTGCATCGGGAAAGATTAGTTAATGCTTTAACCTCGGATAAACTTTCAGGCATTAGTAAGTATAAAAAATCTAACTACACACAAGAAGAATTGGTGGCGCTTTCCAAAGATGTTTATAGTTATTTGCAGACTTCGAAAAATTATCTAAATCCTGAACTACGTGTAACCGATCTTTCTCAACGTTTTAATTTGCCACTTTATAAAATAAGCCAAGTGCTTAACATCGGACTTCAGCAAAACTTCACAGAAGTGGTGATGAAGCTTCGAATTGAAGAGGCGATGAATCGTTTGCGTGATCCAAAGTTTCAAGAAGATAAGATTTTATCTATTGCCATGGATTGTGGATTTGTTTCCAAATCGACCTTTAATACGGCCTTTAAAAATTATACCGGTCTAACGCCCAGCCAGTTTCGTGAAAAATTCCAGAAAAGTTCATAATTATATGCTTGAGGTTATCTTTTCGGCGTCTGCTATGTCAGGCGTGTTAACTTGAAATAAATCGTCCAGGAAGTAACCAGCCAGCTCTTGTCGACCTGCTAAGTGAGCTTTTTTGTAAACAGATAAAGCTTGCTGTCTAATGGTGGTTTCACTTGTATTACGCCATTCTGCAATTTCTTTCATGGAAGCACCCTTGATTAAGTACAGTGCTACTTCTCGCTCGGAATCTGATAATCCCCATAAATTAAACTGATTTTGTATAATTTGTTGAAAGTCATTTTTTATAAGATGAATTTTTTCAAGATAATGATTTCGTTCAGAGGTTACAATATTTAGTTTATTACTAATATCTAAGATGCTGTTTCTTTGTTTTAAAATAAAAAGGATTTGGTGAACCAACCAAGCTAAGGCCAGGGTGGCTAAAAAAAGCTCATGCAGATAATGGCGTGTCGGTAGGTTATCTTGAATATCATGGGTAATATCGACTGCTGTAAAAACGACTATAAAAACGCATATACTCATTCCCAATAATAATTCTTTATTAGACTTTCGTACTATAGGCATTCAGTAACCTTTTGAATTTATAATGATCCTACATATGTAGGATATATTGTAGTTTGTTTTTTCCGTAAACTATCTAAGGGTAAGAGGTAAAAATGAAAATGCCAAACACTAAATCAGCAATTGTTATAGGGGCCGGACCGGCAGGTATCTTATCGGCTTACCTGCTGACCAAACAAGGCTGGAATGTAATATTACTGGATAAAAAGAAAGCTATTACTCGCAAGGTTTGTGGTGAGTATTTAACTCCGATGGGTGTTAGGGTGCTCAAACAAATTGGTTTTTATGAGGAACTATCGAAAATAGGCAGTCCGTTGTATGGAATGAAGATCGTGAGTCCGGGCCTACATCAGATTCTTTCATTTTTCCCAAATGACAAAAAAGAGCAGCATGGCTTATCTATTAACCGCCAATATCTAGATAGTTTTCTTTTAAAAAAATACCTGGAATTACCGTCAGCCAAATTTGTGTCAGGAACATCGGTACAGGCGGTAGAAAAAACGGATGGCCTCTGGAATGTCAAAACGGAAAACGGAGAATTTTATCGGGCCGAATTATTGATAGCCGCTGATGGACTGAACTCTAAAGTCGCCAAAATATTGGGTCATAATAAAATTAACGAGAATGGAAGAATTGCACTTCACTGCTTTTTACCACTCAAAAATTTATGTGATTATACGCGAATAGGTCAAATGCATATTTTTAAGGATGGAGCTTACTGTGGACTTGATCCGATTTCTCCCAATGAAATAAATTTTTCGATTGTCTGCTACAAAGATCAGCTTAAAGCTTTCAATTCACCGACAGAGTTGATGAATTATTATATTGAACAAAGTCCACTCTTGTTGGGGATGTTTGAAAAATTAAATCCAAGCCAAGAAATTAAATCTTTATTTCCTATTTCAAGTTCGAATTCTTTTTTAGCTGGCGAGCAATTGGCGTATGTCGGAGACGCGGCCGGCTTTTTAGATCCCTTAACTGGTGAAGGGATGACCTATGCCTTATCGAGTGCTCAACTTCTTGCCAACGAACTTCATTTAGAATCGGACATCGGTTTAGCATTAGAAAATTATAAGAAAAAGAAAAAGCAGCAAAACTTTCAAAAAGGAATTCTCAATAGAATTTTTCAATATGTGATTCGTTCACCTTTTCTTTGTTACCTCATCGCAAATTTTCTGAAGAAGAAACAAGAGCGCGCAAATATTTTTATCGGAGTTGTTGGCAATATTTATAGTCCTATTCAAGGGTTAAAAAAACTATTATTCTAGAGGGGTTTATATGACAAAAATTATTCAAGCTACGACAGTTTTTCCTGAAAATGTTTATTCACAAAACCAGATCTATGATTTTATTGCCACATTATGGCCTAAGCAAAGTAAAAAGTTATTAAGCTTCTTTGAAAATGTGCAAGTCAAAGAACGCCACTTAGTTTTGCCGATCGAAAAATATACCGAGCTCGCCACTTTGGTTCAACGTAATCAATTGTGGCAAGAGCATGGAAGTAAGCTGGCCAAAAAGGCAGTTCTCGAATTGTTTGAAAAAACTGGTCTGAATGGCAGCGAGATCGATTATTTAGTAACAACTTCAGTTACTGGTTTTTCGATTCCTAGTCTTGATACGATTTTAATGAACGAGTTGAATATTTCGACCAACGCTAAAAGATTGCCTTTGTTTGGATTTGGTTGTTTAGGTGGATGTGCTGGGATTAATCGTGCACATGATTTTCTAAAAGCCAATCCCAAAAAAGCTGCGATTTTAGTGGGGCTTGAACTTTGCTCTTTAACTTTCCAACTGCGTGATGTGAGTGTTGCCAATTTTGTTGGAACATCTCTCTTTGGTGATGGTGCAGCAGCAGTGCTGTTGGTCGGAGATGAACATCCTTTGGCCAAAACGGCAGGATTTGAAGTTGTCGATTATCAGGCCTTCTTTTATCCAAAAACTGAAACGACCATGGGATGGAATATTCTTGAAACAGGCTTTCAAATTGTTTTAAGTGGAGATGTGGCACAACTGGTTGAGAATGAAGTTCCTAAAAATAGTCAACACATACTCGATTTAAATAAATTGAGTTCACGTGATGTTAAATTTGTTGTTTCTCATCCAGGAGGCCCGAAGGTTTTGAAAGCGCTGGCATCAAGTTTAGGTTTAACAGATGAACATTTTCAACATAGCTGGCAAAGCTTGGCGGCGAATGGAAATATGTCATCAGTTTCTGTTTTGAATGTCTTGGAGCGAAGCCTTACAAGACCACTAGGTCAAAAAGGTGAAATGGGTTTCTTGATGGCGATGGGACCTGGATTTAACTCAGAAATAACACTTTTAAAGCAATTAAAGTAATATGGAACTAAAAGTATTTACAACTTTTATAACGGTAATGATTATTTATCGTTTGATCGAAATGCGTCTATCAAAACGAAACGAAAGAATACTTTCAGCGCAGTTTCCTAAGATTGTGAATCATTCACTCAAAGAGAAGAAATTCATGATGGGGATTCATGTCTTATGGTTTATTTCACTTATGACTGAGTTTATATACTCAGAGCAAATGACGATTTCAGGCAGCTGGCTTTTTCTTTGCATTTTTTTTATTTTTATCGCTTTTGTCCTGAGAGGCTTAAGCATGAAAGAATTAGGCATCTACTGGACCATTCCAATCCTTGAAATTGAAAGAGGGGTAAATGTAAGAACGGGGATTTACAAATATATAAAACATCCTAATTATCTTGCGGTTGTTTTTGAATTTATTTTTATCCCACTACTTTTTAAATGCTACATAACATTAACTACTTTTCTTATGATTAAACTGATATTTTTATGGAAACGGATCAAATTAGAAAATAAAATTTTAGCCCAGAGGTGATTTATGTTAGTGATTATGATTTTTTGCTCTTTGTTCTCATTTTCAAGTTTCGCTACCGAAAAAATCTTTGCCTTTGCTAGCTACGATGAAGCAAAGGAAGCAAAAAATTATTTAAAATTTGAAGGAGAAAGTACCAAACTGGGTCTTGTGACGACTGACTTTGATGGCTATGTGAAAAAATTCAAAATTGATTATCAGTTAACAAAACTTAAAATGGAAAAATTGAAAGTCATCATCGAAGCTAAGAGTATCGATACGGATAGTGGTTCCAGAAATGAAAAGATGTATGAGCTCTGTTTAGAGACTAAAAAATATCCTCAAATAAGTTTCGAGTTGTCAAAAGCTCTGGATATGCAAGAAGGCAAGCAGCAAGTTGTCGGTATTTTGAAGGTCCGAGAAAATCAGGTGGAAGTCCCGATTGAACTTGAAATAAAAAAATCAGAAAGTGGTTATCGAGTGGAAGGCGAGACGCATTTTAGCCTTAAAGAGCTTAAAATTGCGGACCCTTCTATCAGTATCGCGAGTGTTAACGATAAGTTTGATATTGATTTTGATGTGAACTTAGATGCAAACTAAAATTTACCTTTGTCTGGCTTATCTTGTTATTGTTTCAGGCTTGGTTTGGACTGATGATTTGCCACAAAATAATTCAGAAAGTTTGCTGATTTCAAAATCGACTAAGAATCTTTTTAAAGTCGAAGACGATATCTTTATTATCCATAGTCTATTCAACGCTGCTGATGCTCAGTTGATGCAACGTGAGCGAGAAAGAATTTCATCGATTACTGAAGCTCATTTTGAAACGGCCGAATTCATAAGTTCGGAGTCTGTTTCAAAGCTACCAGAGATTGCGGCCCAACAAGCTTTTTATCAGAAACACCCGATGCTTCCGATGAAATTGATAACGGACAATAGTTTTACGCAAATACTGAAAGTGCCGGAATCCAAGCGGGGTTACTTCAAAGCCTATTTTGAAGAGCTTAGTGCTAAGTCATTGGCAGATAAAACTGTTTACTCAGGTCTTTCTTATTTGAATTACGAGATAGGTAAGGCCACAGAGAGTATTAAGCTGTATGTTTTGCCATCGCTTATTATTATCTCTTTTGCTTTTTTATTATTTTTTCTCAGAAATGTTTTTATTACACTTTATTTGTTTCATTTTTCTCTCTTGTCGATTGCTATCGCTCAAGTTTCGCTCAAGTTATTTTATGAAGAGAGTAATATTTTATCGAGTTTAACTCCGTTGATTAATTTTGTGGTTATCCTAAGTTTAAATTTTCATCTTTTTTATGGTTTTGCTCACTATCAAAGTAAAAAAGTGCTGGTTGGAAAAAAATTGATACCAGTTCTTATTATGCTACTGACAACACTCTTAGGTCTTTATTCGCTCTCGATTAGTGATATCCCGGCGATTATTCAGTTTGCTCAAATGTCGACGTTCTCACTCTTCATCGCTTCCGTCATTAATTTGATTGTTTTTATTTTTTTACCACTCAAGACAAATATTAAAATCTGGCAGCCAAAAATAAATATCGAAAAAATAAAATTACCCAAGTGGTTGGCCTATGCCTTTTTAATCATTCCACTACTTGTCGGACCTTGGATTTTTTTAAAGCTTCCGATCCAAGTTGAGGCACTTTATTTTTTCCCTGAGCATAATGAGGTTGTGAGTAATATTAAATTTGTTGAAAAGAATCTGATTGGCACACCCATTCTCGAATTAAGATTGCACAAAATCGATGAGAAGATTTCAGTTAGAGATTATAAAAAGCTTGAAAAGCTAGAGCAAGAGTTGCTTCAGATTTTGCCAGCAGAGACCAAGATAATTTCACAAATTGAAATGGTTAAACAAGCCAACTACATTTATACGGCTGAATATAAGTTGCCCGATTTTGAAGTTTCTACTTTTGCGCTGATTTCACAAATTCCCAGTAATCTTAAACAAAGCTTTAATTCGGATTATTACCCATTAACAATTCTCTCTCAATCACTGGATACAGAAGATTATTTAAAACTTATCGGAAAAATCCGCAACAAGTTGGAGCAAAGCGAATATTACTATCAGTTTGGAGGTCTTAATTACTCTTTAATGAATTCACAAAAGAATCTGTTGCAAACATTGGCCAATAGTTTTTTTATGGGTTTGTTGGTCGTAAGTCTCATTGTTGGATTTTCTTTTAGGAGTTTGGGCGATTTTTTTATATTTGTTTTGGTCAACCTATGCCCGCCCTTAATGACAATTATCGCTTTTTATCTCTTCGGGCTTTCATTGAATGTGGCCACCATTATGACCTTCAGTGTTTCCTTCGGAATAATTGTGGATGCTACTATCCATCTGCTCCATGCTTCGAAAGAAAAATTTCACCACGATGAGCTTAACCAGGCGATTTATATGCCGGTTCTCATCTCGAGTCTGATTTTGATTCTAGGATTTTGCTGTTTTATCCCTCATTATTTTTTACCAATAAGTCAATTTGGTGCCAGCATGACATTGACTATTTTCTTTGGCGCGATTTACGACCTTTATGTGCTACCCCGTATAAAAAATTAATCATGTTGCATTTTGTCAAAAAGTAGGCTATAAACCACTAAATTCAAAATCAGAAGTCGTTTGGGGTCCAAAAGACGTCTGTAGATACCCAAACCAGTTACATCTCAAAGGAGACGTCATGACCTTTTTAGAACTCAATTTACACGCGGACATTTTAAAGGCAATCAACGATTGCAAGTTTACCGAGCCAACCGACATTCAAGCTAAAGCGATTCCTCATTTAATTACGAGCGATACAGACTTTATTGGACAAGCACAAACAGGAACAGGAAAAACGGCTGCTTTTGTTATCCCACTTCTCCAAAGATTAATGGGGTCTACGAAAGAGCAAAACGCGCTTATCCTTACGCCAAGTCGCGAACTCGCAAAACAAATCGAAGATGAAATTCAACGCTTCAATAAATACATCAATATTAAGTCGACTGTTATTTATGGTGGAGCTTCTTATACTCAGCAATTAGGTGCGATTAAAAAAGGTCGTCCACAAATTATCGTAGGGACTCCAGGACGTATCATGGATCTTATGGATCGTGGAGTGCTGAATTTCTCAAGCAGTGATTTCCTAATCCTAGATGAAGCGGATGAAATGTTACGTATGGGTTTCTTTGAAGACGTAAAACATATTATTAAAACTTTTGGTGAAAATCGTCGTTTATGGATGTTCTCTGCCACTATGCCAAAACAAATTATGGATTTAGTTCAAAGAAATTTCCGTGAACCAGTTGTTATGAAAGCGCAAAATAAATCATTAAGTAACGAAGATATTGAACAAACATATTTTGTTGTTGATAGTCGTAAAAAATCTGAAGCACTTTATCGCTTAATTACAACTCACCAGCCAGAAAGCGCAATTATTTTTTGTAAAACCAAGACAGATACATCAGAACTTACTCAGAAATTAATTGCTCGTGGAATTAAAGCTGAATGTTTAAATGGTGATATGTCCCAATCAAATCGTGAATATACTATGAGTCGTTTTAAAGCAGGGAAGACTAAGTACTTAGTTTGTACAGATGTGGCTTCACGCGGAATTGACGTTTCAGGTTTAACTCATGTTTTTAATTTTGGATTGCCACAAGACTCAGATTCGTATGTTCACCGTATTGGCCGTACAGGTCGTGCTGGAGCGAAAGGTTTCGCTTATTCAATCATTACTCCACATGAAGTGGGTACAATGAAATACATTGAGCGTTTGATTAATAAGAAAATCATACGTGGAGAAATTCCTTCAACCGCCGGATTAAAAATTCGGATGGTAGAAAGTGAAACGCAAAAAATTGCGACTATGCTCTCAACGATTACTGAAAAAGGTAAAGAGTTTCAAATTGATCCTTCATATGAAGTTTATGCGAAATCTTTCGCAGATATTTCAAAAGATGACTTACAGAAAGCTATTTTCACTCTGACATTTAATCGCGAATTTCGCCAATTAAATGAAATGGGTGATATCTCGGTTTCTGAGTCTTCACGCAGTGGTGGCGATAGACGTGATTCTCGCGGCGGTGGTTTCCGTTCAAGTCGCGGTGGTGACCGTGGTGGTGATAGACGTGATTCACGCGGTGGAAGCCGTGGTGGTTATAGTAGTCGCAGCGGTGGTAATGGCGGCGGACGTCGTTTTGAGAGTTCTGAGCGATCAGAACGTTCGGAGAATCGCGGCAGTTTCCGTAACCCGAGAAATAGCGCTAGATAAACTTTCCTAAAATTCATATAGTATGAGTCTTATGATTCATACTGAGACCATGGCTTGGCTGATTTTAGCAGGGATTTTCTTCCTACTTGAGTTTGTTATTCCAGGAGCGATTGTTTCATTCCTGGGACTTTCCTCGCTCATTATCGCTGGTCTCGTGCATTTTGGTTACACCGATAATCTTCTCGTGACCGTTACATACTGGATGATTTTATCCATCATTTTTATCGTTTTCTTCCGTGGTTTTATTCTGCGTTTATTGCCAGGCGATTCTCGGGTGGATTCGACCGATGAAGATGAATTTGAAAATGGCGCGAAAGTGACAGTGCTTGAAACAGTTGATGGTAAAAACCAGGGGAGAGTTCGTTATCGCGAGAGTTCTTGGGAAGCACTATCTGAGCAAGAAATTCAAGTAGGTGAGGTCGCTCGCATCGTCGGCCGTGAAGGCAAAAAATTGTTTATTAAGAAAGACTAATCAAAGGAAATAATAATGTTAACATTTCTGACTTTCACATTTCTCATTCTCCTTTTTGTGGCCTACAACACGATTAAAATTGTTCCGATGCGAGAAAATTTTGTGGTGGAAAGACTAGGGAAATTCCGTGCAGTTTTAACACCGGGTTTGCATATTCTGATTCCATTTTTTGATCGAATTGCTTATCGCCATGAAATGCGTGAACAGGTTTTCGATATTCCAAGCCAGAGTTGTATCTCGCAAGATAATATTCAAATTGAAGTAGACGGTTTGGTTTATTTAAAAGTTAATGATCCGCAGAAAGCTAGTTATGGTATTGGAAATTACCGTTTGGCCGCAATTAACTTAGCGCAAACCACCATGCGTTCGGAAGTTGGTAAACTCCGTCTTTCACAAACCTTTAGTGAACGTGAATCATTAAATGAAAAAATTGTTAAAGAAATTGATAGCGCCAGTGAGCCATGGGGGATGAAAGTGCTTCGTTATGAAGTCATGAATATCAAACCGAGTGCTAACGTGGTCACCACGCTTGAAAAACAAATGGAAGCGGAACGTGAAAAGCGTGCCGAGATTACTCTCGCACAAGCGCAGAAAGAAAGTAATGTCCTGACTTCAGAAGGCGATCGACAAGAAGCAATTAATATTTCAGAAGGTGAAAAACAAAAACGGGTTAATATTGCTATCGGACGCGCACGCGAGATAGAATTATTAGCGGATGCAACATCGAAAGGTATCAATCTCATCAGTGAAGCCATTCAAGCTCCGGGTGGTGATAAAGCAATAAAAATGCGCCTGATGGAAAAGTTTATTCATGAGATTGGCGATATTTTAGGTGAAGCTAAAGTGGCGATTCTGCCGAATGAAATGGCCAATATTCGTGGCGTTTTTCAAGGCGTGGAAAAAGTCACAACGACAGTTAAAGGGAGTAAGCAATAATGGAAACAAATAACTCTTTTGATACATTTAATTTTATTATTTGGTCAGTCACTTTTATCATCGTTGTTTTTAAATTTCTTCAATCCATTTGTTTAGTGCCGACGAAAACTTCTTATATCGTGGAACGTTTTGGAAAATATCATCGTACACTTGAAGCTGGTTTTCATGCTTTGATTCCTTTTGTGGATCAAGTCGCCTACAAACTTGATCTTAAAGAAGAGACGGTGGATGTTCCTCCACAAGAATGTTTTTCAAAAGATGAAGTTAATGTTGAAGTCGACGGTGTGATTTATATTTCTGTTGTGGATCCGGTGAAAGCGGCTTACGGCGTGACTCATTATAAATATGCTGCCACTCAATTGGCCCAGACGACGACTCGTTCTATTATTGGAACGCTGGAACTCGATCGAACTTTTGAAGAGCGAGATGTGATTAGTGCGAAAGTGGTAGAGGTGCTTGAGGCCGCGGGACATACTTGGGGCATTCGTGTGCATCGTTATGAAGTAAAAAACCTTGTGCCACCAAAAACGGTTAAAAACGCCATGGAAAAACAAGTAACCGCTGAACGAAATAAGCGCGCTATCTTAGCTAAAAGTGAAGGGGATAAGCTGGCGAAGATCAACAAGAGTGAAGGTCTTAAAATGGAGATGATTAACCTCTCAGAAGGCGAGATGCAAAAGCGTATTAACGAAGCTGAAGGTAAGGCCTCAGAGATACTAACCATTGCTAAGGCGACAGCTGAATCGATTAAAAAGGTTGGTCATGCCCTTCATCAAAAGGGTGGGGAAGAAGCCTATAAGCTACAGATTTCAGAGTTATTCTTAGAGAAAATCGATAAGCTCGCTAAACCTGGAACAGAAGTCATTTTACCGGCCAATCTTACAGACTTTAATGGTTGGCTTAAAAATATTGGGATATCGCTGGATAACTAATTATTCAAACGCACCGTAAGTAAAATAGATTCGAGGATTTTCTTCAAGATCATTTTGGTAGATTGATGAATAATCAACGCCGTGAATATTAGCAGGGGAACTATACTTAAGATGATAATCACCTTGTGTGATATTTTCATATTGAACGACAGAATTATCCTTATGATAAAAGTTTCCCGGGATTGCCAGTTTAGTTTCGTCAGTTTCGTTCCCGTATTGAATACCATTCATGCGACACTTACTGGTATTGGCGCGAATTAATTGAAAAACACCACCCACGGTTGGTTGATCAACATAAGTTTTAAAGCCTGAGTAAATATTATTTTTAATTTCAAAATAAGCAATACTTGCGGCAGGACAATGAAATCTCATTGTGACACCGGTATTTTTAATTACAAATGTATTATTGCTTAATAGGAATTTATAATTAGGATTATTCATGTGTCCGCCAGTTTCCATTCCTGTCGACGAGTTTAGAAAAATATTATTATAAACCTCAATATCTCCTGTATCTCCACCATGATATCCAAGTGATGAGGAAAGTGCTGACGAAGGATTTGCTTCAACTCTATTGTTATAAACTTTTCCGATAGTTCCTGGATTGAGAATAATGCCATAGGTATGACCGTAACTTTGAGTCAGAGCAAAGTTTTTTACAGTATTGTGATGAATTTCACTATCTTCAATCGCTCCACCAAGTTGAATCCCATCTCGTCCAACATTTTCAATTCGATTATTATAAATTCGAACCATACGAAGTGGCGCTTCCGCCATCGCTTTTTGCTCAGCTGTTGCACAACCTGAAGCCGTTGGGGATGGAGATTTTTGGTAATGAGATGTTCCGACGTACACAGCTTCACCGCTGACATCATGAATGTAGTTATCGTGAAGGATGGTGTTCCATTGAGTGAAATTACCTTTGGCGTAAGCTAAATTACAATCGTTATAAATATCAGGGTAGGTTTTGGCCATCAAGCCGCCGTAAACACCACCGTTGTAACCAAAGCCAGCAATCTCCAAATGGTCGATCTCGTAGTCACTCGCTCCCTTAGAGATATTTACCGAATGCGTTCCACCTTTAATATAGAAACCGTATTGATGTTGCTTACTGCCAGTACCGGTAATTCGAATATAACGAGACGAAAAAACATTAAGTGCCGAATCACCAGAAGCATTTGCTTTTTCTGATTTTACTTGTCCGCCACAATTGATAATGGTGACGGGATTTCCAGGTTCACCCTTCACATTAGTAAAACCTAAATGTGTATAAGTACGATTGGCTTCAACACAAACTGTTTTTCCTGGGTAATCCTTATTCTTTAGAACCCGCGCCGTCGTATCATTTTGATAAAGGTTTTCAGACACGTTAAAGAAAAAGTAGTCACACAATCCACCATCAGCTCTAAGTTTGCATTCTACATTTGTGTATTCATCTGGAATTGGTTGGATAAATTTTGCAATGTTAATGATTGAGTTAGAATATCCCTTAGCACCTTTAGCATCGGTCACAACTAGTTTTAAGTTGTATTGACCATCGTCACCGGTGCTTGGATTAATTTGTAGTTCGGCGAGCCCATTTCCCTTATCAACTAAAGTGATAAAGCTTGGTAAGCTTTGGGCAAACGCCACCACCAGACTGTCGCCATCGAGGTCAGTTGCTTGGACTTGAACGGTTTTTGATTCATTTTCTGTAAGTGAAATGTCACTCACATTGTTTACCTGTGGGTAATGATTTAATTCAACGTTCTCTGCTTCAGTAGGGTTGAAATTGTCTATAAGCCCCTGAGACTCCTCTGTTTTCGGTACACAGGCCGTAAGACTTAGAATCAGGAGTGCGATAGATAGTTTCATATATACCATTTTAAGGGCGAACCTCTTAATGTGCCTAAAATGAGCATAACCCATTGAAATCTCGTAAGGACGAGGTCTCAAAAAGCTGTCACTCTTTATCGGTACTTTTTATAGGAAAAAAGCAATATTCTTGAATTTTATAAGGCGATGCGTTAAAATCCTTCGTCTTTAAATAAAAGTGTGGAAAATAATGAAAAAGCAGATCTTTTTGGTCCTATGTCTTTTGGTGAGTTTGGCCCAAGCACAAGCCAAAGAGGCTTACATCACGTTTAGTGAAAGTGATAAGAATTATAAAATGGCCGCGAATATTGTTAGTGCGGCAGCGAGTGTTTATGAGCTTACGCCAATTGCTCAAAAATCAGAAGCTTGCGTTTTAATCAAGTTGGCCATCGATAGTCTCAAAGCGAAATCAAATGAATTCATTTTTCTTATAGATGACATGGCATCGGCCATGTTTAAGAGCGATGAATTAAAAGAAGTTGATGAAGCGCAATCTAAGACATTAATGAAGCGAGATATTTTGACCAAAGCAGAAATTGAAGAATCTGGCCCTTATTTTATTTTGAGTGAAGCTAATTTTTTCGAGCGAATTGCTAAATTGTATCAATCAGGTTGTTAATGAAATATTTTTTAATAGCACTTACTTTTTTAAGTTTGAATTTAAAGGCGGAAGAAAAACCACTTAAAATTTTTTGGGATTGTTATTTCCCTGGTGATTGGCCTGCTAATTGTCAGAGTTTATATACAAATTATGAGCAATTGGTAGATATCGAAAAGGTTGAAAAAAAAGAACAAGCAGAAGTCGTCATCACACTTCGACAGCAGAGCGCAGGTAATTTTACAAATGTTAGTTTTAGAATGGATGGTTCTGGTAAGTTGCCAAAATTTATCAAGCACGAGTCTTTAATAAACGAACTAGCCGCTAATGAAGCATTTCAGCGTATTGAGAATACTTTGATTGCTGTCACACTTCCTTTTCTAAGCGTGAAGAGTGTTGATGCAGAAAACGGTGATATGAAAGTAACGTTTAAGGCCAATGGCGGCACCGCTGATGACAGTAAAACGAGCACTGGAAATTATTTTATCAGACCTAGTTTTGATGGTTCATTTAGTACCGGCCAGGGAGTTAATCAGTTTTCAATCAATCCCGAAATTAGTGCAGTTAAGGTTGATAACAAAACAAAACAAAATAAAGCTTGGGGTTGGGTTGGATATTTTCAGGCCAATAGCAACACTCAATCCACGCCTTTTGTTCCAGGTAATAACACAGGTCGAATTTGGAAATATGGTGGCGGAGGTTTCGCACATAGTTTTCAAGAAAAAGGTCATTGGTCAGTCGCGCTGTTTACACGAGTTCGTCATGTTGAATCTCAGTTTAGTTATGAAAATAAATCGCTTAACTCCAACCTTAATCCTCTGGCCTTAAAAAACCAGGCCATCTTTTGGGAAGGTAAAGCTGGTGTTGAGTGGATTCTCGTTCCATTTCAAGAAGATGATTCTGGAAATGTCGCGATTCGCTATGCGATAGGTCCCGAGCTTCATGAGTATATTGATCCAGAGAGCTTTGAGCAAATGAAGCAGATGTTTGTTCAACACTCTTTAAGTTTACAGCTATCAAAGCATTTTAAAAAAATAGATATTGCAAGTAATTTAAGAGCATATTCAAATACTGTTGATTACAGCTATGCCGGTACAGGTCTTGATTTAAGGGTTGCCTATAGAGTTACTCCACGTATTTCTTGGAATACGTCTTTGGGGATATCTTACCAAACAAATTGGATACCATCACCGGCCAGTAGTAATGCCACTTTTCAAACACTATCGAGCGGAAATCGCGATGCCTTTATGATGTGGGGACGCACGGGTATATCAATTAATATTGGTAATACACGGTTATCGACACAAGATCGCCGTTGGAATGAGTAATGGGTGATTTATTAAAGAATCAAATTGATAAAAATTTTGTTGAGCGTTTAATTAGTTTGCTATCATCCGAAACTAAAATTTTTCCAGCACAAGTTTTTAGAAAAAGTGTTTTTAGTCATAATTGGAATAATCTCGAGCTAAAACAACGCATTACTCATATCGTAAAATTGATGCACGAAAGTTTACCTGGGACTTACGAAACAAAACTTAAAGTTTTAACAAAAGTCGCGCCTCATTTTTCTGGTCTAGGGGCTTTGATTTTCCCTGAGTTCGTTTCGAGCTATGGCCAAGGCCATTGGGATGAATCAATTCGTGCTTTAGAACACTTCACTCGTTATTGTACATCTGAATTCGCTATCCGCACTTTTCTTAAGCTTGATCTGAAACGTGGTATGCAGCAAATGGAGGAGTGGTCCAAGCATGATAATGAACATGTTCGAAGGCTTGCTAGTGAAGGCTGCCGTCCGCGTTTACCGTGGTCATTTAAGCTCGTCGACTTGGTGAAGGACCCGGCCGATATTTATCCTATCTTAAATCAATTAAAAGATGATGAATCACTTTACGTACGTAAAAGTGTGGCGAATAACTTAAATGATATATCTAAAGATCATCCTGATTTAGTTCTAAGTTGGGCCAAGGACTGGATTGGCAAAAGTGAAAGAACGGATTGGATTTTAAAGCACGCTTTACGCACACTCCTTAAGCGAGGCGATCAACGTGCACTCAAATTATTTGGCGTAGGTAAAGTTAAAAATATTAAAGTGACTAAACTGAATCTGGCGCAAAAGAGTTTTAAGATCGGTAAACATTTAAGTTTTGATCTGACCTATGAACTTAAAGGACAGAAGCCACAGAAAGTTCGCATCGAATACGCCATTCACTACCATAAGAAAAATGGTAGCAAGTCGAAGAAGGTTTTTAAAATTTCCGAAAAAGAAATTGTCAGTGGAACTTATAGCTTAAGTAAAAAACATTCTTTGCGCCAAATGACCACCCGTAAACATTATCCGGGTCCACATCAAATTGAAATTATTCTAAATGGCGAAATTATGCTGATGAAAACTTTTGAATTGATAAAATAAAAAAGGCTTCTTGCGAAGCCTTTTTCTATAATGAATTTCTTTTTAGAATTAGAAATTTGCGTAGATGATTCTACAAGAAGCACCACTGTTTGAACTGATAACAGCTTCTGAATCACCATCATATCCCATAGCATCTTTGCTTACTTGGTAAGTTGCATCTTCATATTGAGAAGCTTTATATAATCTTGTACCTGAATCATTTCTTACACGTAGATTCTTAAGTCCAAGGATAACGTTTGTACATTGAGAGTTACGAATTTTAATAAAAGCAGCGCCGTCTTTGCCTTTTTTCTTTGTCCACTGACCGCCGCAGTTTCCACCAATATCTTTCCACTCTTCAAATTGAGTTTTTCCAGCGCTACCGCATCCGCCGTTGTTGTTAATTTTCATAATTAAATCAGAAATACCTTGTTGCTCAGCAGAACGTGGCTTAACTCTTTCGAAGGCCATAGCTGACATTGAAGATAAAACAAAAACAAGCACTAATAATTTTTTCATAATTCCTCCCCAGGATTAGATGTTTCGATTGAAACGATGGGAAACTCTAAATTATTTTTGCAGAAGTGCCTATATAAAAGCACGGCGTGTAGATTTTTTTTATTCACAATGCTTAGTGTTGCGTGTTGAGAAAGTAATGTGATGTAAGATTTGTGTTACTGATTTTCGCGAAGCTTCTGATTGAGTTGTTCTAATTTTTTTCGCCACTGCTCGTCATCCTGTGAATCTTCCACTTGCTGCATACTGTCAGTGTCTTTTGTGCTGATTTTAGCGTTAAAGAAAGTATAAAGCGATGAACCTTCGGGCACACTTTCATGCTTAAAGTATGGCATTAAATTTTTAAAGTCTTGTGAGTCTTCAACTTTGTTTTGTAAAAAAACGACTTCATCTTGAGATAATTTTAACTTTTCTTTGCCTGCATTTTTATTATTTTTATCCTGCACTGTAATCAATCTTTCATATTGGGTGATGGGTGTGATTTTTCCGTTAGCATCCGTAATATTCACTTTTCCTTCAACCAAAGCAAAGTCAGAAATTTGATTAGCATCGACCTCATGATAATTCACGTAAAATTGAGTCCCGCGAATTCCCATCGCCGCCGTTTTGGTTTTGACCACCACATCTTCTTTATCGTTGGTGTTCTTAACTTCACCTGATAATTGGCCTTTGATGAAACTATAAATAATTTTGCGATCACTTTTACTCTTAAATTCAAAATGCGAAAAATTTAATTCGGAATTAGGTCCCAGAGAAATCTGACTTTCATCTACAATCTTAAGTTTTACAAAAGAACGTGGGCCAGTCAGAAGCACATCGTTTTTAAAGAAACGGGTGCCCACATGTACCACTTCAGCCTTAGAGCTAGGGGATTGCTTTTTTACATCTCCCTTAAAAATGTCGACTTCAGCTATGTAATTAGGAATAGAATCACCTTTAATCGGGTCAAAGGTGAAATCTTGGGCCATTAACAATTGATAAGAAAATAGATAGAGTAACAACGCTTTCATGAAAGTAGTTTAAGCTACTTTCAGTTTAAGAGGAATAGCGATGCAGATTATTTCCTTTCAACATGCTTTTGACCGTTGGCAGGCCCAACAATTGACAGACGCCGAGATGGCGGTCATTGCTTTTTTATTAATGGGACACGCGACCAAAGGTGAGCGTTTCGCTCAGAAGAAATTGCTCGAAAATATTCTTACTAAAGAGATTCACCTGATGCAGATATTGGAGACTGCCGCTTTTCGCGGAGTTAAGTCAAAAGTTCGTACCATGCTCACCAATTGGTTAAAAGGAACTTGGGAACTTAAGCTGATTACTTATATTCCCAAGCCTATTGATGTGCTTATCGCACAAACGCAGAATACGCGTTATGTGACAATGATGAGTCAGCCGCAGTATTGGGCGTCGCCGGTTCTTACCAAAGAGAATGCTTTTCATTTTTTATGCCATGATTTGGAACACGGTTACCAATTCTGGAATGACTTTCATACTGAACAGGTCGGATTTAACCGAGAGCTGCTCACTATTTATCAGCAAGGAGAGTTAAAGGTCTTAGAGAGTGAACCTTTTAAGGCACGTCTCCATTATCTGCTTAGTGATATGAACACTCATCCTCAGCATTCATTGCAGTTTCTTGAGGCCTTATGGACGGATTATTTTCAAGCATGTGGCTTACGTGGGATCGAATTAAATACACAGATTGAGTTTAAAATGCGTTCATTTTTAAGTTATAATAAAGCCAATTTAGCATTATCTCATAATAAGGAAGTTATTCATGAAGCGTTTATGTAGTTTTCTTTCATTTATTTTGATTCTTGTTGGTTGTGGTGGACCATCGGCGAAGTTGAATCGTTTTTTTGAAAAATCATTTGAAGCCTACAAAGAACGTCACCCACAATTTCAAACTTATATCGGGTTAAAAACCAATTACGATAAGCTCGATGATAATACCGATGAGAAAAGTTTAAAAGAAATCGAAATCGCCAAAGAAGAACTCAAAAAACTTTTAACCTTTCCCGTCGAAAAATTCTCAGGTGCTGAACTTGATAGTTATCTGATCTATAAACTAAGCTTAGAAGATAAGATTGCGATGGAGCCTTTTGTTTATCATGACTACCCGATCAATCAAATGTTTGGTGAACATGCCGACCTTCCTAGTTTTCTGATTAATATTCACCAAGTTGAGAGTGAAGACGATGCTCATGCTTATGTCAAACGTTTAGCAGGTATTGCCACTAATTTAAAAAATGTTTTAGTAAAATTAGAAGTACGTAAACAAAAAAAGATTTTAGCGCCGAAATTTGTTTACTCGATGGCGATCAGTGATTGTCAGAATCTTATTTCTGGTCAGCCACTGAGCAAAGGCAAAACCAATACGTTTTATGAAGATCTCGAAGCGAAATTAGTGAAATTAAATATTACTCAAGAAAAACGTATTAAGATAATGCAGGATTTGTTTAATACTTTGAACGGACAAGTGAAACCTGTTTACCTTCAACTCATTAGTAAATTAAAGGAACTCGAAAAAGTGGCACCGGTAGATATTGGTGTATGGAAATTACCAGATGGTGAGAAATATTATAACCAACTTTTAAAAATTTACACGACAACCAATATGACAGCTGAGGAAATACACCAGCTTGGTCTGAAGGAAATGGAAAGAATTCACCAAGAAATGAGTGAACTTAAAAAAGTTTTAGGTTTTGAAAAAATGACGCTCAAAGATTTCTTCAAACGTGTTCGCACTACCGATATGTTTAAATATCCCAATACCGATCAAGGCCGTGAGCAAGCCCTTAAAGATAGTGAACGTTATATCGCTGATTTAAAAAAGCGTTTACCAGAAATGATCGGTCTTAAGCCTAAAGCTGATATCATCGTGAAACGAGTTGAGCCTTATCGCGAAGCTTCAGCGGGTTTTGCCTTCTATGAAGGCCCGTCTCAAGATGGAAAACGCCCAGGTATTTTCTATATTAATTTATTTAATATGACCCAAGTGATGAAATCTGAAATTGAAGCACTTGCTTATCATGAAGGTATTCCTGGGCATCACATGCAAATTACTTTGGCGCAAGAACTGGAAGGTTTGCCTGAATTTAGAAAACATTCTGATTTTACGGCTTTCATTGAAGGATGGGGGCTTTATGCTGAGTGGTTACCAAAATCACTGGGCTTTTACCAAGATCCTATTAATGACTTCGGTCGTCTCTCGATGGAATTGTGGCGTGCGGCTCGTTTAGTGACTGATACAGGAATTCACTCGAAACGTTGGTCATTAGATAAGGCCGTGAAGTACCTAGACGATAATACTCCAAGTCCCCATGGAGAAAACATCAATGCGATTAAACGTTATGCTGTTTTGCCAGGCCAAGCGACCGCTTATAAAATTGGTATGCTTAAAATTCAAGAATTAAAAAAATTAGCAGAAACAGAGTTAGGTGCGAAATTTAAACTGACTGAATTTCATGATCAAGTGATCAAAGACGGGGCAATGCCGTTAGATCTGCTTGATAGTAAAATTAAAGCTTGGATTAAAACGAAATAATTTAATCTTCCAAGATAGTTTGTTCAGTAGTTCTGATAGTGAAAATTTTTTCAGCACTTTGGATCATATAGCTGTAATAATTTGTACCATAAACCCATTCAGTAAAATGAGTTTGTGTTCCTGTAATGATAAGTGGTGAGGGGCATATAGTATAAGTTTTTATATGAACTCTTTTTTCTAAACCTGCCACCCCAGATTCTTGAATGGTATATTTTAGCTTTTGATAAGCACCTTTGTAACCATCGCAACCAATTTCATTTAAAACAAGATAGATGGATGCTTTCATCCGTTGAACTTTTGATTCCATCGCCGCCATTGTTTCATACTTTGATGCTTCAAAGGTTAAACTTGAGTTGGCGAAGACGTAGGAATTTAAACAAATGGTAAATAGCAAAGTTGTTGTGAATATTTTTTTCATGAGGCCCTCATTTTGCTTTAAATTATTTGTAGTTTACACACGTGATGGTTGGAGCAGAGTCGTTACTTCCTTTTTGAAGAACATAACAAACTACACCCATTTCGGTATCTAACCACTTTTCAGCAATGCCACTACCCATGCCATTTTTGATATCAGTACCTTTGATTTGTGTGACTTTAACATATTGTTCATCAGTAGCTAGCGCAGAAAAACTTAACAAAAACATAAGACATAAAAATAATTTCATAGATTCTCCTTGGAATGAATAACTCCATGATTTAGCTTGATGGATGCGGATGGTCAATTTGTTCTGTGTTGAGCGTAAAAGATACAGTCATTTCAGGGATGAAATATTGAGGGTTTAAAAAGTAAAAACCCTCGTGTTTCAAACGAGGGTTGTGTAACTTCACGCTAACAAAGCTACTTTTCCCTAAGCATGCTTGGGGGAGATTTTGATATTAGCATATGAATGGGTAGTTCAGAACAATATGAATAAATTCAAATAGCTGGTGAATTTCCTGGCCACTCTTTCCCGCCCGTTGGGGCGACCATGGAAGGAGGAAAGTCATGGATGATACCACGCTAACAAATTTCGTTATGTTTTTAATTTCACTGCTTGAGCTAGTTTTGAGTCTAGTGAAATTTTTGAAACACTAACGGAGTTGGGGGGGGGGCTTTCGCCTCCCTTTTTCCCATGTAATTTCAAGTGATTAGCATATTTTCATTGCGCCGCGCTTTAAATTAGAGTAAAGTCCGCCCATGACTGTTAAAACTGATGAATTACCAATTACCGCCTGGCTACCAACCACCATGAAAGAAGCGCAAAAGCGTGGATGGGATGAGTTGGATGTTATCTTGGTTTCAGGTGATGCCTATGTGGATCACCCAGCGTTTGGGACAGCGGTCATGGGGAGAATTCTAGAATCCATGGGGCTTAAAGTGGCCATCATCGCGCAGCCTAATTGGCGTGATGATCTTCGTGATTTTAAAAAATTTGGAGCGCCTAAATATTTCTTCGGCGTGACTTCAGGAAATATGGATTCCATGGTGAACAAATACACTGCGGGGAAACGTTTACGTTCTGAAGATGCTTATACTCCAGGTGGTAGTCCGAATTTTAGACCGGATTACGCGACGATGACTTATTCGAAAATTTTGAAACAACTTTATCCTGATACGCCTGTGATGCTGGGTGGAATTGAAGCTTCACTTCGTAGGGTCACTCATTATGATTTTTGGGCGGATAAACTGTATCCAAATATTTTAACTTTATCGGGCGCGGACATGTTGGTTTATGGCATGGGTGAACAGCCGATGCGTGAAGTGGTGAAGTTACTTCTCAAGGGTGTTCCTTTTAATAAAATTGATACCGTTCCCCAAACGGCTTTCTTGGCAAAAGATGAAAGTAGCGTACCAAAAAATAAAAATTGGAAAACGAAAGAACTTACGTCTCACGAAAAATGCTTAAAAGATAAAAAAGCTTACGCGCGAAATTTTATGCATGTGGAAGTAGAGAGTAATCGCCAGTTTGCTAGTCGTCTTTTACAAAAAGTTGAAGGTAAAGTGCTGGTTATTAATCCGCCTTACCAAACCATGACAGAAAACGAAATCGATGCTTCCTTTGATTTACCATATACACGTTTACCGCATCCAAAATATAAAGATCGTGGGCCGATTTCTGCTTATGAAATGATTAAATTTTCCTTGAACACTCACCGTGGTTGTTTTGGTGGCTGTAGCTTTTGTACCATTTCTGCTCATCAAGGAAAAATGATAGCTTCACGCTCGAAGAAAAGTATTTTAAAAGAACTCGATCAAATTACCAAAATGCCAGATTTCAAAGGTTATATTTCTGATATTGGTGGGCCATCGGCGAATATGTATCAGATGAAAGGTATCGATCAATCTATTTGTGATCGTTGTGCCGCACCTTCGTGTATCTTCCCAAAAATTTGTCACAACCTTGATACGAATCCGCAAAAAATGACCGAGCTTTATAAAGAAGTAGCAGCTTTTCCGAAAGTGAAAAAAGCTTTTGTCAGTTCAGGTCTTCGTTATGATTTGATGTTTGATGAAAAGAGTAAGCATAAAAAAGAAGATGAGGCTTATGTTGAGCAATTAGTAACGAAGCACGTTTCTGGTCGCTTGAAAGTGGCGCCTGAACATACGGAAGACCACGTTCTCGAAATGATGCGCAAACCTTCGTTTAAATATTTTGAAATTTTTAAAACCAAGTTCGAAGCGCTTAGCCGCAAATTTGGTTTGAACCAACAAATTATTCCGTATTTTATTTCGTCACACCCAGCTTGTCGTCCAGAAGATATGGCACAACTTGCGGCCAAGACTAAGGCCTTGGGATATAAGTTAGAGCAGGTGCAAGACTTTACGCCGACACCGATGACAGTAGCGACGGAAATTTATTATTCAGGTTACCACCCATATTCGATGCAGCCAGTGCAAACGGCCATTACCTTAGATGAAAAAACCAAGCAACGCGATTTCTTCTTTTGGTATAAACCAGAAAATAAAGTCAAAATTCGTCATTATTTAACGAAGCTTAATTTAGATAAAGTCTCGATTAATCTCTTTGGACCAGACGGTAGAGGCTCGGCCCACTCGACACGCCATCCGCGTCGTTAAAATCTCATTGACGTAAACCTAAGTCACGGGTGAAAATGCTTTCAAAATGACTTTGGAGGTCTTATGAATATTACTGTTAACGAAATTATTTCTGAACAATTTACGATGAATCTTTTAGCACTTAAAAATATTATGGAAAAAGCTAAGGCCCACGCCACTGAACGTAAGTTTAATCCTGATCTTTTTCTGGATATGAAACTGGCGCCGGATATGTTCACATTTGCTCGCCAGGTACAAATTGCAACCGACAATGCCAAAGGTGCAGCAGCACGCTTAAGTGGCAAGACAGCTCCAGTTTTTGAAGATAAAGAAAAAACGATGGATGAATTAATTGAACGAGTTGGTAAAACTTTGAATTTCTTAGAAGGTTTTTCAGAAAAAGATTTTGCTGATGCTGAAAATAAAAAAATCACTTTCCCTTGGTACCCAGGAAAATTTATTGGTGGCCGTGATTATCTCATTTCTCATGCCATCCCTAATGTTTATTTTCACCTAACGACAGCTTACGCGCTTTTAAGAATGGGCGGAGTGAAAATTGGGAAAGTGGATTTCTTAGGTAATCAAAACTGGCAACAGGCTTAATCCACTCGCACTAAATGCATTTTTAAATAATGACCTTGTGGAAAATGCGGGTGAACGGGATGATCGGGTCCTTGCACACTTTCGCCTAAAAAAGTCAGTGTGCGGTTTTCATTTTTGGCGGCTTCGTTTAAAACGCCTTTAAGGTCCTGGGACGTTAAAGGTTGCGAACAAGAACAACTGAGTAATAAACCACCTTTTTGCGTGCGTTTCATCGCTTCGCGATTGGCCTTTAGATAGCCTTTGCGACCAGGAAAAAAATCTTTTTTATTTTTAATGAGTGCCGGCGGATCACAAATGACGATATCAAAAAGTTCATCAGGAATCAGTTGCGGTTTTTGGATAATATCAGCTTTGACTGTGCGAGGGGAGAGTTCATAGTACTCACCATTTTGCTTGGCCCAGGTGAGAGCATTTTCCGAAGCATCCACAAAACAAGTTTCAACTTTTTTATTTTGCTCCTGCAGTTTGCGACCGAGATAAGTTCCCCACTGACCGACGTAGCAAAAGAGATCGAGAATTTTGACGGTCTCAGAAGTTTCAGTTAAAAGGCGCAAAGTTTGTTGCAAGTTCATCGACTGATCAAGAAAAAAACCAGTCTTCTGACCGTCATAAAGATTGCATGCTAGTTCGACTTGTCCGGTAATGAGAAAGCGAAACTTTTTTGAATCGATAATTTTACTACCTAAGGTAATAGCTTCATTTTGTCCCGGCATGAGACCTTCTTTTTCACGCACTGAACTTTTATTTTTGATGAGTAATAAATGATTTTCAGGATTGAGAGTTAAGGCGCTGAGGACTTTGGTAAAAGTCATTTTAGGATCGCCCAGCAGTTGTTCCATCCCAGCCGTTAAAACTTGAAAGCTGATAACTGCTGTATCATCTTTGGCCTTAAAATAATCCACAATCAAGCCAGGTAAATCATCGGCTTCACTAAAAATCCAACGGAAAGAATGTTGAGTGTATTTTACAGCTTCACGCGCTTTCCAAGCCGTGAGCATATTTTCAATTAACCACTCTCGATCGATAACTAGCTTCGGATCTTCAGAAATTTTACGAAAAGCAATTTGTGAATTGAGATTCCCAAAACCTTTGCATAGAAATTTACCCTTCGGATTATAGAGATCGACGACCGAACCAGGCGGGGTCCCTCTTACGACATCGGTTAGATCCTGCTTAAACACCCATGGGTGCTTAGGCGGAGTATGCATTTTAAAGGTCCAGCGATAAGGCGATAACATATTCCTTGTCTATAGCAAAAGGATTCAAAATTGCCTATAGTGCAACTACTTTATGGATAAGTACCAAGCTTTCAATTCAGAACTCATGACACTTTTTCAAAAGATGTCGACCACCTTTTCTGGACTCCAAAATAATTCGGGTCTGACTTGTTTAAATGAGTGTGGTGAATGTTGCCTTTCACCTCAGGTGGAATGCACGATTCTTGAGGCTTTGCCATTAGCACTCGAGCAATATCAAAAAGGTGAAGCTGAACAAGTTCTTGAGCAACTAAAAAACTCGCAGGCAATGGTTTGTCATTTCTATCAAGCGCATAGCGCTGATGGGAAAAAGGGCCGTTGCGGAATTTACGAACAACGCCCTGGTATTTGTCGTATGTTTGGTGCCTATGCCCGTCGTAATAAATCTCAGGATTATGTTTTAGGTCTGTGTAAATTGATTCGCGAAAAGCATGGTGAAGATTTGAATGGCATAGCTTTAACCTATGAGCACGATATGGCCTATTGGCGACAGCTCATGAATAGCATTGCTCCGGCACTCTCAGAGCACTTATATCCCATCAATCAAGCCTTCGAATTGGCACTGGAACATGTGCTTAGTTATTACCACTTCAGCTCTATGAAAAAAGTACTCGAAAGTTAATAAAGCATGTGTTTTTATGGTGCAGTGTATTGTGTGTTGAGATAGCTTGGCCCTGTTATGGGAAATTTATGAAATACGTATTACTTATTTATATTATTTTTGCCATTAGTTTTAAATCTGAAGCTTGTAATGAGTTTTTTAATAAGCTTTCAATTAAAGAGTTTCCTGATTATGTCACGGAATCAGATAAGAAGTTCATACAAAAAATATTTGAAAATGAGGATGGAATAGAAAATGAAAGAATTATTAGCTTTAAAGAGGATGGCTCTTTTGATCCTCCTTGGTGTTTAGAAGATGACGGTCCTCCGTATTATGATGGTGATAAATTTACGATAAGTAGTGAAAATATATATTTAGCAATAAGAGAAGATTCAATTGTTATAAATGAAAAAGGGAGTGCTTTTAGAATCTGGGCCAATTTAAAAAATTCGAGTGATGATAATTTATACTTATGGTTTGAAACAAAAGTAATCCAGACCGGTGCTCGTTCGAAATTCTTAAGAGGGACTGAAGCTTATGATTTTGTGATCGGGCATTTTAATTCAAAAATAAAATGTGTCCTTGGCGACTGGGTCTTTGGCGATAATCTAAAAACTTTTAACTCGAAGACATCAAATCTGAATATTTCAATGGAAGAAGCGGCGATAAGTACTTGGTCTGGTGCGAATGCAAGCAGATATGGTTTTACTGAAGTTATTATCGAAAAGGTAGAGGGTGTTCGGGGCGCTTTTTCGAGTGTAAGTGTTAAATTTTGCAGACCTTAACTAAGCGTAGGGGCAAAAAGTATCACTGAGAGCAACTGAGTTTGGGTCTGCCATAGCTTAGCCGATAGGTAAGTTACTATGGAAGAAACAAACCATTTGAACTGTCCTTATTGCGCCAAACCCATTCCTGAAGAAACCAGTCTTTCTCCGCATTTTATTAAGTGTGGCGAATGTAATGAAACTTTCAAAGTGAAAGCTTTAATGTTTACTCCATCGATTATTTTACTAGAGGGAATTGTCGCTGCTTTTGGAATTTCTTACGAAGCCGAGTTAGGCGAGTTTCGTACTTTCTTCATCTTTTTTATGTTGGGATATTTCGCTCGTTGGACACGCATTTTTACTGGACATATTGAGCTCGTCAAAAAAGATGCTCCACTTTTTTTTCATATTGCGCGCAAAGACGTTAAGCGCATCACGGTTTCGGTAGTGCTACTGGTTTTCACTGTTTTCTTTGGCTCATCTGGCTTGATGATAAATAAAATTACCAAGCAATATCAAATAAGCCATAAAGAAATCGTTGATTGCTTCATGGGATCCGATGCTCCCGTTTGTACTCAAGAACTTGTTAAACGTCTTCCAGCAGCTGAACCACTAAAGTAGTTTTTCTAAATCTTCCAAATTCAATTTCGGGTGATGTGGATTCTCATGTTGGTCTTCGAAGCCAAAGCTTTTTTCTAATGAAGTGCTTCCTTCAAAGAAACGATAAGGTTGATTTATCCCATAAATGAATCGATTGAAATCTGATTGATAATTTTTACCAGTATAGGCGTTCAATTCATTAATAAAGTCTTGGGTGAAATAAGGAACATGTAACCACTTATCTTTGTAGTATTTTAAGAATGGCTTTAACCCACCGTTGGCATCTTCTTGGTAATTAAGATATTCCATAAAGCGCTTACCAAGCGTGTAGGCATTGTCATCTGTATATCTCGAATAAACAGAGTGGCCTGCCATTTGTGAGCTATTAAAGCCTGGAGTCATTCGTTTTTGGTAACGATCATCACGGAAGCTCGCAATCGCTTCATCGATCCATCCCGCATTTCCGTTGGCCGGAATAATTCCGCGAGCAAAATAGCTGTGAGTAATTTCGTGAGGAAGTGCCCAGTATGAAGTCATGGTCGCGCCACAATACTCCATTCCGCCTGAGCCAGCAGCATAGATCGTAATATTACCGTGTGGCCATTGTCCGTAATCATTTTCAAGTTCAGCTAAAACACTTTTGGTTAATTTTAAGTAACTCGTAAGATCTGTGCCGGTATTGTTATAAACGAGGATATTAATAACTCTGCCATCGATCGTTTTGTACGTATCAGTGAAGTGATTAAACTTTCCCACGAAACTGGTATGAAAAAAGACGGATGAAGTCGTGAAGTATGTTGGGAATTGCACCACATATTGATTGTAAGCTTGGCCGGCAAAAACCACACCATTGGTATAAAGCAATTGTTGTTTTGGGAAATTTAAAAAGTTCACATAGAAGGTCATCGCATAGCGATCGTACTCGAGGTTAGTTGGAAGAAATTGTTCCAAGTAACGACGATCACTTAGGTCTGACATCCAGAAAGCACTTGAAACACCATCGTTCTCGAAAACCACAAGTGTATTAAGATAGTGTTTAATTTCCAAAGTATGTAGGCCAACCGCTAGCTGATCTCCCAGTACTTTATATTGAGTAACGTTGCCTGGAGCATAAACTAAATGAGCGCTTGATTTCTGACCATCAATATAGATTTCACTTTCAGTTGGTAATAAATCATAAATCGGTGAACCGACTTCAGGTTGGTAGAAAATAATTTTTGAATGAATATAAAGTTGTCTCGCATTGTAATCATAGTTCAATTGATAATCAGCTTTCTGAAAATCCACAAAAATAGCTTTTTTATTTGATAATGGGATAGATGGCGGTGAGCGTAGTAGGTCCGTCATATTATCCATGGCCGATGCCATCGATATCAGAACAAGGTAAGTAAAAACAAAAACTTTCATAAATCCCCCTAGAAAAGTAATGGCTAGATTGTATGAAGGGTAAAGTTGACTTGTCTACTAAAGTTCTCTTACAAAGCCGTCCAGAACGGCTTGTCCATTGCGTATAACCTGTTGAATCGTCTTCTCATCCTGGAGTTCTGCTGAATCTTTAAGGAAAAACTCACTGGCCTCGGGGTGACTTTGGAAAGTCCAAATGGGGAGTTTTTTATGCTTCAGAGCTTCAATGGCACAAATTTTAGATTTGGCCACTACATCGAAACCGGTTGGAACGGTCTTCACTTCCTGAGAATGAGAAAAACCTAGGAGTAGGTTGGTATTTTTTTGAATGCCTAAAGTCGAATTTAAAAAGCTGATTTCTCGCGCTTCTGTATGTTTGGTTTGGTTTTGGTGAATATAATTCACCTCGCTCCCAAAATGATAGGCCAGAAGCTGATGGCCAAAACAAATACCTAAAACCGGAGTCCCTTTTTCAATTTTTGGTAATAAAAAATCTAAGAGCTGCTGATGCCAATCCAATTTTTCTGTGACATGCGAAGCGCTACCAAGCAGAACATAACCATCCGCTTGTTTACATTTCTTGAGTGACTCCATACCGTAGGTGGCAGGCATATGATAAGAGCACGGAAGTTTCGTGCGCAAAATAAAATCGTTTACACTGTGGATAACCGGTGTTTCGATAAAATTATCAATAAAAGCAATCGTCTTCATAAGGATAAATCATGTTAACAAAAAAAAATGTTTTAGTCACCGGTGCTAATCGAGGAATTGGCCTAGCAACATGCAAAGCGCTCTTAGAAAAAAATTTCTACGTTATTATGGGCGTGCGAGATTTAGAAAAAGGTCAAAAGAGTCTCGAACAATTAGGTTCGAAAAATATTGAACTGGTTAAGCTGGATACTTCGGACATAGCTTCTTGTGATAAAGCCGTGGCAGAAATTTTCAAACGCCATGAACGCCTGGATGTTTTGGTGAATAACGCCGGTGTTTATTTAGATGAAGCGACGACATTAAAAGAGCTCGAGATGAAAATTTTTACGGACACCATGCAGACCAATCTTTATGGTCCACTTCATTTGTGTCAGCTGATTCTTCCTAAAATGGAAGAATATCGTTATGGGCGGATTGTGAATATCTCGTCTCAGTATGGCTCATTAGAGTCGATGAAAGAGCGTGGGGTGGGATCGTACAAGATTTCCAAGCTCGCTTTAAACGGGATGACGCAAATTTTGGCCAAGGAAGTGAATCCTAAATATATCAAAATAAATAGCCTGTGTCCTGGCTGGGTTAAAACCGATATGGGCGGGGCCGGTGCTGGCCGGAGCCCTGAAACCGCTGCGAAAGGCGTGGTTTGGGCCGCTATGCTACCTGAGGACGGTCCAAGCGGTGGTTTCTTTCGTGATGCCACTGCCATCGACTGGTAAAGTACACTCGTATTATTTTTACACACAGCAGCGATTACAGAACCAAATCAACTGAAAATAGGCTATTGAGATGTCATTAATTTACCCTCAAGGAGCTCTTCATGAAATCTCTTCTACTTTCATTAATAGCAAGCTTGCTTGTATCTCAAGTAGCACTTGCTCAAAAAACTAGTCCTAAACCAAAATCGGCCATGCCCTCGTTCTTCGGTCATTATCCAATTGCCGTGGAATCAGGTGGATACAATTTCCAAACGATGGATAATACAGTGGTTGCTGAATACGTGATGAAGCAATTTGATGAAGTTCGCAAAGAAGACTTGGTTTTTTTGAACAATGCTATTACGAAGCTTAATTCAAACTACGCAACTTTAGTGGAATTGTTCTACAACAAGCAAGATGGTTTAAAGACTATCAGTGCAAATGCTTATAGTTGTGTTAATGCGAAAAATCCTTTAACCCCACCACAATTTCTTGAGTTAAAAAATAAGTATGAAGAAACTGAACTTAACTACAGTAATACTCTAGCGACTATTGACGCTATTCCAAATGCGATGATGTCTTCAGTAAAAGGTCACGCGGGCTTAACTGAAAATAAAGCCAAAGAGTTAAGAGCAAATTTTGAAAAAATTAGTTTAGAAGGTGTCAAAACTTACTACCAAGGTGAGTTAGCTAAATTGAAAAAGGAAGCTGAAACAACCAAAGCTTGTATTAAATTTCCTTCAGGTGCAGAGTACCAACAAGTTGGTCTTTTTGACTTAACGAAGTTCAATGAATTTAAGCCGTATGGTGCGGTTGATATTAATGCTAAGAGAAAACAACGTGATCAATTACGTGCTTCAAACCAAACAGCAGCAGATAGAACTTTTGATAGTACTATAAACCCATTAACCAGAAAAATGATTGATGCTGTCATCACTGAATTTGGTAAGAAAGCTTCGAAGTATCGTTTCAATCCAAATACTGATGGAAAATCAGCAGCAGTAAAAGACTTAGAAAGAATTTTCTTTGTGCGTTCAGCTCTTAGAAATCTTTATGGTATGCAATTAGGTACTTTAGATATTGATTATAAATACATCACTGCAAATATTGATCAATTAATGAATTCAAGTATTAAATTTACTGGGATCATTTCTCGTAAATTAGTAGATAAAGCTTCTGATGGTGTTGATCACGGATTAATTGCTCTTGAAGATCGTATCTTTAATGCGCTCAAGACAATGAGTTTCAAAAATAAAGATTTCATGGCCTCAGGCGTGTCAACTTTCTCTCGTTTATCTTCAATCGTCACTTGGATGCGTGGTAAAAATACGGAAGTTTCAATTAACGAACCAGTTCTTGCGATGATGTTAGCTGATGTTCAAGAAGAGTTAATGTTAGCAGCTGGTCGTAACGGTGGTCGTGCTGGTGTTCAAGAAAGTTATGAAGCTCGTTATAAAATTAATGCCAATTGGTCGAATGAAATTGAATATTACTTCCTAGCTCAAATGGAAGGTAGGAATGAACCAGAGCACGATAATCAAGATCCAAATACTATAATGGGAGCAAAAAATAATGCCATGAGAGCGCTGGATGATCGTGAAGCATTTTTTACTCAAGCTAGAGAGTTGGATATCATGATTAAAAATCTAGAAGATCCAGCTAACACAGCTAAAAAGAAAAGCCGTTTATAAAATTTCATAAGTAGGTTTTATGTTTAAACTTTCACTTATATTCGTGGCAGCTCTGGGTCAGTTCGAACTGGCCCAGGCCAGCTACTATTACTCTGGAAATAAATGCGATCATTCACCAACATACGATACACGCAGTATATGTCGTGGTGGGCGAACGCTTCCTCGTGATCGCGTACGCAATAGCAGTGATAAACGTTTAGAGTGTACGGGAAATGTGGATAACTACATTCGTTTACCTCAAAAAGAACTTTCATTTTTTGAGTGGGCGGATAATGTGAAGTATGATCGTAAAGAAGCCTATACTAAAAAACGTCAAATTCCTTTAATTACTCATGCTGGAACGGTTCCTTATCAAACGGTTGAAGTTTGGGAATATGAAGAGTGTGAAACGGTAACCAGCTCTTTTGAGTGTGGTTCTCACTTAGATGAAGAATGTCATCAAGTGGATGATTACGATAAGGAAGGTAAGCGAACGGGTTCGCATCAAGAGTGTCATATGGTTTCTCACGCCAATACTTGTGATATCGATGTGACTCATACGACATCACTTGATTGCTCTTACGAAACGATGAAATATTCTTGGGAGTTTGTTCGTCCAACGGAAGTTGAATGGAATCTTGATTCTGAAGGTTACGTTGACGCGATTCCTAATAAGTACGATTTACTTCCTGGTGAAGTTGAAGCCGTCCAAACTTATAATAATGGTACTCGCTCGCGTGTCATGTCTCCGCATTTAGCGATTGGCGATGCGTGGAATGAATATAATCTTAAAGATGTGAAACTGACCAGTGGAAGTACTGAATGTTTGCAAGATGCAAATTTAGGGATTCATGCAAGAATTATTACAGTAAAACGTGATCGTACCAAGGCCACACCAAATGCTTTCCGTTTACCAATTGATTGGGAAGGAAATGCGATGGAGGCCTTACTGTGGCAAGCTGATAAAAACGATGAAGGCTTGGATGTCGCGAAAGCTATTCCTTGGAAATTGCGCTTAGATGATACATCAGGTGCGATGATTTCTTTGATGGCCGCTCAGTCTCGTGAAAACGCTGCCCGTGAACAAGTCAAATATGAAGAAGGTGAAAACCATAATCCAGCCGACCAAAAAGCAGATACGGAGAGTAAAAAAGATAAAGCCTTCTGGAAAAACACACAAGTTCGCGTAAGACTTTTCGAAGATCCAAGTTATTGGTGGGAAGTGCATTGGAATGACTTACATACAAATGACGGTGAAGCTATTGTTCCAAATTTGCACATGCTTTCAAATAATGAAGAAACACAAGTTTCAGATTTATGGGAAATTGTTATCTACAATCCAACCGAGCCTGACAAAAATATTTTTGACGATGGTTATTTAAAACCTAAACGTAAATATAAATTAAAAGTTTCAATGTATCAGCGTGGTGTAGGTCTCTATAAGCAATCTTGTGAAGATGATCCAGAAGCTGGCTGGTGGAGCTGTGGTTGGCCGATAAAGCAATTAGGTTGGGGAAGAAATGAAAAACATTACTTCTCAAAAGATTTAGAAATTAACTTTACCGCACCTGAAAACTACGACAAGCGTGGTGGTTGGGATAAGTACAATCCTCGTGATTGGTTTGACTATATGTTCAGTGGGTTTGAATAATGAAAACAAAAATTTGCCTTCTCTCATTTTTTATAACTTCTTCGCTTTTTGCGGCAACTTTAAAGGAATACCGACAGTGCTACTTTAAGGAGCCTCAAAAGGTTGAAGCGTCCGCCCAGCTGCGCGCAGACAAGATTCTTAAATCGCTAGGAATGTCGCATTTACCGGCATTCTCATTGGATTTAAAAGAGCAACAAGACCGTGTTTGGAATCCTGGTTATTCAGCGGTCGTCAAAGATATTATTAGGTCGAGTATGGTGCGTTCGATGAAAGAAATCGATGCTATGCCACCAGAGCCTATCGACCCATCACTTTCAGTTGATCAATACCGTCACTATCTTGCGACAGTAAAACAATTGGTCATCATGGATAGTTTAAATGATGCTGCTCAGAAGACTCAGTTTTATCTTAATGATATCGAAAAAAATAAAACAGGTTTAGAAGCGATTGTTAGTGATTTATATCATGCTTCTTTATTAGAAAAAACCAAGCAGAAAAAAGCCGCTGAAGCTGCGAAGAAACCAGTGGCAGTTAACGATGTAAAAAAAGTTCAAGAAGCGATTACAAGCTACTTAAAAAATTATTCACCTGAAAATAAAAATGGCAAAAACGTGATTGATGTTTTTGGTCCAGTCGTAAAAGTTGAAGTTGTTGAAGGTGCAGTGGATGAAATTCAATTCAATAACTCATCAGACAAGAACACTAAAGTTTCAGCTCAGTTTCATATGTTCATGACAACCAAAGTGGGCGAAGAGGCCATTTATGTGGAAACACAAAATGTTCTTCTCGATTATTTAAAAGCTCAACAAAAGGTTTTCACTAATCGCCTGAACTATCTTGAGAAGGGTTCTAGCTGGTGGAATATGGATTATTACACGGCGATGTATTGGATGTTAATGAAGACAGGTTATTTAAGTATCGAAACGGCCAGTACTTCTTTAACTGGGGCTGCTCGTCTTGAAAAAGATAAAGCAAAAGCGCTTGAGGATTTAAAGAAAGGTCACATGAATGAATCAGTCAAAGCGCTTAAGCGTCACTTGAGTGTTTATCTTGAAGGCAAGGCCCAGATCAATACAGAAAAAGAAAAATCTTTTATTAAAGTCCGTTTAAAACAATTAAAAGAAGTTATTCCTTATCTTGAATATATGACGATTCGAACGAATAAGACGCACGACATGTTAGCAAAACTTACGACAGAACAAGTAAATTTCATGGCCGGTATGTTCTTACGCTTTATGGAAGACGATGTCGTTTCAAAAATTGAATCAGATAAGTTGCCGCAAATGATTGATCAAAGTAAGAAAAGCTGTGGAATCGATTATCCACCAGATTTGACATATTATTCGTTACAGAACAGACTTTTAACTGAGTATGAGCTGCAACGGTATGAAGACAAAATTTTTCAAGCCGGCCAAGCCGAAGACATTGCTGAGATTAAGGCGCGTCACTAAGAATGAAGAAGCAACATGTTTACGTTTCAAAGCCTTTAGATAGTAAAGGTGAAATCTATTGGGAGCCCGATGAGGATAAGACTTGGTCTATTCTGATCAAGCGGCAAAATGAAATTGTGAAAGATCGAGCTTGTGATGAATACCTGGAAGGTCATAAGCGTTTAGCATTGCCTCTTAATAAAGTGCCTCAGCTCAATCAAGTCAATCAGCGCCTAAAATCGCTTACTGGTTGGCAAGTTCAAGGTGTGCCGGCGCTGATTCAACCGGAAGTTTTTTTTAATTTATTAGCGAATAAAAAATTTCCTGCCGCAACTTTTATTCGGATCCCAGAAGAGCTGGATTATATTCAAGAACCCGATATTTTTCACGAGATCTATGGCCATGCACCTCTATTAACTAATCAAACGTACGCAAACTTTTTAGAAGAGTTTGGAAGATTGGCCATGTCACTGTCGGACAAAGATCGTCGCCGCATTTTTCGTCTCTTTTGGTTTACGGTCGAGTTTGGTCTAGTGAGCTCAAAAAAAGGTTTGCGTGCTTATGGCAGTGGGATTTTATCTTCTATCGGTGAGACCCAGTATTGTTTAACTGATAAAAGTGAAAAACTACCTTTGGATGTGTTAACCGTCCTGCGAACTTCGTTTCGAATCGATATTATTCAGCCGCTTTATTACTACTTAAATACTTTTGATGATCTGTTTCATATTTTTGATCAAGACGTGGTGAAGCTGTTAGAAGAATCAAAAAAATTAGGGGATTTACCACCAAAGTACCCGGCCAAAGAGAAATCCAAGGAAATTAATGGAGTTATGGCATGTTAAAAGGTTGGGAGCAAAAGGATCAGGCATTAGAAAAGCTGTTTGAATTTCCAGGCTTTAAGAAGACGATGCTCTTCGTAAATGCAGTTGCGGCGGAAGCTACACGACAAAAACATCACCCCGAGATGATAGTGAATTTTAAAACTTGTTTAATCAGAATCACCACCCACGACGCGGGGAATACTATAACGGAAAAAGACTATAAGCTGGCAGAGGCCATTGATCAGATTAGCTTATAGGTAAAAATATCCGGTAGTTATGAGTGCACGAATTAAGATAAAATAGGTCAGATAAAGGATGCAAGCATGTGTGGGCTCTTAGGCTATCAAGGCAATGTTAACGAACTTCCAGATTTTAAAAATGTTTTTGATGAGATTAAACATCGTGGACCTGATGATACAGAAATTGTCGTCTCAAAAAACGGCGATGCCAGTTTATGTTTTCACCGTTTAGCTATTATGGATCCAACAGCGAAAGGGCACCAACCTTTTCAAGATGATCGCAATGGAAATATTATTATTTGTAATGGTGAAATCTATAATTTTGTCGAACTTCGAAAGCAATACGAAGCTACTTATAAATTTAAATCCCATTCGGACTGTGAAGTTTTAGTCCCGATGTTAACGGACATGAGTTTAGATAGACTTTGTCAGTCGCTCGATGCTGAGTTTGCTTTTGTGATGTGGGATGAGAAAAACAAAAAATTATTAGCTGCTCGTGATCCGATTGGGATTCGACCACTTTTTTACGGTAAAACAAAAAAAGGAAAATACATTTTCGCTTCAGAAGTGAAAACGATTCTCCCTTACTGTGAAAAAGTCGAAAATTTTCCACCGGGACATTACTTTGATGGCAAAAAAATTAAGTCTTATATCGATTTAACTACGGTAAAAAAATATCATGAAGACGATGAGAAGCAGATTCTCAAAAATATTCGCGAAAAATTAATTGAAGGCGTAAGAAAAAGACTAGTTGCTGATGTCCCTGTAGGTTTTTTGCTTTCAGGCGGATTAGATTCAAGTTTAGTTTGTGCCATTGCTTCGAAAATTCTTAAAAAGCCACTTCAAACTTTTGCGGTGGGACTGGATCATGCTCCGATTGATTTGCGATACGCTAAAATTGTGGCGGATTTTATTAAATCAAAGCACCACGAAGTTATTTTTGATAAAAAAGAAACGCTCGGTGTATTGAATGAAGTCATTCATCATCTTGAGACTTGGGATATTACAACGATTCGGGCCAGTATTGGTATGTATATCGTGTGTCGTTATGTCCATAAAAATACCGTAATCAAAGTTTTATTAACTGGTGAAATTTCTGACGAGCTTTTTGGTTATAAATATACAGACTTCGCGCCAAGTCCGGAAGAATTTCAATTAGAATCAAAGAAAAGAATTGATGAGCTTTATATGTATGATGTCCTTCGTGCGGATCGTTCAATTAGTGCGCATGCACTGGAAGCGCGTGTGCCCTTTGGTGATTTAGATTTTGTGAAATATGTGATGGGTATTGACCCAAAATATAAAATGAACACGACTGGTATGGGTAAAAATCTTTTACGCCAAGCTTTTGCCGGTTTAGATTATTTACCAGAAGAAATTTTATGGCGAGAAAAGGCCGCATTTTCAGATGCTGTTGGACACTCGATGGTGGATTATTTAAAAGAATACGCGGCGCAAGTTATCAGTGATAAAGAATTCGCCGAAGCGAAAAAGAAATATCCACAGAAAACACCTTTCACTAAAGAATCATATCTCTACCGAAAAATTTTCGAGAGTCATTTTCCAGGTCAAGTGCATCTGATCAAAGATTTCTGGATGCCGAATCAGACTTGGCCAAATTGTAAGGTGCAAGATCCGAGTGCACGTGTACTTAGTAATTATGGTAAGAGCGGTTTATAAATTAACAAATAATTTGTCTTGTTAATTTTCTCGAGAGTCCATATACCAACAAAAGCCAGCAAATGCGATTGCACCACCAAAGAGATATAGAAGTCTCTTATTGTCTTCTTTTAACTGAATATCCTGGAGTTGATTGAGATGCTTAAAAAAATCAAAATCACCGATTTGGTAAAATTTATCCAGATTTTTCTGCATTAATCTTGTATTTTCTTCTACCGTTTTAGTTGCGACCTTGTATTGGTCAATCTCTCTAGCATCCACCACATGGGTGTTCGCGTTCATGTAAACGGAATTGATTTCCTCGCCATAGAAATGTCCGAGAATAGCAGTGAGTGTATTTTTGCTGTAGTCCACTTCTTTATCTGGAAAAGTTGTTTTTAATTTACTGATTTGTGCATGAGCGTAATTGTTGACTTCAGTTAGAAATTTTTGGATAGATGATTCTTTGACATTAAAGATCGCAGTAAAGCCGTTTCCTAATATTAAATCTGGGTGTAAAGCTGGCGTAAGAATATTTGTGCTAAAATTGACATTATCAAGTCCAAATTCAGAGACTCTCTGATTATTAGCAATAATAAAGTAACCAACCTGTTCTGTATAACCAACGATAATTTGTTTCTTTGGATTATAGAGCTCTCTAAGTTTTAGTCCTTCAGGCTTCTTTTCAAAAATTTTAACAAAAGCTTCTTTGAATTTCGGGTTTTCAAAGTGTCGGTCACAGTCTGAAAGTGCATATGACACAGAAAGTGTTTGAATATACAAGATAAAACCAAGCAATGAATTAGCTATTTTCTTCATAGGAATACCCTTAATTTGAAACTTAGTTAACACTGTTTTATCAGAATTCATAAAAATTGTTTCTAAATTGTAAAATTTTTAGCTAGGCTTTAGAATAGTTTATTACGTTTTTAGGAGATTAAAATGAGTGATGAATGGGTGGCAATCGGTAAGCCTCAAGTGTTAATTCGTGAACTTGAGAGTACAGGGTTTTTAAAAGAATTAGTTATAGGCGAAAAAAAATTTGTTCTAACTTACGTACAAGGACAATTTGGTGTGCTCAATAATAAGTGTAATCATATGGGGGCCCCACTAGCGAAAGGGAAACTTAAAAATGGTTGCGTCGAATGTCCTTGGCACTATTGGCAATTCAATCACAAAACTGGGATAGCTTTAAGTGAAGCCTCTCAGCCCCTAGCAACCCATGGTGGTTCGGTCCCCGCATTAGAGACAAAAATTGAAGGTGATTTGCTTTTTGTGAATATCAAAAATGAGTCTGAACGGATAAAAGCTCAATATAATTTAGACTATCCTGGCTCTGTTCTTGCCCGTGAACCTAAGCGAGAAGTAGGCAAAATTAGAGTTCTTGGTTTATCGACCACCGCAATGGATAAAAACCACCCACGTTTTTCAACCTCTGAGGAATTGTTAAAGTCCTCACTTGCAAGGGCCAACCATGAGTTAGATGTCGAAACTCGTTTTCTGGCACTGTCTGAACTCAATTTTAGAAATTGTGAAGGTTTTTATTCAAAATCAGAACGGGCCTGTACTTGGCCATGTTCTATTACCAAGATGGATGCTGCTGATGAAATGATTAAAGTTTACGAAAATTTAGTTCACTGGGCAGATGTTGTGATTGTTTCAACACCAATCCGTTGGGGGAGTGCTAGCTCACTTTATTATAAAATGGCCGAACGTCTTAATAGTATACAAAATCAAATTACATTAAAGAATCGTGTTCTCATCCAAAATAAAGTAGCAGCTTTTGTTATCACAGGAGGCCAAGATAATATCCAAGCCGTCGCAGGACAAATGTTGACTTTTTTTGGTGAGTTAGGTTTTTCTGCACCAGCATTTCCTTTCGTCGCTCATTCTCTAGGTTGGTCGTCTGAAGATATGGAACGTAACATGAACTATGTAAAAGAAAGTGATTATCTCCATCAACACGCTTTCGAACTCGTTGAACGCTCAGTCGTTTTAGTCAAAAAGCTTCTTGAAGTTAATAAGTAAAATAAGGTTTTATTGAATTTAAAGATTTTGATCAATAAATTGAGTCATCAGCTTCGAATCAGTAACACCAACTAACTTAGCGCGAATTTTATCATCTCTAACTGCGATAATAGTCGTGCGAGAACCTGGGTCAGGAACTTTAAGTCCTTCCATGGCATCAGGATCTACGGTATAAAAGTGGGCCTTCTTTTTAAAGTCACCCATGACTAAATCGAGCATCTGATTTTGTTTTATATCGATTCGCGCCCAGCGTGCACTGTAGATAAGAAAAATAGTTTTATTATCAGTTTTGATTTCATCGTAAACAACTTGTGTCAGCATAGGCACACTATAAGGATTAGATTTAGGTGCCGCCGCAAAGACATTGAAACAAAGAATTAAGAATAGAAACTTCATAGCTCAAAAACTTTTTCGAGAGTTTTATTATCTTCGAGCGCTTGTAATTCACTATAGCCACCAATTAGTTTTTCGCCGTAGAAAATCTGTGGAAAAGTTCTCATTGAAGATTTTTTTGCCAATTCCATACGAGCCTCATCATCATTACGATCAATAAGGACTTCTTCAAAAACAATTTTTTTTCTGTTAAGTAAATCTTTTGCTCTTTGACAATAGGGACAAGGGTTGATGGTATAGATAACAGTTTTTTTTTGCATATTACATCCAATTGTAAGCAATATTTAGGAAATATGTATCAAAGAACTTCTGTCTTTTTCCTAAGGTAATATTTTTATCATCATATTCAGTCACAAGATGTGACATCCCAAGTTTGAAAGTAAATGATTGAAATTTTTTCCCGACCCAAAATTCAGAATTGAGTGTGCCTAAATCAGCTTCACCACCTAAAAGTAAATTAAATTGCTCTGGGCGAACTTTTGTAGCAGAACTGCTGATGCTTGTTTGACGTCCATGTGTGTATCCCAGCAGATCAATATTGAATCCAAGTGACATAAAGCTTAATTCATAGTCACTATAAACTGCGATATTGTAAGACTGGCTTGATAAATCGGTAAGTGTTTCATTACCTTTACTATTAATTTTGAACGTATCACTCGTGAGATTGGTGTATCTTAGGCCTAAACCAATATTGAGTGGGAGCGAAAATAAATTGAGTTGATGAACTTTAATTGAATAATCAAAGGCTATTGATTGAATATCTTCACCATCAACTTTTCCTATTCCTAAGCCGAGCCCCATTTGTGATGCCCAAAGATTTTGAGTTGAGAAAATAATAATCAAAATTAGCCTTTTCATTTTTGCTATTTCCTTCTGATATAAATAACTTTATCGACGTCTGCGATGATTTCACCGGTTTTCTTATCTTTAATTTCTACTTTGAAATGGCGATCCATTTTAGGGAAGTGAGCGAGGTGAGTTGTTATTTCGTCGAGATCTTTTTGTTCTAAATTAAATTCAGCAATAATCGTCCCTGTTCCTGGTTTTAAAAATCGAATATTAGCGGCTTTATCCCACACGATATAACCAGGCCCTAGGTTTTGAATCAACATCAGCATGTACCAAGGATCAACCATGGAATAAATGGAGCCACCAAAATGTGTACCTACGTAATTACGATTATAAACAGTCAGTGGCATTTCCACGCGAGCGTGGCGATAATTATCTGACATTTTCTTAAGCTTCACTCCGGCGCCTAAATAAGGGCCATAATAATTAATAAAGTTTTTCAAAAACCATTGGCGGACTTTATAAAAAGCAGTGCTATTTTTTTGAAAAGATGTTTTTGTCATTTAGAATTGCCCAGTTGAAAGCAGCACTAAAGTGCAAGCTTCTTCCACTTCGATTTTATTCTTCGATAAATCTCGCTCCAGTGAAATATTTTCTGTCCCTGGATTAAAAATGACTCGTTTGGGATTGAGTTGAATAATTTCATCTTTTAATTGATTCGAAATTTGGGCATTAACGTACATAGTGAGAGTATCGATATTCTTAAGTTCGCTTAGTTTTTTATAAACTTTTTCGCCTTCAATTTCATCATATTGAGGCGAGACTAAACGCGTCTCATGACCATGCTCTTTTAGCATTTTCATAGCTTTATAACTATATCGTTCACTTTTATCTGAAGCGCCTAAAATGGCAACGACTTCTTTTTTCATGATTCTATTCTGTCTTTTTAAACTTTTAAGTCAAGGAACAATAAATAGAGGAGCGCATTTGCGCTCCTCTATCTAAGACAAATTATGAAGCGACCAATTCATTCCAATCATATGGTCGATAATTTTTGGTTCTTTTATTTTTCACACGAGCTATTTGTTTAGAGATAGCATCGAATGCTCTTTCTAAACTGTGTCCGTAACTCTCGTCACTTTTTTTTGCTAACAAGAAGTGCGAAGGTGAACTGACTTTGATCTGAGCACTAAAATCTCCTTTTGGACTTCTTCGCACCTGGACGTCAATTTTCTTAGCTTCCGGATAAATTCGATGAATGTGTTCTTTCACCGCATTGATTCGAAAATTTTTTGAATATTCCATTTCTACCTCCTAGAAAGTGGTTAGTACCTTTCATGAGTATAAGATGGTAGTGGGAGTTTTTATGTCAATGTTGTGTCAGGCACCGGTAAGAAACTGTTATTTTTTTTGCGATCCGCGCAGGCCCAAAAATAAAGTGCTGCATATGAGCCATATGGCTGCCATTTTTGTGCAATAATTCTAAACTGTTTTGGTGTGGGTAATTTACGTTTTTTGTAGTGTAAACAATATCCCTTTTTCACGCCAAAATCATCAACTGGAAAAACATCTAAACGACCCAGTGTAAAAATAAGTAACATCTCAACCGTCCAACGACCCACACCGCGAATTTCTGTGAGTTGCGTAATTAATTCTTCGCTCGACATTTTTTTGGCTTGTGCGCGAGTCGGAACTTTTCCTGCCAGTGCGAATTCTGCGATTTGCTGTATCGAAGTGGCCTTACTCATAGAGAAACCAACCGAGCGTAATTTTTCGATAGGTAGCGCTAAAACATCTGCTGGTTCAGGAAATTTTTTATTAGGCACGAGCGCTATAAAACGCCCCAAAATCACTTCCGCTACACGACCGGTTAATTGTTGATGGGCTATTGAACGTACCAGGGCCTCATAAGGCGAGCGTTTATTAGGCGTTAAATCGAGCTTTCCTATCTCTTTAATAAGTAAGCCTAGCATAGGGTCACTTTTTTTAAGATGTTTAAGAATCAGGGTTTTTTGCGACATGGGATTATTATATTGGGGCCTATAAGAACAAGTAAGCGGTGAGTTAAGTTGTTGTAATTTTTATATATGTTTAAAAATAGCGGCTAGTGGTATTGTGCGTTATGTTTAGACTAATCTTTGTTTTTGTCATCCTTTTTACTCATAATATATGGGCCCAAAATAAGACGTTTCAGCTCTCTTCTAAATTTGTTCCTGATATAACCAAAGAATTTTATACCGCAAAATCAGATGATGGTTACGTTCTACCTAACGAAAAACATCCCGAGGATGCCTTGGAAGCATTTCAGCGTGCTCCGGAAGGTGTGTACATAAGCGTTGGAACGGAACGTGGCTTTCTCGGAGCGGCCTACTCCCCACGGGTTACTCATTTGGTTTTGTTTGATAAAAATCCCAACGTGACCAACTTTAATTTATTAAATATTTTATTATTAAAAATGGCCAACGATCGCAGGGATTATCTTTTTTTAAGACAAGAAGCAAATTTTTTAGAGTTACTGGAGCGAATGGAAAAGCGAGAGTTTTCGCAAGATGAAATAAGACTGGTGGCCAATCAACATAGTAGTTTAAAAAGATATGTTAAAGATAGTAAGTTTGGAAACTATTTGGACAATCAAGAGCGGCATAAAACATTTAAGTTAAATTATCTTGAAGATGATATGGCTTTTACACGACTAAAAAAAATGGCAGATGCCGATCGGATACAAGCTTTTACCGCTAGTTCTGGGGACGATTTATTTTTAGATGAACTGATAGCTGAGTTTAAACGATTAGATTTAAAGCTTTCAGTTTTTGATTACAGTAATGCTTGGTGGAGTCTTTATACGCCACCTGAAAGACTTCAAAGAGCTTTTAATCAACTTTCAAAAGTTTCCATTCCTAACAGCCTTTACTTATTTACAGATAACGGTGCTAATCGCTCCCAATATCACACACGTTGGAATTATAATGCATATACCTTTTTAAAAATTAAAGATGTCAGATGGCTAGAGACTAAAATTTTGGGAAATTATAATTTTTATCATCAGAATCGAATTATTACTTTATTTACAGGTAAAAAACATTTTAAACTTTATGGAAACGCGCAAGAGAAATACTCTTGCGATAAACACCTTGAGTAGGAAGTAAAAATGAATGCACGAATCGATTGGAAAAATGGGATGGCCTTTGAATGTGAGAATCGTGGTATCAAATCTACTATCGATGCTTCAGTTGATCACGGCGGAAAAAATTTAGGACCGACACCAAAAGAAATTGTTATAAATGGTATGCTTGGTTGTACCGCGATGGATGTCGTGAGTATCCTCAGTAAAATGCGTCAGAAAATTGAAAGTTTCCATATGGAAGCGGAGATTCAAAAAAATCAGTCACCGCCCGTTTATTTTACTCATGCTCATCTGAAATATTTTCTGTACGGTGAAATTGCTTCGGATAAAGCGATTAAAGCGGTGGAATCTTCACTCACAAAATACTGTGGTGTGAATTACATGATTTCAAAAGTTTGTAAGATTGAATATTCACTCCACGTGAATGACAAATTAGTTCAGCAAGGTGAAACGGCTTTTATTGATCCTATGTCTTAGGAATTTCTGTCGAACTCACACCATTTTTCTTACGATATTTGGTTAGAAATTTTTCGAATTTTGGGTAATTTTGAATTTTAATTTGCTCACGAAAAACGGCCCAATCAAGATACGAATAAAAAGACATCCCTAAATAGTTCCACGTCCATTTTTCAATATTTTGTTCATGTAAATAAGCCAGCAGAGCTTCGATACGGGCTTTTTGACGTTTAAGATACATCAGATCACCATTAATATCTAAGCCACTTTTCTTAAAGAGAAAGAGATTGATCGTTGAATCGAGCAAGCCATCGACCGCCGTTAAATAATTTTCTTCGTTCCAGCTTAATTCTTTTGCCAGTTTCTTTTCACAGAGATAACGAAAGATTACTCGCGAATCCCAAATAGTTTTTTTGCCATCGATAAGCACAGGAATTTTATTAACCGGACTGATTTCTTTTAAACGAGCTTCACCAGCAGGACTGTAGATATCAATCGCTTCAAATTCAAATTTTTTTTCAGCTAATAGTAAACGCAATCTTCTAACGTAGGGAGAAGTATAGGAACCAATGAGTTTCATTTTAATTCTTCTTTTTTTGCGATTGAACCCAAGCGTGAATCGCTGGAATATCTTTTTCTAATTTTTTAAGGGGTCGCATGCTTTTGGTTTTTCTTTTTGGTATAAATCCAGCAGGGAGAACTTCAGGGTAACGACCTGTCATCACTTTTGCCATCATAATCTCAAGCGGAGCATCTACCATTTCAGGTCCAAGTGAACCCTTTTTATTCGGGTCTTTGTTATGACAAGAAATACAATTTGAAAGATAAACGCGACGACCTCTTTCAATCAGAGCATTGTCATCAGCTGCGTGGGAATAAAAAAGGGGCCACACAAGTGCGGCCCCGATAAGTAGAGAAAAATTCATTAAACAATAACCTCAATCATAACATAAAGAACAACCAGTAGCGCTAGACCACAATGAACCACACCTTTAATCGTTGTCATTGGACCCATTTTTCCTTTAATACCGTTTAATTCAAGAGCACCAATGATTACCGCTAGCGCGATAAGGACAGTACATGGATTAAAGCCTTCAGGAATATTAAGTGATAAGTGTCGACTCGCGCCCATGAAGAACATCATTGGCATAGAGAAAAGAACGTTAGTTCTTGAAGCAAGGCCAGCTTTAGCGGCAGCGCCAGCAGCAGCAGGGTTAGCTTGTCCACCTTTAAGTACAGCTTCAGTTGAAGCAATAACAATTTTTTGATTTGGCCAAATGATAAGCCAAACATTTAAGAACATCAGCGTACCAAGCAGCGCGCCCGCTGTGATGTAAATACCGTACGAAGTTTGGAAAAAATCACCTTTTAGATCGTGACCTGCAATCGCCAACATGAAAAGTCCTGATAGGAAAGTGAACATCGCTCCCCAACGAAACCACCATAAAGCGCGAGGAACAAGTTTTGCCACGGCATTATTTTTAGTCGTGCCATCAGTTTCTTTAAAAAATTCACCTTGAACAAAATTAAAATAATAAAGTAGTCCGATCCAAATGATTCCAGCAAAAAAGTGGATCCATCTTAGAATCATGACCAAACCTTCTTGTGTAAATAAAGCAAAGTCCATGAAAGCTCCTTCGAGTAATAAGTTTATAAAAATGATTTGAGTTTATTATAGTGCTCTAAGGGGGGATTATCTTTGCTCGGCAAGTCAAAAAGAGAGAAAAAGGAAGGGTTTTAAACCCCTCCCTCGTCATTAATTTCTAATAATTGTAGTTGTGTTGGATTTTCTTCCACAAGTCCTTCAATCGCCGACTTTTCGTAGCTATCGCCGAAGTAAACTAATGGACTGACATTTGAACCAGTAAAGCGGATTTCATCGATACCAAATTCATGGTCCACAGAACCATAGCGGCGAATTTTCAAACGATAAATTCCTTTATCTAAATGTGCAGCATCGAATTTGAAATCAGCAAGCGGTATACTTACCTTTGACCAATTATTTGGAAGTGATGTGAGATAATTTTTGAGATTTACTTCGTAATGAGTAAAGTTCGCAACCAAGCCAATACCTAAGATTGATGGGTCGTTGATACCACTTACGTGTTTAACGTAGAATTCTAAATGGGTGTATCCTAACTGCTTTACTTTGATACGAGTATTATCCGCGTTACCTAGAGTACCAAAATATTGTAAATACAAAGTACCCCAATTGTTTGCTTCGAGGTGTAGCCAGTTAGTTTGGGTAGCTACAGCTAGATATTCACGTCCATAAATTTCGAATTCTTTTACACGCGCATTATCGTTATCAAATACAACGAGTCTGATAGAGTCCGCGATAATTGGACTATTGAACAGGATTTCTAAGTTCACATTCGAATTATTATTTCGAACTGACTCTGGAATCACTTTCCATACTGAATCATCATTTTGATATTCGATCTGAAGGTTTTTAATAGGGTTGCTACTAGCATTGTAACCGTTTTTGATCACAACTCTTGAAATTTCACTCTTTTTCATTAACTTCACACCTAAGTGATGTTGTAACCCATTATTCAGTGATACCCAACGAGAAGCATTGTCAGTGGAATTGTTGAAGGCTTTATAAGCATCGTATGGAGCAAGTACACTATCTGAAAAATAGCGGTTGCGTTCAGCTTCTGGAAAATTCAAGGCCAAATTTACATCTTCATCAACTGGTGGCTCAGGGACAACGACGGGAGCATTAACTTGGACCGAAAAATTCACTGGAGCTGAATTTACTTGCCCGTCATTAGCTGTTACTGAGAAATTATAACTTCCAGCATCACCAGCTTTCGGATTTAATTCAAGCACGCCACTTGCAGCATTGAAACTGGCAAAATTTGGTAGTGCTTGGGCAAAAGCAAGCGCGAGATTATCACCATCAGCATCACTTGCTGTAATGTTAACAATTAGGCTTTGATCTTCTTCCATCACTTTATTACTAATAGCATTTACAACTGGAGCTTGGTTAGCAGGTGGTTGCTGCACACCTGGTGTACGACCAACACAGCCGATATTAGATGTTCCACCGTTGGCAGTAAAAGAGCACATCCATTCATAGATAGAATTGTTTTCAATTTCAGGAGTACCTGCAATGTCCAAGATTCCGTTCGAATTTTCAAAAATATTTTTATAAGTATTACTCCAAACGTCATGGCCATAACCAGGGAAAGTCGAAAGACTTGCAATGTCAGTTCCTGGGCAATTATTATGTTCTAAAACTCTTTGGCTTCCTTGGTAATATGAAGCAGCTGTATCTTTATCACCATGCATGTGCCATGTTGGAATATGCTTTGAGCGACACATACTTAGATTTAAACCATGTCCTGCCGTTGCAACTGGTACAGCTGCTGCAATCATTTTCGGATATTTAAGCATCATCCGATACGTATTTTGTCCACCTTGACTTAGACCGGTGACATAGATGCGTTCAGGATCGATTTTAATGCCTTGAGTATCTTTAAAAAAATTAAGCACACTTAAAACTTCAGTATTATTTTTGGTGTAAATAGGCTCGCCATTGGCATCATAGCTTCCACTAGCAAAAGCGTATTCGCTACCAGCAGCATTTTCATGAGCTTGATTTGCGATAACAATAAATTCATAGTTGGTATTTATACCATCAATTTTCCCAGCTACTCGACCGGTTAATTTATCTAGATTTGATTTGGTTAGCATCCCCGTAATTGTTAATCGACAAATTCGATGATCAATTGATGAACCACTTTTATATCCTTCGCCATGTCCATGCATAAAAATGATTGTTGGATAAACTTTATTAGGATTATAGTTCGCAGGTAGAGCGATATAAGCATTATTTAATTCGCCACCACCACATGTTGGACAAGCATAACGTTTCAAGGCCGAGGCGTTGGCGATTTCAGCTAGTTTTGCCGGCGTATAAGTCGCACTATCACAACTTCCTGCGAACGCAGAAGTGAAGGACATACTCAAGAATAGACCAACTAATTTAATCATCAACATATCGTTCCCTTGGTTAAAGCTTAATACTATTTTATCGGCATTTATTTTTTTCACATAAGTTCAACTGTTTATAGGGTTTAAGCAGGCCCAAATAATGGGCGATTTTATGCGCCCATTATTCAAGGACAGGTATTTAGGTTCTATTTTCTTTAGTTTCAGATACTTGAAAAAAATGCCGAAAAGATAATGACTTATAAACTAAAATATAATTATGAATAAATACTTATTATTTTTATTACTCATGATGGGCTGTGTAGCTCAACCAGAGACATTGATTAAAAATCAAGATGACGAAATTGTTGATGACAATAACGATCCTGTGCCAGAAGAAATCACATATCAACTCACACTGAATGGCCCAAATTTAATGACGCTTCGTCGTGGTGAAACTTATGCAGATGTAGGTGCAAAATTATTAAATAGTTTAGGTACTGATTTAAGTTCGTCAGTTAATGTCAGTGGAACTGTAAATACCTCAGCGCTTGTAACTGAAACAGTTGGCTACCGTTCTCACACCCTGACTTATACTTATAACAATCTTTCAGTCAGTCGAGTTGTACGTGTTTACCCTGATAATGTGAAACCTGTGATTACGCTGATTGGAAATCAATTAGTGCAAATAGCATATGGTGAAAGTTTCACTGATCCCGGTGCAAGTATCACGGATAATCTCGATACAAATTTAACTATCACAGTTACTGGTACAATCAATGTAAACCTGGCCGGTGATTATATTCTGACTTACATGGGGAAAGATAAAGATAACAACTCTGCGACAAATGTCACTCGCACTGTGCGAGTAGGTGCAAAGCCGAATCAAGGTCCATCCATCAATAATATTGCTGATATCACTTTGAATGAAAACGAAGAAGTTATAGTCAATATTGTTTCAAGTGATCCTGATAACGATTCGATAGCTTTAGATTTTATCGATTCATTACCAAGTTTTATGTATTTTATAGATAATGGAGATGGAACTGGTGAATTAGAAATTTCACCAGGCTACGCCGATGCTGGTGACTATAATATGCAAGCACAAGCAAAAGATAGTAAGAACGCGGTCGATACAGAAAATTTTCAAGTTCAAGTTTTAAATACCATAGAACCTGTTAACAATGATGATTTTGTTTTATTAAGCTTAGGCAAAGCAACTTCGGCTTCAAGTTTTTTTAATTCGAGTTATCTCTCATCTGTGGCCGTCGATGGTATCCAAGATAGCGCGAGCAATTCAAGTTGGTGGGCATCTGCCAGCGGAGTTGATCAGTGGCTTGAAGTAAACCTAGGACAAAGTTATTTGATCAGTGGAGTTATTCTTTATCTTGGTAAGGCGAGTAACCAAGACCCAGATAGTACGACTGCCAACTCAGATTTTAATATCGAAGTTTTTAAAAATAATGCTTGGACGGTGGTTAAGAGTGTAACGGGAAATACTGCAAGAGTTCGTGAATATAGATTTTCACCTGAAGTTCAAGCACAGCGAATACGTTATATTTGTAAAGGTGGAACAACTTTTTGTCGTATAAGAGAATTTGAAATCTATTCAGGAAATTTCCCTGCAATCCCGAATTCGTCGCCCGTAGCCGATGCTGGTTTAGATGAAGCATTTAGCTTGCCCAATAATGAAACGATTCTATATGGAAGTGCGAATGACCAGGATGGAAGCATAAATGCAATTCAATGGAGTAAAATTTCAGGACCTGCAGCAACTTTAGTTAATGCCAATACTCTTACTGCTCAGGCAAAAGATTTAGTACAAGGTGATTATGTTTTTGAACTTAAAGTCACGGATAACGGTGGAAAATCGGCGACGGATACAGTTACGATAAAAGTAAAACCTCCTTATTCTTTTGATCCAACACTTATTCCGCATATTGATTGTGTTCCTAATAGTAGTTTTTGTAAAAAGATTCTCTCGCCCGGTGATAGTTTAACTGTGGCGGCAACGGGCTTAACTGGCGGAGACAGAGTTTGTTTAACCGCAGGAACCTATTCAGGAAAGTTGCGTATTAATGGTGTGCTTGGTAACAGTTCTGCTCCAGTTGAATTTATGAATTGTGGTGGTCGAGTTATTATTAATCCGACCTCATCTGAAGGAATCGAAATCACTGGTGCTTCTCGTTATATTAAAGTCACTGGAACGGGTTCGAAAGCGCATAAGTTTGGAATTAAAATAACCAAAACAAATAGTGGAATTATGGGCATGACGATTCGAGGACAGTCCTCTGATACGGAAGTAGAGTTTTTAGAAATAGCAGATGCAGGCTTTGCTGGAATTTCAGCCAAAACTGATCCCGATTGTTCTTCAACAACTCGTCCGAGTTTTGTTCAAAGAAATACTATCATTCATGATAATTATATTCATGGACAACAAGGCGAAGGACTATACTTAGGGTATTCATTTTATTTTGGGAATTCTTCAAAGTGTGCTCCAACAGTCATTTATCCGCATAAGTTAGAAGGTGTTAAAGTTTATAATAATTATATTTTAAATTCTGGTTGTGAAGGAATTCAGATTGGTTCATCAACTAAAGATGTTGAAGTTTATAACAACACCGTCATCAACAGTGGTATGAATCCTTTTGCTGATTTTCAAGATAATTCAATGCAAATTGGTACGGGCACGGTTGGAAAGTGGCATCATAACTTAGTCATGAATGCACCTTCCAGTGGCTTCATTGTGATTGGCGGTTCCTATAATGAACCAACGAATCCAGAATTACGCCTTCCACTACCAGATGGGATTGAGGTCTACGAGAATATTATTGTTAATCAAGGGACAGGATTGTTCACACATAATGCCGCCCGAGGAAATATTGTTTATTCTAATAATACCTTAGTTGATATTGCTAGTGCTGACGCTTGGATTCAAAATTCTG
>JAEUWD010000040.1 GCA_016786485.1 Bacteriovoracaceae bacterium | reverse complement strand
GGCCAGGTGGGAATCGAACCAAAATCAGGAAAATTGCACGAAGACTTTGATTCCCAATTAAAACAAGTCATGAAAAATATCGATGGACTCCTTGAGGCGGCTTCAACTAATCGAAATAAAATCATCAAGACCACTATTTTCCTTACCAATTTAGGTGACTTCGATAAAGTAAATAAAGCTTATATCGAATTTTTCGAAGCTCCATTTCCCGCCAGAAGCACAGTTGAAGTTTCAGCTTTACCGAAAGGTGCTTTAGTGGAAATTGAAGTTATTGCAGCTAAATAGAAATGTTAGATAAAAAATATATATTCGAAACAGAAAAATCTCGACTGGTACGCCTCATCATCAGCATTACGATTGTGGTGTGCTTTGTTTCTGCATGTCTTGTTACTATCTGTGCTTCGATCCCCTACTTCGCTTATCGTTTAGAAAAACAAGCTGAAGCTCATCTATTTAATAAATCACCAGATCTCATTGCCATTTTCACTGGCGGTGCCGGTCGAATCGCATTTGGTCTCGAGATTGCTAAAAAATATCCTAACGCTAAAGTTTACATCAGTGGTGTTTATAATAAGAACACGATTGAAACTATTTATGCCAAACAAGTTCGTCCCAATCAAAAAATCGCGCTTGAGAAACTCGAGCAATCGCGCTTGCTTGAGCAAGAAGAAATGCAAATTATTCATAACGAGGGAACAAACATACCTGAAACAATTGATATCGATTACGAAGCTCGTAACACCATTGAAAACGTTTTTTACACCTTTCATTATTTACGACAAGAATATGAACACCAAAATATTCTTATCATCTCAAGTGATTATCACATTCCACGAATTAAGTGGTTAATCGATAGCATGATTAAGAAACACGAAAAGTTCGAATTTAATTATATAGGCATGAAAACAGACTTCGGCAATTTCACTAACCTTAAGCACTTGCTCACAGAAGCTGTCAAATTAACACAAGCCTTTTTTCTGATTATTTCTTGGGATAGAAACTAAGCACGAGTTACGCTGATAACTTCTTCCATCGATTCAATGGCACTTACTGTTTTTAAGAATTCGCTGTAATCCTTAACTTCCACTTCAAAAACAAAACTACCTTTTAAATCTGGCATCGAACGAGCGATAGCACTCTTGATGTTGATTCCGAGGTTGTTAATAGTTTTTGAAATAGCCGATAAAATACCAGGTTTATCATGCGTAATAACTCGAATTCCAACTGGATATTTAAAACTGTAATCTTTATTCCACTCAACATGGACCTTGTTTAAATTTTCTGTTTGCTGGGCACGTGTACATTGAACCGTGTGAACAGTGATCCCACGACCACGAGTAATAAACCCCGTAATCGGGTCACCTGGAATAGGATTACAACAACGCGCCATACGAACGAGAACTTCATCTTCGCCATCAACAATAATCGCATTATCTTTATTCGATGTTCGCTTCGCTGTTTTATTGATTCGATCGTAAAAAGTTTCAACTTCTTCAACCTTAACTTCTTCTTCTTTAATTTCAATTCCAGGAATAAGTGCGAGCACTTCTTTGATGTTGTTTCGACCTGAAGCAATGTGAATAAAAAGTTCTTCAAGGTCTTTAGCGTGGCATGCGTCGAACGCTGGTTTAAAATGTCCGGCTTTTTCAATTTTGGAAATCGATGTATTGTAAATCTTTAAAGACTTCTCAAGTAACTCCATTCCCACTTCACGTTGACGGTCACGTTCAACTTTAAGTAACCACTGTTTGATTTTAGCGCGAGCGCGTGAGGTCTTAACAATCTTCATCCAGTCTTTAGATGGAGTCTGAGTTTTACTCGTGAGGATTTCAACAGAATCGCCTGATTTTAAACGATGTTTAAGTGGAACCATCTTGCCGTTTACTTTCGCGCCGATAGTCTTATTTCCAACTTCTGTGTGAATAGCATAGGCAAAATCTAGTGGAGTAGAACCATAACGGAGCTCTTTCACATCACCAGTTGGAGTGAAAATAAAAATTCCACCAATATCTAAATCACCTTTAACATTTTCAATAAAATCTGAACCATCATCTAAGTTCTTGTTAAACTCAAGTAACTCTTCTACCCACTTAAGCTTTTTGCCTGCTTCTTGGTTTTTATCTCTTTCTTTATATTTCCAGTGAGCAGCAACCCCACGTTCAGCAACTTCATGCATTTCTTGGGTACGGATTTGAATCTCAATTCTTTCCGCTTTAGGGCCCATCACCATAGTGTGAAGTGATTGATAGTTATTGATCTTAGGAATCGCAATATAATCTTTAAAACGTCCAGGCACCGGCGTAAACGCTGAGTGGATAACCCCTAAGCATTTATAACATTCGGTAATATTACCTACGATGATTCGAAAGGCGAGCAAATCTTGAATCTGCTCAAAATCCACTCCACGATTGGTCATCTTTTTATAAATCGAATAAAAATGTTTTGAACGGCCCGTAACTTCACCAACAACCGAATACTCTTGAAGTTTTTCAATAATAAGCTCTACTACTTCGCGAATATATTTATTTCGCTCAGATTTCTTCATCGCTACTTTTTCAGCCAGCTTATAATAAACTTCTGGATGCAAATAACGAAGACACAAATCTTCCAGTTCTGCTTTTACCGAGTTAATACCTAAACGACTTGCTAGCGGAACGTAGATATCTTGCGTTTCCTGTGCCTTCATTTTTTGTTTTTCTTCTGAAACGTATTGCAGAGTCATCATATTGTGCATTCTATCGGCAAGCTTCACGATAATAACTCGAATATCTTTCGCCATCGCGACTACGAGTTTGCGAAAGTTTTCAATCTGACTTTCTTCTTTAGTTTTAAATTTAATTTTAGAAATTTTTGTACAACCAACAACAATCTGTGCAACACCTGCCGAAAACTCCGCTTCCAGTGTTTCAGGCGTGACTTCACAATCTTCGATAACGTCATGGAGTAATCCCGCCACAATCGTATCTAAATCCATTTTCAATTTAATAAGCGTACCGCAAACATTTAATGGATGGATGATATAGGGTTCACCAGAGCTACGCTTCTGTTTACTATGATGTTTATTCGCGAACTCGTAGGCTTTTTTAAGAATTTCGACTTTGCCTTCAGGTTCGTACGCAAGGAAGCGACGAGCAAGTTCATCGATTGTCAGATCAATTTCGTGAGAAAAATCTAATCTATCCACGTTCGCTTTTTCCCATTTCTTTTAAGATAATTGACTTGAGTTTGGCATAGGCCTTATCAATTTCATCGTTCATAACTAAGTAATCAAAGTCATTCTTTCGCAATAGCTCTTTCTTAGCATTTCTCACGCGTTCGTCAATAACTTCCTGAGGATCAGTTCCTCTTTTCTTGAGGCGTTTCAATAAATCTTCGACTGAAGGTGGCTCAATAAAAATAACCGCCGAATCTTTAGGATAAAGTCGTTTAATGGCATCAGCACCTTGGACATCTAAATCGAACAACATGTTCACACCGTTTTTTAAACCAGTGTCCGTAAACTCTTTCGACGTTCCATAAAAATTCGAGTGAACGACGGCCCATTCTATAAAATCATGATCAGCTATTTTTTCGGAAAAAGTTTGGCGGTCGAGGAAATAATAATTCACACCATCAACTTCACCTTCACGAATTGGTCTTGTCGTACAAGAAACTGACCATTTAAGCTCGGGCACTTCCGCTTTTAATCTATCAATTAAAGTTGATTTCCCTGTACCGGAAGGAGCAACGATAACAATCAAACGTCCGCGTGGCATTTTAACCTTTATTCTAAATTCAGTGCTTGTTCACGAATTTTTTCCAACTGAACTTTCATTTGGATAACACTATCTGAGATTTCAACATTTCCCGACTTTGAACCAATCGTATTCGTTTCGCGATTGAGTTCTTGTAATAAGAAATCAAGTTGTCTTCCAACTTCGCCATCACCACTTAAAACTTTATCGATTTTTTTTAAGTGTGAATCAATACGATTAATTTCTTCTTCAATATCAAGCTTTTCAAGATAATAAATAATTTCTTGATGAAAGCGAGTTTCTTCCACTTTCACTAACTCTTTATTCTCTTCAAATTTCTTCAGAATACGTTCACGAATTGATTCTTCATATCCAGCTTTCAATTTTTGCACTTTTTTATAATAGTCGCGATAAATATCCAAATGTGAATTTAAAACCTGAACTAATTTCTTACCTTCTTCTTTGCGTGATTGTAGAACTTCACTGCACGCCGCTTGCATCGTTGAGAAAATTAACGGGTGTAATTTTTTTTCTTTCTCTTCATCATCTTCAACCGAGAACTCACGACGAAAAAAATCTGTCGGATTAATACTTAATCTATCCGCCACACTTGGATGACGTTTTTTAAAAGCAGCAATAAATTGTTCAATCTTATTATCATCCAAATCAAAATCAGTGTTTTCTTGTGCGGCTTTTTTTACATTCAAATAAAGATCAAATGAACCACGTTTAAAGTTCTCATCGAGAATATCTTTTAGTTTCTTTTCGATGACATTGAATTGACCTGGAATTTTAAAACGGAAATCTTTAAAACGATTATTGACCGTTTTAATTTCGATGGTCACCGTAAAATCGCTATCTGATTTTTCCGCTCGACCAAAACCTGTCATCGAATAGATTTTCATTAGTTTCCTTTAATATCTGTTACGTCTGAGGTTGTGATAGTCAGATTGCCCATACTGCGGAATTTTGAAAATCTTTCTTCTAATAATTTATCTTTTTTAATTTTAGTCAGATTTTTTATCTGAGCTAAGATTTCCTGACCAACCATTTGAATCGCTTGCTCAGCATTTCGATGAGCACCACCTGACGGCTCGGCAATAACCGCATCAATAACTTTTAAATCTAAAGCTTTCTGCGGGCCAAGCTGTAAAGAGTTTGCCGCGACTTCAGCTTTCTTTGGATCAGACCAAAGAATTGAAGCACACGATTCTGGAGAAATAACCGAATAAACCGAATACTCCATCATCAAAACTTTATCAGCGATCGCTAAGCCTAAAGCTCCACCCGAACCACCTTCACCGATAATGACCGAAACGATTGGTGATTCAATTCCAAACATTTCTTCGAGATTCTCAGCAATCGCTTGAGACTGACCCCGCTCTTCCGCACCGATTCCTGGGTAAGCTCCAGGAGTGTCAACAAAAGCAATAACGGGAATATTAAATTGGCTGGCGAGTTTCATTAAACGTAATGACTTTCGATAACCTTCTGGATTGGCCATCCCGAAGTTTCTTTTGATTTTATCTTGTGTCTTACGACCTTTTTCAATTCCAAGCACCGCTACTTTCTGAGCACCTAAAAAACCAAAGCCTGCAATCATAGCAGCATCATCGGCAAATCTTCGGTCTCCATGAATTTCATGGAAATCGGTAATAAGCTTATTAATATAATCAATGGCATGTGGGCGTGAAGGGTGTCGTGCTAACTGGACGCGCTCCCATGGAGTTAACTTCTCATAAATTTCTTTAATTAAAGTTGTAACTTTAAGCTCAAGCGCCTTAATCTCACGAGTAATGTCGAGATTGGGATTGGCCGAAGCTTGTTTTAATTCAGCGATTTGATTTTCCAGCTCATTAACTGGTTTTTCGAAATCCAGACTGTAGTCCATAAATGCTCTCCTCGTTAAGAGGGCATTTTAGAACATTACGGTGAATCTGACCAGCCGGCGACCTTACCGTTTTCAAAGAAAACATATTTGGTAGCACCGTCCATATAGAAGGCCCAACGCTCGTTCTGATAGGCTGGATGACCTGCGATATCTTTACGAATGGGTCTGCCCCAGGTATTCGTTACATCACTCTTACTCATACCCATCAATAATTCACGAACTTGGCTTGCAGCGTAGTAATCTGAATCTGGATATTGGGCCTGCTCCAATAGCATTCCGCGGGAAATAAGATAGTCTTTGCGCTCATTCATCGAGCCTATTTTCAAAAAATAAATGCGCTCTGATGTACTGGTGAATTTATCTCTCACCTGACGATATTGTGCCATGGCATGAGCATTCTGAATCGATTCTAAATAACCTAATTCCGACTCTAAACTAGTCGAATAACCTTGCTGTTGTTGCATAAACTCAGTCGCGGGAGTACGGCGAAGAATTTCCGTCTTATCACGATAGTCTTTGCCTGTATCACCTGGAATAACCGCAAAATCTTCTCTTGGGGTAAAGACTTCGTACTCCGGTTCCTCCATCATTTCGATAAAGGTACGCTCAGGTGCTATCATCGAGCACGAGCTAATAAAAAACATGATTAAAAGGTTGGTATTTTTCATGATTCAACCCTCCTATAATCACTTTCGGCTTTCCTATCTTGCTTATGAATTCTTGAAGCTTATTTCCTAAGTAGTGGAAAGTATTGCCTCTTTTTCGCCCCTAATACACGCTGTTTTTACTCAAGTTTTTGCGCTAAAGGCCCGATAAGTACTTTAGGGAGTCATCATGTATAACCTGCTTATTCAAGCTGAAGTGTTTTTAGATAAGGTGCTAATTAAACTAGGGCATTTACTTATTTTACTCTTCAAGAAAATCGTTCCTCAAAGCTTCCGTGAAAAGGTTATTTTCTTAGAACACAAACTAGAAAAAGATATTCAGAGTCGAAAAGAAAATATCCAACGTAAGACTGCACAATTAATTAATAATCTTAAAGCGCAAACGCTTAACAAATTTGAACGCACCAAAGAAATCGATTTCAAAACGAAAACCATAGCCTTTGCCGCAAGCTTCGCTGATAAAGTGAAGAAAACGCCTAAAAATCAAATTTTGGGATTATTCTTTTTGCAATTAACTTTGCCCTTTATCTTCTTGAGAGAGTGGTTCGGTGGTCTAGCTCCAAAAAAGATTCTTATGTTGACGGTTGGATTTAGCGTTTTTGCTTTGAGCGCATTAAACATTTTCGTTCAAACCAAAAGAATCGTTGAATTCAGTGTTTCGAATAATCGTACACCTGCCAGTGTCGAACTTGGCGACAACGAGCTTGAAGTTGAACCAAGTCTACCGGCACGACCTGACTACCACAAAAAAGATGCCAAACAGTATGTTCTTACGAACGTGAAAATTCCAGTTTACTTCGAAGATATTAACGAACTTCACAACGTAGACACGGAGCTTTCAATTCAATTATCAAATCGTTGGACGACAAAATATTTTGATAAATATGAACACGAAATTCATGATTATCTTTTACAAACAATTGAGCCTATCGTGCCTGAGTTCCCATTGGAAGATGAAGGCCGTCAAATAATTAAAGACAAAGTAAAAACCGAACTCAACAACTATCTGCAAGAGCGAAATATCGAAGGTAAAGTTGAAGATGTTAAGGTTATCTACTTACTCGGGACCTAAGATTAAACTCTCCCCAATCAAACCATCTTTTAAAATTCGCTTCAGCGTTTTCACATTGATTTTTAAAACCTCAGACGTCAGCTTAAAATTCTGATTCAATTGAACAAAGGTTGTGAAGCAATGTTCATATCGAACTTCATGCAGGCTCTTTGAACGTCGTGGTACGGCTAGAGCATCAATTTCAAAACTTTGTGTTAGTAATGATTCATCTTCTTGGTCAAAATCAAGACGTGAATGCTGAGCTAAAATTAATTTTTTCTCGAGATGTCCTTTCAGTTCGCGAATATTGCCTGGCCAAGGGAGTGACTTATAAAATTCAACTAACTTGTAACTTAACATCACATTTTTTTGCAAACTAAAATCTTGGATGATTTTAGAAATGCGCTCGGGATCCTCACGTAGTGGTTTTAGTTGCACTAGCGCTCCAGACATTAACCTAAAGTAAAAATCTTTACGCATTTTTCCAGCCTCTACTAAATGCTTCAGGGGACGACCAGAAGCAAAAATGAGACGCGCACGAATCTCTTTTTCATTATTTCCTCCGACTGGACGAATGGTATTTGAGTCGAGGAAAAGTAATAATTTGGTTTGTAAATCCCATGATAAAGAATCAACTTCATCAATAAAAAGTGTACCGCGATCCGCACATTGGAAAGCCCCTTTCTTTTCAAAATTGGCCCCAGTAAAAGCACCTTTCTCGTGACCAAACAATTCTGACTCAATGAGGTTGGCGGAAAATGCACTCAGGTTAATATGCACAAATTTTCCAACCATCTGACTTTTTTCATGAATCTGTTTTGCCAAATAGCTTTTTCCCGTCCCGGTCTCACCTTCGAGTAAAATCGGGATGAAAGAATGAACAATTTTTTCATTCTCTAAAATTTTATTAAAATTTTCATGCGCTTTATCGGCTTGTGACGCCAAAAAATCCAATTTATTTAAACCTAATTGCAAACAATCCCCGTGCTGAACATAAGCAGCAAAAACTAATTGTTGATTGAGCAGAAAAGGATGGTCATTTAATGAACGAAGCAAATACCGACTATTATTTTCATTTCTAGAAATCTCACGTGGATGATAGAGACTTAATTCTAATTTAAAATGCTCTTCTTGCATGCAAGGCAAACTCATTTGTGGAATACTTTCTTCAGCTGAAAAATCATTCTCACTGACAATGTAATACTTAGTTCTCTTAAGTTGCAGGTGCTTGGTCTTACCATAAAAAGGCCTTAACCTGACCTGGTCATCTAGCCTTAACCCTTCTTTAAGTAATTTCTGGTTCTGTTCTTCATCCTCTAAAATACGGTGACCTTTAAGTTGCTGCATAAGTAATCCTCTCTTTTTTACTCTCTATATAAAGAAAAGAGGGATTTTAGCTATCATTTGCTGTTGGATGATTTACACTTTTTCTTTTTTGAATTAAGAAGTCTTATGCAACAAAAACCATGGACCAAACCGAATTTTTTAATGGGAATCGATTCCGCTGAACAACTAGTGGATTGGTTTCGCGCACATGCCGCCATTACAGGTTTGGCCTTTGTCGGGCGTTCAAATGTAGGTAAATCTTCCACGATTAACACTCTTTTTGGAAAAACAACTGCACGCGTTTCAAAAACACCAGGACGCACGCGACAAATTAATATTTTTGAATTTTATTTAAATGAAAAGCCTGACATGCCTTTTTATTTTTTTGATTTACCTGGTTACGGCCACGCTGAAATTACGAAACAGATGCGCAAAAACTGGGATGAGCTCATGGGTGCTTTCTTTCAATATTTGTCTCATAATGTTTTGTTATTAAATATCCAGGATGCTCGTCATCCTCACCAAGCTGCCGATCAAGAATTTCATGAATTTTTTAAAACATTTGATAATGAGACCTACGTTATCTATAACAAGATCGATAAGTTAAAATCGCAGAAAGAAAAAAACGAATTAAAAAATAAAATGAAGCCACTTTATAAACAGCTTAAGTGGGTTAAACAAATTCATTATTTTTCGGCTGAGAAGAAAACCGGATTAGAAGAAATACAACTCGCTATAGAAACTTATTTACGCAAAAAAACTAATCTTGAGGCGAAGTCTTAATCTGACGAACCTCTTCTTCAAAGCGGTTAAGTTCATCTTTGCAATTCTTAATTTGCTCTAGAATTTCAGTCACCTGTGGATCTTCCCACTTAATTTCATTATTATGAATGGCCTTTTCCACTAAAATACCTAATTTCTCATACGCGTCATGAAGAGTTGAATTCGACTTACTGGCCGAAATCATCTTCTTTCCAATCGCTGTCGTTTTCTTGATTTCATCCTGGGCACTTTGCACCAAGTCCTGAAATTTAGCTTTCCATGTATTTAAATCAAAATCGGGAGTCATATTTTTTCGATTATTGCGAGTTTCGCTCATGATATCTCCTTGCATAATGCACGTTGGAACATTTTTAGTGTATAACTGTTAAGAAATTCTCGCAACACAGAGACAATATGACCGAAAATACTGAGTTTAACTATCAACTACCTCAGGAAACCTACGAGAGGCTTGCAGCTTTTTTAGGTGAACGCTATAAAGACTATCAAGATCCTTGGGGATTTGATCCAAAAACTTTCCTAAAAGCAGTCAAAATTCTTTACCCACTTTATAAGGGATATTTCAAAGTTCGTGTTTTTGGGATTGAAGATTTGGAAATGAAACCATACATCGTAGTGGGCAATCACTCAGGACAACTGCCAATTGATGCTATGTTAATTAGTATGGCCTTCATTCTAGAAACAAAAAATCCAATTGTTTTACGGGCCATGATTGAACGCTTTATGGCGCAACTTCCCTTTATTGGAAAAGTCTCAGCAGAACTTGGATCCATTCTAGGCGATCGAAAAAATTGTCAGTACTTACTCGAGCATGGCGAATCGATTCTCGTTTTCCCGGAAGGCGTTCGAGGCGTTTCTAAAAACACCAAAGACTATTACAAACTTCAAAAATTTAGTACGGGCTTTTGTCGAATGGCGATAAAAAATAAGATTGAAATTTTACCCGTAGCAGTGGTGGGCGCTGAAGAAATGTACCCGTTTGTTTATCAAGCCAAGAAACTGGCGAAGTTTTTAAAGCTTCCTTCTTTTCCTATTACTCCACTCTTTCCATTGGCAGGGCCTTTGGGATTAGTCCCACTTCCTTCACCGATTGATATTTATATTGGTAAACCTTATCAATTACCGACAGAACTTTCTTATGATGCTTCTGAAAATCTCATTCGTGAACATGTCTATAAAATTGAAACTAAAATTAAGGCATTACTTAACCAAGGCTTAAAAAATCGCCGACCGTTTTTTGATGATATCAGAAAACCTGTGTGGGACTTTTTTGGAAAATTAAATCGCAAATGACAGCAGAAAAAAAAGAATTAAAAATCTTAATTATTGGAATGGCCGGAGGCTTAGCTCAACTGACTTCCCGCCTCATTCTTAAAAATAATCCGCATGCTAAAATTTTAGGTATCGATTCGCGTGATCTTTCTCAATGTCCCAAACTCAAGGGCATTGAATATATGCGCATGAAATACTCACGCGGTAATTTTGAAAACATTTTCCGTAGTTTTGAATTTGATATTGTTTTTCATCTTGCGCGCGTGAGTCATAGTTCAAATAAAAATGATGATGTTTCAAAAAGACTCGATTTAAATCTCATGGGCACCAATCGCATTTTAAGTTTGTGCTTAAGTTTTAAAGTGAAAAAACTGATTATTTTAAGTACTTATCATGTCTACGGCTCTCTGCCAGACAATTTTGTTTTCATCCCTGAAAACTCACCACTGCAAGCGAGCATTCATTATCCAGAATTACGTGACGTCGTCGAAATGGATCAGCTTTGTACGGGTTGGATGTGGAAAAACCAAAAAGAAATGAGCACTGTAGTCTTAAGACCTTGCAATATTATTGGAACGCAAATTCAAAATGCTATCACTAAATATTTAACTGGTCGCTTAACCCTTAACCCGGTTGATTTTAATCCGATGTTTCAGTTTATTCATGAATTTGATATGGCCAGCATTCTTGAGAGGGCAATTGAAGAGCTGCCGACAGGTGTTTATAACGTGGCCCCAAACGATTTTATTAGCATCAAAGAAGCGCTTGAGCAGGTTCAAGGTCAGTCTATCCCTTTTCCGGTCAGTTTAGGCAAACCGATTAATAAACTGCTCAAATTTTTTGGTATGGATGTTCCGGATTACTTCATTGATTACTTAAAATACTCCTGTTTGATTGATAACCAGGCCATAAAGAAGCATCTCGGTGAGAAATTTTATCGATACAATGTTCGCGAAACTCTCGATCTTATTTCGATGAGATAAAATCCCGTAGTAAAAGTCAAAAAAACGTTATAATCTGGCCCACACGCCTATATAGTGGCTCTCTGGCGGAACGGTAGACGCAGCGGATTCAAAATCCGCCGACCATAAATCGTCCGAGTTCGAGTCTCGGGAGAGCCACCACTTTACTTCATCAAAGAAAAAAGAGTACCTCCTGAGATTTCAACGAAAAAATCTTTAAATTTCATCAAGTTACACATCTGAAGTTATTACCAAAACCTCGGTAGACGCATTGCGCTACTTTGACTAAAATGATAATAATTTGTCCATTATGTTAAAATCGCTTTTTATTCTCAATTTGCTCATTATTTCGACGAATCTTTTTTCGCAAACAGATTATGTCGATAAGCAAATCTCACTCGCTTACAGCACAAATCTTGATGATAATATTCGCTTTAAAAGCGAGGCCCAAACGCTTCTTAACAAAGCACTCGCTCTCGTTTCATCTGCCGCACCTTTGTCACATTATTCGTTTAAACCTGTTGATACTTTCAGTGCTGCTAAATTTTTTATTCAAATCACTAGCTCTGATAAAGCCGTTAAAAAAGATACTCATCCAGGCACAATACGACTTTCAACAACAGACGGCGATGGTTACTCAGTTCTCTTTTCTCAAGATAAAAATGCACCCGTTCTCATTAGAATCTTTTGGGATAAAACTCTCTACGAAATCAGAAATAATCGTCCAATAGAGAGACCTGATGCTTTCGTTCGTCTGGTCTCAGCACTAGGAAGACAGATTCATGGGAATCTTATTTATTATAGACAAAATATAAAACTCCTTTCATCGGCTGAGTTTGCAGATAATTTTGATTTAAAAGAAGAAATAGAACTTAAATCTAAAGTAAACGCTTTTAAGAAGAACAAATTATTTCTTGAAAACGTCTTAAGAAATTTTCAGAATGATTTAACACCTAAAATGATAAACGATATGAACGCTGCGCTAGAAAAAGAAACTCAAATGTTCGAAAGCAATAATAAAAAATTGTGTGATTACTTATTATGAAGATACTACTAGCTCTACCCCCGATGACTCAATTTAATATGCCATATCCTTCGACGGCTTATCTCAAGGGTTATTTAGAAAAATTGGGGCACGACGTTTTTCAATCCGATTGGAGTGTGGAGCTGATTGATTCATTATTTTCTTCGAACGGACTCGAAAGAATAAAAGGCGAATTATCAAACAAAAATTTAAAGAGTGAGAAAATTGATTTTTTTCTAGAAGCATTCAATGACTATCAAAAAACCATCGACTCCGTCATTGCTTTTTTGAGAGGAAATGACCCGAGTCTCGCTCTAAGAATATCAAAACGTAATTTTTTACCAGAAGGCCCTCGTTTTCAAGTTTTAGAAGATATGCCTAATTGGGAAGAACTTTATGGTGAAATGGGGATTCAAGATAAAGCCAAATATTTAGCAAGTCTGTATATCGATGATCTTTCGGATTATATATCTGAAGGCATCGATGCTGATTTTTCCATTTCACGCTATGGAGAAAAACTCGCGTCTTCGATGAATTCATTTAATCCTTTATATCAAAGGCTGAAAAAGAAAACTCTCATCGACGAGATGTTAGAAGCTATTGTCACTAAGAATATTGAACAAGTCCGACCGGATTTTGTAGGGCTCTCACTCCCCTTTCCCGGAAATTTACTTGGAGCACTTAGGGCATGTGAAGTCATCAAAAGCAAATTCCCAAAAATTTCAATCGGCGTTGGTGGTGGTTATGTGAATACTGAGCTTCGCTCAATGCAAGATATTCGCCCCTTTAAATTTTTTGACTACCTCATTTTTGATGATGGAGAAGTACCACTCGAAATGCTGCTCGGATATTTAGAAGGAAAAAAGAAGGAAGAGGAATTAGTTCGAACTTGGTTTTTGAAAGATTCAAAAATTTTTAAATCTGAACTTACAAATAAAAATCTTCCTTACAAAGAGCATCCTGGTCCCACTTTTGTTGGCTTACCTCTTGATAAGTATATTTCATTATGTGAAATGCCCAATAGTATGCATCGCATGTGGAGTGATTTTAGATGGAACAAGATGATTCTTGCCCATGGTTGTTATTGGAAGAAATGTACCTTCTGCGACATCTCGATTGATTATATCGGTCGATATGAACCGGCCAAGGCCAAACAGTTAGTCGATCAAATCGAAAGAATTATTGCAGAAACAAAACAAACGGGCTTCCATTTCGTTGATGAAGCAGCTCCACCAGCTTTAATTAAAACACTTTGCAAAGAGTTGATCGAAAGAAAAGTCAATATCACGTGGTGGGGAAATTTAAGATTTGATCCTCATTTCAATCAAGAGTTGTGTCAACTCATGGCAGATGCTGGATGTGTTGCCGTCACTGGCGGGCTTGAAGTGGCCAACGAAAGAATTTTAAAACTTATCAATAAGGGCATTTCCATTGAGCAAGTCAAAAAAGTGACAAAGAACTTTAGTGATGCAGGTATCTATGTACACGCCTATTTAATGTATGGTTTCCCTACGCAGACGAAAAAAGAAACCATACAAAGTTTAGAAGTTGTCAGACAGCTATTTAAGAACAACCATATCCAGTCGGCTTATTGGCATCGTTTTGCATGTACCGTCCATAGTCCTGTCGGTCGAGATCCTGAAAAATTCTCAGTACAATTATTTCCACAAGAAATTCCAGCCGAAGGATTGTTTGCTCAAAATGAAATTGCATTCGATGATGGTCTCACTACCAATCATGATACATTAGGCGAAAGTTTAAAACTGGCCCTATACAACTACATGCATAGCAATCAGCTTGATGCTCCAGTAAAGGTCTGGTTTTAGACTTATTTCTAGACTTCATCTCAAAAACCGTTATCATTGATAAATATCAATTCGAAGGAGTATTCCAATGACAAATCCAGTTCGTTTGAAACTTATAACTGCTATTTCAGTTGTTATTGGTTGTGTTATCGGCTCTGGTGTTTTCGTAAAACCAGGTCGAGTTTTAGTCGCAACCGGTTCATCTAACCTTGCTATTTTAGCTTGGATCTTAGGTGGTATCATTTCTTTGGCCGGTGGTCTTACTATTGCTGAAATTGCTTTCCGTATTCCAAAAACCGGTGGTGTTTACACTTACATGGAAGAGCTTTACGGAAAAACGATGGGATTTGTTTGTGGATGGGTTCAAACAGTTATTTATGGTCCTGCTCTTTTTGCGGCACTCGCCATGTTCTTTGCTTCACTTTTAATTCCATTTTTAGGATTAAGCGAAGGAACATTAAAACCTATTTCGCTGATCGCCGTTTATTTATTAGCAGCGATTTGCGCCATAAGCACCAAAACATCTGCTCTTATTCAAAATGCAACCACACTCATTAAACTTCTTCCGATTCTTGCAATCGGTATTTTAGGGCTTTTCATGGGCGAGCAAACTATTTTTGGTGTAGCTCTGCCAGAGGTGACAGAACGTGCCGGCTTAAGTGCTGCGGTTCTTGCAACACTTTGGGCCTACGATGGTTGGATGCAAGTTGCAAACATCGCTGGTGAATTAGAAAATCCAGCGAAAAATTTACCTCGTGCTATTGTTATCGGTATCTTAACTGTTATGAGTGCTTACTTACTTGTTAACATTTCACTTTTCCACGTTCTTGATCATGCTCAAATTGCTGAACTTGGTGAAAGAGCTGCTTCACAAGCTGCTGTCGTTATTTTTGGTAGTATCGGTGGGACGTTGATCAGTTTAGGGATTTTAGTTTCAATTTTTGGAGCATTGAACGGAAATATTCTTACCATGGTAAGAGTTCCATTCGCGATTGCCAATCGCAGTCTTTTTCCATGTCGTGAAAAATTTGCAACTCTTCATCCTAAGTTTCAAACTCCGACTTATTCAATTATTTTGCAATCAGTTGTCGCGACCATCATGATCCTACTTCTTGACCCAAACCGAATTACTGATATTGGTATTTTCAGTATGTACCTATTCTACGGAGTTGTTTTCATTGGGATTTTTAAAGTTCGTAAACAATATGGAGCCCCAAAAGCTGGTGAATATAAAGTTCCGCTTTATCCATTCATTCCACTTATAGCCATTGCAGGTTGTTTGTTTATTACCTACGGTATGATTCAACAGTCAGCGGTTAGTGAAGCAACTAAATTTGATCCATTAATTTCTATTTTGATTGCAGCTGCGGGATACCCTATTTATAAATTTCTTGAATATAAAAATAAAAAAGCTTAACTAAAACGTTCTCTAAATTTTTTGAATATTCTAACTAAATCAGTTTTCTTAATTGGTTTAGTTAGAAATTCATCCATGCCACTCTCAAAACTTGAATTTCTATCTTCATCAAAAGTGTTGGCGGTCATCGCGACAATGATCGGTTGTTTCTTTTTCATTTTACGAATTTGCCGACACGCCTCAAGCCCATCCATCACTGGCATTTGTAAATCCATGAGAATCAAATCAAAATCATTACTTTCCACGGCCTTCACAACCTGCTCGCCATTTTCCGCGATAAAACAGTCAAAACCAAATTTCTTTAAGTAGGCCTTAATTAATATCTGATTAATATTATTATCTTCGGCGACAAGAATTTTTAAACTGTAATCACCCAAGTTTTTAATTTCTTGGTCGATATCAATCTCGACGATTTCTGATTTATCTGCCGTATTAGAAAAAACCGAAAATATAAATTCGGAACCTTCACCCTTTTTACTTTTTACCGATATATCCCCACCTAAGTTAAAAACGAGTTCTTTGCAAATCGCTAAGCCTAGACCGGTTCCACCATACTTTCTGGTTGGCGAATCATCCAGTTGCTTAAAAGGTTGAAAAAGTTTCTTGGTATCTTCATCATCAAAACCCAGACCCGTATCTTTCACGCGAAATTCAATTAAATGCCCACCAGTTCTTTTTTTGGCCGGACCGACTTCAATAACAACTTCACCTTTTTCTGTAAATTTGACGGCGTTAGAAATGAGATTTATTAAAACTTGCTGTAAACGAAATTTATCCAAATTTAAATAGGCTGGAACATCTTTATCAATCACAAAACTGAAATCAATTTTCTTTTTATCGGTCGCAACCTTAAACATCTGATAAATACTTTGGATAAAATCTGCCAATTTGAAATTGGTATTAATAATATTTAATTCACCGGCTTCAATTTTTGAAAGTTCTAAAATATCATTAATTAATTTCAATAAGGCTTCGCCGGAAAAATTAATCAGATGTAGCATTTCTTTTTGCTTCCGATCTAATTCCGTGTCTTGTAATAATTCGGTCATACCTAAAATGCTATTTAATGGCGTCCGAATTTCGTGACTCATATTGGCCAAAAATCTGGTTCTGACATTATAAGCTTCTTCAGCTTTTTGTTTGGCCATATTGGCATTTTCGAGTATCGACATCTCGTATGAAATGTCCCAGTTACAACCAACCATCCTGATCGGTTCACCTTTACTGTCATAATAAGCACGCGCTATTGCTTTAATGTGTTTCGTTTTATTATTATGAGTTATAATTCTAAATTGTGTATTAAAAAGTGTTTTATTTGTTAGTGCCATTTGCAGCTGCTTATTTGCTTCTTCCAAGTCATCTTTATCAACAAGCTTCGACCATGATTCGAAATTATTCTTGAAATCTTTTTTATCGATTTCAAAAACACTAAACATTTGCTCATCCCAAAATAAATCACCACTACCAAGATGCCAGTCCCAAATACCAATTTTACTAGCCATAAGCGCCAGGTCTAAGCGCTCCTTAGATTCTTGAATTTTTAGCTCCATCAGTTTTTTTTCATTAATATCTTGAAAGGTGCCAAAAACTTTATACGGCATATTATTTATCATTTGTGTTTTGCCAATTGACCTGACCCAAACAATATTATTCTTTTTAGTTTTGATTCTTAGTTCAAGGTCAAAAGTTCCACCCTGCTCAACAATCCTGCTAAAATGTTCGGTGATGATTTTTTTATCGTCTTCGTAATAAAAATCGATACCTGTCGCAAGATCTGGAACATGCTCTTCTGGGGTCGTTTCATGGATTTGGTATGTAACCTGAGACCAGTTAATTTTTTGTTTAAGAATATCATATTCCCAAGACCCAATTTTAGCTGATTGTGATATTTCATTAAAAGCATTTTGAACCCAAACTTGTTCTGAAATATCATTATGCGTACCCGTAAAGCGGATTGGATGACCTGCCTCATCGCGCTCATAAATGCGTCCCTTATCCAAAATATAAATCCAGTGCCCCTCACGGTGTTTCATTCGATGAACATTAGAGTACATATCAGTGAGACCATCCATGTGAAGCTTGATATCGGCGAGGCACTTCTCAATATCATCAGGATGAACTAAATTTTGCCATGAAGACAAGGTAGGCTTAATCTCATGCTGTTCATGGCCCAACATTTTACACCAGCTCTCATTGAAATAGACCTGATTTGTTTTAGGATTCCAATCCCACAGACCAGTGTTGGAACCATCAAAAACGAGTTCCATCCGCTCTTTTTGTAATAATAAATTTCGCTCGAGTTCTTTGCGATATGTAATATCTTTACAAATAATCAAAAATTCTTGAATCACACCGGACTTCACAACGGGCTTAATTTGAAGATCCAACCAAAACGAAACACCATTTTTTCCCACACAGTTCATATCACCTTGCCACTCTTTACCTTTGCGGATCGAACTCATCATCCACTCGTAATATTCATCAGTGTGATAATCACTTTTAAAAATCGCCATGTTTTTATTCAGAACTTCTGAAGCTTGATAACCTGAAAGTTTGCAAATGAGATCGCTGACAAAAATAACATTATTGTCCACGCTAACTCGCATGAATGGTAGACTTTCCAAAATGGTCGAGAACAAATCTTCCGATAGTTCTGGTAGGTTATCTTTTGTTTTCATCTAAATTATTATCGATCAATTTTAGATAAATGATGAGAATTCTGTCGAAAACTTAATACCTGAGTAATTTTATTTTTGGTAAAGGGGAATAATTTTCCTAGTCAATACTGCCGATAATGAGATCGACAGATTTCAAAAGGATTGGAATCTACGTGGTTTACGGAGGCCCAAGGAAGTGAGCTTTAGAATCGCCAGCAATGTTGCGTCGGTAGCAGCTCAACGCTACACGAACAACACGCTACAAGAAATCGATCGTAGCATACGCAAAATGTCGTCAGGCGAACGCATCGTGGAAGCACGCGATGATGCAGCTGGTTTGGCCATCAGTGAAAAACTAAAATCTTATCAACGCAGTTATCGGGCCGCTGATCGAAACACCAACCAAGGTATTTCTTTTGTTCAAGTTGCTGAAGGCGGCTTAAGTGAAGTTTCAAACGCTTTAAACCGCTTACGTGAACTAGCAATTCAAGCTGCTTCTGACACTTATTCCGATAATGAACGTATTCTTATTCATGAAGAATACAAACAAATGCAAAATGAAATTCAACGAATCGCTGAAGCAACTCAATATGGTGGGACAAAACTTCTGGCCGGAGGAAGTGGAAAATTTGATTTTCAAGTCAATATTCATAACGATGATTTTCAAGATCGAATTACCTTTAATCCCAGTGACACTGACAGTACTGCTACCACTCTAGGGATCGCAAATTTGGATGTCTTAACCAAGCCGGGTGCCCAAAACAGTATTCACCGCATCGATCAGGCCATTAGTAAACTTTCTGGTTATCGGGCGAAATTAGGTTCTTATCAAAACCGCTTAATCAGTACTACGAATAACCTACAAACTTCGGATGAAAATATATCATCCGCCAATTCACGTATTCGAGATTTAGATTTTGCTATGGCGACCACCGAACTTGCCACCCAAAGACTACGCGAAGATGCCAGTAATGCAATGTTAAGCCAAGCCAATAACTTTGGTAAAAATGCTATAAAGCTCCTAGAATAAGCAAAATTTACAAATTCACTAGAAACTGGTAACCCTATAATACGAGGGTTTTTTATGATGAAAATAGTACTACTAGCACTACTGCTAAATTCAACATTAGCTTTTTCAAACGAAATTAACGAAGTTCAATTCGAAGAATTTAAGACTGAGCTAGAAAGAGAATCGGCCGAACTTCCGCCGGAAGAAAGAGCTGCAGTCTATGACATCATTGATTCGTTAGATGCGACAGTTATGAACAACAAACAATCTGGTCTTGGAAAAATTTTAAGCAAAGTGGGTTTATTTTTAGGCAAAATTCACACGCTTACCACTAAGCCTTTTGTTAATATTTCCGCTTTCATTACTGGATTCTTAGAGAAAACTTTTAAAACAAAGCCAAAAAAAACCAAAGCGCTCGTCCAGGACTGGAGTTTACAAGTCGAAGAATACGCCAAGAAAAATCAAATCTCTGAATTAGAAAATTTAATTAAGAAAGTTCAATCGGATCAGAAATTAACGGCAGCAGAAATCGATCGCTTATTATTTCTAGCTCCTGAATATCGCCTGCGTTTGAGCGAGGTTATTACTGGAAACGCAATGAAATATGTAGCTCCAACGATACTTATTGGTCTTATAAAAAAGAGCTGGGCCAAGGTTTACTTAGGTGCAACGATTGTCGTTGATGCAGCCTACTTGATTGCACTTGCCCCTTGTCTTAAATCAGAAAACAAAAATCCTAATACTCAAAAATATTGTGTAGAAATGGTGGAGCATTACCACACACAAATTATGAATGCTCGAATTCGCGGATACTTAAAAGGTTCTAAGAAAAAGAATAAAGATTAGAATTTTGCCGCTGCCAATTGCACGTTTCTTTCCACTTCATGAAGATAAGTTTTATTTTCACGACAGTGTGGAATTTGGTTTTTAATTTTCTTTGGTAAAGAAAATGGATAAAGAATTTTTATCAAAAGCAATTTTATGATTCGCCTTCATCATTAAAGTTATTAAACCGGTCGAAAAAAATCTCTGCAGTGTAAAAACATATTCGAAATGATAATTTCGAAGTTCTTTGATCATATTCCAAAGATTTTTATTTTTATTACTTTTCTTATTCCAAACCCAAACTCTATCCACCAGCGGATTATTTTTTAGTAAACCTTCGTTTCCATCTCGTAAAACAAAGTGAATTGAAGAATTCGGATACTTCTCCTTCACTAAACTAATGAAAGAGGTCGCTAAAATAACATCGCCGATAAATGCCGTTTGAATAATCAGAATATTTTGCGTAGGTCCTCTCACTTATTTATTCCAGTGTACAACCTTGATCAGGACTTTTGGTTAAATCAACTGTCTCAGAGGTTACTTCTTTTTTAGCTTTATCATCACAATCTTCTAAAGTACTTGGTACTGCGCCAGTTTCGGCTTGCTTAACTTGTTCAGCATCTGACATACAAGCGTTGAAAAAGAAAAGACTCATTAAAACAAAAACTAATTTCATAAACTCTCCTAGTAACTCTTTTTTGAATAATTAAATATTTTTAAACTCATGAGCTTAAAATAACATCGCCTCGGTATAATTTCCATTAAGCGCGTGATCAAATACATTGGCCATGGAAATGAAATCATAAAATGATTTTTCTCCAAACGTTTGGCAATGATCGCTGCCGCTTTATCTGCCGAAATCATAAACGGCATCGGATGATGGTTTTTTTGCGTTAACGGTGTATCCACAAAACCCGGAGCAATAACCGAAACTCGGATATTAAATTGTGCCAGATCGATTCGAAAACTTTCACACATTTTAATCACGGCGGCCTTCGAAGCACTGTAAGGCGCGGCTCCCGGCAATCCCACAAAGCCAGAAACACTTGAAACGCCGGCCAAGTGCCCACGCTTCTGCTTTAGCATGATTTCAAGGGCGGCCTCAAACGAGTTCATGACCCCAAAAACATTGGTTTTCATAAGCTCTTGAGCTTTATCAAAGTTTGGTAACTGGGTTTTATTTCCGACCGAAATCCCAGCGTTAGCAATCATCAGATCAAGCCCCTGGTTTCCAGCAAAATCAGAAATAACTTTTTTGGTTTTTTCACGATCACTAACGTCTAATTCATAAATCGAAAAATGAGGATGAGTAAGGAGGCTTTTATCTTCCAGCCGGTTTTTATCCCGTCCGCAAATGCCAACACGATGACCATTGGCCAAATAATATTTTGCCAAGGCCAAGCCTATTCCTGTTGTCCCACCGGTGATAAAGACTGATTTCATATGAAGATAATACATCTGATGTTATTAGGCATCCCGACGCATCGCATACTTGCAACGGTATTTTTAAAATTTCTTGACTGTGCTCGGTCAAATCCCTATATTCGTCGTTACTCACCATTTAAGCGGGGGAGTAGTTAAGTTGGTTATAACGTCTGCCTGTCACGCAGAAGGCCGCGGGTTCAAGTCCCGTCTCTCCCGCCACTTTTTTTAATAACCCATATAACGATTCGCCTTAGGAAAATCTGTCATCTTCATCGGCGACGGTGCCAAAAATAAATTACAAAGTGTTCGAGGAATTTGTTTTAGCCAACCCTTAAATGTGATTTGCGTAAAGGCAGCCGGGCCACCGACTTTTATGACAGCAGCTTGAGTATATCGCAACATGCGCTTAAGTTCCGGAACCGCCTCTGGGTACTGATCACCCCACTGTAAATGTAGCAGGCGAATACGATTATTCTCTTCATTTTTTATTAAAGCTTTTAATGTTTCTATCGACGACAATTCGACTGCAATATCAGTAAGCAAGCGACCTAATTGATACTGATTAAAATCATCCGTCAGGGCAAAAATATCACCTCTAATTGAATCCTTTAGTTTTTGATAACTCTGTTCAGAAGATTGGTTGTAAACATAATCTTGAAACGGGTAACTTGCATCAAAACGATCGGTGAAATGAAAGCTATTCAAAACGTGAGTCTGGTACATGGCACTTATCATTTCGCCCAAGGCTTTCTCTGGGTCTTCATAATAAAAAGTTAAAAGCTGGCCAAACAAAACGGTGAATTCTTTTTTAAATTTTTCAAAATAAATTTGTTTTGAATCATATACCTTGGAAGCAATCAGGAGCATTGATTCAAAACCAACTTCAATGTGCTTTTGGAAAAAATAGCGCTTATAAAATCCAATACGCTTTTCTTCAGAGAGGAGAAAAAAAGTCGCAATGAAATTCACTTCATTAAGTAATTTTCCATTACCCTGAGGCCCACACCACATTCGTTCTGCGACTTCAAGCCCTTGCTCTGGTGTTGTAATATTTAGTCCACCAGTTGCTGACAATTCCATAAAATGCAACTCAGAGGCAGTCGGCATGGCCCCTTCAAGTATTTGGTCAGCTTGTTGATGCGCCTTCAGTTCCTGCGTAAGCTTTAGGCGCTGGGATTCGACACTCAAGAAATTAATGGCATCATAATATTCATCTCGTTCAGCATCTGAAGCAGCAGCCGCCATTAAAGCTTTAAATTTGGCCTGGATTTCGACTTGAGAAGCACCATTAGGTAGCTTTAAGGATTCAAAGTAATTCTTCGTCTGGGCCCAAGCCCCGAACGTTAAAAGCCAACCTAAAAACCATAGACATAAAAACTTCATGGCCGGACTATAACACCAGTAACGCAACGCATCAATCAGCAGGTTAAAAGCTGGAAAAATTACACAAAAGGGCATAAATCCAAGCTGTTAGGCTACTTATTATTCTTTTTCAGGAAACGATTTAAGGCTTCTGGACTAACCCCTAAATAACTCGCGACTTGGTACTGTGGAATTTCATCTTGGAAAGGAGCAAAGTCCTTTAAAAACTCATTATACTTCTCTTCGATATCCATATGCATCAGCATGTATTCTCTTTTTTCTTTTTCTAAAAAGTTTTCTTCTGCAATCACTCGCCCAACACGTTCCCAGGCATGAGAACTTTGCATGAGCGTTTTAAAGTGACTATAGGAGAATTTTAAAACTTTTGCGTCGAGAGTGGCTTGAATATAGTACTTGGTTTTGGTCTGGGCCAAGAGTTCACTATAAGGGCCAACCAGACGACCTGTACCGCGAAAGATTTTAGTATATTCACGACCATTATTGCTGGTGAAATAATTTCTCACGATACCTTCAATCACCACGTAAATCGCATCTGGAGTTTCCTCTGGCTTCGCCAAAAACTCGCCTTTTTTAAAGGCCATAGGCTCAAGCGTATTTTCCAACAATAGCCATTCTGCAAGAGATAGCTGAGCTTTCGCTAAAACAATTTCATAAAGTTGTGGATACTTAGGCGTCATGAGCGCTAGGTCTAACAAAATTGCTAAAAGACGTCACGCTTTTGTCTTAGGAGTGTAAAGTCTGATAAGTGAGAGCTTTTTAAAAAAGGATTATATTTTAATTCTTGTTCAAGTGATAATGGAAAAACGCTGGAATACCCATCCACATTAAGTTTCAAGCTTTCGCAAAAGGCCCTATTTTTAGCAAAATAGTCGTGAGCACAGTAGAGTTTGGTCGCAATGGGAAGGCCCTTAACCCTTTGTAAACTACTGAAAGTCTGAGCATGCGTGCCTTCAAAAATTCGCCCACAACCTAAAGAGAAAATCGCATCACCCGAAAACAACCATTCGTTTGCTACTGACCAATAGGCAATATGCCCAAGCGTATGACCAGAAACATCGATGACTTTAAATTTTATTTTATCGATCTCAAATTCATGTTCTGGCGTTAGATAATGATTGGCCTTAAAGGAAAATTTATTTTTCTCTTGGGCCGGAGCATAAACGATGGGATGATATTTTTCTTTTAATGTTTCCACGCCACCTACATGATCACTGTGATGATGGGTAATGAGAATATGTGAACAAGTTAACTTATTCTTCTCGAGAAAATCAATCACCGGCTGCCCCTGGCCCGGATCAATCACAATCGCCTTTTTTCCGTGATGGATAATGTAGACAAAATTATCAGACAAGATGGGAATAATACTCACTGGCCAGCTCATAAGAATTCATTATACGATTTTTGAACCAGTATGAAAAAACTATTTGCACTAATTTCACTCATCACAAGTTTGAATATCTATTCGAAATCGACAATTTTAATTATCGGCGATTCACATACTGCAGGATATTTTGGACAAGCGTTGGACTCACTCTTTAAAGCTGATGAGCAATATCAAATCGCTACTTATGGTGTCGGTGGAGCGATTGGACGTTATTATTTTCAAGGCACATATTCTAAATGGGGATACTATTTTTCACCACTCTTCGGAAAAATCGAACAAGGTGATAATGCCTATACTCCACTCCTGAGTGAACTTATAAATCACATAAAACCCGATCTGATTATCGTGGCACTGGGTATGAATTATTTAAATTACGATCAGATGTGGGCCAAAGCCGATCTACAAAAACTCGAAAGGACTGTAAAAGCTGAAGCTAAAATCATTTGGGTTGGGCCACCCAACGCGAACGAAAAAAATAAAAAGAATATCGAAAAAATTTATCAACTACTGAACCAATCACTTGCACCCAATACCCTTTTAATTGATAGCAGACTTTATAGTGAGTATCCTAACACTGGTAAATTAGATGGGATTCATTATTGGGGTGCTGCTGGAAAACTTGAAGCTGGTAAATGGGCCCAAAGCATTTACAATCTTACGAAACAGGTCCTTCAGTACTAATCGGCGCATTTTTCTCAAGCGGCGAAAGCAATAAATAAATACATGGAATAACAATCAAAGTTAAAATGGTTGAAAGTAAAACCCCACCGATAATCGCTAGCGCCATTGGAACTCTCGTTTCAGCACCAGGACCTAAAGCTAAGGCCGCCGGTAAAGTTCCCGCCAGTGTTGAAATTGAAGTCATGACAATCGGTCTCAAACGTATCGGACATGCTTTAAGTAATGCCTCAGGCACTGCTAAACCTTCATGAGCGCGAATCTGATTGGTGTAATCCACCAGAATGATCGAATTTTTCTTAACAATTCCCATTAAAAGAATCAGACCGATAAGACTGTAAATATTGAGAGAATGCCCAGTTAACCAAAGCGTAATCAATGCGCCGGTCACACTGAAAGGAAGGGCCGCAAGAATCGTTACCGGGTGAATAAAACTATTAAATTGGGATGCTAGCAACATATAGGCAATCAAGATTCCTAAGATGAAAACGAAAATAAAACTTTGGAAAGTTTTATTAAATTCTTTTGATGTTCCTGACTCGACCAACGAAACTGAAGGATCTAGTTTCGGTTTAATTTCTTTGTTTACGAAGTCTAGCGCTTCAGCTTGAGTTGAAGTTCCAGGCACATTGGAGTAAATCGAAATAGCACGACGGCGCTCATTACGAGTGATGGCCAATAAACCTTCATCCGTTTTAATTGTTGTTACCTCAGAGAGTGATATTAATTCACCTCGATTATTTCTAATACGAATTTTTTCTAAGTCTTCTATTGATTTCAATTCACGGTCTTGAATTTTCAAACGAATGTCGTAGCGTCTTCCTCCCTTAGCAAACTTACCGGCCACCACGCCACTAATCATGGATTGAATGGTTTTCCCTATTTCTTCAATACTCACACCACGAGCAATAGCTTTATCGCGATCTGGAATAATACGAATCTCAGGCACTTTACCTTTGTAATCTGAGTCGACTTCAACCATCAAACCGCTTTTTAGCATTTCAGTTTTTAATAATTCACTCTGCTCGATAATTTTATCCCAATTCGTTCCCACCATGGCGAATTCAACAGGATAACTTCGACCGCCCGAAAATCCACCCAGCGACGGGTCTTGGATAATACTAAAAATACCTTTAACCTCAGCTAACTTTGGTTTCAAGTAATCAGCAAATTCTTGTTGAGTTAAACGCTTTTTCTTTTCAGGATTAATCGGCCTATCATCAAAATTATGAAGTGTTACGAATGACATACCAGAGTTGGCCTCTGCGCCACTAAATCCACCAACGGTTGCGAAATAACGTTTAATTTCTTTCTGAGCTATCAAAATCTTTTCAATTTCCTTCATCTTCGTATCAGTAAATTCTAATGATGAAGACGGTGGTGTTTTAAAAATAATCATAAGGCGTGATTGATCTTGCGGGGGAACAAATTCTTTTTTTACAAAAGTATAAATAATCCCGGTAATCAGCAGTGTGGCAAACGAACCCAAAATAATCGTCCAACTTTTATTCAGGCACCATTTCAAAATTTTTGTATAGCTTACTTCCCATTCCAGCATTTTCCGATCAATCCAGCGTGGATTATTAGCACTATGTTCGTCGATAAAAATCGAAGTTCTCATTGGTGTTAAGGTAATAGCATCGATATATGAAAAGACGATGGCAACGGAAATGGTAATTGCAAATTGGGCAAAATATTTACCAATGATTCCATCCATAAAAGCGATCGGAAGGAAAATAGCAATAATCGCAGTTGATGCCGCCAGTGCAGCAGACTTAATTTCCTCGGTACCCTCCAGCGATGCTCGAACCTTATCTTTTAGAATCCCATACTTCCTATAAATATTTTCTAAAATCATAATATTATCATCAACGATAATACCGACGGCCATCGTTAACCCGAGCATCGTGAAAGTATTTAGGGTGTAACCCATAAATTTTAAGATAACGAAAGTTCCCATGATGGCGGTTGGAATCGAGAGAGCAACGTTAAATGTTGATGAAAGTGAACCGAGGAAAAACCAAATTACGATAGAAGTCATTAAACCCGCTAACCATAAAGTATGCTCGAGCTCACCGACCGCATCTTCAATAAAAACTGAACCGTCATAGTTAATACCAATCTCAGTTCCTTTAGGCAGATCTTTTGCAATTTCGGCCATACGTTCACGAACCAAATTTGCAACCTCAACTGTATTAACACCACGTTGTTTTTTGATCCCTAAACCAATCGATGGCTCACCGTTAACACGGCTCAAACGCCTTACATCTTCGAGACCATCTTCGATGTTTGCTACAGCACTAAGAGGAATTGGATGAAAGTTTGGTGAGCCACCACGACGATTAATCGAAAGCTTCTCAAATTCTTTTAAGGTATACGCTTCACCGAGTGTTCGAATATTATAAAGCGTTGTCGAGTTTTCAAAAATTCCCGATGGCAACTCTGAGTGCTCACTCGAAACGGTACTTAAAATATCCATCGCGGTCAGATCGTACTTGCGTAATTTATCTTCTGATAACCAAACTCTTAAGTTCGGCTCAATGTATCCACCTAAGTTAATTTCAGAAACACCTTTAATCGTTTGAAAACGATCTTTAATATTATCACGAACGAACGTCATCAGTTCACGCCGATCCATTTTTTGACTTTTTACCGCTAACCAAATAATTGGACGATCTTCAGGATTAGTTTTTCGAACAGTCGGAGTTTCAATTCCGGATGGTAAATTTCTTTGGGCCTGCCCCAAAATGGCTTGAACTTCCTGAACAGCGATATCGACATTCTTATCAAGGCCAAATTCTAAAGTAATATTGGCCTGGCCACGCTTTGAATCTGAAGTAATTAATTTGATTCCTTCGACACCCAAGAGCGAACTCTCAAGTGGATCGACAATATCCAGCTCCATAACTTCTGGAGCAGCACCTTCCCAAACAACATTAATATTAACCACTGGGAAATCGATATCAGGCTTATCACTAATGCCCATGTCAAAAAAACAAATCGTTCCAAAGATAATAAAACTTAACATTAACATCCATGCGAAAACGGGCTTTCGAATGGATAATTCGGTTAAATTCATTCTTGTTCTCCGATTAAAATGAGAAGTGAATGAAAGTTAGTGTAGTTCTCATGTTTTGTTTTATTTAAATTTTTCTTGGCCAGAATATATTCATTCAAAGCTTGCAAGACCTCTAAATTTGTCACTAACGAAAGTTTGTACTCATTCTGCAACTCCGTTAATTTCTTTTTACTCAATTTTACAGTTGTTTCAAGTAATTCTAATTGATTCACACCATACTTAATCTGTTCATATAGCAACGTAAAATTATTCGTTAAAATTTTTTTCAACTTTTGGTATTCAAGCGTCGCCTTATTTTTTTCTTCAAGAGCTATGTTGAGCTCCTGATTAGTTTTTCCACTTTCAAAAATGGGATAGGTTAAACGAATACCCACGTCCCATTCAACGTCACGAAGCGAACCACCACGACGAATATAATAGTTTGTTTCAAGATTAAAGGTTGGCCAATAATCAGACTTCACAATCGATACGTTTTTATCTGCCATCTGAAGTTGTTTTTCGCGACTTAAAATCTCTGGATGCTCTTCTAACTTAAATAAGTAATCTGCAATATCTTCGAGTTTAATCTCGGCATAATTAAAAGTGAGATTTTCTTCGGAACTGATAATGCGTGCGAGCTCACGCTTTTGTCGATGAATCTCAACCTCTAAAGCTTGCAGTTCAATTTTGGCTTTATTGAATTCCGCTTCGGCACCGTAGAGTTCGCTATTACGAGAACGACCAATATTTACTCGACCACGAAGAAAACTCACGCGATCTTCATAAAGATCACGCAATTTTTCAGCGTTAAGTTTTTCATCTTCAAGATAAAGAACGGAGAAAAAAAGCTGAACCACTGTTAAATAGGTTTCCCATTTTTTTAGCTTGGCCTGAAGTTTACTATTTTCAATACTTAAATTTTGATAATCCATGGTCTTAAATTCTTTCAAACCACTGAACAGTGGTTGAACCAGACCAATCGACAAGGTTCTTTGATATCTTTGTCCGAAGCCTGATTGAAAAATGGCAGCATCCTGCTGCTGAAGATGGAGCCCTGAGACTGTTATTCGAGGTAATGCTGCTGACAATGCTAAGCTCTTGTTGTGATCAGCTTGTTCAACATTGGCATTGGCGATTTGATTATCTTCATTCTTAAGAGACAATTTCAACGCTTCGTCCAAAGTCAGTGAATAACTAGGGTGAATGTTCAAGATGAGAAGCCACAAAATCAGCATTCTGACATTTTGGCATAACTTTGTGGAATGTCCAGAATCAGACTCAGACACCCGGGTAAAATTAACTTTTGTTTAACTATTTATTTACGCAGAATCATCCCTCAGGCATAATTAAGAACTATTTAAAATCGACAAGGAAATGCTTTGGAAACATCTTTCGAATCCCCGATCCTGGAACAACTATCGCTAAAAACAGCTGAGCCGCAAACTGCACATTTCATGGATGAGAAATCTCCAGAATTAATGAGCATTCCAGATTATAAAAAAATTCTCATGGGATCATTACCAAAAGAAATTTTTCAAAGAAACCCTTGGCGCTTATTTTGGATTCCTTGCAATATTTTTATCTATAGTTTTACTGTTTTCTTGATTATCAATTTTGATCTACCAATCATTTTCAAATTTGGTTTATCTTTACTCCTAGGCACGCTCACGACGAACTTTGCTTTTTTGGCCCATGAAGCATCTCATGGCTCTATTATTAAGAGCAAAAATCTACAGGACCTCATTGTCTTTTTTGGCTTAGGACCTTATTTAACGACTCCGACTTATTGGCGCTATAATCACAATAAACTACACCATGGTCACACTCAGTTGGTTTATAAAGACCCAGATGCTTTTCCTACCAAAATGATTTGGAAGAAAAGTAAATTTATGAAAGCCATTTTCCCATGGACTCCAGGTTCTGGGCATAAAAGAAGTTTTTTCTATTTTTTCTTTTGGTTTCCATTTCAGGCCATTACCAATCAACTTTTTTTCTGTTTTCAAAATAAATATTACGACAGCATGAACAAGCCACGTATGCTTACGGAATTCACACTCCAGTTAGCGATGCTTTCAACCTATATTTATTTTGTTGGCTCACAAGATTGGATTTTTTTAGTGCTTATTCCGTTTGCGGTTCAGAACTCTATCCCTATGAGTTATATTTCAACCAATCACAATCTTTGTCCTTATACTAAAACTAATGATCCTCTGGTAAATACGGTTTCTGTTACCAACCACCCGATTTTAGAAGTGCTACATTTAAATTTTGGTTACCATGCTGTTCACCATCTTTTCCCTGCATTACCAATGAATAATGCCAAAATCGTGGATAAAAAACTCCGAGAACTCTTTCCTGAAAAATATATGATTATGCCAAAATGGAAAGCGGTTAAAATGCTTTATCAAACACCACGTATTTACAAGAATGCGGATACATTGGTGAATCCAAAATGCGGAACAGAGAAAAAAACGATTAGCTGTGTCGCAGAGATGAAACAATATCTTTAGAAATTTCCAAAAAGTGACTGAATCGAAATCTTGATAAAAGCGACTTGTTGAAAATCGAGTGCTTTAGGATAACTTAATCCTGGAGTTAGTTCCGCAAAGATCCAATCCTTATAAATTAACTGTCTATATGAAACGAAAAGTTCATAGTTAGTATATGTGGAACCATTACTATTATCACCCGATGCCCGCGCATGAATACCTAACGCTCGTTTATGAGATAATTTCTTATATAACGATGGGCCGTTGCTGTAGGTGAAGTAATCCAACTCATCAGTCCAAATGGCATTATTGCCAAAACGAAACAACATATTACTACCAAGAGGATAGTCGAAATCGAGTGTACTGCGAGTTTCAGCTCCCGTTTCCAGGAACTCATACAACTCTTGAATAAAACGCATTTCTAAATTTTCAGTTAATAAAAATGATCTTCTGCCCCTCAGACGAACGAAAGGGTTTAACCATGGACTACTTCTCATTCTCACCCCAAGATCGGTAGAAAGGTTCCATTTTGATTTTTGATCGATAACAAAACGTAATGAAGCATTAAAGCCGCGTGAACGATCGCGGGTTGTGATACCGGAGGTTTGAGTATTACGATTAGCTGAATCATCATCATCATCAAGAACGAGTTTCATCTTTTGTCGCGTTCCCGGTAAATCCATTCGAATACGCACCGTTGGCGTTAAAGTATAACCATCACGCTCCTTGATAAGATTATCAAAAGTTAAACGGGCGTACGTACCATTCGATTCATCGTCGACCCGAATTCCACCAAAGAAGTAATCCACACTGCTACTTAAGTTTAAAATTTTACTACTAGCATAAAGTTGATATCTATCTATCGCGGTTCCGGTCGGTTCTTTAACTACCGGCAACATCACTTGTTTTTTTTCTGCTTTTGAGGCCTTCGTGGTTTTCCTCGATTTCTTAGGCGCAGCTAGAGTATTGAAAGATAAAAGTGAGATTAAAATAAGATAATAGGCCTTCACCCTTCTAGTTTATGCTTTATAATCAGGCTTGATAAGAGAGATTCTGTGGCGTCTTCTAAAATATCAATAACATGATGAAAACCTTGCTCTCCGCCAAAATAAGGATCGGGCACTTCAGTTAATTTATGCTTAAGGCAATAACTAGTCATCATGGTGACTTTTTTTAAATGTTCGGGGTTATTTGATAGTTTACAGATATTAGCATAATTGGAATTATCCATAGCAACAATCAAATCAAAATTTTCAAAATCCTCAGCGGTAAATTGCCTAGCGCGACTGGTAAGTTCATAGCCGCGAGTTAAGGAAACTTGACGCATTCTCGCATCAGGCAATTGACCCACGTGCCAATTACCGGTTCCAGCAGAATCCACTTGGAAATTGCGATTAAAGTTTTTCGCATCAATTTTTTTTAAAAAAATTCCCTCTGCGGCTGGAGAACGGCAAATATTCCCGAGACAAACGAAAAGCACACGAATTTTACTCATAAGTTTTAAAGTTTAAGTTTTTTCTTTAATTTATCGAGCTGCTTAGCGCCTGCTTTTTTAGCAGCGCTCTTAGATGAATTAGATTGTCCATCGGCCAATTCTTTTAGAAGATCGTTTGATTTATTTTTATCAAGATCTAACTTCCCAAGATAATCACCTTTCAGTGAATCAACTTTAGATAGTAACTTGCTTTTCTCACCTTCAATTTTTGATTTCACTTCGTTTTCTAACTTATCTTGAAGTTCTTTAATTTTCTTATCAGCATGGGCACCTACGCCATTTTTAAGCGACTCGGCCAAATTGGTACGAAGTGACCAGTCGAGATCAGACCATGAACCTTTTGCTTCAGCATTAACTGAAATGGTTTGGGTACTTGCGGCCACACTTTCTAAGATTTCTTGAATCGTTTTTGATTTCGCCTCAATACTGTAATTCACTTCTTTTAAAATATTCTGAAGTGTTATGCCTACTCGACCATCAATGAGATTCGCTTTAAATTCTAAGAAAGCTATCGCGTTCTTTACTGCAAATTTCACATCTTCAGAATTCGATAGATTTTTATCTGTGATACCCATCGAAGCAATTCTTACGAAAACTGAATCTTTAGCACCATTTCGATGGTCAAAAACAATGTTGGCCATCATGCCGTTAATATTTTCAGGAGGAAGATTTCCTTCAATATTAATCTTTGTCGCTTTATTGATGGTGGCTTGGTCGCTGGTTAAGTCCAAAATCTGACCTTTTAAATTTCCTTGAGCATTGCTGGAATCAATTTGCAAATGTTTGGCCCAAAATAATGGATATGAAGTTGGAGTACCAAATTGATAATTCACACCTTTACCACGCGGAGGTGGTGTCGAAATGGTGTCTTTCGTTTTGGTCTTATCTTTTTTAGGTGGCATATATTCTTTTGCGATAGAAGCGTAATGTTCAACTTCTTTAATTTTATTCGCAAACTCAGCACCAAAAAGAATTTTTGCCATACTTTGTGGATCAAGCGATGGAATATTCAAACGCTTTTTCAAATCTTGGACATCTTCTTTAACTAATTTTTCCACATCCTTAATTGATGTTTCGATATAGTTCACATCTGTCTTAAGTTGTTTTGAAGCTGACTCGTAAGACTTACTGACTTTTTTGATATCATCTTTTACGCTGTCGATTTCTTTTAAAGTGTCTTTAGCTTTTTTAAAATCTTTTAAGTTACCAAAATCGATGGCCTTAATGCGTTTTTTGATAGAAGAGATTTCATCATCTTTCGGCAGGTCTTTCATGATGGCCTTCCACTGTTCTTCTTTGCCGGCCACTTCTTTATTTAATTCCTCATAACGTTTTTTACTTTTTAGCTCGTTACCAATTTGCGCCGTTTGAGATTTTGCATCTACTCCAGTTAAAACTGAAGAGATATCTCCAAAAATATTTCCTTTAAATTCTTCTTTCGCTGCCGCTAAAGAAGTTTGAGCCGCTGAAGGTTCTGTTGAAACATCTTCTGGTACCACGTAACCAGGATACTTACGCTTGGTACGAATATTAATATCGTTTATCATTCCATCTTCGATATAGATTTTTCCACGTAATAAAGCGTCCCACGACATCTTATAAAGAATTCTTCCGACCTGAAGACGATTTTGATGAGGCAACTCAGGATCGGTCATCTCGATTCCTACAATCTCAAACGATAAATTCATGAAACTGGTATTAACCGCTGCAACGTTAACCTCAGCGCCATTAATTTTAGTTCCTATAAACTCAGCCGATTTACGAATAAAGTAATCAAGGAATAAAATGTTAAAGATAACCGTTAAGGCCACGATTATCGTAAATGGGATAACCGCACCTTTTCTAACAATAGATTGTTTTTTTAATTGTTGATTCATACTTCACCATAGAGTTGATCGTACTTGGCGTACCATTTATAAAAACTTGTGGCTTGAACAAATTTCCAAACCTTGGTTGCTTTAAATCTTGCAACTACCGTTAAGCGATATTTTACAATTGATTTTTTTGCAAAAAAATAAACGACGGGAGCAAGTAAGAAGCCCACAACGCCTGCACCCATGACGACTGTATTATAAAATTTAGTAAACGGGATAATCGGCATCGTGTAAAGTATCGTATAAAGCGGACGTAAGAATTCAACTTCCAAAATCACTACTCCTATCTGGTGAAACAACGGATCAAAAATGTAAGCGACTAGTTTGAAAAAGAAAGCGGCCAGGAAAGCTGCCCCCATTTGAATTCTAAAGAAAAAAAGCAATACGAAAACGACTAAGGTTTGCAAAGATAAAGCCGGCGCAAAGCCAAGAATTAAACCGCACGCAATGCCTGCCGCCAATTGCTGCTCACCCGTGTCTGAATTTAACAATTTAAAGAAAGCAAATATTTGCTTGAGTAAGAGTGTCATATAAGCTCCAATTTGATTCTATCTTACTTGTTTTTTTTTAGATGTCTCGGTCTTTTTTAAAACCGATAAAAGAACTCAGAAAAGGGTGAATCTTCTTCGGTGAAATGAACTTTGCTTTCGAGGAAACGATTCGAAACTACCGTGAAGTGAGGCGCGAGAATTTCCCAATAAAACTCTTTGGGGCGCTGGATTGCAAACCGGTCATGAAAATCAAAGTTTTTTAAAATGCGCTCGTATTCTCGATCGGTCGGTACGGTGAAATAAAGATGTTTAATTTTCTGGGCCAAATACGGAACCACTTTGGCCACTTCCTCATCTTTTAAGTATTGAAAAACAGAATTACAAATCCCGAAATCATAAACGATATCGTCATTGGTGACACACCATTCAGCGATGGAAAGATTTTCGAGCTTAACCTTTTTAGGAAGTTTTTTCAGCACTTTTTGCGTGGCATACTTATAAGCATGTTCCGAGGGCTCAATGCCTAAAACTTTCTGCAATTTAAATTTTTTTATAAATTCATTGAGTAAATAGCCGTATCCAAAACCAATATCCACCATACTTTTAATGGAAAATTCATGTAGCGCTAGCAACGAATGCACATATTCAGCGTGTTCTTTAGCGTTATAAATTCCATCCATGGTTTGGATATCAGAATAATTTTCGCGCCAATAATCTTTGCGAAAATTCATATTTATTTCAGGGGAAGCGTATATGTTTTTTCAGTTACTGGATGTATAACTTCGGTATTGCTCTTATAAACTTTTGGCAGAGAATACAAATACATCATCGCGCGAAATTTACTAATTTGTTTATACTCACTCTTGAAATGTTTTTTCAATCCCTTTTGAATCTTAGGTAACTTTGAAAAACTTAATTGTGGGTACAGATAATGTTCAACCATGTAGTTACTGTTGTGTAATAAATAATTGAAAGGAAATTGCTTAATAGTCACAGTATGCTTTAGCGGATCATTTGAATCTGAAATACCACATAACGAATGAGCAGCCACTTCGTT